>JBAQLS010000047.1:0-54945 GCA_049302075.1 Carboxydocellales bacterium | reverse complement strand
GTAGAGTGGTGGTTGGTGGTAGAGTGGTGGTTGGTGGTAGAGTGGTGGTTGGTGGTAGAGTGGTGGTTGGTGGTAGAGTGGTGGTTGGTGGTAGGGTAGTGCCGGGAATAGGTATTCTAGGGATAATTAGTAATTGCCCGACCTCTAGCCGGTTAGGGTCCGCTAAGCCATTAGCAATTACAATTGACTGGATAGAAACCCCGTATTTCCTAGATATTATGAATAAAGTGTCACCAGGTAGAACCCGGTAAAAAGTTATGGACGGTAGCCTAGGAGGTATTACTAATGTTTCTCCAATAATTAAATTATTCGGATCAACATTAGCGTTTGCAGCCATTAATTCGGAAACAGTAATCCCAAATTGCCTGGCAATACTAA
The DNA here is from genome assembly GCA_049302075.1 of Carboxydocellales bacterium. Taxonomy (GTDB): domain Bacteria; phylum Bacillota; order Carboxydocellales; family JAJZTU01; genus JBAQLS01. The sequence goes on along the minus strand of JBAQLS010000047.1, from coordinate 54,567 downwards.
ATAGTGTATCCCCCGGTTTAATAGTGTAATTCATGTCCTTCGCCCCCCAAATTTTTTCCCGTTTTAGATTATTCATTTTGAGCGGGCTTTGTGCTTAGAATATTTTTAGAAGTTTATTAGAATTTAGCAATGTATTTTCCAGCTATATTATTATGTAATCCTGGAGAAAATAACATTGTTAATGCTTAAACTACATTTTAATAAGGAGGATTAAGTAATGACAGTTGGTCAAAAGATGCACACTACCCTCGCTTCCTTGGAAAGTGCTGCTTCCAGCATGAAGGCATTTGCCTTAGATACCCAGGACAAAACCGCCAAGCAAATGTTTAATGGCTATGCCTCCCAGTTAGAAACTATCTGCAATGGCTTTAAAGGCAGGGTCAATTACATTGAACAGCAGGAGCCCACTTATAAGGAAAGACAGCCTCAAAATCATTAATTGTAAGCCAATTTATCCCGTAGGACGCTATAGCTTGTCGATAATACTCTGAAAAGAACAGGAATCCAAATCCCTTAATTACGTCGTTAGTTAGGGATTTGGATAGGATAGGGCTACTGGATGTTCTCCATAGCTCTTTCTTGTGTTTGCATATTCCCATGCTTTCTGTTCGCGGATTCCCAGTGTTAAGCATTTTAAACTTTGTCCTCACTCGTTTTTTCGTAAATGGCACTTAACTATTTTGTTAATATTCGTTGCTCATTAATGACCCTTCCGTTATACTATTTTTGATACTAAAGTTCTGATACTCACAATTTTAGGAACAGTGATCTGCTCCTACGTTGAATCCAAATAAACATAGTGGAAGTCCTTGATAAGCAAGGGCTTCCACTTTTTGAGTTAAGATAACTGACACTACGCTGGTACTACCCCAATTATAAACCATTAGCTCAGCTATTCAACGCTGCACATTTATTGCCGAAACATTTACGGAATAACTTGGCTTGCATGAAGGAACCTAAACTAGTGTAATAATATACTTGTTACCCTCAAAATTTTAATTACAGGAGTTGAAAAAAATTGCGACTTTATTTCCTTATCCTCATCATTTTGGGACTAGGATTAATAAGCCCAATAGATATCGCTGCTGCAACGGAAATTCACGACTCCACCTGGTATAAAATCAAAAATCATAAATGTGAAAGTTTGTCGAAAAAAACCAATAAAAATATTGTTAAAAAGGAAGCTGAAGAAAAACTTCCCCCACCAATGGGAGAAATTAGTTTAATTGTAGATACGCATAGGCGAACACTAACTGTTTTTAATGATAATGAGCCTTACAAAACCTTTAAAGTAGCAGTGGGAAAACCCGATACACCAACTCCCATTGGTAACTGGAAAATCGTCCGCATGGCAAAAGACTGGGGTGACGGATTTGGCTCCAGATTTATGCTCCTGAATGTAAGCTGGGGTTTGTACGGTATTCATGGCACTAATAAACCATATTCCATTGGCGGAGAGGAAAGTGCCGGATGTATTCGAATGTTTAACTGGACAGTGGAGGAACTTTATCCCTGGGTGAAGGTAGGCACCCCGGTTACAATTGTCGGAAACCCTTTTGGGCGATTGCATCAGCCCTGGAAGGTACTAGTTAATGGTGATAATGGCTCTGATGTTGTACTAGTCCAGGAACGCCTCCGAAAATGGGGTTACTATCAAGGTAAATGTGACGGAATGTTTGGACCAGCTACGGAACGAAGTTTAATCCAGTTTCAAAAACAGCAACAACTTCTAGTCACCGGCCAAGTCAACGCAAAGGATTATGAAGCCTTGGGATTAAAGTAGCATGCTTTATCACTTATTTAAGATAGTTCAGGATTAAATTTGCGTAATCGAAATTCTACGCCCAGGGAGTGGGCAATTTTCCGACAGGCCTCAACGTCTATATTCGGCATAGCTACAACGGATAAAACAACTTGTGGAATATAGTTTTTGCAGGCGGCTGCAAAGTCCAAAATCCCCTGAAAAACTGGCTCACCAAAAACAGAATGACAGATTTGCTGATATTTTTCTGCTGATTCAGCATTTAAGCTAATGGAAACAACATCAATTAAACCCTTTAAATCAGGAACAATATTCCGCTGGTGAATTAGGTTGGCTTGTCCGTTAGTATTTATTCTTATGGGCACATGATATTGCCTAAGCTCTCTGGCAATTGCTATTACTGTATCAACTCGAGACAAAGGCTCACCAAAACCACAAAAAACAATTTCTAGATATTGCTCTGGGTGCTCCAGGGAGTTCAGAACCTCTTTTACTGTTGGCTGGTGCTGTAGCCACAAACTACCTTCGGCAACCGACCCGTCACAACTCTCCCGCACACAGAACTCACAACGATTAGTACAGCTGTTGGTAATATTTAAGTACAAACGATTTCCCAAAACATAACTATATACGTTGGATTTCATCTGATTCTTGCCTTGCATACTACTTCCCCCCTAGGCTATATTAATGCCTCTTGTAGCTTAGGTTTTCTTGACTTATAGATTACCATACTTCATTTTATATGAATAACAGGAATATTTTCCACTCCGGTACATAGATTGTTTTAAGATATCTTTGAACGGAGGTGGAAATTACTAATGTGGCAGGTAGATAAAGTTGCTCCCCCGACTAATTTTGATATCACTGCACTTTTCAGAGGCTTATTAGTTGCCCTAAGCTTAACTGTAGTTTTAATTTTAGCTATAGCTATGCTGCTCCTATATACATCCATAAAAGAAAGTACCCTTCCTACAGCTGGTGTTTTGGTTATAGTCCTGAGCAACCTTGTTGGCGGCTTCACGGCGGGTAGGAGAGCTGGAAACCGTGGTCTTTGGCATGGACTTGGGGTTGGACTCGCCTTTGCTTGTACCACCCTAATTATCACTTTGGGCTTTTTCTCAAATTCCTTCACTTGGGCAGGCTACATGATGAAAAGCTTCATGAGTGCGGCCTGTGGTATCCTAGGAGGAATTCTGGGAGTAGGTTATAGTCGCTAAATTAACCAAGCAAGCCTGGTAGCATTATTATGGACCAAGGCTTGCTTTTTAATTTTACCAGGTTAGTCCGATCCTAATTAGTTCCCAAAGGGTAAGCACTGACCCAAGAATAATATAAAATATAGCAAAATACAAGCGAAGGCTGCGATAGCTACTTTTCGTTCTCATTCTGACTCTGTCCATACTTCTTGGCAAATGAGCACCCCCTCCCTATAGCTTATGCGGTATGTGGGGTGATATGCCGTTACGGCTGTTAAAAATCCCCGTCTAGACATCCATGCCACTAACGTGGCACCAACAGTATATGAAAATTAACGTGTTAATTTTCAGGATAGCTTGTCACCAGATATGCCAAGGTCCTCAACGTACATGAGTACGCCTGCGGCCTTGGCACATCAGGCTTCGTGCTATACGGGTTCTTTAACAGCCTGCTCTGGGCTAAAACAACATTATAAAAAATTGAAGGATGCTGAAATCTTTTCAGCATCCTTCGTAACTTAAACTTAAAACTCATCTGGCATCTGTTTAATTTGAGCTAGGTTAAACACTGGTCCATCCAGACAGATAAACTTGTCCCCAACGTTACAACGTCCACATTTACCAATGCAGCATTTCATCCGGCCCTCCAAGGTAGTGATGATTTGCTCATCCTGCCAGCCTAGTTTAGCCAGAGTCTGAAGGACAAATTTAATCATGATTGGCGGCCCACAGGTTACGGCAATCTTATTTGTGGGGGAGGGATTAACTTCTTCCAAGTAGGCTGGAACAAAAGCAACCTTGCCATCCCAACCTTCCTCAGGTCTATCAATGGTTACATAAACACTGGTATCTTTTTTATTGGGCCAGGTATCAAACAGATCGTACTTAAAGCACAAATCCGCTTTGGAACGAGCGCCGTAAAGGATATCCACATGACCATAATCAGCCCGGTGCTCATCTGCTAGGACATAATCAATTAATGACCTTACGGGAGCTAATCCAATCCCACCGCCAATAATCAGCAGGTCTTTACCCTTCATTTGATCAAAGGGAAAATTATTGCCATATGGTCCACGGATACCGACTTTCATCCCCTCTTCAAACTGGTGAATAACTGCGGTTACCCGTCCAGCCTTTTTAATACTGAATTCCAGCATTCCTGTACGGGTGGGTGAACTGGTAATGGAGATGGTAATTTCGCCATGGCCGGGTAGGGAAAGCATGGTTACCTGCCCGGGTAGATTACCGAAGTTTTCTAGAAGCTTAGGATCATCAAAAACCATTTGAAAGGTTTTTACATCGGGAGTTTCCTCGATTATCTTGGTAATTGTGGCGGGGTAGGCCAACATGGGGTTTTCAGCAGCACATTTGCACATCCTACTTCACCGCCTTTACATCGGAAATTACCTGGGTAATATCCAGGTTAACCGGGCACTTCTGGCTGCAACGCCCACAGCCTACACAACCGGCGAGATTATAGCGATCTAAATGATATTTTAGCTTATGCATAAAGCGGTTCCGAACTTTTTCTAGCTTACTGGGCCTAGTGTTATGACCACCAGCAGCCAGGTTAAAGTCCTTGGCCATACAGGTATCCCAGCAACGGACTCGCTGTCCTGCACACTGATGAGCCTCATCAACCACATCAAAGCAGTGACAGGTCGGACAGACAAAGGTACATACTCCACAGTTTAGACACTTTCTGGATAATTCTTTCCAGTAGGGGTTGTCAAAAGCTCCATCCATAATCTCTTTAACTCCGGTCACATCCACCGGCTTGAGCAAGGCAATTAGTTCCTTGGTTTTGGCTTCTATTTCTACCGGGGCACCGGCGTCATCAACCAAAAACTTGCTGAATAGTTCTGCTACAGCTTTGCCTTTATCAGTTAATACTTCTACGGCAAATTTATCTCCTAAATCATAAAACATAATATCTGCACCTTTGTTGCCGGTAGGAGAACCGCCAAATGTGTTGCAGAAGCAAGTATGTGCAACCTTGGCGCAGCTAACCCCAATAATGGTGGTCTTATTACGCTTGTTCTCATAGTAAATATCGCCAAACTTACTGCCAATAAATACGGGGTCAATATGCAGAATACCCATCATATCACAAGGACGTATGCCAAATAAAACCCGATCCGGTCCTGCTTCAGGACATTCCATGGCAAAATCCGGCTCGTTAGTATTATAGGTGTACATTGTCTCCCACTGGGGAAAGAAGGTACCCTTGGGAGATATAGTTGTGTTAACCGCGTCAACAACCACGTCCTTACCAGCCACCCCAGGCTTGAAGAGGACGACAGACTCATCCTGCACAGGGGCAATGAGTTGGTATTTGGCGGCAATACTATCTAATACAGCAGCTAATTGGTCTTTCTTGATAACTTTATTCACATTGCCACCCCCCTTACATGAATTCTTCAGGATCGTCTGGATTATAACGGCCCAGTGCCATTTCAACTTCAGAAGTAGTACCCGGTGTGGATGTACCGAACAAATCCTTTACATCCTTAAGCAGCTTCTGGTTGAGTTGGCGCAACGGAATGTCAACAGGACAAACCCGATCACACTCCCCACAGTCCACACAGCGTCCGGCTACATGCATCGCCCTGGTCATATGGAAGACGGTATTATCGGTAAGTGTAGTCTTCTTGCTAACCCAGTAAGGCTCCATCATATCGAAGACACACTCCCGGCAGTTACAGGCTGAACAAGCATTTCGGCAAGCATAGCAGCGAATACAACGGCTAAATTGCTTTTCCCAGTAGGCACTTTTCTCCGCAGGAGACATTGCCTCAAACTGCTTTACAGCTTGATAATCATTAGCTTTACCCTCACCTTTAATTTCACCAATTGTAACATCACTCACAACCGGCACCGGGGTTTCGCAAGTAAAACATTTTTCCCGAAGATACTCTTTTTTGCTTAAAGTCACATCCCCAGAGCTAGTTTTCAGCAGGTAGTTGTCACCTTGATCTAGAACCTCATTAAGTTCTGCTCGAGGATCTATTTTGGCCAACACTTTCTCCGGGTCTAACTGACCATTACAGGGAACGGCGATTGCTACAATGCGCTCCCGGGGAATACAGTTATCTTGGATTAGCCGATTAAGGGCACGAGAATCACAGCCTTTGACCACAACCCCAATTTTGGCATCGCCAGCGGCGTAGTCCAGAAGGTACTTGCCAAGGTTGTTTACCGCAAATGGATTATAGCTAATCCGCTCAGCTTTTTCCGGGGTGTCAACAAACAAGGGGGTCATGTGCAGGAGGTCAGAGCCCTTTTCGTAGGCAATAACCACATCCACTGCCTTGCTTTCCAAAAGCTTCTTGGTTTCAGCTTTTAGCCCTTCAATAATCTTAATCATTTTTCATCCCTCATCTTCGTATTGGGACCTAGTACACGGATCTGTTCCGTGATGTCCTTAATGGTATCAGCCCACTTTTGACCTTCTGACCCTGAGATCCAGCGGGCATGGAAACGACCCGGTTCTACACCGATAAATTCTAATAAACGCTTCATTACTAGAAAGCGACGACGGGTGAAGTAATTGCCACTAGCATAGTGACAGTCGCCAGGGTGTCAGCCGGCTACCAGAACTCCGTCTGCTCCCTTCTGGAAAGCTCTCAGGATATACTGAGGATTAACTCTTCCTGAGCAGGGCACCCGGACTACCCGGATGCTGGGAGGATATTGGAGCCGGCTGACCCCGGCGGAATCTGCGCCGGCATAACTACACCAGTTGCAAGCGAAACCGACAATCTTCGGCTCCCAAGCTCTCTGAGCCTGTTCTACTGACATGCTGCATCCACCTCCGCCAACATCTGTTGGTTAGTAAAGCCTTTCAGGTTTAAGGCACCTGACCGGCAGGCTACTGTACAAGCTCCACAGCCCTGGCACAGTCCTGTATTTACATTAGCCACAGTTCGTTCAATCATCTGACCATGAGCACGTTCACTAATGGTTTTGGCATCAATTGCCTTATATGGACAAACATTCTTGCAATGCAGACAACCGGAGCAGATAGCCTCATCAATTATGGAAATCCGTGGGTTAGTTGCCATCTGATCCTTTGATAGTAAACCAACCACCTTTACCGCTGCTGCACTAGCCTGAGATACAGTGTCCGGTACGTCTTTAGGGCCTTGGCAGGTACCAGCAAGGAATACCCCTCCAGTATTAGTTTCCACCGGGCGTAGTTTAGGGTGGGCTTCGGTATAAAAACCGTCTTTATCCGTGGAGAAACCTACTATTTGGGCCATCTTATCCGAACCAAAACTAGGAATCATCGCACTAGCTAATACTACCAGGTCGGCTTCAACCTCTACCTGGCTTCCCAGTAGGGTATCCTCTCCCCTGACTACTAATTTGTCACCCTTGGGGAATATTTTGGAAACTCTTCCTCGGACATATTGAGCACCCTGGTCTAAGGCCCTTTGGTAAAATTCTTCATACATTTTACCAGGTGTCCGGACATCCATATAAAAGACATAGGCTTGAGAGTTAGGGATTTTTTCCATCACCTGCATAGCATGCTTGGCAGTATACATGCAACAGGCCCTGGAACAATAAGAACGTCCCTTGGTGTCATCCCGTGAGCCAACACATTTGATAAAGACAACTGTTTCGGGTATTTTATGGTCGGACGGCCGCTTAAGTTTTCCGCCAGTGGGCCCTGAGGCATTGAGCATCCGTTCAAAATGCAGCCCGGTAATAACGTCTGGGTATTGGCCATAGCCATATTCCCCATAAGTTTTGGACCAATCAATCAAGTCAAAACCGGTGGCCATAACAATAGCCCCTACATTTTCAGTTATAAGTTCATCCTTGTCTTCATAATTGATTGCCCCAGTAGGACAAACTTTTTCACAAACCCCACATTTGCCGTCGATTAACTTCTTGCAGTTAATCGGGTCAATTATTGGTTTGTTGGGTACCGCTTGAGGAAAGGGTTTATAAATACAGGGGCGTTTACCGATTCCCAGATCATATTCACTGGGAACCTTGGTAGGACACTTGGTCTCGCAAAGGCCGCAGCCGGTGCATTTTTTCATATCCACATAACGGGCCTTTTTACGCAAGGTAACCTGGAAGTTACCAATATAACCGTTTACTTCATCGACTTCAGTATAGGTATAAAGGGTAATGTTAGGATGTTGCGCCGCAACAACCATCTTGGGCGTGCTTATTCAGGCAGAGCAGTCTAAAGTGGGGAAAGTTTTATCCAGCATGGCCATCTTCCCACCTATGGTTGACTCCCTTTCTACCAGAATAACCTGATGCCCGGCATCAGCAATATCAATGGCTGACTGAATACCAGCAATACCTCCACCGATAACTAGAGCCTTTTTGGTGATAGGGATATAATCTTCAAATAGAGGTTCTACATTAGAAACCTTGGCAACTGCTTTGCGAACTAAGTCCATAGCCTTTAGGGTAGCTAGTTCAGGCTGCTTGGCGTGGACCCAAGAACAGTGCTCACGCATATTAGCCATTTCAAACATATAAGGGTTAAGACCTGCTTGCTGCAGAGCTTTTTGGAAGGTACCCTCGTGCATCCGTGGTGAGCAAGAAGCAACAACAACCCGATCTAAGTTTTGTTCCTTAATGGCTTTAATGATGGCATCCTGCCCTGGTTCAGAGCAGCAATACTTATTCTCTTCGACGTGAGCCACTAAAGGATATTTTCTAACTTCCTCAGCCAATCTGGGTATGTCCACCACACCTGCGATGTTGGTACCACAGTGGCATAAAAAGACGCCTACTTTCTTCATAAACATCGCTCCTGATTTTAAGTTTTTATGTTCTTACCATCTGTCTAGCTCTATTTCCTGCCCAACCAAGCTTATTAATAAGGTGCCAAAACCTTGGTAGTGTCTACAAGATGTTTACCAAAGTCCAGACTAAGCTTAGGAAACCCAAAAGCCAAAGCCATCAGTTCAGTAAAGTAAAAAATAGGCATTTCAAAATTAGTTCCGTACTTTTTATTCACTTGGGTTTGACGGGTATCTAGGTTAGGCTGACACAAGGGACAGGGAGTGGCAATGCAATTGGCTCCGGTGTCCTCAGCAATTTGTAAGATATCACGGGCTAACTTCACCACTATATCCGAATTGCTTAAGGTTAGGGAACCTCCACAACATTCGGTCTTATAAGGCCATTCTACTGTTTCTGCTCCCAAGGCACGTAAAATGTTGTCCATGGACATAGGGTTTTCCGGGTCATCCACATGGGCAATTTTCGGAGGCCGAACCAGATAGCAGCCATAGTAACAAGCAATCTTCAAGCCTGCGAGAGGTTTTTCCACAGCTTGGGATATTTTGTCAAGTCCCACCTCTAGGATTGGTTCAATAATGGACTTAACGCTGATAGTACCGTTAAACTTTCTACCCATTGCCTGTTCTACTTTACCTTTAAGAATAGCGTCTTTTTTCATTTCATAATCAGCAGTTATTAGCCGCTGGTAACAGGCCGCACAAGGTGCTATCACATCCAGACCTTGCTCTTCAGCTAAGGCTAGATTACGAGCTGGGATGGCCAGACCTGCCAAATGGCTGGTGCTATGAGCTGAACTTGCCCCACAACAGTTCCAGTCGTTAATTTCCTCAAGAGTTATTCCTAGCTTTTCGCAAACCTTTTTGGTGGAATGCTCATACTCTGCTGCTGTTGAGTGTAGGGAACAACCAGGGTAGTATCCATACTTCACGCTTGCTCACCTTCCAATCTTGCTGCAGCTTCGATAATCTTTTTAACCTCATTAACCCCTTTAATTTTTGGCGGAAGAATTTTTATCTTCCCTCTAAGAAACATCTTTAACCCTATGTCGGCATCCTTAAATACGTTACCGGACTTAAGGTTCAAGCCTAACAGCATTCCTAACTCATATAAACGACCATGTTTACTTATGGAATCCATAAATAACTTATGCAGCAACGCCTCATTTTTGGCATTAGCTGTTTTCCCAGCTTTCATAGCCATAACCCGTAATCCGTCCATGATGCTGGCTGGATCAACTCCCCTGGGACAGCGTGCAGTACAAGTTGCACATGTGGCACATACCCAGATTGTTCTGGAATTAATAACTTCATCCTTCATTCCTAGTTGAATCATTCGAATAACCCGGTTCGGGCGAATATCCATAGCAAAAGACAAAGGACACCCTGCCGAGCATTTCCCACACTGATAACAATTACGGACATTCACTCCGGTATGATGAAGTATTTCTTCAACAAATTGACCATTTACTCTTTTCTGTTCGCTAAGATTTACACAACCACTCATAGCAAAACCCCTTCTTATCTAATCTTCATTCCCCAGCAAATAAATCTCTATAGGCCACCTCCCCGTAGCTTTTTCCGAAATAACTACTTGTGATTACAAGTGCTTAATTATTTAAACAAAAGCATACTTAAAGAATTATTATTCGCTATTCAGTTAGTAATTCCTTTTTCACTTTAGAAGTTTACTGATAATTTAAGAGGAATTAAGGTATATAGCTATAATAATTAATTAAAAAAAACAGCCGGAAATTACTGCCGGCTGGACATACTTAACCAATTCTTAAATATAATTTATTTGACATTCAATTGGTTAATAGACTACTTCAGTACCTTAAGCAAAATATTTCTTAGAAAACCAGGGATCCTAATATAATAGACCCGCATGCTATTCACCCCTTTTCACTGTTTACCTTCAGATTATGCAGGCGTACTCCATCAGGTGAATGTCCGATTAAGAGCGGGATTTAGCTTGCTGGTACAAATAAACCATGAACCGGAAATCAATAATGCCGAAGTGGTTACCCAATCATCACCCAACCATAGACTTCCAATAATGAGACAATAACAACATACCGTTAGAGCAAACTTAAGCTGGCGTTTTAATACAAGGATTGCAAAAAACATAGCAAGACTTAAATCACATATCTGTGGAAAGAGATACCAGAAAAGACCGAGACCGGGAATTATTCCTGAGCCTTCCTTGCCTGGTTGTCCTAAAGGTTTTGTATATCCTATCAGCATAATTAAGAGGGTTAAAGTAGTAACCAACCCCTCATAACCTTGCAATTCGATTATTACGCCAACAGTAACTCCTTTTAGTAAATCCAATACCACCTTAAAGCAGGCTGCTTCAGTTCCAAGCACATAAAGCAGGTTTTTAACACGACTTGTTCCGTCTCTGTATTCCCAAATATCTTCCCCGCTATTAAATTTTGCAATTAACCGCCCAATAGGAATAGCCCCTAGCACATATGCTATTCCCCAGGTTAGAATTAGCTCCTCCATATAATCTACTAGCTCCTGTTCATAATCTCTTAAAAAACTACCTAACCAAGATTATGCCAGTATAATAAAAAAAATAACCCAGGCTGTTGAAATTCCCCGTCTAGCGTTGTCACCAGAATTGCCAAGGTCCTCGACGTACACACAGAAGGTGCATATTCCCACTTATAAGTACGCCTTTGGCTCATGGGGACAACTGTCTTCGCGCTAGAGGAGTTTTTCAACAGCCTGCTTGGGATTAAAATATCAGAACCTATTTATTCTATCTCAAAAACTAAAGTTACCGTAACACTGGTCTGACCATTAATTTCGTTGGATTCATTAGCCCTGAGGTAGCTTTTGCAACGGTTCCACCATTTACAGTCCATAGGTTTGGCTAATTCCTTCCCATGGTAACATACCTGGCAAGTAGAAACATGTAATCTTTCCCATAACCTATTTAAGTCATATCTATGTAATCTAGTTAAAATTTCATCCCCTAAGGCTAATGTTTCATCATATATTTCCTGAATTCGTAATAACTCCAGTAAAATTACCCGTTCATCAGGAGGGATAATTAGTTGCTTACTCATGTTGTTCCCCCACCGAATTAATATTTTTTTATCTTAAGTTTACTAACCATAAGATAGGAAAGAATAACCATACTAATTGGGAAGGCAATGTTGGGAATCCTTTGTGCTAATAAAACCATAATCGCTACAAGGCTTCCGGCTGCAGTTATGGGTATCCCAACAAAAAAATCACTAATGTTTAAGACATTAAATCTGGCTAAGCGAATAGCTCCACACAAGGTAAAGCCAATTGCTATGGCCATGCCAAAATAGGGCCAGGCTACTAGCTTATAAGCATATGCCAAAAGGGCTGGAGCAACTCCAAAGGAAACTAAGTCACATAGGGAATCAAGTTCTTTCCCGAAGGGAGAAGTGGCATCTAGTCTCCTAGCCAACCTTCCGTCCATTCCATCTAAGACCATGCCAATTAATATCATAGTTGCAGCTAATTGCCACTCTTCATTGAGTGTATAAATTAAGGAAACAATTCCCAGTAGCAAATTGGCTAAAGTAAATATACTAGGTATCATCTTAGTGTTCATCCAACAGCCTCCTAATTTATCTACCGTTAAACTCATTTTACCATCTTTGTCCCCTGAAAGAAAGTCTTTTGACATAGGCAAAGATAGACTGAAAGATAGACATCCGGAATCAAATATCTATCTTCCTAACCAGTCAGCTACCTTTAATACTAGCAAATCCTTCTCCCCCCGAAAATGATTCTTTACGGGTAAGGAACGCAGAAACTTAGCTCCGTACCGCTTGCCAAGCAGACGATTATCTAATATTACCACTACCCCGAAATCCTGTTGGGTTCTAATTAACCGTCCAAACCCTTGTTTAAGCCTTAGTACAGCTTGAGGAAGGGATAATTGCTGAAAGCTATTTTTTTTGGCATTGCGCAGATTTTCCAACCTAGCTTCTACCGTTGGCAAGGTTGGAGGAACGAAAGGTATTTTTACAATCACTACACTTCTCAACACATCTCCTGGCAAATCTACACCTTCCCAGAAACTATTGGCCCCAAAAAGCACTGCTTTAGGACTCTCGCGAAATTCTTCCACTAGCCTTACTCTGCTGCCGTCTATCCCATGACCCAAAACACAAATACCCTGTTCCTCCAGTTGGGGTCGGACACGCCAATATACATCCTTGAGCATTTTATGGGAAGTAAACAATACCAGAGTTTTACCCTGAGTAACTAGTGCTAAATCCCTTATTAAAGGGGCTATCAATTCACCGTATTCTGCGTCAGCAACTTCGCTTGGACTAGGCAGATCTCGACAAATACATAGCAGTGCTTGTTCCTCAAAAGCAAAGGGTGAATCTACCTGCTTACAGAGTAATCTCCCTGGATCAGTTAAATTCAAGCCTACCCGCTCAATAAAGTGGGAAAAATCCCCTTCAACAGTGAGTGTTGCCGAAGTCATAATCACCGCTTTTTTTTCGTTGAATAATTTCTCCTGTAATAGTGGACCAACCTGAATAGGAGCTGCCTTGAGGACAATGTTAATCCATTCTTGATGTTCATCTTTTTCTAGCCAACATACATAGTTTTGGTCGTTGCCATTAAGTATGAATTGGATTGCTTTCCCAGTATCCAAGGCGCTTTGGGCTTGTCCAGTCAGAACTTTAATATCCTCCAGTAATTCCGTTTCGTTAACATTCTGATATCTGTCTAGAATAGCTGCCATCTGCCCTAAGTATTCCCCTATAGTAATTAATCGAACACAAACATTGTGTTGACAGGTTTCCAGGGCTGGCCAACAAGCTAATTCCCGGTATTCCTCCCGCAGCCGGACAACCTTACGATAACCGGAAGCATTTCGCCCTTGCCCATTAATTAACTCCATAAATTGTTCCACTAAGTCAAATAGTAGTTTACTCTCTTCCCGAACTGAATGGATAAGTTTTATCGCCTGATCCAGATGCTGTTCAAAGTTCAGAAAATCTTTACTGCCCAACCTAGCTTGAAATTTCCCTTGACGAAGTTTTAACCCACCCAACATTCCAGTACTAGTCCCTTCTCCTTGTGGGCGGGATAAGCCGTTAAGAAAGCGTCCAATTGTTCTTTGACTTAAATTCAGCCCAAGGTGCTCGGTGGCTGCATCTTCAATTTGATGAGCTTCATCCAATACTAGATAATTATATGCTGGCAAAACCTTGTTTTCAGTCTTAATATCGGAAAATACCAAGGAGTGATTAGCAATTAGCAGCTGTGCACCTTCAGCATTACGCTTGGCTTTCATCAAGAAACAATCTTTTTGAAACATGCTGCATTGTGGCCCCAAGCAGCTATCTCGTTCCGCTTCTACCTGGATCCAGCCTTCATTATCCTTACCATATAGATTGAGTTCCGCTTTGTCACCGGTAGGAGTAACCCTTAACCAGCTAGAAACCCTTAGCGCAAAGCTGGACTCCAGTAAGCTATATTCCTTCCTGCGGGCAAAAAAAGAATTCCACCGGCGCAAACAAATATAATTGTTCCTGCCCTTGAGTAAAGCTGCTTTAAGCTCAAAAGGCATAATATCCTTCAGCAAGGGGATATCCTTTTCCCATAGCTGTTCTTGCAGGTTGATAGTATGGGTAGCTACTACTACCTTCTGCTGATTACTGGCTGCCCAGTAAAGTACCGGTACTAAATAGGCTAAGGATTTCCCCGTCCCTGTCCCCGCCTCCATTAACAAAAACTTGTCCCCCAGCAAAGCAGAGGTTACTGCTTCAACCATCATTACTTGTTGAATACGGTTTTCATAGCCTAAGATGTTTTTGGCCAAACATCCTTCAGGCTCAAATAGTGACTTGATAGCTTCAGGGTCAAACTCCACTGGCGTTGCTTTTACCTCTTCTATTGGTGAAGTAAAAAGATTAACCTTTAAGCTATTGTGGACTTCTCCTTCCAGATGATTTATTTTCCCTTCCGGGAACAGCCTAATTTTGTTTTGCAGCAACTGGACCCAGAAAGTATGATAATATCCGTTTTGATTTTGACCAATTTCAATCACTTGTTGTAAAAAGTCTAAAGGCAACTCCTGAAGCTGTTTGATTAAAAATAAAAATAACTCAGCAGTGGCTTTAGCATCATCAAAAGCCCGATGCTGAACGGAATGCTCAATTTTAACCAGATTGGTTAATGTTTTAAGTCGGTGGTTTTTAGCTAAAGGTAAAGCCCATCGGCTTAACTCAACAGTATCTAGGCGCTCATTAATTAATTGTTTATGGAGTGCTGCCTCCAAAAAGCTAATATCAAAATTCACATTATGTCCCACTAAAATAACCGGGGATGCCAGAAGTAACTCCCTTAAATCTGGTAGTATTTCTGCTAAGCTGGGGGCGTTTTGCATTATTTCTGCTGTTATCCCAGTTAGCTGGGAAATGCGTAGCGGAATGGGCTTCTCTGGGCGGATTAGCGTCTGCCAACTATGGACAATCTGCTCAGCTTGTATCATCACAGCGCCAATTTCGATTATTTCATCCCTAGAGGGGTCGGTGCCGGTGGTTTCTACATCTACCACCAAATATCTAATACCCATCGGTTAACCCCTTTCAACTAGGAGAAATAACCAGCCGATTATAACTAGTCTGCTCCCCACTATTAACTTCGTAAGCTTCTACCTCTCTTAGTCCACGTTCAAGCAGCAGGGAAACTGCTTGGGGATAATCACTGATATATATTTTTAATGCCAGTCCACAGCTTGCCGAGATTTGCTTAGGTGTGGGAATTACCACTTGTTCAATTAACCCAATATCCAGTACTTTTTCAGCAGCTAAAGCATGATAAGTGGATTTAAATGCTATTAAACAATACTTTTCGGCGAACATTAGACTTTTTGCCATAAAAAATCTCCTTAACCTACGAAAATACTACTTATAGGAAATTTATACCGTTCAAGTGCCAAATGTGTCTTTTGGCGGGCATAATCTAGATATGCTGTCTGGAGTAGGTATAATAAAGGTGAGCAATAGCTCTGATTATACCTCATCTCCTCTCCCCTTTTCTCTGAACTGTATCAAAGGATGCAGTTCTCTTTTTTTGTCTAGGGAGGGCAATTTTTTTGAACTTTTTTAAGTAAACCTAGTCCCCAAAGCCTATGCCAACGGATTTAGCAGCTTGGACTAAATCACTGTTTAGGGGAACAGTCCGCAAAACCCCTACTGCTTCATCTAGCGAGACTGCTACTATATCCGGAGTACGGAGGGATACCATCTTCCCAAATTCCCCCTTTACAAGAATTTCTACAGCCTTAACTCCGTATCTGGTCCCAAGAATGCGGTCAAAAGGAGTTGGACTTCCTCCACGCTGGAGATGACCTAAAACAGTCACCCTAGTTTCCATGCCCGTACAATCCTCTAGGCACTTTCCTACCATATTGCCAATCCCCCCCAGACGTATTGGATCAGCACTATTTTCAATAACCTGCTGAACAACCATCTCCCCACCAAGGGGCTTAGCACCTTCTGCTACTACTACTATGCTAAATCTTTTACCTTGTTCCCTACGTTTCATCACCTTGGCACAAATTTTAGCATAGTCAAATTGTATTTCTGGGATTAGAATTACGTCAGCACCACCGGCTATCCCAGCTTCGAGGGCTATCCAACCAGCATAGCGGCCCATTACCTCTAGAATCATCACCCGATGGTGAGATTCAGCTGTGGTATGAAGTTTGTCTAAAGCCTCAGTGGCAGTTACTAACGCAGTATCAAAGCCAAAAGTTACATCTGTTGCCGAAAGGTCATTATCGATTGTTTTGGGTATTCCCACTACCGGAAGTCCTTTATAGTGGAATTCTCTAGCAATACTTAAACTTCCGTCACCGCCAATAATCACCAAAGCTTCTATACCATGCCCTGTCAAAGTACGCATAATCTCGGAAGACATATCCTTATATACCTTTTTACCGTTTTCCATAACCGGATAATTAAATGGATTATCCCGGTTAGTTGTACCTAAAATTGTGCCCCCTCGAGGTAAAATCCCGGAAACATCTTTTATCGAAAGTTTACGCAAGCTACCCTCTATAAGTCCTCCAAAACCGTCTTCAATACCAATTACCTTTAAGTCGTGTTCTTGTATGGCAGACTTAACTACAGCCCTGATTACAGCGTTTAATCCTGGGCAATCTCCACCGCCCGTCAAAACCCCGATACATTTAAGCTTACTCATTTTCCGTCCTCCTCTTTTAGGTAACTAAACAATTGGATAACTTAATTATTTCTATAATTTCCCCCAGATACCTTCTATGAATTCGACATTAATTTTATTCGGGGACTGGTAAAATTGGCAACAAAAAAGCTTGGAGGCTCATTTCCTTAGAGCCTCCAAGCCTTCCCGGTCAGGCCACTTTTCATTAAGCTTCCTTAATTCCCAGGTGAGGAGCAGAAACAGCGCCTTGTCGTTTTTGTCAAGGGCATGGTCAATTAAAACTAGAACTGCCTGACGCAAAACCTCATCCACCGCTGCCTCTACCTCTACTGGTCGCATACTCACCAGAATTCCCCCTCTCTCCGGGCTTATTAAACCCCCAGATTCAGGTAATATATCATATGCGACTCCCATAGTTAATAACCCTTTTTTCCGAATATCCCTAGACTGGACTGTTACCACTTAACTTTAAAAGTCCAAGGCTCTTCTCCAAACAGATCGTTACCTAGCTTAAATTCCGCATTGCCAGTAAGGAGATTAATTGGTCCGATTACTAAAATACCGGAAACTTCCTTTCCCGGATCTAATTCCATCTGATAGTTATTTTCTAAGTTGTACAGCTGGGGTATAGTTTTCCCCCCTTGGATTCCTGTCGGTTTGGTTAGGGAAATAAACACCCGTTTTAAAGAATTATTTTTAACCGCTACAAATAATCTTGTTTCGGTGTCTGAAAACTCTATTTTGCTCAGAGTGACAATTTTGCCGTTACGGTCAATGGTTTGCATTGTATTAAGCTGAAATTTAGCCGGGGCCATTACGTTCCAAGGCTCTAATGCTTCCATTCGCTGGGCAACAACTAGCGGAACCTCTACCATACTATTAGTTTCACGATCAAGTACAGACATTTTTCCCATCACTCCAATGACTTGGACATCTGTAACTATTCCGCGTTTGTTTAAGAGAATGTGGGGATCCCCTTGGAAGGATAGTAATACTCGAATATTTTCGTTTTTCCCGGTTGGCTTTACAGCTAACTCTAGAATAACCCGGTCTTCTTTTCTTTCAACTACCTGATTAATGATGCCTGTTAATTTAACTTCCATTCCTGTCATTGATAGTAACTTATTATAGACTTCTTTGAGGTTATCGTTAGAGATTAACTTACTATTTTGCTGGGGGATCAGCACGTTTATTTGGCCTGGACGCAAGGAGTTTTGATTATCTCTGGACATCCGCGAATCCGCATATAACTGCAGACTAATCATCCATCCAAAAAGTAAAACGGTTAACAGGGCCACTGTATAGAATTTACGCCGGTCATCCTTCCAGTATCTAAGCCAACTATGTCCGGCTATATAAAAGTTAGCCAGCACACCCCGGTTGCCGCCAAAGCTTTCTAGTGCTTCTAGTTTATCTAAATTAACGGCCCCTTGAAAAGCGGTAGTTAAATCATTTACACTGTGATAACGTCTTACCGGATCCTTTTCTAGAGCCTTCAAAACGACCCAATCTAAGTCCCGAGGAATTGTTTTACGAAAGTAACTGGGAACCTCCGGCTCCTCCCGGAGAATATTGTTAACTATCTCCCCTAGGCTTTCCCCTCGAAAAGGAAGTAATCCTGTAAGCATCTGATATAAAAGTACCCCTAGAGCGAATATATCCACTTTATGGTCACCCTGTTCTCCCATAACCTGCTCTGGAGCCATATTAGCTGGTGTCCCAATACTTGCCTTGGTTTGAGTTAATTCACTTTCATCTAACAATCTAGCGACACCAAAATCAGTAACTTTAACTACCCTATCCTGGGTTAATAGAATGTTAGCTGCCTTTAGATCTCGGTGTACCACGTTGTTTTCATGGGCATACTGAATTGCTGCTAAAATTGCCGGGTAAACTTCAGCTACTTCTCGTAGAGAAAAAGCCCCTTCCTCTAAAACCTCCTGCAGGGTTAACCCTTCTACAAGTTCCATTACTAGGTAAAAATCTCCATTATCCTCATAGTAATCATAGAACCTTACAATATTCCGATGATTTAACTTCGCAGTTATTCTTGCTTCCCTGGTAAAGCGCTCCACCAAATTGTCCCTTTTTTGAATTTGGTCAAGCTTTTTTACCGCTACTTCAAGATCTAATTTATTATCAAAGGCACGGTACACAGTGCTATAGCTTCCTCTACCTATTTCTTCAAGAATTTGAAACCTATTGCGGAAATTTTCCCGAGGTAGTTCAGCTAAAACTGGAAAAACACCGGTTTGATCTCTTTGGTCGGAAGGCACTAGTATATCGGCACATTGTTCAATCTCTTCCTGAGTCATATGGTCAGCCTTCATGGAGGTTATCATCTGAATAACATCCTTGAGCATAACCACATGTACTTTACCGATTTTACCTCGAGAGGTGAAATGCATGCCAGTTAAATTAGATTGGGGATGGGAAAATACCACAATGGGTTCTACTTTAAAATTCTTTTGGCTGCCATATAGCTCAGTATATTTTGCTCGGACAAAATCCCTGACAACTTTAGCATACTGGTTTACTTGACTGGCAGGATTGCCTATTTTAATAAATTCTTTCCGTCCGTCGTTGAAACGTTCCTGAACCCAGTTACCCATTAAACCACCGCTAATTTTACCGTTCATATTTTTGCATTCAATGACAAAGATAGCTGTTGGGGTAATCAAAAGATGATCAATGTCAACTACGTTATTATTATGGGCTACTCGAGGAGAGTTCAAAATAATATATTGTTCTGGAAGCTCCTCTTCTAGAAGTTGAGCAACTTTTTCCTCACCCTCTTGTCCAAAAGACCCGGATATTTTAGAAACTGGTTTTAATGTAACCGCCAAGCAGTTCACCTCCTTTCCAACCGCTAAGATTTAATATCTATACTATAGGATTACCTAATTTAACGGTAATTTCCTTAACGACAACAAAAGTACCACAGGATTGTTCCTGTGGTATCAATTTAACAAATTAATTAAAGGTTTGCAACCTACTTACGCAAACTGGCTAAAATATCCTGTAACACCTGTTTGATATCCTGGTCGCCGTTGACATTTATTAGTTGACCCTTATCAGCATAATAATCTATCAATGGTTGAGTTTGGGCCTCGTAAACATCTAAACGACTGCTAACTGTAGCTTCATTGTCATCATCACGCTGATAAAGCTCGCCACCGCAACTATTACATACCCCTGCTTGTTTGGGAGCATTAAATTCAACGTGGAAACTGGCTCCGCAGGAACGGCAAATTCTCCTGCCGGTTAGTCTAGCCATAAGCCTTGCTCTTGGAACATCTATATTAATTACACCATCTAATTTAATAGCCATTTTATCTAATGTTGCACTTAAAGCATCAGCCTGGGCAAGAGTTCGAGGAAATCCGTCTAGCAAAAACCCGTTCTGGCAATCCGGTATGGTTAATCTTTCTTTAACCATACCTACCACAACTTCATCTGGGACTAATTGACCAGCATCCATGTATTCTTTGGCCTTCTTCCCCATTTCAGTTCCTTCTTTAATTGCTGCCCGGAACATATCCCCAGTGGAAATGTGGGATATGTTTAACTCCTTAACCATTACCTCAGCCTGAGTACCTTTTCCCGCTCCAGGTGGTCCCATAATTAACAATTTCACTAATACTCCTCCTTAGCAATTTCAATATCTTCCATCCCCAGCTACGCTATTCCTTATGTACATTTCGAATTATACCATAGAAGAATATCTATGAAAATACTAACTATGGCAATTTCCTCTAGAGGATAATTCTAACCAGAGTTTTTCCGAGCATAGGTCTTTAATCAGGATTTGGTCATAGTTAACTTTTCCAGTAAACAGATTTTCTTCCCAATCTGTCAAATTTAGCTTAGTTAACATATTATTATGAGTTAATAATTTTTCGTTTAAAAAGCTTTCCATTAGCCAAAGTCTTACTAATTCATCTTCCCCGCTATTTACTATTAAACTTCGAAGAGCTTGAGCTCGCTCTGTAGTCGGGCAGCAAATAAAGGTCTGGCAAACCAAGGGACGGTGGACGTAGTTTTTACAACGTTTTGCATCCTTATAAAGGAAAATACACGTACCAGCTTCATCCCGCTTTAGAAGAATATCAACCAGTGGTGGTTCTAAATCAATTTGGGCACAATAGCTTAAAATTTCTGTTAAATTATTTCCACTAATTCCCGGTATCTGTCTTAAGCGAAATAAATCAATATTAGTAAGGGGGATACGCTCAGCACAACAACCATCACATCCGGCGCACTCTTTTACGGTACTTCGCCCACGGGTAAACTCTCCTGCCTCAATATACCGGTTAAGACCGTCCAGATAATCCTGGATAGTAGCCTGTAGACTTAAAATTTCTAAATCAACACCTATAATATCTTCTAATTCACAAGAAAAGAATCGTATTTTCATTTTATTACAACTCCTGAGCATTTTTTTTCGAAAACCCAAAACTCCATAAGCCATATCAAACAAGACTTTCAGCTTAGTTATCTTGGTGGCAATTATAAGCAAACTAGTATTCGCCATTATTCGTGATTTATTCGACAAATTGCACCTTGACCATAATGCTACAAT
Source organism: Carboxydocellales bacterium (assembly GCA_049302075.1). GTDB lineage: Bacteria > Bacillota > Carboxydocellales > JAJZTU01 > JBAQLS01. The sequence goes on along the minus strand of JBAQLS010000047.1, from coordinate 33,048 downwards.
AAAACTAGGTTAGCAACATAATTAACAATAGTTCGAAAATTTCCTTACGGATGGTGGTTTATGTGAGCAGAACTACGACTTATGAACAAGAATTAACTTTATTAGAAAAGGGGGCCCGCGTAACAACAGTTGAACCCAAAGAATTACTGCCTCGGCAATCTGGAGTATTCTGTATCAGTCCAGGTACTTGGGTTGAAGACCCACTTACCGGAGAGCGAGAAAAAATTATTTACTGGTATAAAGCGGATAACCAATCATATTGCCCTTCTTGCGACCAGGAACTGTCTGGGGCAACCTTTATTAAAACTAAAAAACACATTATCTTATTTTGTGAAATTTGCCATACCTACACCTGGCTAAGGATTATTAGTTATAACGGTAAATAATAAAATTATTATATGAAAAGTTCACCTTTACAAACTAGGTGAACTTTTCTCTTTATTTAAATACGATTATTTCAATATCACCCGATAATCCCGTTTATAATTGGCAACACGCTATTTAATACCTTTTGGGAAGTTAAATAGTTCTTTTCCTCAATTTCCGGTCTCCTGGGATTTATTGGGAGTTCAGAGGAATTATCGTTTAGATTAGCTAATATAGCAGATGGGCTGAACGGGGACCACTTTTTTATCCAGGCTTCAGGGATGTTTAGCGGAACTTTAACCCCTTTCATTTCTGCCCACAGCAGTGTCCAAGCACGAGGTACTACATTCCAAATATCATAACCTCCACCCCCTATAGCTACCCATCTTCCATCACAAACTTCATGAGCTAAGTGATGAACAATTCTGGGAATTTCTTTATATGTTAGAGTGGAAGCTGATAAATGAGTCAAGGGGTCGTAGTAATGTCCATCACAGCCATTTTGGCTAATAATTATATCAGGTTTAAAAGCTTTTACCACCGGAACTACCACTTCCCGAAAATTCTTTATCCAAGATTCATCTTCGGTGAATGCCTCCAAAGGTACGTTAACACTATAACCATAACCTAACCCTTTACCAATCTCGGCTATTTTGCCAGTCCCAGGAAACAAATGCCGACCAGTTTCGTGAATGGAAATTGTTAAAACATTAGGGTCTTCATAAAAAGCCCATTGTACCCCATCCCCATGGTGGGCATCATTATCAATATAGACTACTTTACAGTTATAATTTTTTCGAACTTGTTTTATGGCAACTACTGCGTCGTTTAGTATACAGAAACCTGAGGCCACAGCACTATGAGCATGGTGGAGGCCTCCAGCCAAATTCATTGCATGGTTGAACTTGCCTTCCATTACTAGTTCTGCGGCAGTAATTGTAGCTCCCACCACTAAACTACCAGCCTCAAACATACCCGGAAATATGGGGTTATCCTCAGTACCTAGGCCATATAGATGAGCACCTTCATCGCTGGCACCCAATCCGGAAAGCTTATTGAGCATTTGTAAATAGCGTAAATCATGGAAGGTTAATAGCTGCTCTAAACTAGCCGATTTAGGTTGTACTAACTCAGATTGTTCTAGTAGACCATAGGCCTCCATAAGTTCTATGCTTAACTGTATTCTTAGAGGATTAAAGGGATGATCCTCGGAAAAGCTATATTTCAGGAGGTCTGGGGTAAATACAAAGGCTGCTTTACAAGTCATCTATTTCCCCCCCATTTTTTGGCCAAATTACCAGATAACCAGCTTTTACCCCATAACCCTTTACCATTTTTTTTAGCCATATTTTGCAAATATAGAAACTCGGCTGCATGAACTGTATTTGGCGGGATTGTCAGCACGCGGGCATACCCCTCGTTTAGTATGCTGGCATTAACAAAAGTGCCGTCCTTGAGATAAACATAAGCTAGCAGCCGCCCATACTTATCCCTTTTTTCTATATCAAAAACCAGTTTTACTTCTTGGAGGGTAAGTAAGTTATTTAGATAATTACTAGCTTCACGACCAAAAAGCTCAGGTTTCTCTCCAGGCTTAACCGATTCCGGGGCATCAACACCAATTAAACGTACTCGTTCATTATGCTTAGTAATTATAAAAGTATCTCCATCAACTACTCTTTTTACCTTAAACCATCCCTCATCCTGTTGAAGGTTAACCTGCTTACTTTCATTAGTTTTATTATAAAGGAGTGGTTGCATGTCGCAACCGGAAAATATAGTTAATAAAAAGATAGCTATCATTGCCATAGCCCAATATTTAGAAGTACAAGATCTCTTGAAACAGCTACACACCTTCACCTAGGAGACCGCCTTCCCTGCAAATTCGCAAAGCCATTCTACATTAAATTTATATAAGCTAAAACCAACCCCAGGAATAAGATAATTGCCAATAAAATAAATGTACAACCACCCTGGGAAGCTGAAACCTTAAGAAATATCCCTCTTTCTTTAGCAAGCTTTTGCACTAGATTATATACCTTCAAAGAACCTATTAGTTGGGTTGCTAACTTGTCCAACATGTCCCTGTCCCCGCCGTGAGTAACTATACTTTCTACAGTTACATTCAGCCATTTCGCTTTTTCCTCATCAGTTGCCTGTTCCCAAGCTGCTATGAGTGTGCTTTCAACTTGGGTTAGGGTTGAACTAAGCTCACCATAAAGCAGTTTTCGTTCTGATCGGTTTAAGGAGCGCAGACTTTTGGTAAACAATTGGATAGCATCCTGGTTTAAATTAAGCTTTGAGCTAAGTATCTGACCCAGATATTCTGACACATATATCCCCTCGTTTCTAATCTCCTCCTAAATATAATACTATAATTCCTGAACAAAAGCATCTCTGATGCCTTCGCTAGGATATGCTTTTGTTCTTACCTAGGGAACCTAGGGTTCCTCTTTATGTACTTTAGCTGTTACCCTCCTCTGATTTACATAAGGGGGAATCCACCTTAATCACGGAATGGTTACTTGACTAGTCCCTGACATCTGGTTCCATAAAGAACCCAGTGGCCAAGGTATACTATGAGTTGGACATTCAGTTGTTGGTTCAGTCCCCAGCACAAAGCTAGCTTCAAAGACTTTTTCACTAAAGGGAGCTGCAAGTAATCCTGAATCTGCGCATATTTTTACCTTAACTATACCTTCCGGCTGAATAAAATCCTTTGGTGGCACCTTCACTAACGCTCTTTGGACAAAATGTCCCCAGATGGGTGCGGCAATTTCTCCCCCTGTTCGCTTGGTTGATCTAGGTGTGTCATAACCAATATAAATGGCAGTGGACAGTTCAGGAGTATAGCCAACAAACCAGGCATCCCGGTAATTTTGAGTAGTTCCTGTTTTTCCTGCAGCTGGTCTATCAATAATTGCCCCGATAGAGCCGGCAGTGCCGCCAGGTTGAAGGACACCTCTGAGTATATCAGTAACTATAAAAGCAGTTTTCTTATCAATGGCCTGTTTCAATTGAATAGTATTTTCCTCTAGAACCCGCTTATCTTTGTCTACTATTTTTAAAACGTACATAGGTACAGAGACTTGACCCTGGTTGGCAAACCCACCATAGGCGGTTGCCATTTCTAAAGGTGTAACTTCTGAGGTTCCCAGCACCAGGGATATGTATGGCCTTAATGGAGAAGTTATGCCCATTTTTTTTGCATAGTCTACCAATGTCTGTGGTCCCACCTGCTGATTTAATTTAACAGCAACAACATTATCTGATTTAACCAACGCTTCTATTAAAGTAAAATTGCGGTTATGATATGGTTGGTTACCATAATCAGTTGGGGTGTAATCTGTACCATACTGCTGTTGAAAAGTTACTGGTTCGCAGACGATTGTTGCAGCCGCTGTTAGCCCTTTGGCTTCAATGGCAGCTGCATATAAAAAGGGCTTAAAAGCTGAACCAGGCTGCCGGGAAGCTAAAGCCCGATTAAATTTACTGTTTTGAAAATCTCGTCCACCTACCATTGCCTTGATATAACCGGTTTGTGGCTCTATAGAGACCAGCGCCCCCTCTAAATGCTTTTCTACGCCGCTAAAACCCTGAGCAAACGCTTCTTCAGCAGCAGCTTGGATATCCAAGTCTAAGGTAGTATAGACTGATAACCCTCCCCGAAGTAATAATTCTGCTCCATTCTCGTATTTTTTGGTAATATATTCACGGATTTCATCAACGAAAAATGGTGCTTTCACTTGCTTTACTTTATTGGAAGTAGTTAGCACAATTGGCTGTTTTATAGCCTTATCGGCCTCCTCGCGACTAATTTTATTTACTTCAACCATTCGGTTTAACACCACTGACTGCCGTTCTTTGGCAGCAGTATAGTTGCGAAAGGGGGAATAACTGTTAGGACCCTTAGGTAGGCCCGCCAATAGAGCACTTTCCGCTAAATTTAATTGTTGGGCAGATTTACCAAAGTAAGTTTGGGCTGCAACTTCAACCCCATAGGCACCATGGCCAAAGTAAATCTGATTCAGATACATTTCCAGAATTTCGTTTTTGGTATACTTTTGTTCTAACTGGATTGTCAATACTGCTTCTTTAATTTTTCTTTGCCAAGTACGCTCATTGCTTAGATATAAATTCTTAGCAGTTTGTTGGGTAATGGTACTACCTCCTTCAACTACCTCCCTAGCCTTAATATCTTTAACTAATGCCCGGGCGACACCGAAGGGGTCTATTCCTTTATGCTCATAAAACCGAGCATCTTCCACCGCAATAATTGCATTAACTAAATAAGGAGATATTTGAGCAAGTTTAACAGGAATACGGTTTTCCTCGTATAGACTGGCAATTTCATTACCATTAATATCATAAATTTTGGAGGCCATAGCGATCTGTGGTTTGGGAAACTTAGCCAACTGCCCCAATTGACCGCACCCCGAAAGCAGGATAATTAAGCTTAAAAAGTTTACAACCACTACCGTCCTAAATACTCTATTCACCAATAGCCCTCCTACATGTTTTTACCGTTAAGTAATTCTATTGACGGTTGGTATTATCTGGTGTATATTAATATTAACTTATCCGGAGCATATTAACCAGAAATATTACGTTTTATCCCTACCAATTTGCAAGGAGGGTTGTAATTTGAATGCTAAAACTTGTCCTAAATGTGGACGAGTTTCTTATTCGTCTAACACTTTATCCAATTGGACTTGTCCCTATTGTAACGAGGATTTGACTAGTTTACCTTTAGAGCCTGCTAACAATCCTAAGGGTAAGACTAATGAAAACAAATAATGTGCTCTAGCTAAATAATGGTTATTAGACAGTCCAGTTCTTGGAACTGGACATTAGTTTTTTCGTCAGGAGGAATGACGGTGATTATTTCAGCTTTGGTAGGTCCAAGTGGAACTGGCAAAAGCTACCGAGCTATTATGGTGGCCCAGCAAAAAGGAATAGACTTAATAATTGACGATGGCCTTTTAATTGCCGGAAATCAGATTGTAACTGGGTTTTCTGCCAAACAACAACCTACTAGGATTGCTGCCATCAAAACTGCACTTTTTCAGGAAGAACTGCATAGGCAAACAGCACAGGCTTGGATAGCTGGACACCAACCTAAATCAATTTTAGTGCTAGGGACTTCCTTGGGAATGGTGAATAAAATAGCTTCACGTCTAGAAATACCCAAACCAGAGAAGATACTTAATATTGAGGATATCGCTTCCCCTGGGGAAATTAAAACTGCTTTATCTCAACGAAAACATTTTGGAAACCACGTAATTCCGGTCCCTATGGCAGAAGTAGAGCAAAAGGTACCTATTAAACTAATTCGTTCCCTGCAGGTAGTATTCTCTCCTCGCCCCCCGGTTCGGAGTAAACCTGTATGGGCTGACCAAACTTTAATCCGGCCTAATTTTACCGGTATAGGCAGCATGTATATTGCAGAACCAGTGATTATGAAAATGGTTGAGCTGTTCATCACCCACAATTACCAAAACTGTAGAATTAACCATTTAGATTTAAAATCAGGACCTTCCGGTATAGCTCTTAATGTTAAATTAGCTATCCCCTATGGACCCCCAATTGTGCCCTTACTAGGCAACATTCAGACTCAACTCCGGGAGGCACTATTAGAGTTTACCGGAATTCCAGTATATCGCCTAAATATAGAAGCAGCCAGCTTTGTGTTTAATGCTAAAAAGTAGAATAAAGGAACCCGCACTCAATGCGGGTTCCTTTACTTAGCTTCACAGTTAATGAATAAGTTATATTTTTCTTAAATTATATTTTCGTGAGCCTAGGCCAATCTTTTCTCCATATGCAAGCTGAATTGTCCAGTCTACTGCAGGATAAAGTGCTCTAAATTTATCAGTTTCTGAAGATTGGCTGCCCAATAGGCTTTCTTTTAAAGGTTGAGCTTGATTTACTAGATCTGCACAGGCCTGGTCTAAGGCAATAGGGTCAGTTGAGGCCAAAATTCCAATATCCCCTACCACTGGCGCATCATTCCATCCACAACAGTCACAGTCTGGGGACACATCGGTTACAAAATTAATAAAACCAGCTTTACCTTGTTTGTTTTTTAACACCCCGTAAACATATTCCACCATTTTTTCTTGCATGGTATCGGCATCTGTTTTCCAATTAATATCCACAGCGTAAACGGGGCAGATGGCTGTACATTCCCCGCAACCGATACACTTACCTTCGATAATTAAAGCTTTTCCTTCCGCCATAGTAATAGTATTCTCAGGACAATATTTGGTGCATTTGCCACATCCCAGACACTTATTCGGGTTTACCTTAGGTAAGACATCACTATGCATCATCTGTTTCCCGCTGCGACTACCTAACCCCATGCCCAAATTTTTAATTGTCCCACCAAAACCGGTTGCTGCATGGCCCTTAAAGTGACTAACCGCGATCAAGGCATCGGCATGTACTCCAACACTACTTATTTTTACATCTTTGAAATGTTTCAGATTTATTTCAACTCGTTCAAAATCCTGACCGGAAAGCCCGTCCGCGATAATTAATGGGGCATCGACAACTGCGTAGGCAAAGCCGTTTTCAATTGCCGTCTGTAGGTGGTCAACCGCATTTGACCTGCTACCCACATACAAGGTGTTACTATCTGTTAAAAATGGTTTCCCCCTTGGGCTTTTACTTTATTAACAATTCTCCGGATAAATTGGGGACGAATATAGGCTGTGTTACCTGCGATATAGCAACACTAACTCACCAGTAAAAAAGTAAATTTCCCAGTAACTTATATGTTCTGGGAAAATATCAATCGTATATTAGGTTCAATCTTAGCTAATTGAGATTTAACGAGCAAAAACGTGGTTACCAATAACTGTTGCTACAGGTAAAGTCTTAATCCAATCATCTGTTGCAATTTCAGGATTATAGAAAAACAGGGAACCATTTGTGGGGTCCTCACCGGATGCTGCAGCTTCTGCAGCACGCCAAGCTGCTTCATTTGGCTCAAGTTTAATGGAACCATCTTCTACTGGCGAGAATTGGTAAACTCGGTTATTTTTTTGGAAGATTACTTCGCTAATAGTTTTGGGGAAATCTGAACTTTCTAGACGATTTAATATAACTGCGCCAACACCAATTTTGCCCTTCATGCTTTCCCCTCTTGCCTCGGCATGGATCAATTTTGCTAATAAATAAATTTCCTCTTTATCTAGCTTAAGGTTAGATTTTTGATTACTATTACTAGCTCGGCTTCGATTCAAACTACTTGGCTCTAAACTTTTCCCATCGAAGACTTCCAACTCAGAGTTACTAGTGGATATTTTCAGCGATGAATTTTCTCCTCGGTAGGAGTTCAATTCAGCTTGCTCAATTATAGGTTGAATTCGAGTTTCCAGCCTTGACTTAAAACTTTTCTCCATAGTACTTACGCGATAAACATTACCCTTGGGAATAATTAACTCATCTGCAGGGTAGATTGTAGAGCTGCCCAAATTATTAACTTTTTTTAAAGCTTCTATTGTTACCCCGTATTTATAAGCTATTCTGGAAAGGTTGTCCCCTGGTTTCACTTCATAAACTAGAGTATCGGGGATTATTAAAGTCTGCCCAATTCTGATTAATGTTCCCGAAAGCTTGTTTACTAATTGTAGTTTTTGGACTGTAACTCCATACTTTGCAGCTATTTCCGAAAGGTTATCCCCTTTTTGGACAATAAATACTCCAGATTGAGCCGCCATTACCTTAGGCAATTGCGACTGTGGTAGGATTAGCCCTATAAATCCAGCAGTTAGCAGGGTTGCCGCCAAAAGCTTGCTTTTACTAATCAACCTATTTCCTCCTTCTTCCAGCACTCTACCAATTAATATCACATTATGCTAGCCTGTCCATGATTAGAACAATTTATTCTGGTGAATGGAAAAAGAAAAAGCCAGCACGGATGTGCTGGCCTCAGTTTGTTGAAAATCCTCCTCTAGCTTTGTCGCAAGATATACTAGCTTGCAGTTTCTTGAGAATTTACTTAATCGAACAGGCTATTGAAAATTACTTTTACTAATTCCCCAGGCAGGCTGTTGAAAAACCCGTATAGCGAGGAACCAGCTTTGACAAGGCCGCAGGCGTACTTGCTGTACGTTGAGGACCTTGTCAAAGCTGGTGACAAAGCTAGACGGGGAATTTCAACAGCCTGCTACCTTAAGAATTCTTTAACATCAATGATTAGTTGCTCCAAAGCCTCTTTCCCTAGCGCCTCCACATAGATTCTTAATAGAGGCTCAGTACCGGAAGGCCGGAAAAGAACCCAACTTTTGTCCTCAAGTAAAAATTTCGCCCCGTCAGCTAAATTAACTTTGCTAACTCGGTGTTTACCTATGAATTCAGGTGGGTTTTCACGCATCTGCTTAATGATTGAATTTTTTTTCTCTTCAGGAAGGTGTAGGTCAATTCGTTTATTGGCATAGTCACCGAATTCCGCTTTTATTTCTTGTAAAAGTTCACCAAATTGTTTTTGCTCAAAGCTGTGTACCTCAGCCATTAACAAGTTGGCGAGAATACCGTCTTTCTCAGGTATATGTCCTTTAATACTTAAACCGCCACTTTCTTCGCCACCGATTAATATATCTTTTTGGAGCATTAATTCACCAACATACTTAAATCCTACCGGAGTTTCATAAACCTCTATACCGTACTTAGCGGCAATTTCATCCAGTAAATGGGTTGTTGCTACTGTGCGTACAACTCCACCAGTCCACTTGCGGTTCTTTAGCAAATGCATCAAAAGCAGGGTAATTACCTCATTGGGAGTAATGTATGTACCATCAGAATCTATTACGCCAAAGCGGTCGGCATCACCGTCATTGGCTAATCCAATTCCATTGTTCAGTTTTTTAACCAGACCAATTAATTCACTAAGTTGGGCAGCAGTTGGTTCTGGTAAAGAACCTCCGAAAAGTGGGTCACGAAAATCATTTATTGCGGTAACTTCCCAACCTAAACCTTTTAAAATATTACTTACGTATCCTTGTCCTGCACCAAACATAGGGTCAATAGCTACAGGAAGTGGGTTGGCTCTTAGTAACTCCATATCAACCAAACTTTTTAACTGTTCTTCATATGGTGGTCGCGGGTTGATTATTTGAATTAGTTCCTTTTCTACTGCAAGGTGATACTCCATAATCTTAATTTCTTTTCCGGCCAAAACTTTACCGATATTCTCTTCTAACTCCTTAGTAATTACGGGTGTAGCAGGACCTGCATATTCAGGAATAAATTTTACCCCGTTATATTCCGGAGGATTATGGCTAGCTGTAAACATTACCGCCCCACCGGTCTTCCAAACTTTTATTGCATAAGCGGTAACTGGTGTGGGAGCAGCTTTATCCAGCAGATAGACCTTGATGCCGTTTGCTGCTAACACTTCAGCAGCAGTCGCAGCAAATTTTTCCGCCAAAAACCTTGTATCATAACCAATAATTACACCTTGGTGCTCATATTGCTTAGCCTTTAAGAAATCAGCAACAGCTTGAATAACAATCTTAACATTATCAAAAGTGAATTGATCGGCCATGATTGCTCTCCAGCCATCTGTGCCAAATTTAATGTTTGCCATTATGTTGTCCTCCAAACCGGTTTAACCGGTTTTAAGTATCCTCTTCATTTCCACTTTGCATTTCGTCGTGCTTAAAATATCTGATATCATCAGATACTGCTAATCTACGAATCTGGCACATTTGTACCAACCGAGAGGTAGTTCGTTCACCAAGATAATCATCTAGTTCCCCAAGACTCAGGTTAGTGGTAACAACTGTAGGTTTGTGATGATTTAAACGGTAGTTGATAATGCTATACAACCTGTTCCTAGCCCACTCCGTATAATTATGGGCCCCTAAATCATCAAGAATAAGTATTTCCACATTTCGAGCCGCTTCCATAAGGTGATGTTCGGTAATATCTCCGCCAGTACGGCTTTGATCATAAGTAGCCTTGATTTCATCTAGAAGATCAGGAACAACAATAAATAACACTTCCCGACCACCCTCCAGCAGGGCATTTGCAATACAGCTAGCTAAGAATGTTTTACCACAACCTACTGGGCCGGTATAAAGCAAGCCGTCTCCATGCACATTGTCCAATGCCTCGCGGATAAAACGCCGAGCAGCGGAAAACGCTCGTTCAGCCAACACTCGGAAGGTAAATCCAGAAATTTCATCCACCTTTTCCTGGGTATAATACTTTAGTTGGAATTTATCTAGGCTATGTTGGAGCATTTCCTTACTGACTAGAGAATTTTTAAACTTTTTTAGGAGGGCTTTTTGCCGCATACAGTTACACGGCCTTGCCAAGTCTCCTTCGACTAAAATACCCCGATCCTCACAAACCAAACAACTGTATTCTCTAGGAACATCCTTAGTTAGCGGCACTGCCTGCCGGATTTGGGATATACTGTTTAATTTATCTGTTAAAAGGGATTGAATGTGCTTCATAGGGTTACCACCTTATTACCAATGAATTAACCGAAATTTATCTTCATTTTTATCCTTAAGCTTTTCTGTAACCTTCTTGGTTTTAGGTACCTTAACAACCTTTTGTTGACGTCCAGACTCATAATCTATAATTGCCTCTAAAGTGTCTAAATTATGTCTTTTCCACTCCAGAAGAATTTTATCGATATACTTTAGGTTTTGAACCCCCATTAGCAGTGCTCTACGTAAAGCTTCAAAGATTAGGTCTGGAGTAATTTCTGATTCGATTACCCAAAAACGGATTTGATCAGCTTCAACTGGTGAAAGTAGTCTACCGAACTGGTGCTCAAATTCCTTACAGACTTTGGCTAGTTTCGTGGATTTATTATTTTGCATCTGGCGTTGTCTTTCCATTATCGTATGTTGTTTCTCTAAAGCCCATAAACAAGATAGTTGCTGCATTAGTGGTGCTATAGAATAACTATCCCCGATTTGGTCAAGTTCCGGATCATAACGTTTTTCAATTGCCAAAAACTGCTTCTCAAATAACAAGGCTAGCATTTCTTTTATTTCCCTGTTATCCGCAGTCATTATTTGACTAAGTCTTTCTGGGGAAGGATAAAAGTCTTGAGCCGAATTTCTCAAAAAGATTATCTGTACGAGTAAACAAACCTCGCGGTCGGAAATACCTAATTGTTTATAATACTTTAACAGCATATTGGGAATTACTGTGGATCCCTCACAAACAAGGTCTGCACCAAAGCTAGCTGTTATGCTATCCACCGGAAACTCTTTTCCTAGCAAGGCACTTTCCACCTTCCCCTAAACTGTTTTTCTTATTATATCATTAGAATCTTAAACGGGTATAGTACCAGCTATAACAAAACTTTAGTGATAAAAACTGTCTTTTCTTGGTACAGGTCCTTTTGATGATAATATTTTAGCTTTTGGTTCTCTTTATCATAACAAATCTTCACAATTGGTCGGGAGGAGATGTTTTTCGCAACATTTACGACAATTCCTACTTCGCCGGTTGATAACTTGACAATACTACCTAAAGGGTAGATTGCAACATTATAAATAAACGCCCTAACTATCCTAGCATCAAAATACATATCACCAGCCCCATACAAGTATTCAATTGCTTCATGGGGCAGATAGCTTGTATCAGCTAAAGTACTAGTTAAGTTATCATAAACATCGGCAATGTTAACAATTCTGGACAAAAGATCAATCTTTTCGCCTTCCAGTTTAGTTGGATATCCTCCTCCATCCCAACGTTCGTGATGGTATAAAGCTACCTTTGCCACTTGTGACTCAAAACCCTTTTCCCGAAGCAAACGATAACCATTGTTGGTATGCTCTTTATATACCAACTGATCTTTAGGTGATAAGTTGTTGAAGTTTCCCCTAATTTCAATTGGCAAGGACATCTTGCCGATATCATGAGTAATTGCACCTTTGCCTAAGTACACCATAAGACTTTCAGGAAGCTCCAAACCTGCACCAATTAAGAGAGAGAAAACGCAAACATTCAAGCTATGTTCTAAGCTTAATTCATCGATAGTTCTTAAATCTAATAAAAAATCGGCAACCATTGGATGACTAATTATTATTTGTAATAATTTATTTAAACGTTCAAACTTCTCATTAACCTGATTGTCGGATTCCGGGTATAATTCAAAAGGTAAATAGGTGTGAAGTTTGTTCAGTGTATTAGCTAGAACTCTATTAGTTAGCACTTCTCCAGGATCTGCTTCAATTGTGTTCTCATCATAAATATATACATGCCGCTTTATTTCCTGTAAACGATTAATAATTGACTCGGTAAGTAATGTTCCTTCAGCAACAAGGATTTGCTTATTATCGGAAAAGATACTCTCCGCTAACTTCATTCCTGTTCGAAGGTCTGCAACCATTGTTTTATTCACTTTTCTCACTCCACTCAAGAGATTTGAATTAATACATTATTCGACACAAAGGAAATAATTCCTCCCAATACCACTTAGCTTTAAGCTGCTTCATAAATAACAAAAAGACGACAGTATTATTATAACATCTGTCGCCGGTTTACCACACTCCTAAAATCCTAAGATACCTCTCCAATTGCGGTAATCAACTGATTTTCAATTATATCTACATCCTGTAGACAAAGTTTGGTAATAGTGGGGTCTTCAATAGTACGCAAGATATCTTTGGTTTCTTCTAGATAATGGTGGAGAATTCTAACTAGTAATCCTGATAACTCTACTTCCTGACATTCAATTTTAAACTGCTCACCTTCTAAGGGGGTCTTAACAGCCGGGTTAATAATTTCTTTAATTACTTTCATTTCACGCTTGAGCTTCTCGATTTCTACTTCATCCTGGCTAGCATTAAGTAACTTATCCATAGCCTGAAGATAATGCCATACAGCGCTTGATAATATGTAAGGTAAGTGCTCCATTGCTTTATTAAAATAAATACGCATATTACTTTCACCTCAACTGCTTTTTGTTCATGATTATATTTCCAACTACATCTTTATATTTACCGAAAACTAGCTTATCCATGCACCTATTGGAAGAAAAAATGGCTAGCACTGAATTATCATTTCTTATCAAAAGCTCATAAGGGTGAGCAAAAAATGGAAAAGACTACCTTATAGGTAGTCTTTTCCATTTTAAGGCAGTAATATTTTGTTAGTTCATTAAACTATACTGTGACTTAGAGAACTGAACTTCCTGTAAACACTTCCCGAAAAGCCCTACTAACAGCTGCTTTCCCCTGAGCTAAGCTTTCCTGAATGTCCTTGGGAGATTGACAAGTACCCGCTAGGTATATTCCGGTACGACCACTCTCAATTGGTTCTATTGAATTACCTGAAAAGAAACCAAAGCGATCTTGTTTGATTTGAAGTATGTCTGCCAGTTGGTTATTATCTTCCCCTGGTGTAATGGCTGTAGAAAGCACCAACAGGTCCATTGCTGCCTCAGTTGGTTCCCCGGTTAAGGAGTCACCATACCTTACTGTGAGCCGATCGTAGGGGAATCTAAACACCTTGGACGGGATACCCCGAACAAACCTAATCTTGTCGTTGTTTTTAGTTTCCGCCATATACTTGTCAAAACCCTTACCAAAAGTCTGTAAATCCATATAGAAAATACTAATCTCAGCTTCAGGTAACTCCTGACGAATTAGTCTGGACAAACGGGTAGCGTACATACAGCATACTTTAGAACAGTATTCGTTGCCTAGGGACAAATCTCGACTACCCACACACTGGACAAATCCAATGCTCTGTAAAGTTCCAAAAGCGGCGGTCAGGGAGCCCTTTTCCTTAATGGCCTGTTCTAGTTCTAGGGCAGTGATTACACCTTTTTGCCAGCCATGTCCTAACTCACTTCTTAGGGAAGTGTCAAAGGGTTTAAAGCCGGTGGCCACGATAATGGCTTGGGCGTTAACATTCTGGGCTCCCTCAGGAGTATTCACCTGAATACTATAATCACCGGTTCCACCTTCCACCTTGGAAACCTGGGATTTTAATAGAACAGTGATATTTTTATTATTTTTAACCTGGAGAACATGCTGCCCGACTAAACAGGCGGAGCATTTATTACACTGCTCGGTAGCTTTGCAACAGTAATCAATAGCCCTACCCCCAAGATGGTCACTTTTTTCAACTAAATATACTTGGCAGCTCTGGGCGGCGGCGGAAAGTGCACCGGATAAGCCGGCTATACCACCGCCAATTATAAGAATTGCTTGTTTACTCACTATTTTCCCCTCCATCCAGGGCGATTATGACACTTTAGGTCTAGGCGCTAAACCTGCTTTTTCCATGATGGTCGGTATAATTTCTTCCCAAGCCACAGCCATGATATGAACGCCAGCCACACCTTTAATATTATTGCGGATATAATTAATTTGATCTACTACTAATTGTACGCCTTCGGCTTTAGCATCTTCGGCCTTTTCCAAACGTTCACATATTTCGTCAGATACCATCATACCAGCTACGTTCTTCTGCATATAACGAGCACCCTTGGCGGATTTAATCGGCATTAGACCGGCAGTAATGAAGCAGCGTTCATGTAGACCACGTTCCCGAACCAGTTCCATCCAACGTTCAAACCGTTCCATATCCAAAATACATTGGGTTTGGACAAAATCAGCCCCAGCATCAACCTTTTTCTCTAATCTGGTAACCCTAAACTCAAAAGGATCAGCAAAAGGGTTGGCAGCACAGCCGATAAAAAACTGGGGAGGGTCACACTTTTTAATTTCTTCCCCGTTTTGGAAATAACCCTTCCGCATTCCATCTAGGGTCTGAATTAAAGTAATGGCATCCATATCCCAGACGTTCTTAGCCATAGGATGGTTTCCAAAGCGTTGATGGTCACCGGAAAGGCAAAGGACATTTTTTATTCCCAAAGTAGCTGCACCAAGAGCATCACTTTGTAAACCGATGCGGTTACGGTCCCGGCAAGTCATTTGGATAATGGGTTCTACATCCATGTCTACCAGTAGTTTTCCGGCAGCAATACTAGACATCCTGACAATAGCTGTCTGGTTATCGGTGAGGTTAAATGCATCAGCGTAATTTCTTAGCATTTCACCGGCATGGGTTACTACCTTGCCATCACAACTTTTAGGCGGGCCAATTTCGCCCGTAGCCACGAATTCACCAGCGCGTAACAGTTTTTCTAAATTAGTTCCCGCTTTCAAGTTGCAATTCCTCCCTTACCAGTTTTCTAGGACCACCATCCCTGCTAGTAGACCAATCTTTTGCAGGTAAGATAGTGCGCAGGGAATCGACCCTGCCAATTTTGGAAAGGCGGTCATGAATTAACTGCCACCCACAGTCCACATCCTTGGAGATTTCACATTTACCATTTTGAGAGCCGCCACAGGGGCCATTCATTAGGCTCTTTGAGCACCTAGCAATGGGGCAAACTCCACCGGTAATTTCCAGAACACAATTACCACAACCTTGGCAGCGTTCTGACCAAACTCCAACATTTAGGTTAGCACCCATAAACATGGTATTAAGTCCTGGGTAAACAATTTTGTCGGGGAAAGTCTCAGCAATACCCTGAACTCCAACCCCACAAGCAATGGAAATCACCGCTTCTGAATCTACAATGATGTCCTTGACTTGCTCAAAATACTCGTAATCACACTGTCTTTCCACAGTGCCCTCCAGTACCTCAATCGGTTGGCCGGCTTGTTCTCTAGCCATCCTAATCTGGCTAGATAAAATTCCTACCTCTTTCTCTCCCCCGGCTAGACAAACGGTTACACAACCCCGGCAGCCTAGGACAGTAACCTTCTTTTGGCCTTCTATACTTTTGAGAACTTCCTCAATCGGTTTGCCGTTTGCAATGATCATTTATTTCCTCACCTTCCCGGGGTTAGGCCCAAGTTCTGCAACAATACTATACAGACTTTGGACTTCCTCCACAAATTTATGTCCCATGTTACCTGCTAAGTGATAAAAGGCTACCCTTTCAGGTTGAACTCCAATTCTTTGCAACGCCTTTCGGGTTGCTTGGATTCTCTGTTCCGCCCGAACATTACCCTTTAAGAACTTGCAGTTTTCCTTTTGACAAGCTAGTACCATTACCCCGTCTGCTCCCTTTTCAAGAGCCTTGAACAGGAATAACGCATCTACACGCCCGGAACACGGCAATTTAACTAAAGTGACTGTTTGATGGAAGGTAAGCTTTGCTGCAATGGCCATTTGGGCTGCCAAATATCCCGAATTCTCACAACAAAAGGCAACAATATTAGGCTGAAAACTATTAAGCTTTGCTTCTTGACCTGTCATGATTATCCCACCAGCCCTTCCAAAACTGCCACTACCTGAGCATCTTGATATCCCGGCATCTGAATGGCCTTACCAGGGCATTCCGCCACACATACTCCACAACGACGACATGCCAGTGCATTCATCCGGGCGGCAGAACCGTATAGATTATTATATTTTTCAGGATTGTGAAGAATCTCAATAGCTTGGTGAGGGCAGCAACGGTAACAAGTAAGACACACTACACATTTGGCAGCATCAACTTGAGGTTGATCAGCTTCGAGGGTGAAGTCTTCCGAGGGAAGCTTTTTAGCAATCTCCCCGGCAACTAGTTCTGCATCCTGCTTTATGCTGGCTAAGTAACTAGTTGCGTAAATATCTCCAACCACATAAATACCCTCACGGGAAGTAAACTGGGGCCCAATGTGCACATTGTTTTCCCCGTAGAAATCAACAGCATTCAGCTTGATTTTGAGTACTCCGATTATATCGGCAATATTCTCCGCTGGAACAATCTCTTCCGGTATAACAATATAATCGGACACTATCTGGTATTTAATCGGGTTTTTGTCTCCCAAAAAGGGATCTTGGAAATCCACAAGCACCTGATTGTTTTCCAGTTTTAATTCAAATACCTCACTAAGCTTGAAAAAATTAATCCCCAAATTGCGGGCCTTACCATAAAGAGCTTCCAGCCCGTCTCCCCCTACCTTCATATTGGTATAAAAAATATTAACAGTAGAGTTAAATTTTTCTTTAAGATAAATCGCATTCTCTAAAGTCGCAATAAAAGGTAATACGAAGTTCTCAGTTTTCCTGCCAATTACAAAGCTGAATTGTTTACCAGCAAATTCCGTACCCTTATTAAGCTCTTTGGAAAGGTTTAGCAACCCTAGAACATTAGGTTCCATGGTCAGGCCATACTTAACGGGGCACAAAACTGTTTGTATTCCAACAGCAACGGTGATTGCACCTACTTTAATTTTCCTTTTTCCCGTACCGGTATCCAAATGTACGGTAAAGTTGCCTGCCAACCCGGTTAATTCTACTATTTGGGTCTGGGTAAGTACCTCGATAAGTGGATTTTCTGTTAGTAGGCTTATTTTGCTTTGGAGATAACTTTGTGGATTCTCCCCAGTTTCTACTATAGTAGCCAGCTTACTAAAAGCACCACCAAGTTTAGCTGATTTTTCAATCAAAGTAACTTGGATGCCACGCTCGGCACACTGTAGTGCAGTTTCTACTCCGGCAATTCCTCCACCTATAACTAATACTTTTCGGGTAACAGACATATCCTCCCTGGGAAGACTTTCAAGAGAAGACTCAAGATGCAAATTGGCAACACCTGCGTTTTGGTTATTTTTGCTCATCGGCTTCCTCCCATATTACCTCGCATTAGGATACCCTGTGGATTTTTCCCATTGAATATTGCCAAGCGAGGCATGCCTGATTGACTATAGGAGGAGAGCCTCCTGCATAAGGAAGCTCTCTCCTGCAATTCTTTATACAACTCTTAAGTGAGTCCTCAGTTGTATGGTAGACCTATCTTTGACGGAACTGCTTAACATAGGAATCACAGTAGATGGACTGGTTCAAAAGAATAGCAGATGAAGCAGCGGTTTCCATCAG
This sequence comes from Carboxydocellales bacterium, assembly GCA_049302075.1. Classification (GTDB taxonomy): domain Bacteria; phylum Bacillota; order Carboxydocellales; family JAJZTU01; genus JBAQLS01. The sequence goes on along the minus strand of JBAQLS010000047.1, from coordinate 14,820 downwards.
AGGATCGTCATTAGCATCCATGATAGCAGAATCCAAGCCAGCACACATGGCCATGGCCAAAAAGGTTCTGTTTAGTAAGGGGCGGTCAGGACTCTTCTGAGAAACGTTGGAAAGACCAATGGTAGTCCGTGGAGAAGGGTTAGCCAGTAATTTTACCTGACGAAGAGTCTCCAGTACTTCGGGAACGTGATCTTGAGCAACGTTTACAGGGAGAATAAGCGGATCGATGTATAGGTCTTCCATGGGAACACCGTAGCCATCAGCATTAGCAACTAGTTCCATCGACAGTGCAATCCGCTGTTCAGCATCCTTTGGAACACCCTTCTCATTCATGGCCAGGGCAATAATTGCTGCATTATACTTGGCAGCCAAAGGGAAAAGCAGGTCCATTTTGGCTTGCTCAGCAGTAGTGGAGTTAATCATAGCCTTACCCTTAGCGGCTTTTAAGCCTGCTTCAATAGCCAGAACACTGGTAGAATCAATAGCAACTGGGAGGTCAACTACTGCTTGAGCGGTTTTAACCAGCCACTCCATAATTTCAGCTTGCTCTTCTTGGCTAGCAATAGGTCCAGTATTGATGTCCAACCAGTGGGCTCCGCCTTCTTTTTGTTTAACAGCCCATTCTTGAATAGGCTTAGGATCTCTTTCGGCAACCGCTTGACGAATGTCCTTGAACAAACCATTTATTCTTTCACCAATAACTTCGAACCCCATTAAAGAATACCTCCTTAGTTTTTATGAGGTATCCACCTATAGCTTACACCTAGGTGGATACCTAAGCTACAACCTTATTTTGCTACAAATTCCAGGTATAGTTACTAGGCGTTGGATTTGCTGATTTCTTCCACATGAGCCTTAAACTTCTTTAAGGACTCAGGATGACGCATGATGAAAAGGCTTCCGCCACCCTGCAAAAGTGTGGTTGAAGTCATAACTTCCCACAATATGGCCCGGGTGCCTTGATCGCCCCAGGTTTGACCTTCGGGAGAATCAACATCTTTAGCTTCCTTGGTTTTCCAAGCCTCTTGTCCTACAAAGCAGATTACAGGCATTGCAAGCATCTTATCGCCGGTCAGAGCACCCAGACGGGAACGCTCCATAATGGAATAGGCATACTCAATCCCATAACCAAGAGCTCCGATTAGGGGGTCAATAACAATCCGCTCTGCAGGCAGGTTCATTTCAGTCATCAAAATATTTAACTGCTTGCAAAGGTTAATGTCCAACGGTGAAGAAGCGATAACATTGTGTCCGTTGACCATAGCAGCGGCTACGATGGAGTTGTAGTTTACTTGGGTAGCACATCCGATTAATGCATTTTTACCTGCTAAGGCTTCACCGATAGCTGGGAAAATTGCGCCATCTTTTTCCTCTACACCACAACCAATTACAATTAGAGGTAAATCAGTGGCATCAGAAACTGCTTTAGCAGTTTTAGCTACAGCTTCGGCTGATGCATTTCCTTTGTCGGGGTGAGCGCTGTCCAAACGTAGTGCGATCATGTCGGCACCAAGTTCTTGGGCCTTTTTTGCCCAGGCTACAGGGTCGGCTAAAACAGCGCCCCAAGGAGCCTTCAAGAAATCGGGCCAATCAGTTGGCTCTACATCAGTTACTTCTAGAGCTACAACAGGACGATTAGGAATATCTCCTTCGAATTGTAGATAGGGCAAGGTGGAATCTCCACCAATTTTTATGGCTTTGTCGCCTGTACCAACGGTTGTCTCATAAAGCTTACTGGTCCATCTTTCCTTCAAAATACTAACAGCCATTACTCCCGCTCCTTTCGTTACAAGTTAAAATTAGACAATACTTTGCGCCTATTTGTGTACACTGGGGAAAAGACTAAGGTCAGTATGTGGTAAAAACAGCGCTGAAACGAATTCATCTAAGAAACTGTTCCCCACACTGAGTTCAAGATAGGTCATCTTTTGGGCTATCTCCTCAACCATTCTCCTAGCGTTGTGTGACACTAGACATAAATAAGCGCCTTTTACCGAACTATTTCCAATGAATTTATACTTTTCCGGGGGTAAATCAGGTAGCAACCCTATGGTTATAGAATCATGAATGTTCAAATAGTTGCCAAAGCCACCGGCAATTAACAACTCATCAATTGCCTCAACCGGCAGGTCTACCATTCCTAACATCACCCGGATTCCTGCAAATATTGCTCCTTTGGACCGGATGAGGTTCCTTATGTCGTTCTCAGCAATGGTGATGTCATCACCGACACCTGAATCATTTGCCCAAACCAGAACAAATTCCGGACCTTCATCCGTATCCCTAATCCGGGATATTTCCAAATCAGAGGAAAATTTACCGGTACGGTCAATTATTCCTGCATCTCTAAGGGTAGCAATACAGTCTATTAAGCCAGATCCACATATCCCGATCGGTTTACCGTTACCAATAGTCTTGCATTCCACACCAAACCCGGGCAATATTCGTACTCTTTCGATAGCACCGTGCATAGCACGCATACCATACCTGATACCCCCACCTTCAAATGCAGGTCCTGCCGAGCATGAACAAGCAATTAGCCAGTCACTGTTACCCAGAACCATCTCACCATTAGTTCCAATGTCGATTAGCAGGGTTAGTTTTTCTGACTGAGCCATCCCAGTCATTAATACGCCAGAAGTAATATCACCACCGACATAACTGGCCAAGTTTGGCAAGCAATGTACCCAGGCTTGAGGATGTACATGCAATCCCAGCTTCTTGGCACGTACCAGAGGTACCGAGTTCACAGTAGGAATGTAAGGCTCCAATCTGATATAGGTAGGTTGAATTCCCAAAAAGAGGTGTGTCATAGTTGTATTACCGGCGCAAACTACACTTTTCACTTGTCCTCTTCTAACACTATGCTCTTTCAAGACAATGTCAATAAGTTCATTCATACTACTTATTACCGCTTCATGGAGTTCAGCTAAGCCATTAGTTTCTTCAACTGCGTGGACAATTCTGGTGATAACGTCATCGCCATACTTGGCCTGTTTGTTATAAGTACCTTTAGAACCTAGGATTTCACTCGTGGCTAGATCAACTAGGTTAACTACCACTGTAGTTGTTCCTATGTCTATGGCTAAACCATAGTACTTATCTTCAGCCTTACCCGGTAGGATATCAGCTATTTCTGTATATCCACTACCTTCGGTTAAGTGTACAGTGGCTTTCCATTTTCCTTCACGGAGGGTACTGGCCAACTTCTTCAGGGTTTCGAGATCTATTTGTAGATTCTCCACTCCAGTTACTTTTCTTAATTCTGTGATTAATCTACTCAAGTCATCGAATGCTTCTGTTAACGAAGGTGGGTTTAACTCCACATAAACGCTCCAATATAATGGATGTCCAGACAAGCCTAAGTCTTGTAACTTAGCCTCCTTTAACAGTCCTTTATCCCCTTTGGGTTCAGTCAATACCTGATGTTGGGACAGTTTTGATTCAGGTGGAATTTCTACAATCAGGTTCGATAACGGCTTAACTTGACAGGCCAATACCCAACCTTCAGCAATCTGCTCTTTAGTTAATTTTGCAGTTTGTCCCTTGGTAACTTCGCCCTCTTTAATCAAAACAGCGCAACGTCCACAGGAACCGCCACCACCACAGGCGCTCTTCACTGCAATTCCTGCTTTTTCAGCAGCTCGAAGCAGGGTGTCTGAGGGGTCAATTAGAACTTCTTTATCATCAGGAAGAAATTTTATGTTGTAGTTTGGCATAGCCAAAAACCCTTTCTAGGCGTTCCAGCGTTGTTTTAAGAAGGAAGGAATACCCGAAGATTCTCTGGGTCCAACAAGTACTTCAAAACCTGAAAGCTCTTGTACTTTTCCGCTAAGTACGGCAACATGACCAGGAATAATGATCTTGTTGTGATTTATCTTATCTTTCAGGCCTAAAGCAGTTAGATCCTCTGTAATCTTTTCTGGACTGTATTTTCCGGCGGCCCAGGCAGTAAGCACTGAAATGCCGTCAGTATCGATAGGAATAACATAAGCAGGTACCCGAGCAGATTCTACATCGCCAGCTACACAGAAGTAGGTTAGCGAGAAGTTAGTGGTGATAAATACCGGAGCATCAGGTCCGGGGTTGCCGATTTCATAAATTTTGGCCTCAACAGCAATTGGCTTTTGCGGGTCAGTGTAGATGTTTAACCGCAAAGTAACCAGCGGAAGAGTAACGGCTGGATCGGCGCTTCTAATAATAACAATGCCGGCATACTTAGAAATATAAACCCCGGCATCAACAGCTTCCTTAACTAAATCGTCATTGCTGGCAATTGCTAAGGCAGGATAACCGAACGGACGGAAGCGCTCTTTTAGAGCCTTTCTTCTAATCTGGGTAAGGTCAGCCAGCATCCGAGAAACTTCTCTGGAACCTGAATCGATAACTAAATCTTTATAGCCCAGGGCAACAACCTTTTCAACTAAATCAGCCAGTTGATCTAAATTCTCACCTTTTACAACTAGTGGAACTTGGAACTTCTTGGCAACTTCGGTCATTGCCTCATAGTTTGCAGCAGTTGCGGCATAAACCAGAGGACGCCCAGCAGCTGAAATCTCCAGAGCTTTGGAGATAGCATCTACATTATCACTCATCAGAATTAAAGAATAGTTGCTCTTGGACTGAACAAGTTTAACAGCATCTGCAAACTTATTGGCGTCTCCCGAGGTATTGGTAACAGCCACCAAATCAACCTGGTGGGTTTGACCTACCCTATCAAATACGAGCTTGTTAATAGCGTCTACTTTAGCATTTACTGCATCGGCGCTTAAGGTGTCACTAACCTCAATAGCGATACCAGTTGGATTCTCAAAACGCTTGTCATGACGGAAGAGAACTGTTTCACCTCCGAATACACGCTCTTTGTCCCCCATACCGACTTTAATTGAGGCGATAGGTGGAGCTGATGCGGCGCCAAGGGCATCCTTAGCAGCATCACTAACATAGGGACATGCTTCTAAACTTGCTTTGCCACCGGCCAAAGCCATGGCGAAGGCCAGGCAGGTAGGCTGCCCACACTCTTTGCAGTTCTTCTTAGGTAGTTGTTTGTAAATCTCCAATCCAGTTAAACCCATTCTCCAAACTCCTTTCTCATATGTAATATTGCAGCCATGTCAACAGCCCCTTTTGGGGCTGTTGACGGCCATCAATCCTTAGCATTCCACTAACTGGGTAATTAATTACATTAACGGCTCCATGGTTAGGGCAGGGTGACCTTTTTCCTCCAAGAATGGGATGATTTCTTCCCCTGTAGTACCAATGGTTTCGTCAGCAATCTTGTCGACAAAATCTTTACCTAAACCAAGTTCCTCAGCTTTCTCTTCCAAACCTGCTCTTAACATTTCCTTCAGGTCCTTGGGCATCCAGACAATCCGGCCTAGACCGCCGTCAGCAATGATAAACTTGTTGGACACCATGTAGGACTTACCAATACCCATAAAGCCAGGGAGCTGAGCGCCACCACCGGCAGTACCGGCTAAAGTGGAGAAGGACATTCCACAGGGGGTATCTCCGCCGTGTTCACGGTTAACTACCATGATGCCGTTACACTCAGGAACGATGGCTAGGATAGCCTCGAAGCAACCACATGAGGTCATGGGGCTTTCCATAATAGTATAGAAGTTAACTTTTTCAACAGTCCTTTGGGAGTTATTGTAGGTGAACTCGTTAAAGGATTCCCACTGACCCTTCACTTCATCAATAACTTTACCTTTAGGGATAGGCTGGTTAGCACCCAAAGGGTTAATTTCATAGGCAGCCTTAGCATCCAGCCAACTTACAGCACCACAAAGACCAACCCGCTCAGGAGCTACCACACATACGTGGGTAGGTGCAAAGGACTGGCACAGGGTACAAGAGTAGAAGGTATCGATATCCTCATCAACTAACTCACGAAGACGGGCGTCACGGGTAGCATAGTTTTGACGGGCTACTTCACGCATTTCCACAACTTTTTGTTCATCAGTTATAATTTTAACCTCAACCCGGTCTACAATGGCCGGGAATTCAGACTTCAATTTGGCATAGAGTATTTCCCCAAAATGCTTCATCTCGAAGCCTTTTTCCTTAGCACCTTTGCTAATCCGCAACCAGCAAAGATCCCTTTGGGCTACGTGCCAGAGGCCTTCACCGTAGTTTACAAAGTAATGAATCCGGCGCTCAAGTACTGGTTCAAAGTCAGTCTGCATTTTCCTACCGCCAACTTTAATCATGATACCAATAGGATAAGCAGACCCTTCTTCCATCTGATTTACATCTGGGCCGATAAGTTCGATCTTATGATCTTCCACATCATCCAGTTCAACCATCTGTACTAACTCAAAGCCAGGTTTACGACCGCCACCAAACTCTACAAACATATCTTTTTTCCGGATGGACTCACCTTCGAAGGCAGGACCGATGGTAACAGGGACAGGGATGTCCACAATTTTTAGCTTAATTCCCCTAAGTTCAAGTGCAACCTGAACCATTTTTTTGTAGTCTTTTTCGGTTACAAACCAATCGGGTAGCTCTTCCTTCAGATCCTGGTCAGTAACACAGGGGAAGCCCATGTCAATGGCACCAAAACCTGCGGCAATCCGAACCTGATCCAACTCACCCAGGAAGAGTAAGAAGGCACGAAGCCGGCGGGCCTGGTAGTCTAACATTTCGTCACGACTACCGGGCTTAATACCGCCGAAAGCCAGACCTGCCCGGAAGGCGAAGTTTACAGCATGAATGACCTGAGTGAAATCTCCCAGAGGGAAGGCGATAAAATCAGTGCCCAGCTTGATCCCGGCCTCAAGACACTGTTCAATAACTTCATTGCACAGGAAGAGCATCATGCCCTTGGACTGAAGGTCTTTAATCATGGCCGCCAGTTCCTCAGTACTGCGGGCCTTACCTATAATAACTGCTACACCAGGAATGGTGAAGTCAACTAGGGGAACCCCGAATTTCCGGAGAATCCGGTCATTCAAGAAACCAGTATAGTATTCATCAGCAAAGGGGTCCTCACCATTGGTGTACTTAACAGATTCAATTACTTCAGCAGCGTAAAGTGTTGCTTCCCCGTTAAGCTTGGCAGCTTCAAAGGTCAATTCATCGCTTAGAAATTTGTTCTCCGCCCGGCTTAAGATATCAGGAAGATCACCAAGCTTAGTAACCTCTTCACCTGTAAGTGAAAGCATTACCGGGAGTTTATACGCAGTATCGGGATAAGCTATAGGGCAATCCGCACCATGTTTCTTGATAGCCTGAGCCAGTAATATTTTAGCATATCCGAGGGCTACCACTGTGCCTTCGTATGCATCCTTAAAAAGAGCCTTGGACATTTATTTCCTCCTCCTTATTTCTCCGACAAATTGTTCTCGGTTGATGACTTATTTACCGGCTAGTTCGCTTGATTGAGCTAGGGCATTTTTGCGGATCCTTAGTCTCCAGGACCGCTCATCCAGCTTGGTAATCATTTTTTCAGCAGCAGCCTGGGGATTTTGCTCAAGAATCAGATATCCGCCAAAAACATCTTCTGCGATGTTAGTAACTACTCCGTAAACCAAATCACTTCCGTAGACAGGAGTGTTCGTACCTACATGAACGGGGACTCCCATAGAAAGAAACCAGCTGCCGATAGCAACTGCTTTTTCACTCATAGCTTCAGGTGCGGAAGCTACAAAGGGAACCCGCGGAGTGTCCACTCCTAGATCATTGGCCATCAGGGTTAGCAGAGCAGAACCCCTGGTGTTGTCAACACAAGATCCCATGTGGAAAATCAGAGGTAGTTTTTCAATTAACTTATCAGCATTGGCAGCCTGCAGCTTGCCCAAGAAGCTCTTTAATCCGGGGCCGGCATACTTTTCAATTGCCTCAGAATTCAGGAAGCCAAACCTGGCAAAAGATTGAGCAGCACAACCGGTGGAAATTACAAATACGTCATTCTTAACCATTTCAGTGATAACACCAATGTGGTTTTCGTCCTGTGTACCCCTTAGGTTGTTGCAACCTGCAAATATGGCCACACCTTTGATTTCCCCACTTAAGATAGCCTCATTCAAGACGCTAATGGGGTTTTCAGCATTTATAGCTCCGAATACTTCTAACAGAGCCTCTAAACTCCATCCGGCAACTACCTTGCTCTTAACCTGAGGAATATCAACTTCTTTGCCTTGACGCTCTTTAAAGCCTTCAATTGCCAGACGTACTACATCTTTGGCTTTGTCCATAGCTACAGACTCGTCAAAATAGACATGGTAAGCACCGGGAATTTTGGCCAATTCATTAGTAGTGACCAGCTTGGTGTGGAAACACCTACATACTGCTTCCAAGCCAGGCATAATACACTGAACATCAACAACTGCCACATCAATAGCACCAGTCATTATTGCCAGTTCCTGAGAACCAAAACTGGTAACAAGGGGCACACCCTGACGCATGAGTACCTCGTTACCGGTACAGCAAATGCCCATACACTGAACACCTTCAGCACCGACGGCTTTAGCTTCGGCGTCCATTTCCTTGGCTGCTCGTACAATCATTTCACTCAGCAACGGGTTATGGCCGTGAACAACGATATTAACTTTTTTCTCATTAATAACACCCATGTTGGCTTCGGAAACTACTGGTTTAGGAGTTCCAAACAGTACGTCTGACAAGTCAGTACCGATATACATTCCGCAATAGTCACCTAGAGCAGCCTTCAGACCACCAAAGATGATATTTACAGGATCAGCGTCCATTCCGATATGGGTTTGGTGGAGCTGTTCAACTATTGCTGCATTAATACTAGGAGGCATAATGCCGGTTTCTTTATATTTTTTCTTACGGCCTTCGGTAATGGTAGAGGTTACCCATGTAGCATCACCGAAACCGGATAATCTTTGATAATCTTGGAGAGCTAACATCGCAACTTCTTTAGCCAGTTCATTGTCAGACTTTCCTTCAGAGGAAATACCAACTCTGTCAGCAATCTTGCGTAGTTTGACGGGATCGGTAATTTTATAGTCAGGTGCATGGCCTTCAGCAGCAGCAAGTAAAGCCATGGTAATATGACGGGCATGGTCAGAGTGGGCCGAAGCACCACCGGACATTGTTCGTGCCAAGTTTCTGGCTACAATTGTATAGGCAGTTGCTCCGCAAATACCCTTATTACCGCCCTCTTTTTTTGGCATAATCCGACAAGGTCCTTGTAAACAAATCCGGCAGCAAATTCCGGTACTACCGAAACCACACTGAGGTTTTTGAACCTGCGCACGGTCAAAAGCGGTAAAAATATTTTTGGCTTTCGCCCGGTCCAACATCTGCAAAACTGCAGAATCTAAACTTTTCTTAACTTCACTCATTCCCTCTTAGACCTCCTCATTTGATTTTGAAACTCTATTGCACCTTCACAACTTCAACGTCCCCTATTCTCTAAACCGTACCCTCACCTACCTCTCTTATAATTTCGGTTTGAATTACCTTCATGCTTTGGAGCAAAGTGCCTCCTAAATCCGCAGCCGGTCCGTTACCCATGGCACTTTCCCAGACTACCTCATCAAAAGGAATAACACCTATAACCTCATTAGGACCAAAACTCTTCAGGATAAAGTCTTTTTCCAGTTCATTGCGAACTTTATTGGCCACAAACTTAACCTTTTTAATTCCCAAATCCTGAGCGAGTTTTTGAACTAGCCTTGCCGTATTGACACTGTTTTTACTAGGCTCAATTACCACTAACATCAAATCTACACCACGAGCGGTACCTCGGGAAAGATGTTCAATTCCAGCCCCCATATCCATGATTACCACTTCGTCTTTATCTAACAGTAAAGAGCTAACTAAAGCGGAAAGAAAGGTATTCTCTTTACAGTAACAGGCTTCTCCGCCTTTTTTGACTCCACCCATACGCAGGAAGTTAATGTTGTCTAGGCGGAGACAATATTCATCTAGAACATCTTCTACATCAGGGTTTAAAGTATAAAATGCACCACCACCGGCATTTTTGCGATCCATGATTTCTTTTAACTCCACCATGGGTTTATGCTGGCTAATGGTTGCTTCGTCAATTCCTACCCCTGCAGCAAGACAAGCATCCGGATCTGCGTCAACCGCAAATACTCTTTCATGTGTACTAGCAAACAATTTAACCAAGCTAGCCGCAACCGTTGTTTTCCCAACGCCGCCTTTCCCAGATACAGCAATCTTCATTATTTCACCTCCGAATTAACTATTTCGGGCGGTAAGCCGTTATTCAAAAAATTCGCACATATTTTTATTTTCTACAAAACACCTTAAAATCCTTCCGAAACAAAAAAAAACTTTATAACATTATTGACATTTTTTGGTTGCCAATACCATTCACCCTTCTATAGTGCATTCTAGGTAGATATTTCGACAGAAAGGGGCAATCTCCTCCCATTACTCAAAAAATTCTGAAAATATTTCTCGCCTACAGAATTAAGCCCCAGGCTGAACTTATCCTGGGGTCTAATTGCTTAGAAAAGTAGAAATTTCTTACGAAGAATGAAGTATTGAGCAGTTAAGACAGCAATAAACAAGAGCGTTACCAAAACTGCTAAACCATGGTAAATAATAATTCGCCAACGTAAAGCCTTAATACTTTGATCCCTACTGTTTAATTGGGATTTAATTCCTTGGCGGTCTTTTTGCAATTCATTACTTTGCTGTTCGAATTTCAATTTTGCCAGTTCCCAGTTCCATTGCTGCCTAACAAGTTGGTCTCTTTCGGTGCTAACATCTTGAATACGACGCCTAAGTAGGCTTTGGGCGGCATAAACGTTATCCGTCTTAAGAATATTCCATAGAATATGTCCATTGTCCGTAATTTCTTTTCCGTCGGTAAGATAATAAATTGTTATAGGCAAATCTTCCTGAGTTACTGCAGGAATCACCTGCCCGGCAATGAGATTAGGTCCCTTAATGGCCAATGGAAAGCTCAAGGGAACTTCAATACCATCGCTAGTTATTAGTTTTGTGGTTTGTGTGGATTTTCTTCCTACTATTACAAATAGTGTATATTCATATAACCCTCTTTCATGAAGGGTACCAATAAACTGTCCAAAAGCTTCGTCCGTCTGCTGAAAGAACTTCTGCTTATCCCTGTCTTCACTAGGGGGGTTACTTAGGATTATATAAGTTAAAAAGGGAAGTTCTTCTTTAAATTTATTAATCGCAGCACCAATGATTTGTTGAGGATTTTTTCGCTCCTCCCCATTAGCGTTAATTACAAAGTTAAAGCTTTGGGTTAGTTCCTGACTGGAGCCTCTTCCATCTACAAATAAACTTTTCTTTTGCGTAGCTTTATATAAAACAGGTAATTTCCCGATTAGGGCATGGTCTTTAGCCCCTCCGGTAGATAGTAAAACACTATTTAGTACCTCAGCCTGAATTCCTTCTCTGCTTAGGCCCACCAAGCGGGGGGTAATGGCTGGTTTAAAGTATTTATTTTCCAGGTCATCAACAGTAATAACAATTACATGTTTAATGTATTTCGGTGGTTCCGGTGTTGGCATAGGATTATCTAGCTGCGAATTTGTATTTTTCGCACCATTGGCCGGTAGGCAGAAAAGCAAAGAAATTATTAAGCTTAATAGAAATATTGTAATTTTCCTATAGCTATTTTTAAGCACTCAAGTACCCTCCCTGTCCACATTTACTTTACAGTAAATATAGTTAATCCAGGTACTAAATATGCCAAAAAAATCACTTGCGTCCAGACCTTAATATTGAAATCATTAACGAAAAACCCATGATAACTGCAGCAATGAAGCCGATTTCAGCAATTGGAAATTGCCACAAAATAGACTTTTCGCTTTTAATTGCTAAAGTAGAAGTTCCCATAATTATAGCTGCTACAATAATACTTACAGCTAGACGGTTACTGGCTTGGGTTATTTTATCTACAAACTGTTGAAAGTTTTGATGCTCTATTTGTACCTTCAATTGCCCCTGTTCAAGCTTATTAACTAGATTGTCCAGACGCCTGGGCAGACGTATCAAGTTTGATGCCAATTCATAAGTGTTTTTAATGAATAACCTTTTTAAGCTTTTGGGGGAAAACTTTTCCCTTAACAAACCAAAGGGCTGAGCCAATTCTACTATACTGACCGATGGGTCTAGTTGTTTAACCAAGCCTTCCAGAGTAACTAATGTTTTAGCTAACATTGTGTTCCTACGGAACCCTGATTTGATAGACAAAAGCCATTTGGAGCATTTCCTGCAGGACGTTACCTAATTTTAGTTGTCGTAAGGGTAAATCATAATAATTATTCATTAAGCGGTTAATATCTTTGGACAACTTTTTCTTGTCAACGGATTCATGGGCTTTACTAATTTCCAGTAGAAGTTCCACTATGGCCTGGGAATCTTGCCGAACAACCGCCAGCACTAACCCTACTAGTTTAGCACGCAAATCGTCCTCCAGCCTGCCCACCTGCCCGAAGTCCATAAAAATAATAGTTTCCCCTTCAGTAACCGCTAAGTTACCCGGATGAGGGTCGGCATGAAAAAAACCGTGAATATATATTTGTCTAAATATTGCTGTTGCAGTATTTTTGGCTACCGTACTTAAGTTATAGCCCTTTTCCTTTAGGGCAGTAAAATTATTAATTTTAATACCGGCCAGATACTCCATTATCAAAACTCTAGAGGAACTAAATTCCCAAAATACTTTTGGGAATTTAACGGTAGGGTCATTGGCAAAGTTGCTATAAAACCTGTCAGCATTTCGACCTTCAATTGTATAATCCAGTTCTTCCTTAATTGAATTTGCAAATTCCTCGACCATATCGACAACCTGGTAAAAAGCTCCCCATTTAGTTTTAGCTTGGACCAAGCGGCAGTATCAAAAAGAATCTCCAAGTCTGTTTTAACATTTCCTTCAATGCCTGGTCGCTGAATTTTTATTACTACCTCTTCGCCAGTAGACAACCGCCCCCTATGAACCTGGCCAATTGAAGCAGCTCCCAACGGTTCTTCGTCAATATAATCAAACACTTTTTGGTAATCCATGCCTAGCTCAGTTTCTAAAACTGTTATAACTTGTGAGAAAGGTATTGGATGGACCCTATCCTGAAGGTGTTCCAGCTCCAGAAATAATTCAGGTGGCAGTAAGTCAGGGCGGGTACTAAGCAGTTGTCCCAGTTTAACAAAGGTAGGTCCTAATTCCTCCAGAGCCCGACGAAATCTTTGTCCAAAGGGGGCGATGGAAAACATGGACTTCTCCACGTTGCAGCAAACCAAGTAACTGACCTAAGCCGTGTTTGGTCAATATTTCACCAATTTCCCGAAAACGCAGAATATGTCAGTATCTAGCCCTTAATAACTGACTCAACTTTACCACCACCTTTATCCTTTTTCCACCCAAATAAATCTCATTATAAATTCATAGCTCCACATAGGTACAAAAAAAGGGGGGAATCCCCCTCTATTGTTTGGCTTCATTTAGCTTAGACTCAAGTTCTTTTATTCTTTCCTCCAACTCCTCATAGTCAGCCCGGGTAATTAAACCAAACCTTTTGCGTAGATCTTCGACTTCCTTTTTGACTGTTTCCTGTACAGCCGCTTTTTCTATTTCTCCTTTTTCCATTAACTCATTTACAAAGGTTTTAGCCTCTTCAGCACCTACTTCTCCGCGTTCAACCATGTCATGTACTACCTTCTCGGCTTTCTCACGAGTTATGGTAAGTATCCCCACCCCAAATAGTAGTGATTTTTTAAAAATACCCATTTTGTAACCTCCTTTAAATTATCCAGTTTAAGTATCACCATTAACAGCTAAGCCTATACGAAGGCCAATTCTGCTCGACTTTGGTACCTTTATTCTACCTGCTTGCCCATTTACTGTCAAACCTCATTAACAAACTGTGGCTTGGTAAAATATATTCCTGTAAAACCCTCTTGACTGTCGATAGGTTAATTAGCTATAATAATCCTAGTCCTTAAATAAGCTCAGTTTCTAGAGGTTAATTTCTAGGCAACCAATTAATTATCAGGCCCCTTGGTCAAGCGGTCTAAGACACCGCCCTTTCACGGCGGTTACACGGGTTCGAATCCCGTAGGGGTCACCATGCCGGTGTAGCTCAATTGGTAGAGCAGCTGACTTGTAATCAGCAGGTTGCGGGTTCGAGTCCCATCGCCAGCTCCACCAATAAACCGGAGGAGAGCGGCGCGGCGAAAACGTTTCATATGCAAGTTGTGGTTAAGTTACGCCGGGTTTAGCGACTACGTCATGGGCTTTTTACGAAGCCGGTTGGCCAGTCTTCATATGGAGGGATTCCCGAGCGGCCAAAGGGAACAGACTGTAAATCTGTCGTCATCGACTTCGGAGGTTCGAATCCTCCTCCCTCCACCATATAAGGAAATAAGCGGGAGTAGCTCAGTTGGCTAGAGCGTCAGCCTTCCAAGCTGAGGGTCGCGGGTTCGAGTCCCGTCTCCCGCTCCAGATTCGCAACCTGCCCACATAGCTCAGTAGGTAGAGCACTTCCTTGGTAAGGAAGAGGTCACCGGTTCGAATCCGGTTGTGGGCTCCAGTATTCGGGCAGTATACGTTATACCAATTTCAAATCAAAGATGCAGTCAAGGCGGCGAGGATTGAGGCGACGAAGGCATACAGCCAGTATGTTGAGGAGCCGAAGACGAGCCAACGAAGAGGGCGCTTTGATTTGGAATTGGTATTACATGAGAATAAATTCTCTTACTAGATATGGCGCAAGCCGGGAGGATTCCCACATGGCAAAGGCAAAGTTTCAGAGGACCAAACCGCACGTAAACATAGGAACGATCGGGCACGTAGACCACGGCAAGACGACGTTGACCGCGGCGATCACCAAGGTGTTGGCGGGG
>JBAQLS010000046.1:0-215411 GCA_049302075.1 Carboxydocellales bacterium | reverse complement strand
GTACTAATTGGTCGAGGACTTGACCTAAATCTTTAGCTTTAAGCTTTAGCATTAACATAAGGCTTTAGCAAAAAAGCGTCAAGCATTAGCGCATTAGCATTTTTCCTCTATGTAGTTTTCAGGGAGTAAATATCAGAGAACCCCTATTTGGAAAAATAGAGGTTCTTTTTTCATGTGCGCCACGCATGGCGATTAACCGTGATACTTTAAAATATTGCTCGATACTGACAGGAACAGCATAATACACTGTGGTGTTATCACGAAGTCGAAATAACACCACTTATTCCGACTTTAAGCATTGCATTATATACCAAAAACACACATTTCCCTGAGATTTTTGATGACATCAGCTAAAAATCGGAATAATTTAGAAGTCGGAATAAGTTTGATGGGAGGTCGGCCACTCAAATAATGGGTGGTCTCCTACCCGATTCCAAAGGGGTGGATTAAGGCTATTATTTTATAGCATTCTTACCAAGTAAATCACAAAAAAACTTGACAAATTTTAAAGTTGACGCTATGATTATACTAATACTAAGCAAACATTACGCTATAATTAATACTGAGGAAAACGTGAGGATGTGTATTTAAATGTATGATTACGAAAAACTTAGCAGCACTCAACTTCTGGAGAAACTTAAAAACTTTACCGAGCAGCTAGAAGAGTTAGAAGAAGAAAGGCAATTTGTGTTAGGTCAAACTGGTTATCATTTATCTGGTGCAGCAGTTAAAAAATATGAAATCGAAGTATCTGAGCTTAAAAAACGTATCAAAGCGATAGAAGAAATCATGACTGGAGTTGCAATTAACAACTAAAGTAGCAGGCTTCAGGCCGTTAAAATCCCCGTCTAGCAGTCGCCAGATGTCCCAAGGTCCTCGACGTACACAGAGTACGCCTTTGGCATAGGGGGACATCTGTCTTCGTGCTAGACGGGGATTTTCAACAGTCTGTCTGGGATAAAAAAACGTGCTTCTCAACTGGAAACTCGTAGGGCTCTTTTTTGCTAAACACTGCTTGGTATGGGAAATTGGCTACTTGCTATGCTTTCTTCAAAAAACTTAGACTAAATGCCTAACACAGTCGCCAATACCTTCACATATAATGCAATATCTTCAAATAAGGAGGAATTTATATGACGGGTAATGGCTTTTTCAGTGGTAATACATTAGGCATGCTCTTGGTTTTTGTGCTGATAATCTTAATTTTCCCGGGTTTCTTTAATGGGTTTGCTAGATGTCATCCACCTAAATAATAGTTTCCCCTAAATGAAACACCCCATGGCCGTTTTGGTCATGGGGTGTAAATATGTAAACCGGATATTATTGTCCTCGATGTTAGAGCCGATGGTTAAAAGCTAAGTATTTCCGAATAATGTCTGCTTATTAATAGAAGGATTATAATTATAACTTGTGGAAAAAGTATCTTTGGGGTGAGGATGAATGGAACATGAGGAACAATTAGAGCAACAGCACGTGCAACAATTAGAGCAGCAACATATGCAACATTACCAACTACCAGTCGAGCAACCCAGATATGCCCGGAATTATGTAACCATTGGTATCCTGATTATAAATAGCTTAGTGTGGTTACTTATGACGGTAATGGGTGGCTCGACAAATCAGGAAGTACTGGTAAAGTTTGGAGCAAAATTTTCTCCGTTAATAATTAAGGGGGAATATTGGCGGCTGTTTACCTGCATGTTTATCCATATTGGCTTAACTCATTTGTTGTTTAACAGCTTTGCGCTATACCAATTAGGAACAGGGGCCGAGCATCTATATGGTTCCAAAAAGTTTACTTTAATCTATGTGGTGGCCGGACTTTGGGGCAGCGTGGCAAGTTTTTTATTTTCACCCCACATTTCCGCCGGTGCATCCGGAGCTATTTTTGGCCTGTTTGGCGCTTTTCTATATTTTGGTCGCCGGGAGCCACAAATTTTTTCTAAAGGATTTGGTAACGGTATAATTGCTGCCTTATTAATAAATTTAGTTTTTGGCTTTGTAAGTCCAGGAATTGATAACTATGCCCATGTGGGCGGACTTTTAGGAGGTTATCTAATTAGTTCCGCTGTTGGCTTAAAACATGAAGGCCCCTGGCAAATATCCAGGTTAATCCAGATTTCACTTATTCTACTCCTGCTAGTAAGTCTATTTATGTACGGACTCCAAACGCTAGGAGGTAATCCTAGTGCAAGTATATGATGTGATAAAATCATTATTATGATAAATTATGACATTATGTAAATACTGGGTAAAAAAGAGGATTATTTTTTTTACATGTCGAAACAATACTAACTGTGTGCAATTGTTTGGGGAAGGAGATATGCTTGATGCCCGGTATTAAGCCTATCGTCGTTATTAAAAAAATTGTCGTAAACCTTCCTGAATATTGGCTAATTGCAGTTATTGGATTTCTACTACCTCTATTTAATGACGTTTTCTGGCAAAAGCAGGTAGATTTATTTAGGTTTATTTATTTTATACCCGCCATAATTGCAGCCTATCACAAGGGTTTAAAGGGGGGGGTGCTTACTGCTATTTTAATTATGAGTTTAAGTGAGGCAGTAGAGCTATACTATATAACTGAGGGAATTAACACATCAGCCTTGAGTGTCCATTTACTGGGTATAGTAATTTTTATGCTAATCACCATTGTCGGAAGCTGGATTATGGAAAAACATTTAAATCGGCGCCGGAAATTGGAGGTAGTTAATCAAGAGTTACGCCTGCAAGCGCTGACAGATGGTTTAACCGGATTATACAACTTCCGGTATTTTTATTCCCGTCTAGAGGAAGAAATGAGCAGATCTAAGCGGCTGAATACGCCATTATCCCTGGTGATGATTGATATTGACCACTTCAAGAATTATAACGATACTCATGGACATCCTAGGGGGGATAGTTTACTGAGAGAATTAGGACGGCTATTCCAGGAACATGTCCGTTTAGTGGATACGGTGGCAAGATACGGGGGAGAAGAGTTTGCCATAATTTTGGCTGATACCTGCAATGAAGGAGCGTTAATTGCCGCCCGTCGAATTCTGGAAGCAGTAGAGAGTCACCCTTTTACCGGGTGCTCCAGCCAACCTGATGGAAGAATTACCGTCTCCATTGGAATTTCCAACTATCCCACTGATGCTACCACAAAAGAAGAACTAATTGAAAAGGCCGATAAAGCCTTGTATTATGTAAAATCTCGCAATAAAAACAATGTCCAGCTTTACTTTGATTTTGACGCCTTAACCTATTAAATTAGTACTATTTATAATTATAACTACAAACTAAGGGTGATGAGATGAAGCTGATAAGAATTTTTTTAGCCCTTGTAATATTGCTAACTCCAGTTAGTAGGGCTGTGGCCAACCCAATAGTTCCAACAATGGATAAACCTGAGCTTGTTATTCCAACTCCAACTCCACCTCCTGTAGTAGGGAATGGTGCCGTTTTAATTGATACTAACACCGGTCAAATTCTGTTTGCTAAAAATGAGCATGGCAGATTGTACCCTGCTAGCACCACCAAAATTTTAACAGCCTTAGTTGCTCTGGAGCAGGGAAAGCTGGGGGACAAAGTTATTATAGATAAGGAACCCACTGAAGCTGGAGGCTCTTCCATTTGGTTGAAGGAAGGGGAAGAGGTTACTCTAGAGGAACTAATCTGGTCCCTTCTACTTAATTCGGCTAATGATGCTGCAGTGGCAATAGCCAAGCATATTGGTGGTTCAGTTCAGGGTTTTACAAAAATAATGAATGATAAGGCCAAGCAATTAGGTGCGGTAGAATCCAATTTTGTGAATCCAAATGGACTTCCTAGTCCCGACCATTATACAACAACCCATGATTTGGCCCTGATAGCTAAAGCAGCGATGGGTAACCCCGAATTTAGGAAGATTGTGGGAAGTAAGGTCAAGGATATTAACCGCGTTCCTGCTGATGCTCTAACTAGGTTAATCAACCATAACAAGTTACTCTGGCGCTACGAAGGAGCTAATGGAATTAAGACCGGTTATACTGTTCAGGCTCAGCAATGTTTAGTTGGTTCTGCGAAAAAGGATGACCAGGAGTTTATAGCTGTGGTTTTAGGTAGTACGGGAGGAAGCATCTGGGGTGATGTCACCAAGCTCTTAGACTTTGGATTTGCTAACTTCCAAACGGTTAAATTAATCGAGGGGAATAAGTTGGTAAAGACAGTGACGGTACAAAATGCTGAAATACCTGTCCAAGCTCTAACTGCCAGAAGTCTAGCTTATACAGTTAACCGGGGGGGTGTGCTTAATCCCCAGCCTAGTGTGGAATTGACCAAAAACCTGCGAGCACCCGTGCCCAAAGGAACAGTAGTCGGAAAACTAATTTATACTTCTGGGGGGCAAGAACTAGGGCAGGTGGAATTATTGGCGGCCAATAATGTGGAACCTAAGAAATTTCCAGTAAAAAAAGTAATCTGGATAGGCGGATGGGCCTTAGGATTAGTCTATTTATTTTTGTTAATTAGAAAGGCTGCTTTGCGCAAGGAACGTCGGAAAGAACGCCGCACAAGGCTTTACGGAATTAGTGACAAAAATTTATATTAAAAAAATTTATAAAAAATTTTAGTTGTCGACAAATTTTTACATGAGTTACAAAAAAAATATGTTATATTATGTACAGAGTAACGATATTTTAGGAACATAAGGTAATTATTATCGAAAATGCAAACTTATTGAAAAATAGGGGCGTAAAACTACGTATCTACGGTATGAAAATGCTAAGATGGTCGAGTTACTGAAGTAGACGTTTAGATTTTGTCTACTGCGGAAGTAGGTTTTTTGTTATGATCACTGTGTACTAATATAGGAGGCAGTGCTATGGATAGAGAGCATATGCTTAGGGAAATTAGAAAACAGCAAAATCTTATGCTTAAACTTGCTGCCGAATCCCTTAACCCTTTGCAGGACGGTATGGTTTATACTAAGAGTTGTGAAATTGATGAACTTATTGTACGATATATGCGAACTAAGCAGGAAAATGAGTAGAGGTTGCAGTTAACGAAGCTATTTAATAGCTAGTTTGACAATTTGATTGCAATTAATTTTTATTGATACCCTAGGTTAGTTAATAACCTAGGTATTTTTTTGAGGAAATATTATAACTTAAGTACTTATCTTTTCCTCTAAGGAAGGAATTTGGATGTTTTAGTCGAATTTTTCCTAGATAGATTATTCGGGGGAGGTCGAGAAGATGAAATTAAATTTTAGAAACAAGTTAGCACTCATTTTAATGCTGACTGTTTTTATAACTGCTGTAGCCACCGGGCTTTATGCAATAGGAAATACCAAGTCTGTGTTAGCCAATTCTTTTCACGATAAACTACATTCGGAATTGGCTTTGAGTTTGGCCTACATTGATGTCCAATATCCGGGAAGCTGGCGAGAGGAAAACGGTATTTTGTACAAAGGACAAGCAACCATGAGTGAAAATTATTTTTTGGTAGACAAAATCAGTAAAATTACTAATGCTTCGGTTACCTTGTATTTGAATAATAAAAGGGTAGCTACTACTATACTTAACCAGGATAGTAGCAGGGCTAATAATACTGTAAACACTTCCCTTGAAGTTCAAAGTGTACTTAAAGATGGGACGGGTTTTGTTAGTGAGGTTACAGATATCGGCCAAAATTATTTTGCTGCTTATGAACCCCTTAAAAATGCCGAGGGCCAGACAATCGGTATATGGAATATTGGTATTCCTTATACCCATTTAAGTTCGGAGATTAATGATTTAGGGTTTAAACTATTAATAACCATGCTAATTGGGCAACTTGTTGCCAATGTGTTTGCTTTTGTGGTAGCTCGACAACTGGATAAGCCGATTAGAGAATTACAACAGGGTATGAGTAAGGCAGAGCAAGGAGACTTTACCTGTACTGTGAAGGTTAAGACTAAAGATGAGCTAGGACAATTAGCTGTGGCATTTAATAACATGATGAAAAATCTGTCCGTTTTAATTAATCAGGTGTTTAGTGCTGCTGTTCAAATAGCCAGTTCGTCCCAGCAATTAAGTGCGGGTACGGAGCAGTCAAGCCGAGCAATTGAGCAGATTTCTTATACTATTAATCAAGTAGCGCAAGGTACGGGCAGCCAGTCCAAAAGCGTAGAGCAAACTGCCCATATTATTAACCAAATGTCTAAGGGTTCTATGCAGATAGCTGAAAACGCCCATGAAATGTTATTAGCGGCGGACAGTGCAGCTGAACTTGCAAGTATGGGCGGATTGGCTATCGAGGAAACTGTGAAGCGTATGCATACTATTAACGAATCGGTGGCGAGTTTTGCTAAACAAATCAAGACACTAGGGACTAGGTCTCAGGAAATTGGTAATATTGTCGGTGTAATTACTGGAATAGCCAAACAAACTAATTTACTAGCCCTAAATGCGGCTATAGAAGCAGCTAGGGCTGGTGAACACGGTCGAGGCTTTGCCGTGGTAGCTGACGAAGTGCGGAAGCTAGCGGAACAATCCGGTGAGGCGGCAACCCAAATTTCTGCCTTAATTAAAGAAACTCGCAAGGAAACGGATAATGCGGTGTTGGTAATGAATGAAAAGACACAGGAGGTTGCCGAAGGAGCTGAGGTTGTTACCAAAGCGGGAGAAGCTTTTCAGGAAATTGTTCGTTCTATTGGTGAGGTGAACAGTAAAATTTCCGAAGTATCCTCAGCTACAGAGGAGATGGCAGCAGGGGCACAAGAAATTGTTAATGCAATTGAAAATATTGCTGCCGTTTCAGAGGAAACAGCGGCCAGTGCTCAGCAAGTGGCAGTAGCTTCTGAGGAACAGACAGCGTCCATACAGGAGGTAGCTGCTTCGGTTGAATTACTAGCCCAACTGGCCGACGAGTTAAAAGTTTTGGCATCTAAATTTACCGTTTAGTTAGTCTACGATTATTTGTACTCCTGGTTAGTTTTAAGGTATTTTTTGGTATAGGCAGGAAAAGGAATATAATTGTAGAAATAACTTTGGAAAGCTTGTTACGAAGGAGACCGAAACATGATTACTAACTGTCCAATTTGCGGAAAAATTGTTAAAACTTCAGAAGGCAGCCATTGTAAAGCCTGTATTAAGGTAAAGGATGAGCAATTCCGGATTATCAAAGAATTTATCGAAAATAATCAGGGGTCTAGCGTCTTTGAGGTTAGTGCAGGCACCGGCCTTTCCAGTACAATAATACTGCAATTTCTAAATGAGGGTAGGTTGCATATTACATAGCAGCTAAGGGAATTTATTTAAGGGATATAAGTTGAGAATCTAAAGCCAGATTGGGTAAATCCAGCTGGTTTTTTTAATTGAGGAGGGTGGATATGCCTTGGTATTATGATTTATTTGACTATGTAGGTGAAGAATATTTTACTGTGTTAAACAAGGACATATTAAGAAAGGCGAAAAAAGAGGTAGAAATAATAAAGAATGCCCTGGCATTACAGCCAGAGCACGAAATTTTGGATTTGTGTTGTGGAATTGGCAGGCACACTATTCCTCTGGTCAAGTCAGGCTTCCAGGTGATAGGTCTTGATGCCAGCCCAAGGCTTTTGCAGGCAGCCAACCGCAAGGCTCAAGAAGAAGGTCTAAAAGTAGAGTTTATTCAGGGAGATATGCGGGAACTACCTTTTCAGGATAAGTTTAACGTTGTGTTAAATCTCTGGAGTAGCTTTGGTTATCTAGAAAATGAGGAGGAACACCTTAAAGCCATGAAGTCAATTACCCGAGTGCTAAAACCTGGTGGAAAGTTGTTGTTGGATGTACTGAACAGAGACTGGGTGGTACATAATTTCCAATCCGGTGAAGAGCAACGGGAGTTTGGTGGAATTGTGGAGATAAATAATTATCAGTTTGATTCAGCGACCGGTCGTGATGTTATCAAGACTAAATATATTGTTAAAGGTGAGATTCGGAAGTTTACCCATTCCTGTCGCATTTACACCTTGCAAGAGCTCCAAATGGTCCTGGAAAAGGCTGGTTTAATGGTAATTAAGGTGTATGGTGGTTTTAATCTGCGTCCAGTTTCCCTTGCAAGTAAGCAATTGCTAATTATAGCAGAAAAGCCAGTTAAAAATGGCGATAGTAGTGGTGTTAATTAGTAATGACTAGGTTTTAGTTCACAACAAAGTTCAAACTAGAGCTATTGGTAGCTGCAATGTGATTTGCGGTATATTGAACAACTTTTTGCAGGTTTTTAACCTGATCTGGGTCGGCGATTAATTCAATTGTTGAACCATCACGAGTTTTGATTGTTAGGATGGCTCGGGTATTACTTGGGTCAATGGTAATCTGCAGGTCTTTTATATGCACAGTACACACCTCGCGAAAAATGTAAAAATTTTACTAATCGCTTTCCTAACATTATATTATCTTTTTCGTGCAGAGATGTCAACAATGGTCTGAAGATATATAGTTTGACAAAATTCAACTAAAACCCTGGAATGACAAGGCTTTAGTAGTCTATATTTACAGACAGGCCTCCTTTTTAGCAAGAAATTAATATGATATGATAAATAAGATAATTTATTTGGAGGAATGGTAGAATGTCCAATATTTATGATCGGGCTCATGAATTAGCCCGGGCTTTGTCAACAAGCGTGGAATACCTTCAGTATGTAGAGGCCCAAAAAAAACTAGAATCAAATAAGGAAAACCTTAAAATGCTACAGGATTTCCGGATGAAACAACTGGAGCTTCAGCAAGCTCAGGTAATGGGCGAAAATCCAGAGGCCAAGTTAAAACAGTTAGAACAAATGTATCAGGTACTTTGTCTTAAGCCGGAAATTAATGAGTTTCTCCAGGTAGAAATGCGCTTTTCTAAAATGATGATGGATGTTCAGAAAATTATCGGTCAGTCTGTGGGGTTTGAGTATGATTTCCCAGAAGCAAAAAAATAAAGCAGGCTGTTGAAATTCCCCGCCTAGCTTTGTCGCCAGAATCGCCAAGGTCCTCGACGTACAAAGAGTACGCCTGCGACCTTGGGACAGCTGTCTTCGTGCTAGACGGGTTTTTTAACAGTCTGCAAATCCGAGTATTCCGTGTGGAATTATAAAAATAATGCTTGACGAATTAGAGGGACTGAATTAAAATAAAACCGAAACCATACTAAGTTGATAGACTTAATGGGGATGGTGCAGGGATTGAAAATATCGGCAAAAGGGGAGTATGCCCTGCGGGCTTTACTGGAATTGTCCTTAAACAACCATAAGCGAGGTGTTACCTCAAAATATAACAATAGGTGAGGAGGAGAAAATTATGATTTATAGTAACATTACTGAGCTAATTGGTAGGACACCGCTGCTCCGGTTAACAAAAGTCAACGGTAGTGAGGCTGAGGTGTTGGCTAAATTGGAAGCTTTTAATCCTGGTGGGAGTGTGAAGGATCGCATTGGTTTAAACATGATTGCGGCAGCTGAAGAACAAGGACTGTTAAAACCTAGTGCAGTGATTATTGAGCCCACTAGCGGTAATACCGGTATCGCCCTAGCGATGGTAGCGGCAGCCCGGGGTTATAAGTTAATTCTCACCATGCCGGATAGTATGAGTATGGAGCGGCGCAACTTGTTAAAGGCTTATGGGGCGGAACTGGTGTTGACTCCTGGAGCAGAGGGAATGAAAGGGGCTATTCGGAAGGCTGAGGCACTGGGCCAGGAGATAACTGACTCTTTCATTCCCCAGCAGTTTGCCAACTTGGCTAATCCGGAGATACATAGAAAAACTACTGCTCTGGAAATCTGGGAGGATACAGACGGTCAGGTGGATATATTCGTAGCCGGTGTAGGTACCGGGGGAACTTTGACCGGGGTGGGTGAAGTGCTAAAGGCAAAGAAATCGGGGGTAAAAATTGTGGCTGTAGAGCCTGTTGATTCACCGGTATTGTCGGGTGGTTTGGCCGGGCCTCATAAGATTCAGGGAATTGGGGCTGGGTTTGTACCCGAGATTGTCAACGTGGAAGTGATAGACGAGATTTTTCAGGTGAAGAGTGAACAGGCTTTTGCTACGGCAAGACAATTAGCTCGAACCGAAGGATTACTAGTGGGAATTTCTGCGGGCGCAGCTGCTTATGCAGCCCTAGAGATAGCTAAACGGCCTGAAAATAAGGGGAAAAAGATTGTGGTCATTCTGCCCGATACGGGGGAACGCTACCTGTCCACCGGTTTATTTGAATAGACAAGCGCCGGATATGCACCGGACAACCATAGGACAATTAAAGGACAACCAAAGGAGGAGACAGGCTTGAAATATCAATATCCATTCTTAAATGCGGAGATGCCCGGAAAAGAGGATGTTTTAGCACTTACCCCCAACCGGGCCACTAAAGATATAATCAGCCGTTTAGATAAACTGGGAGTGGAAACCTTTCTGGATAGGTTTGAAGCTCAGCAACCCCAGTGCGGTTTTGGGCTGCGGGGACTTTGTTGCAGGATGTGCCAGTGGGGGCCCTGCCGGATAGGCCCCAAGAGTCCTAGGGGGATTTGCGGCAAGGATCTGAATTCCATGGTACTAGGCAATATTCTCCGGGCCCTGGTAGCAGGTATGGCCGGACATGCCCGGCATGCCCATGAATGTATTATGAGTATTATCGCTGTTGCCGATGGCAAGATTAATATTCCGCTCAAAGGGGAAAGCAGGGTTTGGGAACTGGCTGAAAAGTTCCACTTGGACACTGCCGGTAAGGAATTCTTGACAGTAGCTAAAGAAGTGGCCCTGGTGCTGTTAGAGGACTTAAACCGGATGTTTGACCAGCCGATCAAAATGTTAGAGGCGTACGCCCCCTTGGAACGCAGGCAGGTGTGGGCTAATCTTGGGGTGCTGCCCCGGTCGGCGGCTTATGAAATAATGGAGTCCCTGCACATGACAACCTTGGGAAGCTGCTCCGACTGGACAGCCTTAGCTGCCCAAGAATTGCGGTCTGCCCTAGCCTATTGCTACAGTACCCTGTTTGGTTCATCCATGGCTACGGAAATTCTGTTTGGATTGCCCCGACCTATCCTGACCACGGTAAACTATGGGGTAATGAAGGCGGATCAAGTGAATATTTTGGTCCATGGGCACTCCCCGGTAATGGCCGAAGTAATTCTGGAGAAAATTAAAACCCCGGAAATACAAAAATTAGCTAGGGATGCCGGTGCTAAAGGTATTGTGGTGGCAGGAATGTGTTGTACTGGGGATGAGCTTATGGCCAGATATGGTGTCCCTACAGTCACCAATATTCTTGGACAGGAGTTGGCTATAGGTACTGGTGCGGTGGATGCTGTAATTGTCGATATGCAATGCGTTATTCCGGGGCTGAAAGCCGTGGCAGACTGCTTTGGGACAGAGGTTATTACAACCTGTAATTCCAACCGGATTGCCGGGGCTCTGCACATCCCCTTTGATGCTGAGCATCCGGAGACGCTGGATGAGGATGCACTACTGGTGGCTAAAAAGGCGGTGGAAGCCTTTGCCAAGCGGGACCGTTCCAAAATGCATATACCCCAGGAAGTAACTAAAGCTATGGGGGGGTGGAGTTTAGAAGCTCTGCTGGAGACCTTTGAGGGACGGGCAAAGCTTTTGGAACTGCTGAAAAAAGGCAAAATAAAAGGTATTGCTACCGTGGTTGGCTGCAACAATCCGAAGGTGCCTTATGAATATAATCATGTGACCATTGTCCGCAAGCTCATTGAGGCAGACATCCTGGTCACCACCACCGGCTGCTGCTCCCACGCCTTATTCAATGCCGGGTTGTGTTCGCCTGAGGCTGCTGACTGGGCCGGAGAAGGACTGGGAGCGGTTTGCCAAAGCTTAGCAATTCCTCCCGTGCTAGCAGTAGGGGGTTGTGTGGACAACACCAGAAGCCTAAGATTGTTTATTGAGTTGGCTGAAGAGGCAGGAGTTTCAATCAAGGATATGCCCTTTATGTTTGTAGGACCTGAGCCGGGCAATGAAAAAACTGTGGGTCAAGGCTTAAGCTTTCTGACTCATGGGGTAAGCAATCTGGTGGGATTCCCAGCTCCAGTGCCGGTACCGGTTCCTAGGCCCAAGGAGGATAACCCGGAGGAAATGGATCGGGGAAGTAATGATATTGTAGACTTCCTGGCCGGTGATGATGGGGTGTTAAAACTCTTGGGAGGCAAAATCTATACCGAGCCTTATCCCAAATTGGCTGCCCAGACCATTAAAATGCATATCCAACGCAAGCGGAAAGGCCTGGGGTGGAGTTAATTACTCAGTAATAAAGATAATAGCAAATATGGAGTTAATGAACAGTCTAAAGTTAATAGCAAGTGGGGAGTTAATACATCGGGTGAATTTATTAACACAGTGTAAAAACCAAGAATTGGATAATGTGGGGGAGATTGAATGAAAAACATCAGCAGAAGAGATTTTATCAAACTTACCGGAGGAGGCCTGCTGCTAGGAAGTGCCTTGACCACAGGGTTGGTTGGCTGCGGTTCAGGTGATGCCAGTAAGACCGCTGGACAAGCAAGCGGAGTTCCTACCCTCAAGCTAGGGTATTTACCAATAACTGATCACCTTACTGTGATCAGCCATGCCCAAACTAAATTTCAAAAGTTAAATTTAGAGCCGGTTAAGTTTTCCAGTTGGCCGGAATTGGCGGAAGCCTTGAAAGCAGGGAAGATTGAAGCAGCCTTTGCCCTTACTCCGATTAGCTTAACTTTGAGGCAGAAAGGTGTGCCCATTAAAGGAGTGCTCTTAGGACATCGCAATGGGAGTGCCATCACCGTCGGAGTTGGCAATGAAATTAATGCAATCGCTGATCTGAAGGGCAAAACAATTGCTATTCCCAGCAAATTCTCTACCCATAATATTCTCCTGCGCAAAATCCTCTCGGAAAAAGGGATTGATGCCAATAAAGACCTGAAGATAATTGATATGGCCCCGCCGGAAATGGTGCAGGCCATTGCCAGCAAGCAAATTGGCGGCTTTATAGTAGCGGAACCCTTTGGGGGTCAGGCTGAATTACAAAAGGTTGGCAAGGTACTGATGCTGTCCAAGGATATTTGGCCTAACCACATTTGCTGCATGCTGAATGTGCGGGAGGATATAATAGCTAAAAATGCTGAGGCGGTTCAGGAACTGGTAGACAGTTTAGCTGCTGCAGGCCAGTTTATCGAGGGCAATCGTGCCCAAGCGGCCGACCTCTCTACTAAATATCTAGGACAAAAGTCTGAGGTTATCTTACATGTGCTGAATAATCCTAAGGATCGGGTAACCTTTGATAACCTGCTGCCCACCATGGAGGACCTGAAAGCAACTCAAGACTATATGCTCAAATTCGGCATTGCCCAGCAGCCTGTGGAACTGTCCGCCTATCTGGATGACAGCTTTGCCCGGAAAGCATACAAAATCTAGGAAGGGGGGCTTAACTTGCGGGGTCAGGGATTTAAGGGAGAAAAGTATATCACTCCGCTGTTGACTTTGGGGGTGTTGATAGGCCTTTGGCATATGGTTGCAGTGTTAGGTATCTATACCCCGGAAGATCTACCAGGTCCGGTGCAGGTAGCCAAAGGTGGATGGGAACTCTGGGAAAAGGGTATTTTACTGGAGCATATCGGGATAAGTTTGTACCGCTTTGGAGTTGCCTATTTGCTAGCTGTTACTTGTGGTGTTACCCTGGGACTAATTTTTGGCTGGTATACTAGAGTACTAACAGCGGTGGATCCCTTTATCCAAATTTTGCGGCCCATCTCGCCTATTGCCTGGTTTCCCCTTGCGGTGTTGTGGTTTGGCATAGGTGATATGCCGGCAATATTTATCATCTTTCTTTCTGTCTTTTTTCCTTGCTTATTAGCTACAGTGAGTGCGGTGCGGAATGTGGACGCCGTCTATATTAAGGTAGCTAGGAACTTTCGGACGAGGGAAAGGGATATTCTCCTGAAAGTGGTGGTCCCAGCAGCTTTTCCCCAGATCATGGTAGGCTTACATATCGCTTTGGGTACGGGGTGGATCCACCTGGTAGCCGGAGAAATGCTGGGAGCTCAGTCCGGACTGGGATATTTAATTGTGGATTCGCGCAATTTCCTGCGCACAGACTGGATAATCCTGGGGATGATTCTGATTGGGTTGCTAGGCCTGGCTCTGGACAGATTAATGGGGTTAGCTGAAAAATGGGTAAAAAGAAACTGGGGTTTTGTGGCCAAAAACCATTAGTGAGAGTGAGGGAGTCAAACCATGGGCAATGCCAAGATAGTTATTCAAGGGGTGGAAAAATCTTTTCAAAATAAAGATGGGACCTGGCAGGAAGTGTTATCTAGCGTAGACCTAGAAATTCGCGAAGGTGAATTTGTCTGTCTTTTGGGTCCCAGCGGTTGTGGAAAAACAACCTTGCTCAATATGGCCGCCGGTTTTGACCAGCCCAGCGGGGGTAATATCCTAATAGACGGAGAGCAGGTTACCGGCCCGGACCCCAAACATTTAACCTTGTTTCAAAGCTATGGCTTATTTCCCTGGCGGACAGTTCTGGGTAATGTGGAATACGGGCTGGAGGTTCAGGGGGTTCCCCGGCGGAAACGCCAGGAGATTGCCCGGGAGTATATTAGCCTGGTTGGTTTAGAGAAGTTCGAGAGCCATCATCCTAATGAACTCTCGGGAGGAATGCAGCAGCGAGTGGCCATTGCCAGGGCACTGGCAGTAGATCCGGAAATTATTTTTATGGATGAACCCTTTGGGGCCTTAGATGCCATGACCAGATATAAGATGCAGGAGGAGATTTCCCGAATCTGGCAGGAAAAGCATAAGACCATTGTTTTTGTTACCCATGATATTGATGAGGCGGTCTACCTGGCTGACCGAATTGTCCTCATGTCTCCACATCCCGGGCGGGTTAAGCGGGTGTTGGAGGTACCTATTGGACGGCCTAGGGTACGGACGGGATATGACTTTACGACGATTAGGGACAAGGTTTTTCAGGAGTTTGAGTTGGTGCATCGGCAGGAGTTAGAATTTCAAATATAGGTTTAGGCTGTTAAAATTCCCCACCTAGCTTTGTCGCCAGTTGTGACAAGGTCCTCGATGCACAAAGAGTACGCCTGCGGCCTTGTCGCAGATGGCGACCTGCCATGCGGGTTTTTTAATCAGCCTACTCGGGTCAGGAGAAGAAGAGTGTTTATTAACAAACTGGAAACACCTATCAGGGTGTTCTGTTTTTGTGGAGAGCAAATTGGTGGCAGCTGAATATTATATAGAAGAGGGAAGATAATAGTAGTCGCAGGTGTTTGTACTTGATGAGGTGATATTATGGGAGAATTGATTCCTTTTGATTCTGCTAAGCACATGTCTGTGATCCGCAAAAAAATGGATGCCCTTTTTGAGGAACTCTTTACCTTTGGTGATTTTTCTGAAAGCAGTTTGTTCGGATTAAACAGTAATTTCAGTATCGAAGTAGAGGATCCGGGTAGGGAGATTATAGTTAAAGCGCATTTGCCAGGCATTGACATCAAAAATCTAGATATTCATGTTGAGGAAAATTTGGTCACGATTATAGGTTCCTTCGCGGAAGAAACCAGGCAGGAAAGCCAGGAATACTTGCTCCAGGAACAACGAGCCGGTGCTTTTATCCGAAGTGTGCCACTAAATGAGCCGGTTAACCCCGAAAAATCCCAAGCCAAATTTAAGGACGGTCTTTTGGAAATCAAACTACCTAAATCGGGGGGGAAAAGCAGCCGGGGTGTAAAAATTCATATTGACTAGGCTCTGGTAAGTAAAATACCATAGCAAGAGGAGGGGTTGAGCCGCTCCTCTTTATAATTTATAATTAGCTGAAACCTAGATAGATTAAGCTTGAGTCGACAAGTCTTTTCTTAGTGACTAGTAGTTTGTTTTTGCCTAGGCATAATGCTAAAATAAAGTTATCTTCGCTATAAATACACAAAATAAGCAAGCAGAGCTGTAGACAAAGGGGGACCGGGTTTGTGCGCAGGCAAAGCATGGAAGGAATAATCACTAATTCCCCATTTTATTCAGCATATACTCGCGATTTTACCCAGGTGAACAAGTTTTATGAGTATAATCCGGGGGATCTTTCCTCCTTCCAGGGTCGTAAGGCTTGGCTGGAACGAGGGTACCGGCAAAGCCGGAAGGTTTTAGTCCAGCAGCTCCTGGAGTATAATCACCAGTTGGGTTGTAGTGGGGACACAGCAGAAAATATAGCCCTGTTGGGTTTAGAGGGTACTTTGGCGGTGGTTACCGGTCAGCAGGCTGGGGTGGCAACTGGCCCGCTATATACCATTTATAAAGCTATTACCACTATTCAATTGGCCGAAAAACTTAGAGTAAAGTTAGGGGTTCCAGTGGTCCCGGTATTTTGGGTAGCCAGCGAGGACCATGATTATCAGGAAATCAATCATATATTTGCCATGAAGGGAATTGGCAGTTTCTCCAAAATAGCAGAGCTTTGGGGAAAAGGGGAACCTTTGCCAGAGCGATTGTCGCTGGCGGGATATCCGCAAGGTAGTCCACCAATAGGCGAGATTACGGTAGGGAAACAGGTTTTTGATTTTATTACGCAGATGGAGAATTACCTGCCGGCTACTGTACATAAGGCCGCAATGCTGCAGCTATTGGGAGATACCGCAAGAGCTTCGACTAATTTAGGAGAGTGGTTTGCCCGGCTGATGACTGCTTTTTTAGGCAGCTATGGGCTGATTATCGTCGATCCACTGCTTCCTGGCTTACGACAACTTTTGAGCCCCTTTTTTCAGAGGGCTATTGGGCAGAGAAGGGCCATTAAGCAGGCCCTGAATAAAAAGGGGAAAGAATTACAGGCGATGGGTTATCCAGTACCTTTTGGTACTGAGGACGGGATTACCGGGCTGTTTACCATCCTAAAGGGGCAGCGCTTGCCGCTGATTTACCGGGAAGGAAAATTTACTATCCGGGAGGAGTTACAGTGGGAGGAGCAGGAGTTAATCCAGCTAGCAGCAAAAACACCTGAGCAGTTGAGCTGTAGTGCTTATTTAAGGCCGATAGCCCAGGATTGCCTGTTGCCAACAGTGGCCTATGTAGGGGGTCCGGGAGAAGTTGCTTATTTTGCTCAGCTAAAAGATATTTATCCGTTATTTAACCAGCAAATGCCGGTAGTTTTTCCACGTCAGGGCTTTACCCTAATCGAACCAAAGGTAGGGGAGATTATGGAGAGACTAGGCGTAGAATTAGGGGAGGTTTACCAGAAACTGCCCCAGGTGTTGAATAAGGTTCTGAAAGCTCAGGAGGAACAGGATTTAGACGGGATATTTGCTCAGGCCAGGGAAGGTATAACGAAGACTCACCAGGGACTAATGGAACAGCTTACTTCCAGTAACCCTGGGCTGCAGCTAATGGGGCCGGTAAATCAGAGCAGAATTATGTACCAACTGGAATATTTGGAAAAGAAGGCATACCAGCATTTGCGAAAAATACACCGAGCCTTGGTTAACGAACTGCATTTTATCGCACAGGCGTTATTTCCTAAAGGTAAACTTCAGGAAAGAACTTATAATATAGTTCAGTTCTACGCACATTATGGGAACAGTTTGTTGGAACGATTATTGGTAGAGGAACTGGACTTTTCTTTTCGCCACCGAGTGGTGTTTCTAGGTGAGCAGGAAGCATATGAGGATGGAAAGGGTGAATAGTTTGAGTGAAGATTTAAATCTGGTAGATATAATAGCCTTTGGGGCCCATCCTGATGATGTAGAAATCGGCTGTGGCGGACTGGTGGCTAAAGAAGCAGCCCTGGGTTACCGGGTGGGAATTGTGGATTTAACCAGGGGGGAAATGGGGACCAATGGAACTATTGAGGAAAGACAAGCCGAGGGGGAAGCTGCGGCCAAAATTTTGGGAGCGGTGTGGCGAAAAAACCTGGATATTCCCGATCGAAATATTCAACGAACTGAGGAGAATTTGATTAAAGTGGTTCAAGTTCTTCGGGAATATAGGCCAACCCTAATAATTATCCCCTACTGGAATGACCGTCACCCGGATCATGTGGCGGCAAGTAATTTAGTTACCGAGGCGCATTTCACTTCTGGATTGATTAAATTTTTACCGGAACTAAAGCCCTACCGTCCCAAGGAAATGTTGTACTACTTCTTAAATTACGAACAGGAACCTAGCTTTGTGGTGAACGTAACCGATTATTACGAGCAAAAGCGCCAGGCAATTAAAGCTCATGAGTCCCAGTTTGGGCGGAAGAACCCCATGATACCCACGGTGCTTAACACTCGCTTTCCCTACCGCCTGGATAGCCGGGATCGTCACCAGGGGGCCAAAATTAATGCGGAATTTGGCGAAGGTTTTGTGGTGAGGAATATGTTAGCGATTAAAGATCCCCTGGAGTTTTGGAAATAAGGGCTAACCATTGGAGATAAGGCAAAACCATTGGATACATGGCAAAATCATTGGAGTTAAAGCATAGCAGGAGGGGTATGGATGAAAATAGGCATGATATGTTATCCTTCCTACGGAGGCAGCGGGGTGGTAGCCACCGAACTGGGGGAGCACCTGGCTGACCGTGGACATGAGGTACACTTTATTAGTTATGAACGGCCTTTTCGGTTGCGGGGGTTTCACGGGAACCTTTTTCTCCACGAGGTTGAGGTTTTTGACTATCCTTTGTTTAAATTCCCGCCCTATTCGATTGCTCTGGCTAGTACAATTGCTGATGTGGTACGGACCCATAACCTGGATATCCTGCATGCCCATTATGCTATTCCCCATGCGGTGAGTGGATACCTAGCCAAGCAGATGCTCCGGGAACAAGGCATACCCGTTGTGACCACCTTGCACGGTACAGATATCACCATTCTAAGTAATGACCGGCAGTTTTATGATATTACTAAGTTTTGTCTGGAAGAAAGTGATGGAGTTACCGCAGTTTCAGAAAACCTTAGTAGGGAAACAAGAGAGCTTTTTGGGATTAAGGAAGTGGAAACAATCTATAACTTCATTGATCCTGCGGTATATAATCGGAATTACCAGCCTTGTTGCCGAGGTGTATTTAGCAAACAGGAGGACAAGATAATTGTGCACACCTCCAATTTTCGCCCGTTAAAGCGGGTACTGGATGTAGTAAGGATTTTCGCCGGAATTAACCGCCAGTTGTCCAGCCAATTACTGCTGGTTGGTGATGGGCCAGACCGTCTGGCGGCCCAACATCTGGCTCAAGAACTAGGGATAGCCCACAGGGTGCATTTTCTGGGCAAGCAGGAAGCTGTGGTGCAAATTCTGTCCCAAGCGGATTTGTTTCTACTACCCTCAGAGAAGGAAAGCTTTGGCTTGTCGGCTTTGGAGGCCATGGCCTGTGAGGTTCCGGTCATTGCCACCAAAACTGGTGGTGTCCCAGAGGTTGTGGTGAACGGGGTTACAGGATACCTAGCCGCCATCGGTGATATTGAAGGGATGACTAGTTTGGCGGTTAACTTACTGCAGGACCGGGATCTTCATAACAAAATGGGCTTAGCTGCCCGGGAGCGAGCAATTAACGAGTTTCATGTAGATAAGGTTGTTGCCCAGTATGAGGACTTCTATCGGCGGGTATGCGGAGCAGGCTGCTGAATCCCCGTCTAGCGTTGTCACCAAAATCACCCTCATGTCTTCGACGTACAGCAGTACGCCATGGGCATAGGGGTGATTCTGCTTCCAGTCAGACGGGTATTTCAACAGCCTGCCTAGGGTCGGAAAATTCCCCGCCATGGCAACTTTATGCGGGATATCCTATGTTTATACTACTGTTTATACACACCCTTTGCTCTAGTCCTTCATACTATACCATTGACCAGACTTTCTAGAGAGGAGGGACGGGTAATGGTCAGACAAACATTAATTGTTGGGGACTTTTTCGGCAAAGGCATTGATTTAAAGAGACTATTAACTCTGAATAAAAACATGGAAATAGTGGCCAAGGTCGGTGACTTGCACCAACTTACTACTCAAATTTCAGAACTTAGACCGGATTCTTTACTGGTCAGTTTAGACTTACCGGGTCTCCGGTTTTTAAACTCCGTGCGCATCCTAACGGAAATTCTGCCTACAGTGTCTTATCTGTATATTTTATTTAAGCCCCTAGAGCAGGTTTATTACCTTCCTAGAGCCATACCCTATCAGGATTTGGGGGGGCTGTTAGCTGCCAAAGATCAGCAGTATCCTGAACTCTCGGCCAAAATTATGGAGGAATTTAATCGGATGGCTGCGGGTCAAGTGAGTGTTCCGGTACAATCAGGGACTAAAACGGCCCTTCCCCTTACTAAAAGGGAATTAGAAGTGGTTTCACTTTTGGCTAAGGGCTTTGGAGACCGCAAGATTGCTTCAATTCTGGTGATTAGTGAAAAAACAGTCCGCAACCATATTCGCAATGTGCGGCAAAAGCTCCGGGTTAAAACCCGGACCCAGGTAGTTCTTTTTGCAGTTCAGGCCGGTCTGGTGAACTTGGATGATATTTGTTTGGACTCCTTTTAATTTACTGCTTTGACAGTAAAAAAAGGATGGTATCAACCTTATTTGGGACCGGAAGCGCAAGTTACTCAGGCATATAAGAAATTCCAAGAGGTATTAAGCTCTATATTGATAGCCTCATGTAAGTCAGGTGCTCTGGTGTTTTTCACTAAGCAACACCCCCACACCCATCAAAACAACTTACAGAAGCAGGTTATACGGCTTGGATAGTGCAGAAGGTTTAGCCCGGGCCAAAGATACAGCCCAGGTCATATGAAACAGCCCAGGTCGGTTGCCTGGCCCGGTGGGGTGCTCCTGGTGGAGTACCGTAGCGGCTCTAAGCGCAGATGGCCAATAAAATTGACCTTGCCGCCACGGAAGGCGGCAACCTGGACACCTAGGCAAGGATGCCGTATTGTCCAGGTCGGTCAATTTTATTAGGCCATCTGTGCTTAGAGCCGCACGGTATGGAGCTAAGAGCACCCCGCCGGGTTAGGCAACCGACCGGAGACTAGACCCCAAACGCAAACTGCAAATGGTAAACTCCACACTAACCTGAATTATGTAAGTTTTTTACGGGTAACCTAGCAGGGAGGGTTATTCCTTAGTTAACTTCAGGAGGTATAGTGATGAAGAAAATGTCCTGGCAGGTTTTGGTGGCTATTGCGTTTTTTATTTTTGGCATTCTGGCCATGACCCAGTATAAGGCTGAGCAAAGTATCGTCCGCAATAGTGTGTCCAACTTGCGCAGTGAGGATATTATCGGAACCCTCATCCAAGTAGAGCAGGATTCGGAGAATATGCGAAAAGAAGCAGATAGCTTGGAAAAGCGCATTAGGGAATATCAGCAATCGAACAACCTGTCTAAAAGTCTGGAGGATGAGCTAGCGGCCACTAAAATGCGGGCCGGCTTGGAGGGACTGAAAGGTCCGGGCTTGATTGTAACGCTGAGTGACAGTGAAAAAACACACGAACAGGGTACAGACCCTAATAATTATTTTATCCATGAATCCTTTCTCCGGGAAATTGTCAATGCTTTCTGGACAGGCGGTGCGGAGGGGGTGGCGGTTAATGACCTGAGGCTGATTGCTAATTCTGAAATATTTTGTGGAGGCACCACCATTTTTATTAATAAGGTACTGGTTGCACCACCTTATAAAATAATGGCTGTTGGTGAAGCTAGAGCGTTGAGTACCTCAATTAATATGGATGTAATGCCATTACTAAGCAGCTTAGAGCAACGCTATGGTATAAAGGTGGATGTTCAGGAGGTACGGGTGCTAAGCTTACCGCCCTACAGGGAGAAACCCCAGTTTCATTTTTCCAACCCATTGATCTAAGGTATATATAAACACATATCAAGAGGTGAACTGGATTGTCTCGTTATTGGCACTTTTATCTTTCGCTTTTTGCGGTTAGTATTGTGTTGGGCTTACTGCTATCGACCCAGGCAAAGGCGACAATGGAAATCCGCAAACAAGTTAATAATTCCACCCAGCGTTATCAATCCATGATTGCGGTTTTAAACCAGGCCAAGTTAAAGCAGACCCAGCTTACTGGCCGGGTTACCAAGCTGCGTCAGGAGCTGGAACGTAATAAAAGTGGAGTTGTGGTGACGGGTAGGTCGGCGGAGGTTTCTAAGGAGATAACCCAAATACAAATGCTAACTGGGGAGGTACCACTACGAGGTCCTGGACTGTACGTAACTATGGATGATCGGAAGACTACGGCTACTCAGGTTTTTTCCGGGGATATTAAGGATATTATTAACATTCTACGTTATGCAGGGGCGGAAGCTATAGCTGTCAATGGCCAACGGGTGGTGGCTAACACCTCGGTCCATGAAGCAGGACGTAACCTGTTGGTGAACAAATTACCTATAAACCGCACTCAGGGTATACCCTTTGAGATTTCGGCAATTGGGGACCCAGAGAATATGGAAAACATGCTGAAAGTGACCTATGGTCTAATTGCTGACCTAGAGGGGGCTGGAGTAATAATTAAAATTTCCAAGGTGGACCTAGTGGAAATACCTGCCTATAAAGGTGGCCTGGTATTCAAATACGGTAGAAAAGCATCGTAGAGGAAAAATCCTTAGGTATTGTTAAAATAAATACTAAGTATGAAATTTATACTGTTATCTAGAACCTTCCGGACCTTAGAATGGAAAATAGCAGCCAAACGAACATTAAAGATGCTATCATAAATCCTAAATCAACCGCCGAAAAATGCCAAATAAACAGCCGATCTCCTAAAGCCGACGCGATAATTATACCCATCATTAAAATACTAAAAGACAACAAAACTATGCTAAAAGACAATTGATTACTGATTCGATCTAATTTTTTCAAAACTAAACCAATTTCTGAAATCCTCACTTCAACCCTAATTTTACCGTCTTTTAAATTATGTGTCATTTCCTTGATGAGCTTTGGTAAATCTAAAAGAATATCTACATATTCATTAATTTTTTTGAAAGTTTTTTTGGTAATTGTATTGATATTATAACGCTCTTTTAGCAACTTATATCCGAAAGGTCGAGCTATATCCATTACACTTAAGTCAGGTGCAAGTTTCTCTACGCTCCCTTCGAGCGTGAGAAGTGTTTTTCCCAAAAGAGTTAAATCTGGCGATATCCTAATCCGATGATTGAAAGCAACAGTAAATAGTTCATTAACCGCCCGACCTAAACTAACTTGTTTAAATGGAATATCCAGATATTTGTCTCTTAAAGCATCGATATCACTGCGTAATCTAGAGATATTTATATCGCTGGGGACAATTCCCATATCTAAGATCACTCGAATCATATCATCCGTATTTTTCCGGAGCATGCTAATAACTAACGATGCAAAATGATGTTTCATTTGAGGTGCCAGCCGTCCAACCATTCCAAAATCTAGAAAAGTGATTACCTGGTCAGGTAAAACAAGAATATTTCCGGGATGTGGATCACCATGAAAAAAGCCTTCAATTAGAATTTGATGAAAAATTGCTTCGACAATCTGTTTAGCAATCTCGGAAGTGTCATATCCTAATTCAATTAATCGTTCGGTTTGACTTAGCTTCGTACCTTGAATATATTCCATGGTCAGTACTTTTTTTGCAGAGTAATCCTCATAGATTTTTGGAATGCTGATCTTGGAATTATCCGAAAATTGAAGTGCCATTTTTTCCGCATTTCGTCCTTCCATCGTATAATCAAGTTCAGCACGTAGGGATTTGGCGAATTCGTCTATAATTTCCGTAATTTGATACCTTTTTGCCCAATCTAATCGTTGCTCGGCAAGGCCCGCAATATCCATAAGAATTTCCAGATCAGTTTCAATTATTGTAGAAATATGTGGACGTTGAACTTTAACTGCTACAGTTTCCCCGCTAAATAATACCGCACGATGAACCTGCCCAATCGATGCTGCGGCTAATGGCACCTCCTCAAAGTCAACAAAAAGCTTTTCGATTTGGATTCCGAGTTCTTCTTGAATAATTTGGCGAATCTCGCTAAAAGGAAATGACGGTACATTATCTTGTAATTTTTCCAGTTCAGTAATTATTGCTGCAGGAACAAGATCTGGACGTGTACTTGCAATTTGTCCCATTTTAATGAAAGTCGGACCTAATTCTTCAATCACTTGCCTAATACGTTGCCCAACAGACATTATTTCACCTGTGTCCAATTTAGGAATGAATCTCCTGGAAAAAGGCAGGAGATCAGATAAACCAGTTTCAACTAAGATAAAACCGAAACCGTTTCGTGCTAGAACTGCAGCAACTTCTTTATAACGACCGATATGACGTATCCTCTTTCTAATCATACAAATTCCCTTCCTAGGGATAAGGAGCCCGAATTATTCAGGCTCCTTATCCTTTATTCCTGATTGCATTGTATTACACTAATTCATTGCTTCCTGAAGAAATTCAATAAGGATCTGCATTTCGTTCAGATTCAATTGGTCAAGATGCTTTAAAAATGAACCCATTAAATTACTGATCCTCGGATCGAGTTCCTGGGCAACAGACTGAATCGCCGTGCCCACGACCATGCCTACGAAGACTGTAATTTTTATATCATGACGATCAGCAACCTCAATAATATTTTTTACCATATCTTTTTGAACTTTTCCCAATACCTGAAGATATAAAATTAATATTGCCAAGATATATATACAAAATTCTGTGCGGACGTTTACTTTTGGAATTTCGTTTAAAATAAATTCTAAGGACTGTTGTAAATTCTTAGTTGACTGGAGTTGAAAGACCATTTTTAGTACCTTTTTCTTTACCCCCTTCAGTTGGTCAGCATCAAATGTTACTTCTCTGATTTGTCCAAACAATTCATCTGCTTTAGTTGTAGGCGAAAAAACAATAACTGAACGCCCTAACTCATTGGGATTAACCATATAGTCTCTTTTTAATAAACCGCTTTTTTCTAATTCTTTTAACATATCATAAGCTGTCCATTTGCTGACACCTAGTAAATTAGCCAGAGTCACATAATGAACCGGCAGTCCCGACTTTTCATATAGACGCATTATCTGCTGAAGAAATTGTTTACGGCGCTCTGTTAAATTCATATTCATATTCATATTCTTCTTCCTTTTTTCCTTCTTGACAATTATCCATTGCATGATATATCTTTTTAATAGATACTTTTTGGGTCTTTTGGGTATAGTTTAATCTAATAAAAAGTAAAAAGCAACTGACTTTTTATCTTGTATGTTTAATGGAACAGGGGAGCGAATGGCTATGGTAACAGCACATCCGGTTAATGACATTGCCTTTTTAATATTAATCTTTGCGTTTTATTCGTTAGCAGGCTGGATATTAGAAACGACTTATCGTTCAATGAAACAGCGCCATTTTGTAAATCCCGGTTTGTTGAAAGGGCCTTTGCTCCCGATTTATGGTTCGTTTGCTTTGATTGTTGTCCTAACGGATGGGAACTGGCTGCTTACTTCTTGGGAAAAAGCTTTTGTGTTTTTCGTTTTCCTAAGTACCATCATAGAGTATTTGTCCGGCATATTGTTAGAACGTTTTTTTCACTTGCAATTATGGAGTTATAAAGATACTCCTCTAAACTATAAAGGGCGGGTTGCTCTACCTTTTTCTCTTTTATGGGGGGGATTAGGACTTGTCTTTGAATATTATCTACAACCTTTCATTGAATCATTATTTATCCAAATCCCGCCCAGTTTGAAATTAATCTTGGCCACAATTTTTGCAATATATTTCGTTATTGACCTGGTACTTTCCACTATTCTTTTACACCAATTTGATATCTCACTTAGCTTTATAAATAAAATTAGTGGACATTTAGAGACTCCCAATCTTCATTCGGCCCGTGTTTATTTTAGGCGGCTAATTTCAACCTATCCAAAAATACGCCACACACTTTCAGAATCGGTATCTTTTATTCAAGAAAAACAGGCTGCGCTTGAACACCTTAAGAGAGATTCTCTTGAGAAAATACGTCATATGAAAAGCGATAAATGACCAGAAAGGACGATTCCATTGAATTTTAATGACTTAATCAAGGACATTCTTGAGCATCCTGAATTTCAACAACTGGCAAACTTTACTCATCACCATCCATTCAGTATTTTGGAACACTCACTTAATGTTGCTCATTTAACTTATTCTTGGTCAGGTAGATTAAATAGTATTATAAAACTTGATGTCCGCTCAGCGACACGTGGTGCACTCCTCCATGATTTTTACCTTTATGACTGGCATTTACCCCGTCCCGATGGTTCACGCTGGCACGGTCTTCGACATCCCCGGATTGCGTGCCAAAATGCCGAGCGTTGCTTTGAGCTTAACTCTAAAGAAAAAGGCATTATTATTAGCCACATGTGGCCGCTTACTATTTTTTGGCCCTCTAGCTATGAAGCCTTTTTAGTTTCGTTTGCCGATAAAGCAGTAACAATGCAGGAGTTTTTTGTAAGAATTAGATATTTGTTTAGAGTAAAATTCTTGAATTGATGTTCTAATTCTAAATTTAAGTGCATTATTTAAAACTTTATTTTTAAGGAGTTGTTTAATCAATAATGAGTATAGGAATTTTAGGTTATGGATACTACTTGCCTGAATTAGTAATCACTAATTTAGAAATTGCCCAGCGGTTTAATAAAGCTGATAGCTGGATTGAAGAAAGAACAGGCATCAAGGAACGGAGAAAGGCTAGGAGTGATGCAAGTACGTCAGACCTAGCTGCAAAAGCCGCATTATCTGCCTTGCATAATGCGAATCTTACTCCTTCAGACATTGACTTAATTATAGTCTCAACAACTACACCCGATATGCTCTTTCCTTCAACTGCCTGTCTGGTTCAGAACACGATCGGAGCTTATAAAGCAGCAGCCTTTGACGTCTCCGCTGCCTGCAGTGGTTTTATCTATGGATTAGATATTGCTGCAAATTACCTTCTTTCGGGACGCTACAAAAAAATCTTACTGATTGGTGCCGATATCTATTCAAAAATTACCAACGATGAAGATCTCCATACAAGTATCTTGTTTGGAGATGGAGCAGGAGCACTTATCCTCGGAGAAGTTCCCCAGGGGTATGGAATCCTGAACTCTACACTAGGGGCTGACGGTTCAGGATGGGAATTACTGCAAGTACCGGCCGGAGGCTCCAGGCTGCCTCTTACCCATGAGCTATTAAATGCCCATTCCAATACAATAGTTATGAATGGCAGTGCTGTATTTCAGTTCGCCGTAAAAATCTTTGAAAAAACTGTACAGGAACTTCTCTATAAGTCTTCGGTAAATCTCGACAAAATCAGCTTGATTATCCCTCATCAGGCCAATAAACGAATTTTACAATCAGTTTCACAACGCTTAGAGATAGCACCCGAAAAAATTTACTGTAATATTGAAAAATACGGAAATATGTCTTCAGCCTCTATACCCGTCGCTTTAGCGGAAGCCTATGAAAACCATAAGATACAGAAAGGAGATCTTTTTTTATTGTTAGGATTCGGAGCAGGATTAACGTGGGGGGCAACCCTAATACGATCCAATATA
The DNA here is from genome assembly GCA_049302075.1 of Carboxydocellales bacterium. Classification (GTDB taxonomy): domain Bacteria; phylum Bacillota; order Carboxydocellales; family JAJZTU01; genus JBAQLS01. Next base: position 187,960 of record JBAQLS010000046.1, on the reverse strand, counting down.
TGATTAAAGAAATTGATTTATATATTTTTTGGGCCTTTTAGGTATTTAAAGCAAATACTCCCCAGGAGGTGAGGATTATGTTTGGAAAATGGGGGAAATGGCTTTGCCTAATTGCTGTTGTTCTAGGGTTATCTATGGATATCATGGATATGACGATTGTTAACGTTGCCATCCCAGATATTATGTTGGAACTTGGGACAGATATACGTCTTTCTCAGTATATTGTTACCGCTTACATGGTAACCATCGGTGTTTTTGAACCGATTACGGCTTATTGGGCGGATACAAGAGGAATGAAAAAGATATATCTTTTGAGTCTCTTTATTTTTATGGGCGGTTCTATCTTATCTGCATTGGCTTGGAATATTAATACCCTTATTTTCTTTCGGATTATCCAAGCGGTTGGTGGAGGTATGATTATGCCTCTGGCTTTGTCCATCGTTGAGAAAACCTTTACTAAAAAAGAACTCCCATTGGCTATGGGATTGATGGGTATTCCTTTACTGATTGCTCCTGCCATTGGACCAACGATCGGTGGATATTTGGTCGAGACTTATAATTGGAGGATGATTTTTTGGATCAACCTCCCCATCGGTTTGTTGGCGATCTACGCATCATATTTTTTATTACACGAATTTGAAACGATTGCTAAAAAATTTGATTTTTGGGGTTTTGTACTATCGGCATTAGGTTTCTCTACGTTGCTCTTAGCTCTAAGTAACGGAACCGACGAAGGTTGGACGTCTTTTAATATTGTTTTTCTCTTTTTTATTGCGATAGGTAGTTTAATTTTGTTTTTTCTTGTGGAAGCCTATTCGACTGATCCTATATTGGACTTAAGAATATTTAAAAACCGAATTTATTCAAGTTCCCTAGTCGTTACATTTTTTATTATCATGAGTTTATTTGGCAGCCTCTTTCTCCTGCCTTTATTCTTGCAACAACTTAGTGGATTAGGTGCTATGGAAACTGGCATGATGCTGTTGCCGGAAGTTTTGGGTATTATTCTCTTCATTCCAGTCAGTGCTGTTCTTCTCCCCCGGATTGGAGGATCAATATTAACCATTGTTGGGATTGTAATTATGACGCTCGGCTCATTATTTTTCGTTAATCTTGATATCAATACAAGTATAAGCGCAATTAGACAGTACTTATTCATTATAGGAGTGGGGCTTGGTCTCGGTATCATGCCTTCTGTTACGTTAGCCTATAGTTCGCTACCAAATGAATTAGTTAATCAGGGGTCAGCATTTTTTAATATGGTACGTCAAATTGGAAGTGCCGTAGGCGTAGCAATTCTTACCAGCTTGATTCAGCAGCGGACTCCTTGGCATTATGCTAATTTAGCTACAACCGCCACCCCGTGGTCATATACTGTGCAGTCCTTTGAACCGTTAACTCCCTTATTTCAAGGTTTGGGACTTCAGTCTCCTGAGGCCCAAGTGCTTAATTTATTGACTCTGTATAGGATAGCCCAGGAAAAAGCGGCTGTTTTAGCGTTTCAAGATGCGTTCTACGCCAATATGATCTTAGGCTTAATCGGTATATTACCTGCCCTTTTCTTAGTTCAAAAGCCTATCATGGTTTTGATTCGTGGGGAAAAACAAAGTTAAGAAATGAGGAAGAAGAATCATGAAAAATCAAAAGATCGTAATTTCAGTGGTACTTATTGTACTCTTAATAATTGGCGGGGGAATTGGAGGTTATTATTGGTATCAAATGTCTCGTTATATTACTACGGATGACGCACGTATTAATGCTTATACAGTAAATGTAAGCCCGATCATCTCGGGTAAAATAACATCATGGAATGTTTCTGAAGGGGAATATGTTAAAGCCGGAGCAACGATTGGGTGGCAGGATACAAATGCTATTGCCAGTACAGCGAGTGTAAACCCCAGTGCGATTAATCCCGTAGGAAGCATCGTGGTTAGTAAAGCGGAGATTACCGCACCAATTTCCGGCCAAGTGATTAAGACTTCCGTACGTGTAGGGCAATTAGCCGGAACTGGGCAACCTCTCGCGGTGATAGCCGATACAAGCGATCTCTTTGTTGATGTGAATATTGATGAAACTGAAATAGGGAAAGTAAAAGTCGGTCAACTTGTTGAACTGAAGATTGATGCCTTACCCGGAAAAACCTTTCAGGGAAGGGTAGATGAGCTTGGGAAAGCAGCACTTTCAACTTTTGCTATTTTACCGATGCAATCTGCCAATGGTAACTTTACCAAAGTTACGCAACGGATTCCGCTAAAAATACGCTTTCCGGAAATAAATAAACTGGGGCTTTTACCCGGGACGAGTGTTACGGCCAAAATCCATATCACAGAATAACGAAAAGAGGATAAGGATTATGTTGAAAATGAACACAAATGTTCTAAATAAAAAAAAAATAAGTCTGATCCTTTTAGCCTTAGCAGGATTTATGGCTCTTATAGGATGCGCTATTCCAGCGAAACCTGCCGCTGACCCTGTCGGAGCCCCAGTACTCGTAAAAACGGATGAAGTCAAATTACAGGATTTTGGCGGAGATTTAGCATTAACCGGGGTCATTGATGTTCAGGAAAAGTCCAATCTAAGTGCCCAACTTCCGGGAAAAGTCATTGCAGTAAGAGCTAAGGAAGGAACCTTTGTTAAAAAGGGAGATAATATTATTTCCTTAGACAAAACAGACCTGTTAAACCAACTAGAACAGGCCAAAGCAGGGCTTGCCAATAGTCAGGCATTGGCAGAACAGGCCCATATCAATTATGAAAACTCGGAAAAGGATTATACTCGATATCAGGAACTCTATAAGTCAGGAGCGACTTCCCAACAACAAATGGAACAAATTTCCTTAAAAAGGGATATTGCCAAATTCCAATATGAAGCTGCTAAAGGGGCGGGTCTTAATGCAACTCAAGCAACAATCAATGCAATCAACATAAATTTAGCAAAAATGGATATCAAGAGTCCGATCAATGGAATTTTAGTAACATGTAATGTTTCTGTTGGAGATACGGTTGGCCCCGGCATCCCTGTAGCAACGATTATAGCAACAAATCAACTGGCTTTAACTGGAAATCTCTCAGAGAGCTATATAAACTATGTTAAGGTAGAAAATCCTGTAGAAGTCACCGTAGATTCTATTCCAAACCGAACCTTTACGGGAAAAATTTCTTATGTCAGTCCAATATCCATTCCAACGGGACAGTTTTTCCCGGTAAAAGTAGCCGTAGATAATCCGGAGGGTGTGTTAAAAGCAGGGATGACGGCTACGGCTAAAATTACTGTGAAAAATCCATCGGTTTTAGTCATTCCCAATTTTGCGCTTCTGAGACGGGACGACAAGGATTATGTCATGGTCGTGAAAGAAGGTAAAGCAGTGAAAACCGCTGTTCATACAGGTCTTAGAAGTGAAGAATCAACAGTTATTGTCCAGGGTTTGCATGCGGGTGAGCTGATTGTTGTTCAAGGGGCAGATCGATTAGCCGATGGTGTGGAAGTAAAGGAATAATAGACGATTTGTGAATGAGAGCAAATTAGAGATAAAAAATTTAACTCTGTTCAAAATTATTTTAATGCAACGTTAGTGTATTGCAATGTATGGTTGACACCTATTTTTATTTAATAATAAAATATAGCTAAATCCGTAAATATACATTAAGCGGTACGTAAGATTAAATTGGGGGATAAAGGCCCAAAAGGAGCAGTGGCTGGATGAGAATCGGAATTCCGACAACGCTGATTTACTTCAGTTATTTCCCCTTATGGAAAACTTTCTTTGAAGAATTGGGTTTTGAAGTGGTAGCTTCGCCCACAACTTCTAAAGAAATTATGGATTGTGGTGTAGCTGAAGCGGTCAATGATGCCTGTGTACCGGTAAAGCTTTTTCATGGTCATGTATTAGCCTTAAAGGACAAGGTAGACTATTTATTTATCCCGCGCATGGTGAGTGTGACTAGGGAGGCTACCTTTTGCCCTAAATTTTTAGGGTTGCCGGATATGATTAAACACTCCATAGAAGGTCTGCCGGGAATTATTGATACCAGGATAGACTTAAAACGGGGTAAGTTTGAACTTTTCCGGGTGTGCCGGGAAATCGGGGGAAAGCTGGGTAAAGGCTTGTGGTTGGTGATGGGTGCCTATTATAAAGCGGTGAAGGCCCAGAAGAAATACCAACAGCTTTTGCTGGGGAAGCTTCGCCCTCAGGAGGCCCTGGATTACTTAAGCGGGGTTGAGCAAAACCCTGGGAAAATGCCTCTGATTGCCAAGGCTAGATTGGTTAACCTAGCAGTAGTTGGTTATCCTTATGAGGTTTATGATTCCTATGTAAGTGTCAACATGTTAAAATACTTGGAGAAAATGGGGGTAAAGGTGTGGACGGCAGAAATGGTATCCGCCCGAGAGCTGCGCCGCCAGGCTAAAAAACTACCCAAGACGCTATTTTGGCACTATAGCAATTTGGTGATCAGGGCGGCATTCTACTATATAGAGCAGCCCCATATTGACGGGATAATTCACCTTTCCGCTTTTGGCTGTGGGCCGGATGCCATGGTGGATAAGTTAATCGAGCTGGAAGCCCGGGAAAAGGGACCAACCCCCTTTATGACTATAACCATAGATGAGCACTCGGGAGAGGCGGGGATGCAAACCCGGATAGAGGCCTTTGTAGATATGGTACGGATGAGGAGGGAAGCCCGATGAAAGTAACCTTTCCATATATGGGGACCTCCCATATTGCCTTTAAACATTTAGTTAACAACTTGGGTCACCAGGCTTTGGTGCCGCCACCTCCCAGCAAACGGACCCTTACTTATGGAACCCAACATGCTCCGGAGTTTGCCTGTATTCCTTTTAAGGTGATTCTAGGGAGTTATATTGAAGCTTTGGAGCTAGGGGCAGAATTAATTATTACCTCCGGAGGCAATGGACCCTGTCGCGCCGGTATTTATGGGATGCTCCATGAACGAATTTTAAAAAGTCTGGGCTATAAATTCGAAATGATAGTTTTTGAATCCATCTTCCAGGAACCCTTTAGCTTTCTAAAAAAGGTTAGACGAATGCTAAAGACGGGGGGGACTTCCTGGCTGAACTTTGTGAAGGTGTATCGAGAAAGCTGGGCTAAGCTTTGCGCCCTAGACGAAATTGAAATTTTAGCCAATAAGGTTAGGCCCTATGAGCAAAACAGAGGAGAGACTACCAAGGTATTTAAGCAATGTGTGGAAATGATTGATTTGGCTCAGACCAGGGCAGAGATTGCCAAGGCTAAAAGCAGCACCATTCAGCTTATGAAGGGGTTGCCTCAGGATCAGTCCAGGAAGCCGTTGAAAATTGGCATTATCGGTGAAATCTATGTGCTGTTGGAGCCCTTTATAAACTTGGATGTGGAAAGGACTTTAGGGGAAATGGGAGTCTACGCTAATCGTTCCATTTACCTGACGGATTGGACCAGGGAGAATACCACCAGTAAAAAAATCGATGCTAAAACTGCGGCCCAACCCTATTTAGCGCAACTAATCGGGGGTCATGGCATTAACAGCGTAGGGGAAACTGTATTATACGCCCAGGAGGGCTACGATGGGGTAATTCAACTAGCTCCCTTCACCTGCATTCCGGAAATTGTGGTCAAAAGCCTGATGCCTAAAATTAGCCGGGAATTGGGGATACCGGTGCTGACGGTGTTCCTGGATGAGCAAACGGGCAAAGCAGGGCTGCAGACTCGCTTGGAGGCGTTTGTGGACCTGTTAGAGCAGAAACGGCGCTGGAAGGAGGAGGGGACAGGATGGACGGCTATTTAGGAATTGATGTAGGCTCAGTTAGTACCAATGTGGTGGTGATAGATGCTCAGGGGAAGGTACTGCAAGGTATTTATATCCGCACTAAAGGCCAGCCCATTATGGCTGTGAAACAGGGTCTGGGGGAAATGGCTAACCTTTTGCCTGCGGATTTTCAGATTTGTGGGGTAGGGACTACCGGCAGCGCCCGCCACCTTACCGGCGTAATGGTGGGAGCGGATGTAGTCAAAAATGAAATTACCGCTCATGCGGTGGCTGCTACCCATCTGGTGCCCCAGGCCCAGACTATTCTAGAAATCGGGGGACAGGATTCCAAGATTATTCTGCTGCGCCACGGGGTGGTAACGGATTTTGCCATGAATACGGTATGTGCGGCAGGAACAGGGTCATTCCTGGATCAAGTGGCCTCCCGGCTGAATATTCCTATTGAGGAATTCGGGGATATGGCGTTACAGTCCAAAACCCCGGTGCGGATTGCCGGGCGGTGTTCGGTATTTGCCGAGTCGGATATGATCCATAAACAACAGATGGGTCATAATACGGAAGATATTATTGCCGGGCTGTGTGAAGCCTTGGTGCGGAATTACTTAAACAATGTGGGGAAAGGCAAGGAGGTTTTGGCCCCGGTAGTGTTCCAGGGTGGGGTGGCTGCCAACCAGGGGATTAGGGCGGCTTTTGAGAAGGCGTTGGGCAAGGAGATCATCATCCCGGAGCATTTTAATGTAATGGGGGCCATCGGAGTAGCTTTGTTAGCCAGAGAAGAGGTTAAGCATAAGGAGGAGACGGCCTTTAAGGGCTTTGCGGTAAGTGATATGGATTACCGGGCTAGCAGCTTTGAGTGCCAGGGGTGCTCCAACCTGTGCGAGGTAATTAATATTTCGGTGGATAAACAGCTGCTGGCCCGGTGGGGGGATAGATGCGGAAAATGGGAGACCATCTAGTACGGCTGTTGAAATTCCCCATCCAGCGTTGTCAAAATCATTGCCAAGGTCCTCGATGTACGGCCAGTACACCTGCGGCCTTGGCAATGATTTTTCCTAGCTGGACGGGTTTTTCAACAGCCTACACGGGTCTAATAGTGGTTTGGTCGGTGGATATGTTCACGTTCACGTTCACACATACAGCACATGTGGAGTGTGTGGTGTTGTGGATCGCTTGAAAAATGTGGAAGGACTGGTACTGCCAGATGTCAAAAAATGATTTGAAAAATTCCGATTTGAAAAATTATTCAGTGTTTGCTAGCTAAATAGTGACACATAAGGTATGCTATAAGTTGTGAAGTCAAATTAAATAAATAATTAGCGAATTTATTAAGGAGGATGAGTAATGGATCCAGATAAAGTGATTAACATGATTCCAAAACCAAGCGAAAAAGCTGCTAGAATACTAATTCCCCTTGCCATAGTAGGGCTTATTCTACTCTTTATTGCTTTCAACTCTGTCGTTGTTGTTCAAGCAGGGACACGAGGAGTTGTACTTCAACTAGGCGCAGTGAAACCCCTTGTCATGAGTCCAGGATTTCATTTTAAAATTCCGTTCATTCAACAAGTTATCCCCATTGATGTGCGAGTTGGAAAATCCCAGTCAGATCAAACTGCTGCTTCCAAGGATTTACAAATTGTTACCACAACGGTCGCTGTAAACTTTCACCTAGTTCCGGACGAAGTCAATAAGCTTTATCAAAATGTTGGTTTAGCCTATGATGACCGAATTGTGGCTCCTGCAATTGGTGAAGCAGTTAAAGCAGTTACTGCACAATACACCGCTGAAGAACTGATTTCCAAACGGTCAGAAGTCAGTTCCAAGGTTAAGGAAACCCTTGCCGCTAAACTTTCAACTTACTTTATGTCTCTAGATGAAATTAACATTACTGAATTTAGGTTCAGTAAAGAATACAATAACGCCATTGAGCAAAAACAAATCGCTGAACAAAACGCCTTAAAAGCAAAGCTTGACCTGCAACGGATCACAGTTGAGGCACAGCAAAAAATTGAGCAGGCTAAAGCTGAAGCCGAATCTCTGCGTCTTCAAAAACAAGAAGTTACTCAAGAGTTAATTGATTTGAGACAAATTGAAGCTCAAATGAAAGCCATTGAGAAATGGGACGGTAAACTCCCAACTGTAACTGGTGGAGCGACTCCTTTCGTTGATATCAATCAAACAAGATAGACCTTCTTAAATTAAACAGTGTTTGATGTACTCCTTAGGAGCATGCTCCTAAGGAGTATTTCTTGTGTTTTGGGGGTTGCACTCTCAAAAAATCTCATCGTACTGGTTAATACCACCCGAAGCATGGGTCGAGACTTGAAAGAGGGCTTTGGAAATCTACCCAAGGGCTGTTTTATCCAGCTGGAGAAAAAGGCGTCTGAGTATGTCCTGGAAAACATTCGCAGTGCCTTTGGACGACTGACCGGGCTAGTAACCAAGCTGGCCTCCTTCCAGGAGGATACCGATGAGAGGCCAACGCTATCAAGGTTTTTGGAGTATTACCATCTGGAAATCAAGGCTTTCTATAGTAAGACCTCCTTTAGCCGTTTGGCTGTTTTATCGGGGATAAGGGAGGATCAAGTTGCAAATGGTAAAGATATGCAACGGTATTCGGATTATTTGAATTTCTCAATTGGCTTCACAACAAGAGGATGTTTTAGGAAGTGTGTTTTTTGTGTCAATAAAAAATACGACCGTGTACAGAGGCATGCATATGTTCGTGAGTTTTTAGATGAAAAACGCCCCAAAATTTACCTTTGGGATGATAATATTCTTGGCTATCCCGACTGGGAAGAAGTTATTGATGAATTAGTTGAAACGGGAAAACCATTTCAATTTAGACAGGGTATTGATTTAAGGTTAATCACTGAGCACAAAGCGCACCGCCTTAATCAAGTGAAATATTATGGTGATGTTATCTTTGCGTTTGACTATTTAAGCGACAAAGATGTAATCATTAGCAAAGTGCAGTTGTGGAAGAGATATTCAAACAAGTACCCCAAAATGTACATTTTAAGTGCATATAATTCTCAAGACGAGAAAGATATCATTGATGTATTTGAGAGAATTCACATCCTTATGAAATTTGGATGTATGCCATATATAATGCGGTATGAGGCTTACAAAGTGAGTAGGTATAAAGGCATATATATCCAAATTGCGAGATGGTGTAACCAGCCCCAATTTTATAAGAAAATGTCCTTCCGAGAATTCTGCGAAAGGAATCAATATTATCATCCTAATCCGGATACGTTTTGTTCGGCTTATCGTGCTATGGTTGACTTTGAAGCGGAGCACCCTGAAATAGCTCAAAAATATTTCGATTTGAAGATGATGAATGAGAATTTATATACTATTAATTTGGGGTATGGTAGAAGATTCTGCAACAAGCAGGAATGTGCGCAATGCAAGGAAAAAAAGGAGACTTGGGATGCTATTATTAATGGTTATTTGAGCAGGGAAAAAGTAATTAAGATGTATTATGAAAAGGAGATTGATTGTAACTGCCTAAAATATAAAAATGCTGAGTGTGAAACCAGGGATAGCATAGTAGGTAAATATCTGGCTAAGCTTATCATTAACTTAACCAGGGATGAGATTGTTAATATAATTCAAAATGATACAGATATGGTGGAACTTGATAGAAGTATTTGTATCGTTCCTGACCATAGTACAGGACACTATATCGATTTGTTGGTAAAAATCTTTGCCGATAGTTCAAGCGCAACTTTTAGCATAAAACATATTGAAGACTGTGTTGGTATTTCCAATCAAAAAGAAAGAAAATCACTTATCGACGAATTAAGAATAATGGCACTTCTAGATCTCATTGTTTTGAATAAAGATAATAAGTTGGGAACAGTGTCGTTATCTTTGCTCGGACGGGAATTCATGAATCTCAGTAAAAGTGATAAGGAACGTGTGCTTGATAATAATACTTATCGACTGCCAATTGTTCAATACTATCTTCATGCAAACAAAAATCTAACGATTGTTGAAGAAAAAATGACCGCCATATATGCGCGAAACGCAAAAAAGGTTATATCGTTTTTACTTAAAGTATAATGTGAAGCTTAATGCAACAACGGGTAAGGGGTGTGCCAATAATTTTGGAGAACGTTTTGAGTTTTGTGCAGGTGGTTATAATTTCCTTTAAGGAGAGTGATCATTTATGCAAGATATTCAAACAAGACGATTCGAGAGTTGGCCAAGGGATGTAAGACCATGGACGATGTGTCCAACCAGCTGAGGGATATTTTTCCCTATAGCAAATTCCGGAGGCTGAGATGGACAATCATCTTGGAGGAACCTCGGGACCCTGGCTTTCCTGATCCATTCAAGCATTTGCTGGGCGGAGAAGGCAACACCCTTCTGAGCAAAACATGGAAGCAGTTGACTAGGGAAGTGCAAATAGGTTACCGACCGCAGTAAATCACTACAGTACCTTTTAAAATCTTTGTATGTAAAATTTACCAAAAAATAGTAAGGTTTGGTCGAAGCACAAATGGCCAAGTATCTCAAGGAGTTGGGATCATGAGTAATATTCAGAGGTATAGCGATAAAACCTTTGAGGAAATTAAGCACCTTAATGAATATGGAGAGGAATATTGGCTGGCAAGGGAATTGGCTCCTGTTCTTGAATATGCCCGCTGGGAAAATTTCTATAATGTTATAGAAAAAGCCAAGGAAGCCTGTGAAAACAGCAATATCAATATGGTAGACCATTTTCGTGACGTCATGAAAATGGTTGAGATAGGCTCCAATACTACATAAACGAAAAGGCTTAGAGAAAAAGAAAAAAATACTTGAACAGATGGGCAGCACAGAACTTGCTGCCCATCTGTTCCGGGCTAATGAGGCTGTATTGCGTGAGTATAAAAACCAAAATGCTTAACCGTCTTGGCTTGACGAAAGTTTGGAAATGGATATAATTAGCATATAAAGTAGGTGATGATATGAATATCCAAACGAGCAATGAGTTGGAAAATATTAAGCAAACGATTCTGAATACAGTTGAAGCCGATGCGATATACCTCTTTGGCTCCTATGCTTATGGTACGCCCTCAGAAGATAGTGATTTCGACCTTTATATAGTGATTCCTGATGGCGGCATTCGTCCAATTGAAGCCATGCAGCTCATTGGCAGTGCCATCTACAAAGAACAAAAGAAGCCAATTGATATCCTCGTAAGCAGAGCCAGTAATTTTCATCAGCGCAAGCTGTTGCCTACTATCGAAAGAACAGTTGCCAGAGATGGGGTGATGCTGCATGGACAAAATCAACATAGTCAAAGAATGGCTTGATTTTGCAAACAAAGATATCAGCTGTGCAAAGTATCTCTTAGATATGCGCCCGGTTCCCATAGAAATCATTTGCTATCACTGTGAGCAAGCAGCAGAGAAAGTGCTAAAAGGCTATCTTATACATCAAGATGTAGAGCCACCTAGGACTCACGACTTAAGATTAATATGTAAAATGTGTGCCGATATTGATGAAACCTTTGATGAGATAAGTCAATCTTGTGTAAATCTTACGCCATATGGTGTACAGCCAAGATATCCTTTTGAGATTGAAATTTTAGAAAGCGATATGCAAAAAGCTGTTGTTGATGCTGACCATGTGATGAATTTTGTACATCAAAAACTTCAGCTTACCTAGGAAATTACATAAGATGAAGATGAGCAAAAAGATCAGCAGGAAAATGCTGCAGGGTAGCAACTAACGTAGCTGATTCATCATGAACGCCAAACGAAAAGTGTTTGGCGTTTTCTTTTTTCTGGATTTTTATTTACCAAGTTTAACCCCCCACCCCCTTGGGTAATATTACATGGTAGACCCCTTATAACCGGAGGAATACCATGAAAATCACCTTTCCCCACATGGGCAATCTGGCCATTGCCTTAAAAGCTATGTTTGAAGCACTTGAGTTGGAGGTTATTCTCCCCCCCAAGACTAATCAGCAAACTATCGCCTTAGGCAGCAAGTATGCCCGGGAGGGAGCTTGTCTGCCTTTTAAGATTAATTTAGGCAACTATCTCCAGGCCTTTGAGCTAGGAGCAGATACCATTGTCATGCTGGGAGGCTCCGGGCCTTGCCGGTTCGGCTATTTTGGCAGGCTGCATCAGGCTATTCTCCAAGACTTGGGCTATAATTTCCCGATGCTCATTTTGGAAAAGGGCAATTTTAAGGCTAATATTGACCACCTGCGTCAACAGGCTGGAGGCAAGTCTTGGCCGGAGGTGGGACAGGCTATTCGCTTAGGCTGGTCCATGCTAAAGGCTATGGATGGGGTGGAAGGGGAAACTCACCTGGTTAGGCCATGGGAGCAAGAGCGTGGGGCAACTAGCCGGATTTATCAAGAGTTTCTGGAGAGCTTAGCGGAAGCCAAATCCAGCGGGGATGTAGAGCAATGCCGGGCAGAGGCTTTGGGAGCTTTGAACCACCTGCTGAAGGCGGAAAAAGGCCAATCTAAAAATAAAGCCAGGCCCCTCAAGATTGGTCTGGTAGGGGATATTTATATGCTGTTGGAACCGGTATGTAATGCCCATATTGAAGAGTTTTTAGGTGAGCTGGGGGTGGAAGTGACCCGGTCAATTTACCTATCCCACTGGGTAAGCACTAATCTGATTGGCTTAGAACGCACCAGCTACGGGAAGGGTCTGCTTCGGGCGGCTCGGCCTTTTTTAGGCTCAACGGTGGGGGGACACGGACTGGATTCTGTGGGCAATACGGTAAACTATGCTGCGCAGGGTTATGACGGGGTGATTCAGATTTTGCCCCTGACCTGTATGCCGGAGATTGTGGCCAAAGGTATTTTGCCTAAAGTTAGCGCCACTTGCGGGATACCGGTGCTAAATCTGGTGGTGGATGAGAATTCCTCTGATGTGGGCATGAAAACTAGAGTTGAGGCCTTTGTGGATATGCTGGCCAGGAAAGTTATAGTTGGCTAGGGAGGGGGACGGACTGTTCGAACATGACTATTTAATTATAATAGGACAACCCATAAGGGTTGAAAAGCGCAAACACAACCTTTACGGGTTGTGAGAAAACTTCTGGAGAAATTTTTAATAACTACCTTAAGAGACAGTTTTATCATTAGTTTTGAGCTGGCATTTTGATGACTATAACAATAGGCTAGAGGGGTTGCGTTTTTATCTAAATTTGGGATATGCTTTTTCATAAGCGATTTTTGAAAGGGAAGGCTATGGCTTGGAAAAAAGGGGGAACTGGTGAGGGTTGCTTTTTTTTGTGTTTTTTGCAGGATAATTATGTTTGATTTTACAGATATTTACTGTTATGCTCATTATTGTCCGGTTTTTTTTGTGCACCGGGATAAGGGGTGAGCTAATGGTTGAACCAACAGATAAGCCAACAGATAAGCCAACAGATAAGCCAACAGGTAAGTCGACAGATACGTCAACGGTTAAGCAAACGGATAAGTCAAAGGACAAAAAGGGTAAAAGGTTTATGCTATCGGGGGGGACGGGCGTTTTTTTCTTTACTCTGCTGCTTGCTTTTTTCTTAGGATACATAGTAGTAGCCATGGCCCTTCCGGCCACTCCGGCTTGGACTGCGGCGGACTTGGCTACAGCTTTTAATACCATCATCTATGATCGGGATGGCAGGGTCATTGCCATACTTAAAGGGGTGGAGGACCGCCTGCCATTGCCTGGGGAGCTGCCCCAGGTGGTGAAGGATGCTTTTGTAGCTACTGAGGATGTGCGCTTTTATCATCATATGGGGGTTGATCTGGAAGCTGTGGTTAGAGCCATGGTAGCTAACTTCCGGGAGGGGCGGATTGTCGAAGGGGCCAGTACTATTACCCAGCAGTTGGTGAAAAACTCCCTGCTAACCCCGGAGAAAACCTATAATCGCAAAATCAAAGAAGTTCTTTTGGCTCTGGAACTAGAGAAGAAGTATTCCAAGGAAGAGATTTTAAATATGTACCTGACCCGCATTTATTTTGGCCATGGGGCTTATGGCTTGGAGGCTGCCGCCCGGACTTATTTTGGCAAAACTGCCAAGGACTTAAACCTGCCGGAGGCTGCTGTTTTAGCTGGTTTACTAAAAGCGCCTAATCGGTATTCCCCCTTTCGGGAGCCGGAGGAGGCCAGGCAAAGGATGGAGACTGTCCTCAGTCTAATGGAGGAAAACGAGTTTATTACTAAGAAGCAGGAAGAGCAGGCTAAACTGGATGGCTGCAAATTAGCTTCCACCCCGCTGAACAATCCCTATGAGTATCCTTATTATGTGGATGCTGTGGTAGATGAGGCCGGGAAGCGCCTGGGAATCAGTGAAAAAGAGGTTTACGGCGGGGGGTTGAGGATTTACACCGCTCTGGATAGCAAAGTTCAGCAGGCTGCTCAGACGGTGTGGTCGTACAATTATAATTTTCCATCCACAGGCCCAGATAAGCTGCCAGTACAGGGCGCGGTTGCTGTGTTGGATTATAATAATGGAGAAATCAAAGCTTTAGTAGGGGGCAGAGGCTATGATGTCAAGCGGGGCTTTAACCGGGCGGTAGACTCCCGGCGTCAGCCTGGGTCAACCTTTAAGCCGATAGCAGTGTACGGACCAGCTTTGGAGGCCAAGTACCCTCCTTATATGCTGCTGGATGATTTTCCCGTTCGTTTTGGGAAATATGCGCCGGAAAACTATAGCGGTGGTTCTCGAGGGTATATGACCATGGCTTCAGCGCTGAAGTATTCAGTTAATATTTGTGCGGTAAAATTATTAGCTAAAATTGGGCTGGAAACAGGCTATAATTTTGCCTGCAAGTTAGGCTTTGAACTGGTACCCTCGGACAAAGTACTGCCCTTGGCTCTAGGCGGACTGACCCACGGGGTTTCACCGCTGCAAATGGCCTCAGCCTATGGGGCTTTTGCCAACCAGGGAATTCAAGTGGAGCCTCACGCCATAGTGAAGATTACTGATTACTCCGGGGCGGTGGTTTTTGACGACCTGCCCAAAGTAAATAAAGTAATGCATTCCCATACCGCTGCAGTAATGACGGAAATGCTCCAAGAGGTAGTCCGAGGAGGAACAGGGACCAGGGCCAGGTTGGATCGACCCGTGGCCGGAAAGACGGGTACCACCCAGCTTCCCGACAGCCCGGAATTTAAAAAAATCAGCGGTAATAAGGATGCTTGGTTTGTCGGTTATACACCCGAACTGGTTGCAGCGGTATGGATTGGCTATGACCGCACCGATACAGCCCATTACCTGCGGGGCGTAGTTGGCGGTTCATATCCGGCAGTGCTATGGAAAAAGGTGATGGAACAAGCCTTAGCCGGCGTACCTAAAAAGAGTTTCCCCAAGTATCAAGGGAAATTCATCTACCGTAAGGATGTTCGGGTCTGGGATTCACTATCACCGGAAGAACTGGCTAGGCACTCTGGCCAGGGGGAGGGCGTTTCGCCTGGGAGCAAAGGTCAGCAGACCCCAGGGGGAGGAAAACCCACCGGGGAGCAAAACACTACCGGGGCAAATGGCAGTACCGGCAATACGGTTAATTCAGGTAATACAGGTAATACAGGTAATTCAGGCAATACGGGAACAATAGGGAGTCCTGGTAGCCCAGGAAGTCCAGGTAATTCGGGAACCGATGGAGGTACTGGTAATGCTGGGGATATAGTCAGCCACGGTAGTGGGGCCGGAGGTCCAACAGGAGGAAAAGTTCCCAATGACTCAGGTTCCACCGACCCTACAGGAGTTACAGATCCTTTGGGGTCGCCTGGCGGCATTACTAGCGATACTACACCACCCCTCTCAGGCAGCACAGATGGCAATCTTCCTAATGATAGAGATAAGGACAAAGGACGCCGTCATGGGCGGCCATAGCAACCCCGGCTTTATCTAAATACCCCACCCCGCCATCTCCCCAAAAACCCGCCAGGTCGGATACCGGTTCCGGTGGGGTGCTCATGGTGGAGTGCCGTAGCGGCTCTTAGCGCAGTTGGGTAATAAAATCGACCTTTCCGACAAGGACGTCGGAAACCTCAACGCCTAGGCAAGGATGCCGTATCGTCGAGGTTGGTCAATTTTATTATCCAAACCAGCTTAGAGCCGCTAAGCATGGAACTAAGAGCACCCAGCCGGGACCTGTATCCGACCGGTCAATGTTTTTCAACTCAGAACATGTCTTGGTTGTTTTTTTATGATAAAATCAAGCTTGAACATACATGGGAAATGGGGCAACGACAGATGGGGCACAAGTCACAGCGGAGTAAAGTATCCTTTAAGCAGCTGGTCCTAGGCTTGATACTGTTGATTATCTTTAGCCTGTTGGCAGTTGGGGCCATGGTTACAGGGCTGGGGATGGCTTTTTATGAGCAGTACAAACACCAATGGGTTAATGGGGACTTGGTGGCGGCTAGTAACACCATGGTTTATGACCGGACGGGGATGTTAATCGCCCAGCTTCATGGCCCGGAAAATAGGGTGGTTGTTAAGTATGACCATATTCCTCAACAGTTAAAAGATGCCTTTCTTGCGGTGGAAGATGTTCGCTTTTATGACCATCCCGGCTTAGATGTAATTGGGATTGCCAGGGCTGCACTAGTAAATATTCGGGAGGAAGAACTGTCCCAAGGCGGGAGCACCATCACGCAGCAGTTAGCCCGCAATGCTTTTCTTTCAAAGGAGAAGACCTGGCAACGAAAGCTCAAAGAGTTAGTGATGGCTAGAGAGCTAGAGTTAAGATATTCTAAGGACGAAATTCTAGGGCTGTATTTAAACCGGATTTATTTTGGTCACGGGGTTTATGGAGTGCAAGCAGCTTCCCGGCTTTATTATGGCAAAGATGTAGACAAGCTAAAACCGGAAGAGGCAGCTTTGTTGGCCGGGATTGCCAAAAATCCGGGACTTTATTCACCCTACCGCAATATGCAGGCTGCTGCAATCAGAAGGAATTTGGTGCTCACCTTAATGGAGGGTTATGGGCTGATTCCTCCAATGGATGCAGATAAGGCCAGGGCCGCGGCCGTTCAGGTGGTGGGGCTGAGGAATTTGGCGGGTTACCGGTTTCCCTATTTTGTGGATCAGGTTATCCGGGAAGCCCGGGATAGATATGGGATTGAAGAGGAACAGCTATATACCGGAGGTTACAGCATTTATTCCTCCCTGGATCCCAAAGTGCAAGGAGCGGCAGAGGCAGTGCTGGCAGATGGCAGCCAGTTTCCAGCCGGTGTGAATGGAGTCCAGGTTCAGGGGGCGATTGCAGTGGTGGACTATCATCTAGGGGAAGTACGGGCTTTAGTGGGAGGGCGGGATTATCCTACAGTCCGGGCTTTTAACCGGGCAACTCAGTTAAAACGTCAACCGGGTTCGACCATTAAACCATTGGTAGTCTATGCTCCAGCCTTAGAAAAAGGCTACCCGGTCAGTTACCGTCTGGATGATAGCATTACCGCTTT
The DNA here is from genome assembly GCA_049302075.1 of Carboxydocellales bacterium. Classification (GTDB taxonomy): domain Bacteria; phylum Bacillota; order Carboxydocellales; family JAJZTU01; genus JBAQLS01. The sequence continues at coordinate 170,781 of JBAQLS010000046.1, read as the reverse complement.
AGGGGGTTACAGACCTCAGAATTATGGGGGTCATAGTTATGGCTCCATGGATATGACCTTTGCTTTGCGTAATTCGGTCAATGTATATGCAGTTAAGCTGTTGAAGGAGATTGGGGTAAACTCCGGTTTTCGGATGGGAGTTGGACTAGGCTTGCCCTTAGTGGAAGGGGACCGCAACCTGTCTTTGGCTCTGGGGGGTTTAACAGGGGGAGTTTCTCCTTATCAAATGGCGGCTGCCTTTGGTACTTTTGGGGCTGAGGGAATATACCGAGAACCAACTACAATTATACGGTTGGTGGGTAGTAATGGACTGGAGATTAAAGGGAAAAAACTGAGGGTGGAACAGGTGATAACTGAGGATACCGCCCAAAAGATGACCGGTTTATTAGCGGAAGCAGTAAACTCCGGCACCGGACGTGAGGCCAGATTGACGGTGGAGGCAGCAGTATATGGGCAAGCCATTGGGCGAGGTGCTGGGCAAGACGCTATTATAACAGCTAGGTATAATTTTTCGGCGGCCGGCAAGACAGGAACTACCCAACTACCGAACACCCCGGAGTTTCGGGGCATTAAGGGTAATAAGGATGCCTGGTTTGTTGGCTATACCCCGGAGTTAGTTGCTGCAGTCTGGGTGGGTTATGACCGGACTGACCGGAAGCATTATCTACAGGGAGTTGTGGGTGGGTCCTATCCAGCGAGAATCTGGAAGGCAGTTATGGAGCGTGCCAAGGAAAAGTAAAATTCTATGTTTCAATGCGTCTAGCGGAGCTAGGCGGAAAGCTATGACCCCAGGCAGGCTGTTGAAAAACTCGTCCAGCTAGGAAGCAGAATCGCCAAGGCCGCAGGCGTACTGGCTGTACGTTGAGGATCTTGGCGATTCTGCTGACAACGCTGGACGGGGAATTTCAACAGCCTGTAAAATTCTATGTTTGATTTCTTGCAATGCCTATGCTACAATTTTGATAAAGAAAGGGGGAAATAGCCGTGAAAATCTCCAAAGAAATGGGAATAGGCGAAGTGGTGGCCAAATATCCCCAAACTATCCCGGTTTTTCAAGCCCACGGAATGGGATGCTTTGGCTGTGCAGCAGCAAGATTTGAAAATATTGAACAGGGTGGCCTAGCCCACGGAATTGATATTGACAAACTTATGCAGGATTTAAATGATGCAATTAACGGGTAAAGAGGCGTAAGCCTCTTTTTCTTTACTTAGGTAACTTAGGGGTGGATTAATGGATACATTTGTCCATGAGGAAAAATTAACCGCAACCAGGCGCCAGTTGGTTGGTATAGCCCTTTGGGCCGGTATGCTAATACTATTTGCTGCTCTGGGAGGGGCTTGGTACTGGTTAGCCCTAATTGGGGCTAATCTTTTGTTTGAAGTGAGGAATCTAGTGAATAGGCTCCAGACTAGTTATGTGTTAACTATTGACCAATTATTGCTTAAACAAAGGGAAACTGTGCTGATTCATATTCCCTTAGCCGGAATAAAGGGAGTTTACCGAGGTACTTTTCGGGAACTGGTTAAGAGCACAGCCTTAAGGGAAATTCAGCATCAAAGAATTCAAGCTGTTCCTAAACTTGGGGGGTCCAAGGAAGTGACGGTAATAATTTTCGGAAGGGTTGGAAACAATGCTGCGGGGCACATAGCAGCGGAGTACAAAGCAGTGTTTATCCAGCCTTCCCTAACCTTACAGCTGGTATTGGAACAGCATTTAAATAAATGGCCGGTCACTAGGGAGGGGTAAGGGTTGCCAAGAGTGGTCAGTGTTAGTCTCGGTTCACCCCGGGGGGATTTTCAACATACCTTAACATTAAGGGGTAGGGAAATCCAAATTGAACGGGTGGGGACTGACGGAAATGTGGCTGCAGCGGTGGAACTGCTCCGGAAGTTGGACGGAAAAGTAGATGTGTTATGCCTGGGGGGTGTAAATCGCTTTTACTATGCTGGGCACAAGGCTTTCCCCATGCCCATGGGGCAAAGGCTGGCGGCAGCTGTTAAGCACACTCCTTTGATGGATGGTAGTTGGGTTAAAAATTATTGGGAGCCCCAGGTAATCGCTGAATTGGCTACAGCTGGGGAAGTGCAGCTTAAGGGTAAACGGGTGTTACTGGTGTCGGCTCTGGACAGACCAACCATGGCCAAAATCTTTACCCAGTTGGGATGTCCCCTTGTGGTGGGAGATGCTATGTTTGGGCTAGGATTGCCGGTGGCTTTTCACAGTCTGGCTCTGTTTAATTTTATGGCGAAGCTTACTTTACCGGTGTTGCGCCTACTACCTTTAGCTTATTTATACCCTTTGGGGGAAAAGCAAAATACCATTGTCCCTCGCTTCCAAAAGTATTATCACTGGGCTCAGGTCATTGCCGGGGATTTTCACTTTATTTACCGCCACCTACCGGCTAATTTGCATGATAAAATAATCATCACCAGTACAGTACGCCCGGAAGATGTGCGATTACTAAAACAACGGGGTGTCAGCCTGTTAATAACCACCGCTCCCATGCTAGCCGGTCGGGCGCTGGCAGCTAATGTTTGGGAAGGGGTGCTGCGGGTTATTTACGGAGCAGCCTCAGAACAGTTAGAGCTTGGGCAGCCGTTGGCGCAAGCCTCTGGGCAAACCCAAGATATGTTTAGAGAGCTAGAGTTTACTCCAGAAATTCTAAAACTAAACTAAAGAATTATTAAGCAAAATTAGTCATAAGCTAACATTGTTCTTGCTAACATTTTACATTTAACTAATCTACTATATTTGGGGGTAAAAGTTAATGAACGAGTGGAAACCCAAAGGTCTGGCTACTGGTATTGGCAGCCTTCCTCACAGCACTGCTGATCAGGCGCTAGCAATGATTAATAAATATTTTACCCGGTTTCCTCACTGGCCCCAGTTGCCTCAAGGGGAGGTTCGGGAAGGCTTTGTGGAGCAATCAGCCTATCCGCTAATAGCTTTTGGTTTAGCCAAAGTTATGTCTAAGCCTGGGGAGAATGAGCGGTTGGCGTTTTTGATGGATCAACGGTCGTGGACGGAAAACCTGACGGAGTTTTACAGCCAGTATCTGGCGGCGGTAGAGGGAGATGTAGCTGCTCTAGACAAATTTGCCTTTCCTCGGGATGGAGTGCAGGGCTTTTATGCCTTTCTGGAAAACCTGCAACACCCTAAAGAGGAAGCCGGGGTGCGAGCTCAGCTGCTTAAGGGTCAGGTTAGCGGGCCAATTACTGTGGGTTTCGTCATGACCGACCATGAGCGGCGGGCGGCTTATTACCATAGTGATTTGCGGGATGTAATAGTGAAAACTGTGGAATTACAGGCCAAATGGCAGTTACAGCAGCTAAAAGCGCTGGGGCTTCCCGTGCTGATTTCCATTGACGAGCCAGGTATTTATGCCTGTGGCCTTTCTACTCATATTACCCTAACTAAAGAGATGATTCAGCAGGATTTAAGGGCGATTATCGATACCATTCACCAAGGTGGCGGCCTAACCGGGGTGCATGTTTGCGCTGGTGCGGACTGGTCAATCGTTTTGGAGACTGAGGTGGATGTGCTGTTTTTGGACACCTATGAGTACTTTGAAAGCCTAGCACCATATACTGAAGTGTTAGGGAAATTCTTGGACAGAGGCGGAGTTGTGGGCTGGGGTATTGTCCCTACCTCGGATAAAGTCCACGGGGAAAGTGTGGATAATCTGTTTAATAAACTGCAGGGGCAGTTGGAAATTTTGGTTAAGCGGGGCTTGCCGGTGGAGCGGTTAATTAATCAGGCGCTAATTACCCCTAGCTGTGGGACTGGTTTGTTATCTCTAGATACTGCTCAAAAAATCTATGTCTATACTGCGGGGATAGCGGAAAAGTGGAATAAGCTATAAGCGAGGGAGGTGGGAAGGGAATGCAGGGAGCACTGGACTATCATATCCACACCAAATTATGTGGTCATGCCGGCGGCGAGATGGAGGAGTATGTTTTGGCCGCTCTGAAAGCAGGACTGCGGGAAATGGGTTTCTCTGACCACATTCCCATGTATTTTCAGGAAGTGGTTCCCGGCTTCGCCATGAGCGAGGAGGAACTGGAGCAATACGTAGGTGAGGTTTATCGGCTGCGCCAGGCCTTTCCGGATATCAATCTGTTGCTGGGTTTGGAAGCGGATTATGCCCAGGGGCAAGAGAACAAGCTAGTTAGTTTGCTGAAAAGTTATGATTTTGACTATGTTTTGGGCTCCATCCACTGGATTGGCAACTGGGGTTTTGATGATGAACGCCAAATTGCGGAGTATGCCAAGTGGGACCTAGCGGAACTATACCGGCATTATTTTGGCCTGGTTCAGGCTGCGGCTAAAACCGGGTATTTCCAAATTATGGCGCACACAGACTTAATTAAGAAGCTGGGCTTTCGTTGCCCTGAACCCTTAGACCAGATTTACGAAGAAACGGCTAGGGTGTTTCGGGATGCGGGGGTATGCGTTGAGGTGAATACTGCCGGCTGGCGAGTTAAGGTTAAAGAAATTTACCCACACCCGGAATTTTTGGAAAGATGCTGTCATTACCGGGTGCCGGTAACCTTGGGCTCGGACGCCCACCACCCGAACCTGGTAGCTGCAGGGTTTAGGGAGGCTGTGGATCTACTGAAAGACATCGGGTTTAAACAAATAGCCACCTTTCGGCAGCGCAAGCTAAAACTAATCCCTTTGGACTTTTAGGGGGAGTGAGAAATGCTGGAATGTAACCTGGAGGTTAAGCAAGGGTCCAAGCAAATTACCCTCCGGCTGCTGATTAGTAATCAGGGAAGTGCAGACCGGAGTTTTACTTTTCGCAGTAGTCAGGAAGTGGATTTTGTCATTGAATACCAGGGCAAACCGGTTTGGCGCTGGTCGGAAGACCGAGCCTTTACTATGGCCGTTCATGATAAAAAAATAACTAAAGGCCAGACTGTAACCCCTTATGAGGTGGCCTGGCCTAAACAGGATAGCTTAGGAAATCCGCTAAAACCGGGAAGATATGTGGTTAAAGCTTATTTTCTGGGAGAGGGTAAACAGCCGGAAGGTGGGAATACTCGAGATGGTGGGAATACTCGAGATGGTGGGAATACTCGGGACGCCGGCGAAAAATTCCTGGTAGCTAGTCAGGAAATTAGCTTGGGATAGAGAAATGGACTGAAGCAGGCTAAAATAAAGTATCGATGGTTAAATTGGGTGTGGTTTTCGAGGTTGCTCCCTGTTGTTTCTGTTCACTCATACTGTTTCTTTCCCAGAAGTAACCGCCGCTGTAGCCTTGAATGTCCGGGTTCTTTTCAGCTAAAGCTAAGCGCTTGGCGGCTAGACAACAATAGTCCTGATCCAATTCAATGCCGATAAACCTGCGGCCTAATTTTTTGGCTACAACTGCCGTGGTACCTGAACCTAAAAAGGGATCAAGAATTACTTGTCCTGGCTGGGAACTAGCCAGGATTATTTTTGCCACCAACTTTTCCGGTTTTTGGGCGGGGTGGTCGGTGTTTTCTGGCATGGACCAAAAGGGTACGGTTAAGTCAGACCAGAGGTTGGAAGGATGAGTTAGTCGATAGTTACCCTCCGCACCCTCCTCCCAGTCTTTGGGGGAGCCTGCTTGATCCCGGTAGGGGGCAATAACCTTGCGCTTGAGCTTTACAGCCTCCACATTAAAGGTAAACTCCTTGCCGACAGTAGCAAACCAAATATCCTCGGAAGCGTTTTTCCAGTTATTTAAGGCGCCTCGGCCTTTTTCCCGTTCCCAGGTAATCCGGTTCCGGACCAGGACATACTTGTCCAGCACCTGATGAATGGGGGTGGAAGAGCGCCAATCCCCACAAATGTACAGGGAAGCTGTAGGTTTTAGTAAAGGTAAAACCAGGGTGAACCAGCCCTCCAGCCACTCGGCATAAGCTGTGGAACTTCTACTGGCAAAGGTGTTGGAGTTAAAAGCTTTGGTTAGGTTATATGGTGGGTCGACTACCAGTAAATCCACCGATTGACAAGGTAATAACGCTAGGGTTAGAAAGGTATCCCCATAAATAATGCTATCGACAACCTCCTCCGGCTTGGTTAGGGGCGTGGTAACTTTTTTAAGCATGGAAGTATAATGAAGACGTTCTTCCGGGGTGAGGGTTAAGGTTCGATTACGACCGGCCCGATCCTTGTTAACAGGCATAGCTGCTTCCTCCTGAATGCTGACATACCACTGATTATTGACATACCACTGATTATTGACATTCTATGATAATTTGACAGAGCTAACTTTCTTCCTGCCGGATATGCTTCCCGATAGGCAATTAGCCTATAACCCAGGTTTCACGTTATCAGCAACTCTGCAAGTTTTCTTGCCGGGTTGCTATTTACTTACCTAGCAGCTGTTTTTTTATATCCTGGACAAATGCCTGCATAACCGGGGAGAGTTTTTTCTCCTTGTGATAAGCTAGATTAATATGCCTGGATAGGGACAGGTCACTAAAGGGGATGGCTCTTAACAATCCGGCTTTCACTTCCATGCCTACTGTTAATTTAGAAATAACGGACACACCTAAATTGGCGATTACCGCCTGTTTAATAGCTTCTATGCTGTTCAATTGCATAGCAACCTTTAGCTGCAGGCCACGACTGTGGACAGATTGCTCCAAAATCTCTCGGGTACTGGAACCACGCTCTCGTAAGATCAAACGTTGGGTTAGGAACTCCGCAAAGGAAACTGACTTCCTTAAGGCCAAAGGATGTTCTTTAGCAGCGATAATCAGTAATTTATCTGCCAGTAAAGGTTGGATAATCAGCTGAGGATCTATGGTTAGTTCTTCCCCCACCACTCCCAAGTCCAGTTGATTAAGCAACAAGTGTTCTTGCACTTGATGGGTGTTAGAAATTTCCAGAGAGATTTCTAATCGGGGGTAATTCTGCTGAAAAGAGCTGATAATGGCTGGTAAAAGATAAATACCCGGTGTCGTACTAGCCCCAATAATTATTCGACCAGCCCGGAGTCCTTTTAATTCCTGAATAGCTGACTCTGCTTCAGTTGCTAAGGAAAAAATCCTGTTTACATAGGGATAAAGTAGTTCTCCTGCTTGGGTTAAATAGATTTTCTTGCCCAATTGTTCCAAAAGATCTAGTCCAAGCGCTTCTTCCAGTTTTTTTAATTGAATCGAAACTGTGGGTTGACTGAGGTAAAGCTCTTCAGCGGCACGGGAGTAACTTAAATTTTTGGCCACTGCCCAGAATACCTTCAAATGATTAAAATTCAAAGTTGCGCCTCCACTCCATATGCCGATTATTTATAAAATCAATAGTTAGCATTAAAACAATATATTTTTATTAATTAGCTTATAATGGTATACTAACATAAATTAACCCGGTTGGATAACTAAATAAAAACCAAAAAATAAAAACTAAAAATAAAAAACGCCACAAGCTGATTGAACTACGGCGTTTATCAAAGGCCTATTTTCTACTTGACCTTTTTTGCTGCCACCAATAGAGCAGTGGTAAGGCCAAGGCCAGTATACCCCAAAGGACAAAGTTAGCCGAATGTAAATATCCAGTTAAAGCATCCCAGTTTTTACCTAAAGCATACCCTAAATAAGTTAATAAGTAAGACCAGGGCAGTACTCCCAGGAAAGAGAATAGAGTAAACCGGACAAAATTCATCTGGAAAATTCCGGCCGGCAGTGAAATAAAAGTCCGAATTCCGGGAAGCAGCCGGGTTATAAAAACAGTAATTTCTCCCTTTTCGATGAACCAGCGGTCAGCTAAAGCTAAATGCCGCTTGGAAAGCAGCAGGTACCTACCGTATTTTTCAATAAAGTCTCTGCCCCCGTAGCGTCCTACGGCATAGGCAAACCAGGAACCTATTACGTTAGCAATTGCGCCTAGTAAACCTACCAACCAGAGATTTAGTTCCCCTCGAGACGCTAGAAGTCCCCCAAAGGGCATGATTATTTCACTGGGTATGGGAATACAAGCGCTTTCGAGAAACATTCCAATAAAAACCGCCCAATATCCGTACTGGGTAACCTCGTTCATAACCCAATTGCTTAATTGGTCTAACAAAATTTATCACTCCTCAACCAATATCTTTTTCATAATAACAGATATTAGCGATACATTCTATCTTATCCTTTGTTTTGTTACAACAATCAGGGGGATTTCTTTTAATGAGAAATTTTTGTAAGGAGCGAGTATTAGCAAGAAAATCTTAATTTAGTGATGGTTGAGGTGGGAGTTAATGCCTGCACCGACATAACCGGCTTCGGCTTTCTTGGCCACCTGCACGAAATGGTTAAGGGTAGTGGTGTAGGGGCGAAAATCAGCTTGGGCAAAGTGCCGGTAGTGGCTATTGTCGGGGAGATAGTAGCAGACGCGGCTTGCCGTATACAAGTAATCCCTTAGAGTAATCCCTGGAGCTTAAGTGAGGAGTGGAACCCGATGACTCCTGTCTTTCTGATAACCTTACTGATACTGGGACTAATTGGTGGATTTTTTTCCGGACTGCTGGGTATAGGCGGGGGAATTATTATGGTTCCCCTGCTACTATATACCCCACCTTTGCTGGGGCTTACTGCTATCAACATGAAAATGGCAGCTGGTATAACCATGGTGCAAAGTTTGGGCGGCTCCCTTTCCGCTTTGCTCAGCCACCGGCGGAACCACTTTATCCACCCTTCCCTTGTCCTGTTTATGGGCACAAGCAGTTTAGTGGGCGCCTTTATTGGATCTGTCTGGTCAAACCACCTTTCCGGTAATACTATGTTGAGTATTTTTGCCGTCTTAGCTCTTTTAGGAAGTGCTTTGCTCTTTCTGCCCCTCAAAAATGAAAATGAGGAAAAGGAGCTTGCCCAGGTTCATTTTAATAAAGCACTAGCCGCTGCAATCGGCTTGGTGGTGGGGCTGCTAGGGGGAATCATTGGTCAGGGCGGAGCTTTTCTACTGATTCCTTTGATGCTTTATATCCTGCGTATCCCAACCAGGATTGCTTTAGGCAGTTCTGTGGCTATAGCCTTTCTTTCAGCCTTGGCCGGATTTATCGGCAAATGGGGCACCGAACAGATACCCTTGCTGATGGCTATAGTTGTAGCCTCAGGAGCGGTAATAGGAGCCCAAGTAGGAGCTAAGCTCAGCAAATGGGTACAAACTGCTACTTTACGCGGAATTTTGGCGGTGTTAATCGCCGGAACGGCTTTGCGGATGGGTTTGTCCCAGTTGGAGCACTACGGAAAAAGCACAATGTGGGTCAGTGGGGTAAGCTTTGCAACAGTTTGCCTACTTTTGATAGTTTACCGCATACGAACCAAAACTCGTAATACCGGGCTAGAACAAAAACAACCACAATAAATTAACGTGAAAAAACAATTAAAGGGGAGGAAAATCAAATGAACAGCAAAGAACAAGTTAGTAGTTTGTTAAAGAAGCGTGCTACTCTACAAATCTTTCTTGCCTTAGGTTTTGTGCTACTTAACATTATTCTCTTTTTTGTCTGGCCGAAAGTTGCCTATCTTCCGCTAATGCTAATCCCGCTGATGATTATTTCCGCCTTTTTCTGGTCCCGGGGATTCTGCGGTTGGGCTTGTCCTAGGGCGGCTTTTATGGAAAGGTTTTTAAACCCTTCAGCTTCAATAAACCAGTACCAAAATGGATGCACTTAGGGTGGGTGAGCGCCTTGATTTTCATAGTGCTTATTTCCCAAGTAACCTATGTCGGATTTACTATAGGTGCTTTAGCTGCAGGGTTCCTCTTATGTATTGTACCTACTATTGGGGCATTACTCTTTGGTATATATAGTCCTAAAGCTTGGTGTGCCGTTTGTCCAACGGGAACAATTCTTAAAGTTGTTGACCCAGGTGTGCTTCGGGTGAAAAAGAAGGGAAAAACGGTGGGAACCGTTCCTAGGGAGTTTGTTTTGTTGGCTGTACTTACGCACAACCATATTTTTTCATGGCCTTTTTTATGGGATGACATAGTTATTCCCCCTCGTATAGAAGATACTTAAGAAATTTATACTATAAGATATGCAGGAAAAGAAATTAGGACATTAGTTTGTTGAACAGTTAACTATTAAATGAACAGGAAGGGTATCTAGATAGGAACTGGAAGAAATATTTATAATTTGATTTTCAGCACCACTTGCGGCTATAATTGGGAGGAGGCAAAATGCCAAAAGTAAATTACTTACATTTTATGAGGAGGGCTTTATGGAATTGAATACCCCACTTGTGTTTGCCACCATAATTTTTATAACCACGTATGCCTTAATTATTTCTGAAAAAATTCACCGGAGTACCGCTGCCCTGGCTGGAGGGCTATTAATGCTCCTGCTCACAATTATCAACTTTGAAGAAGCAAAAAAAGCCCTGGAATTAAATACTATTGGCTTATTAATCGGGATGATGATAATTGTGGGGATTACCCGCAGGTCAGGTGTTTTCGAATATTTGGCCATCAAAGCTGCAATTTGGGCGGAAGGAAAACCCCTGAAAATATTAGTTTCAATGGCAGTCATAACTGCGGTTTTGTCAGCTCTCTTGGATAATGTTACCACTGTTTTGCTGGTAGTTCCGGTGACCTTTTCCATAGTAAATACCTTAAGACTTAACCCCATGCCATTTCTCGTGACCGAAATATTAGCCTCCAATATAGGCGGAACAGCCACCTTAATCGGTGACCCGCCCAACATCATGATAGGGAGCGCTGTACCGGAACTTAGCTTTATGGATTTTGTCATTAATTTGGCACCTATCGCCGTTCTAGTGATGATTGTTACAATGGGTATCCTTTATTGGATGTATCGCAAAGAAATGGTGTATAATCCGGAGCTTGCCGCTAAACTTATGTCGATAGACCCATTGGGAGAAATAAAAGATTATGCTTTGATGAAGCAAAGTCTGTTTGTTTTAGGCTTGACAATTATTGGCTTTGGGTTACATCAAATGCTCCATTGGGATTCCTCGGTAGTTGCCTTATCGGGAGCGATCTTGTTGATGATAATAGCCAGGGAGGAACCGGAAGATATACTATTAACGGTGGAATGGCCGACAATTTTCTTTTTTGCCGGGTTATTTATCCTGGTTGGTGGTATTGAAAAGGTGGGTATTATTCACGCAATTGCCCAGGGTGCATTAAATTTGACCGGCGGGGAACCAGTTGTTACATCGGTGTTAGTGTTATGGTTATCGGCGCTAGCCTCCGCTCTAATAGATAATATTCCTTTCGTGGCCACTATGATTCCTATGATTAAGACGATGGGTCAACTAGGCGGGATAACTAATCTGGAACCGCTGTGGTGGTCCTTGGCCTTGGGGGCCTGTTTTGGAGGTAACGGGACACTAATAGGTGCTTCCGCCAATGTAATTGTGGCTGGAATCGCCGAAAAGAACGGAGTATTAATTTCCTTTTGGGGTTTCATGAAAGTGGGTTTTCCCTTAATGCTGCTATCTATTGTGATGGCTAATATCTATATTTATTTTGTTTATTTAAGTTAAGGACTAACAAGCTAACAGTATGGAGTTTGCTGTCAGCTCATATTCAGAATGGCATATAGCTAACTTGGTAAGAATCCTCTCGATTCGAGGATCGCGAGCAATTTGCTGGAGCCTTATGACACTCTCCATCCGTTCCTTGGCATCCCGAACCTCAAAGAACTGAAGAAACGCTTTCAAATATAATTCATCCTGGGCAAAGCTGTTGTTGCATTTTTTGCATACTGGAACGACTGGCAAATCCGGCGGAAATGGTTTTGTCAAAAAAAATTTTGACGGACAGTGTTCCCGCGAGTCGCTACATCTCCGCTATATACACATTGCATGGTTGAGCTTCTGTCAAATACGATGCGTGGACGATAATCATCCGGATCCCAATACTTCTTGAAGTTAAACTCCTTACTTTGTGTCTCATCAGTCTGAATTATTGTCCATTGGATTTCCTCCGTTCATGGCATCGTTTCTTGTCGTCAGTATATCATATTCGACGGTTATTTAGCAGAGAAACATCGTCTTGGTCACCGATACCATGCATCCCGCAACAATCCATATGCCCGCCGTGTTTTCTTCGGACGCAAAACCTACCCCTCCGAGAGCGTGCAAAATTCATATTTCATCAAAAAAGCAGATATCAACCCACATAATAGTGAATAGATGTCTGCTTTCATTGTTTGCGTTAAAAGCCATTAGGCAGAGATTTTTCAGTTAATCGTAATATGGATTTCCTTACCAAGGCTGCGGGCGATTTTAGTGACAAAATCCAACGAAGGGTTGTAGGCACCGCTTTCAAAACGGGATATGTTGGATTATGGTGTCCCGACACGCAAGGCAAGCTCTTCCTGAGTAATGTTTAGCTGATTCCGAGCATCAATGATTTGTGCGATCAACTTATAACGAGGTTTTGATTTTTCGTATTCTGCCTTAAATTCCTCGTCCTTCATCAACCTCGCTTTAATATCTTCAAATTTCACTCCTGCTTTACTCATCTTGACACCCTCTTTCATAATCCAATCCGCCGCCTCCCTTAATATTATATGCTTGTTATGATAACCTCTGTCGAATGAATATTCACAACCTTTTTAGCTCTACGTAAAAGAGGCACTATCCCTAGATGAGATAATGCCTCTCTCTTGCTTTTTCCGTATCGGTTTGGGGTATGGTTCAATAAGTTTCCCTATTAAAACCTGCGAATCCTCGCAGGTTTTTTTATTTCGCCCTAAAGTATTGCAGGAAATCAAACGATAAGATAGAATATAGTGGAGTGAAGTGGTTTAAAGTGGTTACATGTGGAGGGAAAGTGGGGTGAAAGTGGATGTTCATGGGGGAGTATCAACATACTATTGACCCGAAGGGGCGGCTAATTGTCCCTGCTAAGCTCCGAGAGGGGTTGGGGGAAAAGTTTGTAGCCACCAAGGGTTTAGATAACTGTCTCTTTGTTTACCCCATGGACGAGTGGAAGCTCATGGAGCAGAAGCTAAAATCCCTGCCTTTCACCCGTGCTGATGCTCGATCTTTTGTGCGCTTCTTCTTTTCCGGGGCTACCGAATGTGAGGTAGACAAGCAGGGTAGAATATTAATCCCTGCCAATCTGCGGGAATACGCTAAGCTGGATAAAGATGTTGTCCTGCTGGGGGTTTCCTCCCGGGTAGAAATCTGGAGCAAAGACCTGTGGGGTACCTACAGCCATCAGGCTGAAGAAACCTACACTGAGGTTGCCGAAAAGATTGTGGACCTGGATATTGGTATCTAATCCAAGACAGGCTGATAAGCTGACACAGGTTACCAAGCTAATATAGGCTATCAGGCCAAGGCAGGAGAAAAACCGAGGAAGGTGCCTACCCATGGAATTTCACCACATTTCCGTACTCCTGGAAGAATGTATGCAGGGCTTAAAGCTGCATGCTGATGAGGGTACTTTTGTGGACTGCACCTTAGGGGGAGCAGGACATAGCAGAGCTATCCTGGAGCGAACCGGACCTACCGGCAGACTTATTGGCATTGACCAGGACAGGACAGCCCTGGAAGCTGCTAGGGAGCGCCTCCTGGACTACGGGGACAGGGTGACCCTGGTACATAATAATTTTTACAATCTAGAGGCCGTCCTGGATGAGTTGGAAATTGACCTGGTGGATGGTGTGCTCTTTGACTTAGGAGTTTCCTCCTATCAGTTGGATACAGCTGAGCGGGGGTTTAGCTATCAGCATAATGCTTTGTTAGATATGCGGATGAATACTTCCGGGGCTGATCCCACAGCTCGGGACCTGGTAAACACTTGGTCCGCAGAACAATTAAACCAAATTATTTGGGAATATGGCGAGGAACGCTGGGCCAAACGCATAGCCCAGTTTATTGTTCAGGAAAGACAGCAAAAGCCCATTGAGACCACCGGTGACTTGGTAGAGGTTATTAAAAAGGCGGTTCCATCCGGGGCTAGGCGGGAGGGTCCTCACCCTGCCAAGCGTACTTTTCAAGCCCTGCGGATAGCGGTAAATGATGAACTAAACCGTTTTGAACAGGCCTTGCGCCAGGGAGTTAATCGGCTGAAACCGGGCGGGAGAGTGTGTGTAATTACTTTTCATTCTCTGGAAGACCGGATTGCCAAACAGGTTTTTAGCGAGCTAGCTAAAAAATGCATTTGCCCACCGGAATTACCCATTTGCAGATGCAACAAAGAACAAGTAGTGAAAGTTATAACTAATAAGCCAATTCTCCCGGTTGAGGCGGAAATTACCGCCAACCCAAGGGCCCGCAGTGCTAAGCTGCGGATTGCCGAACACAGGTAGTATAGCAGCGTCAGTGTTCTAGTAGGAAAGGAGGTAGCATAAAGTTGATACTAGCAAAAGAAAAATATGACTATCGAAGCTGGGAAACAGAAAAAGCCGCTCCCCGGAAGATGGTCCGCAAGGCACCGAAGATGCATAAGAAGACTCAAAAAGGTTACCTCCTGCTTGTAATGCTGGCCTTTATTCTAGGGCTGACGGTTGCTTCCAGGTATACTCACGTGGCGGTAATGGGCTATCAATTAAGTAAATTAAATGCTGCCATGAGCGTTTTAGAGAAGGAAAATCAGCGATTGAATGTCGAATTAAATCAACTAAAATCTCTCGACCGAATTGAGAAGATTGCTACCACCAGATTAGGTATGGTAGCTCCACGGAACGTTCAATTTATCGCCATTAAAAACGGTTCGGGTAATGCCTACAGTCAGGATCAGGGTGGTAACGGACAACTAAACGGAGTTCAGGGAGCTAAGCCTGGGCTGAGCCAAGGGGTGCTGGGAGTTATGACCTCCCTATTCCAGCAATGGGATAAGGGTTCTACTCCGGTGGAAGCCAATACTGGCCAATGACCTGGCGCTTAGCACTGGCGATTAACCTCCCTTAAAGGAGTGGAGCAGTTGTACAACACCAGTGTGGATATGCGAAAAAGAATTACCATACTGTTGACGCTAATATCAATGGTTTTATTGTTGCTAATGTCCAGGTTAGCTTATTTGCAGTTTATCAAGGGCGCTGAGCTAACCGATAAAGCAATTGATAACCGTTTGCGCGAAGTCCCCGTAGAAGCACGACGGGGAACTATTTATGACCGTAATGGCAAGGAACTGGCGGTGAGCATCACCTCGGAAACGGTAGCTGCTGAACCCAGACGGATAATTGACCCGGAGGCCACTGCGGCCAAACTGGCTACAGTTTTGGGGATGGAAAAGGAAGCTATTAAAAAATTATTAACTAAGAAAACGGGTTTTGTCTGGATCAAACGGAAAGTGGAAGACAGTAAAATTAATCAGCTAAAACAACTGGAAAACTCTAAACAAGGAGAGTTAACAGGAATTCGCTTTATTCCGGAGAGTTCCCGCTTCTATCCCAATGACAATTTGGCGGCCCATGTATTAGGCTTTGCCACTAGGACGGATGCTGACGGCGCCGGTGGGATAGAGGGGGCCTTGGATAAAGAATTAAAGGGCATAGCGGGAAAAATTGTTTCGGAACGGGATGCGACCGGACGGGAAATTCCCAATGGGGAGTCTAAGTACATACCTCCCATTGAAGGCAAAAGTCTGGTTCTGACCATTGACGAAACCATCCAGCATTTTGTGGAGCGGGAATTAGATGCACTTATGTTAACCTATAATCCCCTCAATGCCGCTATTATTATCATAGATCCCAAGACCGGGGATATATTGGCCATGGCCAATCGCCCGGATTATAACCCG
The DNA here is from genome assembly GCA_049302075.1 of Carboxydocellales bacterium. GTDB lineage: Bacteria > Bacillota > Carboxydocellales > JAJZTU01 > JBAQLS01. The sequence goes on along the minus strand of JBAQLS010000046.1, from coordinate 155,105 downwards.
AATAAATATTGGGAATTTGATCAAAAAACTTGGCGTAATTTCGCTGTTTCTGATTCCTATGAACCGGGTTCAACTTTTAAGGTAATCACGGCAGCCGCTGCTCTGGAAGAAGGGGTGGTTAAGCCCAATGACCGGTTTTATGACCCTGGTTATATAGAGGTTTTAGGTAAGAAAATCAAGTGCTGGAAAGCAGGCGGACATGGGGCCCTAAGCTTTCTTGAGGTTGCAGAAAATTCCTGTAACCCTGGCTTTATCACCATCGGCCTGGCTCTAGGTGTGGAGAAATTCAACCAGTATCTGCAGGCTTTTGGCTTTGGGCGACAAACGGAAATTGACCTGCCCGGAGAAGCGACAGGTATTTTGGTTAATCCCAAAAGAGCAACCCAGTTAGACCTAGCTACCATGTCCATTGGCCAATCCAATGCAGTTACGGCCATCCAGTTAATTACCGCAGTAGCTGCAGTAGCTAATGACGGGGTGCTAATGAAGCCTCAGCTTGTTAAAGAAATTCGGGATGTAAACGGTCAAGTTCAGCAAATCCAGCCTAAACAAGTTAGACAGGTAATCTCCAAGTCCACAGCACGGGAACTCTCAGGGATTTTAGAAAGTGTGGTAGCCAATGGAACTGGTGAAAAGGCCTATTTGGAAGGCTACCGGGCAGCTGGCAAGACGGGTACAGCCCAGAAAGCCATGCCTACCGGTGGATACCAGCAGGGTAAATATGTTGCTTCTTTTGCCGGCTTTGCCCCGGCGGATAATCCCCGGATAGCAGCTCTGGTGGTTATAGACGAGCCCCAAGGACAGGTCTATTACGGAGGCCAGATAGCTGCCCCGGCATTTAAGGCGGTAGTAGGCGATACCTTAAAATACTTGGGGGTTCCTCCTCAATTAACCCCGGATAAGCTAAAGCCAAAACTCGAACAACCGGCTAAGGCCGTAGCAATAGTTCCCCAAGTGATCAACCTGCCTTTGGGAGAGGCCCAGAATATTTTGTATAAGGAGAAATTCTCCTGGACCACTGAAGGCGAAGGGAAAATAGTGTTAGGCCAGTTTCCGCTGCCTGGTGCTGAGATTGGGGAAGGCACCAAGATTACTCTGTACCTGGGTAAATCTACGCAAGGAGTTCCGGGAGATAGTATAGTTTCAGTACCGAATCTAGTTGGCAAAACTCTCCGGGAGGCGGCAGCCACCTTAGCGTTAGCAGGTTTAAAAATGGATCTGGAAGGTTCCGGAGTTGCCGAAAGTCAAAGTATTGCCCCCAGGACCAAGGTTAGAGCGGGTACGGTGGTAAAAGTCAAATTTGGCTCACCCAACCAGCCCCAAGGGGGACCGACTCTAGCACCTTTGCCTTCAAACCAAACCCAGTATCCTACTGGCGCTGAAGGGGCGGTCAAGGAAGCACCATAACTGAAAATTTTTGCAGGACTCAGAGTTGGAGTTGGAATTCCCTTATTCCACTTTGTTCTGAGTCTTTTCTTGATTCAGGTATAGAATTTCCATGAATGGCAAAAATTAGAAACAAGGGGGCTGGTGGTGTGCAAAGACAGGAAATTATGAAACTACAAGCTTTGGTACAGGACCTACAAATAAAACAAAGCCAAGGGGAGCTGCAAACTCCAATCCTAGGGCTTGCTCATCATTCCCGGAAGGTAGCACCAGGGTTTATGTTTACTTGTATTGTGGGCTATAAGGTTGATGGGCATAACTATATCCTCCAGGCGGTGGAGCAAGGAGCAGCGGCGCTGTTGGTGGAAAAGGACCCCACAGCTTTGGGACTTCCTCCAGAAGTGCTGGACAAGGTATGTTGGGTACAGGTGGATAACACCAGAACAGCTTTAGCCTGGGTTAGTGCCCGGTTCTACCAATTCCCGGCTCAGAAAATGACCATGATTGGGGTGACGGGGACTAACGGTAAGACCACCAGCACTCATCTAATTGAAGCGCTGTTAAAAGCCCGGGGACATCGAGTGGGACTAATTGGCACCATTCATAGCAAAATAGGCGAGGAAGTGCTGCCAGTTAACAATACCACTCCTTTGCCACTAGAGCTGCAACAACTGCTAGCCAAAATGGTGGACAAAGGGGCGGATTATGGAGTAATGGAGGTATCCTCCCACGCCCTGGAGTTAGGTCGGGTTGAAGCCATTGAGTTTGATATAGCGGTTTTTACCAACTTAACTCAGGATCACCTGGATTTTCATGAAAATATGGAAGCCTACCTGGCGGCCAAGACTAAACTCTTTAGCGGTCTAAACCCTACAGGAGGGAAAGCACACCCGAAATATGGTATTATTAATATCGATGACCCGGCCGGACGCTTTATCCAGGGAAAAAGCCGGGGACAGGTGCTTACCTATGGTATCAAAAGTGAGGCAACAGTTAAGGCTAGCAACGTCTTGGTCAAAGCCAGCGGGGTATCCTTTGGGGTGACCACCCCCTGGGGCAAAGCGGACTTTAAATTACGCATGACGGGTATCTTTAGTGTCTATAACGCCTTGGCTGCGATTTGTGTGGGCTTGCTGGAAAAGATAGATTTAGGAGAAATTAAGCAGGTGTTGGAAGGGGTTACCGGAGTGCCCGGTCGTTTTGAACTAATTGACGAAGGGCAAAGCTTCGGGGTGATTGTGGATTATGCCCATACCCCGGACAGCTTGGAAAATGTGTTGCACACCGCTAATCAATTTGTCTTAGGGCGAATTATTACAGTGTTTGGCTGTGGCGGCGACCGAGATCGGACCAAGCGGCCGATTATGGGCAGCATTGCCGCCCGACTGAGTGATTATACCATAATTACCTCTGATAACCCGCGGAGTGAAGACCCGGTGGTTATTATCGAGGAAATAGAAGCAGGTATTAGAGATTTTGTAGGGTCTGAGCAGTACGCTAAGGTATTGGATCGCAGGGAGGCCATAGCTTATGCCATTAGTATGGCCGGACCGGAGGATCTGGTGCTGATAGCTGGCAAAGGCCACGAAAGCTATCAAATCATCGGGGACAAAACACTGCCTTTTGATGACCGGGCAGTGGCTCGCCAGTGTTTGCAGACAGGAGGTTAAGCATGTACCAATTTAGCTGGACAGAAATAGCCTCTTCGGTAGGGGGAAGGATAATTCAGGGGGACCCGGATGCGGTGTTTGATCTGGTTTCCACGGATACGCGAAAAGTAAGGCCGGGAAGCATTTTTGCAGCCTTAAAGGGAGAGCGGTTTGACGCCCATGATTTTTTGGCTCAGGCTATTGCTGGGGGAGCAGGGGCACTAATCATCAGCCAACCAGAGGCTTGGACTAAATTACATGGTATTCAGAGTAGCCAGACAAGCGAGCTACATCAGGCCGACGTCTCAAAGCTTGGGGTTGGCAGCTCAAGGGAGCTAAATATTGCAATTCCGGTTATTTTAGTGGAAGATACGCTCCAAGCATTACAGCATTTAGCTGGGTATAATCGCAGGAAAGCCGGAGTCCCGGTGGTGGCGGTTACCGGCAGTACTGGGAAGACTAGTGTCAAGGATATGATTGCCGCAGTGTTGGAACAAAAGTACAGGGTGTTAAAGACCGGTGGCAATTTTAATAATGAAATCGGTCTGCCCTTAACCTTATTAGAGCTAGGACCGGAGCATCAAGCGGCAATTGTGGAAATGGGGATGCGAGGCCGGGGGGAAATCCAGCAGCTAGCCCGGATTGCTCAGCCGGACATTGGAGTGATTTCCAACATTGGGGAAGCCCATATAGAGCTGTTGGGTTCAATGGAAAACATTGCTCAGGCTAAAGGTGAACTTTTGGCGGAACTCCCGGCAACAGGAGCAGCTATCTTAAATGGAGATGATCCCTGGCTGCGTAAGCTGGGAGAAGGATTAGACCGTCAGGCCATTTACTATGGCTTTGGGGAAAACAATCACTTACAGGCCACGGACTGGCAAATGACCGGGCCAACCAATAGTGAATTTAAGGTGAAGGTGTCAGGACATAAGCCAATGTCAGTGCAGATACCCGTTCCCGGCCGGCACAATGTCTTAAATGCTTTAGCAGCAATTGGAGTAGGGCTAGAGTTAGGATTAAGCCAGGAGGAGATTGGCCAGGGGTTAACAGAGTTAGCCCTTTCCGCAATGAGGCTGGAGATTAGGACAGGTAAGCCCTGGACAGTAATTAATGATGCCTATAATGCCAACCCATCTTCGATGCGAGCAGCACTGGAGGTGCTGGCCGGATATCCTTGCCAGGGTAAGCGGATAGCTGTTTTAGGAAATATGCTGGAGTTGGGGGAACAGGCGGAAAAAGGTCACCGATCAATCGGTGATACTGTAGCCAGCCTGGGCCTAGACAGCTTAGTTACCCTAGGAGAATTAGCCGGATGGATAGCAGCACAAGCAGCTACCCGAGGTATGAAGCAAAGGTCAATTTTCGCCTGTACAGAAAAAGAGCAGGCCATCAGGCAGCTACAAGCTATACTGCAGCCGGGGGATGTAGTGCTGGTGAAGGGTTCCCGGGGGATGAAAATGGAAGAAATAGCAGCGTCAATAGAATAGAACCAGAAGTATTAAAGCAGTAATAGCATATAAAGCAGTTATAGCAGTATAAGCGGTATTAATGCAGTATAAAGCAGAATTAAAGCTGGATTGTGGGGAGGGGCAGAGCAGAGATGGAACGGGTCATTATTGCTTTAGGGCTGTCAGCGATACTGACGGTAATCACAGGGCCATTTTTCATTCCATTTTTACATCGCTTAAAATTTGGCCAGAATATTCGTAATGACGGTCCGCAGCGGCATTTGCAAAAAGCGGGCACCCCTACTATGGGTGGAGTGATGTTTTTAGCTGGCCTGGTGGCAGCAGCACTATTAGTAAGCCGACGAGGCCCGGAAGTCTGGCTGTTAATCGGGGTTACCCTGTTTTACGGCCTGTTAGGTTTTACCGATGATTACATTAAAGTAATCAAAAAGCGCTCCCTTGGTTTAAGAGCCAAGGAAAAAATCCTCGGCCAGTCACTAATGGCCTTATTTCTCGCTTTTGTGGCAGCATACCCCCTAAAGCTGGGGACTGGTATCGTAATACCATTTTCAGGAACGGTATTAGACTACGGCTTTTTGGTATATTTTGTATTTATTTGGGTAGTCACAGTAGGGGCTGCCAATGCAGTTAACCTGACAGACGGGCTAGACGGTCTGGCAGCAGGAATTACCGTGATTACCGCCTCAGCCTTTACCATTATAAGTTTAATGATCAATAAACCAGAAGTGGCTATCTTCGGTGCCGCTCTGGCGGGAGGATGTTTAGGGTTTTTAAGATATAACAACCACCCAGCCCGGGTATTCATGGGGGACACCGGCTCCCTGGCTCTAGGCGGGGGACTGGCGACAATGGCCATCCTAACTAAAACGGAATTACTGCTACCCATCATTGGCGGAGTTTATGTAGCCGAAACGCTCTCGGTAATTATACAAGTGATTTCCTTTCAATCCACCGGCAAAAGGGTTTTCCGTATGAGCCCCCTCCACCACCATTTCGAGCTGGGGGGCTGGTCAGAGCAAAAAGTGGTGCGCATCTTTTGGCTAGCCACGCTAATCTGCTCCCTAATCGGCCTCATGGGCATGTATAATATAGGCTGAACTTGACTGTCTAATTGCCGGGACATGGGTAGGTGGGAACGGCGCACTTGATGCCACCGGCCGGCCTCCGGCCGGTGGAAACAGGGGACTTCGGATATATGTGTTCCGCTGCCAGGATAGTGTTTAACTGGATATAGAGTACGCTGACTACATTGGGCTGTAAGCCAACGTGGATCCTGCGTCCTCCTGTTTCCACCGCATGCATGCCCAATGCCGACCTACGCATAGGCGCGCCTTATCCCACCTACCCACGTCCCTGGGCCAGACCCGCAAGGTTAAGCTGGGGAGTGGGAAGGGCAAAGAAGGTGGGGATGGGCGTGAAAGAGTTGGGGATTAGATTACTAGTAAAGCAACGAGTATAGAAGCTTTCGACCCAATATAGGTTTATATATATTAGATATTATAAAGGGCAATAAAGGATTCTTAAAAGCATTTGAGACTAGCGTAAAGCATAAATAACCCTCCCAAGCATCCCGGACGACGCAGTATTTCTGGCCTGGTCTGTGCTCAGGTCTGCGCCCCGGTCATGACCCAGGTCGGGAACCTGTTCCGGTGTAGGTACTCATGGCGGAGTGCCGTAGTAACTGTTAGCGAGGCGGGCAATCAAAGCACCCCGGCCGCCATGGACGGCGGACGCCTCGCCACTGAGTCACGGACGACGAATTGGCGAGGTCTGGGTGCTTTGATTAGCCCAACGAGCTTACAGTTACAAGGCATGGAGCTAAGAGTACCGAACCGGGATAGGTTCCCGACCGGAGAGCACAGCCCAGACAAAAAGACCAGAATAACAAGGAGGACTTATGGAAGTTAAAGGTTTACCCATCCTGATCATAGGCCTAGCCCGTAGTGGCATAGCCTCGGCCAGGTTTCTGCACAGCAAGCAAGCTAAAGTAACCATAACCGACTCTAAACCTAGGGAACAGCAGGAAGCAGCCGCAGCGGAGCTGGAAGAGCTGGGCATTGAACTGGTTCTGGGCAGTTACCCCCAGGAGGTGGGCAATAAATACCGGTTGGTGGTTACCAGTCCGGGAGTACCCCTGACCATCCCGCCTCTGCAGGAGGCGCTGCAGGCTGGGGTGCCGGTGATTAGTGAAATTGAGCTGGCTTACAAGTATGGTCAGGCGCCCATGGTGGCAATTACAGGAACTAACGGGAAAACCACCACCACCACTTTAATAGGCCAAATGTTCAGCCAGGCTGGCCGGGAGGTATGTGTGGCCGGAAATATTGGTCTACCTCTAATTTCAGTTATTGAGAAATATTCACCGGAAGCGGTGGTAGTGGTCGAGGTAAGTAGTTTCCAGCTAGAGACCACCGACCGGTTTAAGCCTAAAGTCAGCTTGATTTTAAATATAACTCCTGACCATTTGGATCGTCATGGTACGCTGGAAAGCTATACCCAGGCCAAGGCTAAAATTTATGCCAATCAAGGATACGGTGACTTTACCATCTTAAATTATGATGATGCCACCGTAGCAGCTTTTGCTGAAGAGAGCAAGGGCCAAGTCATATTTTTCAGCAGGGTGCATAACCTTACAAAAGGAGTATGTGTCCAAGACCGGCAGGTTGTGCTGAAGGACGGGGAACAGGTTATCCCTGTTATAAAAACCAAGGATATTCGCATCCCGGGTGCTCACAACCTGGAAAATGCCTTAGCTGCTGTTGCCACCGGTTGGGTAATGGGCGTAACTCCTGCGAAAATGGCTGATGCCCTGAGAAATTTCCCCGGAGTAGCCCACCGTTTGGAACAAGTTGCCGAAGTAGATGGGGTAACTTATATTAACGACTCCAAAGGAACCAACCCGGATGCAGCCATTAAGGCCTTAGAGGCTTTTGACAGGCCAATTGTGTTAATAGCCGGGGGTTACAACAAAGGTAGTGACTTTACGGAATTTGCCCAAAAGGTTCAAGCCAGGGCTCATGCCTTGGTGGTGGTAGGGCAGGTTGCGGATAAAATTGCCGCCGCCGCCGCCCAAGCTGGGGTGGTAGATATCGTCAAGGCTGAGACTTTTGACGAAACTGTTCGCCTAGCAGCTAAAAAGGCTAATCCAGGGGATATTGTACTCCTTTCCCCGGCCTGTGCCAGTTGGGACATGTTTAGCAATTTTGAGGAACGGGGAGACTTGTTCAAGAAGCTGGTTTCTGCACTACGAACCTAGTTGCCTGTAAGGGGGTTTGGAGTTTGCTTTCCCGGAAAAGACCACCGGATTTTTTACTGTTTAGCACAGTGCTGGCCCTAGTTGGGATGGGACTGGTCATGGTATTTAGCGCCAGTGAGGTTTCGGCCTATTACCGATTTGATGGGGATATCTTTTACTTTTTTAAGAAACAACTGCTCTGGGCAGCTATTGGTTTAGGGTTAATGTTTTTACTGATGAATTATGATTTTTGGAAGCTGCGCCGGCTGGTCTGGCTTGCTTTGGGAGTATCTTTTCTTTTGATGGTGTTGGTTTTGGTACCGGGTATAGGCAAGACGGTAAACGGTGCCCAGCGGTGGATTAATTTAGGCTTTACTTCCTTTCAGCCTTCGGAGATTATTAAACTTTCCTTGGTTATGTTTGTCGCTTATTTAACTTCAATTCAAAGACATCACATCCGGACCTTTACCAAAGGGCTTTTGCCGCATTTAATTGTCCTTGGCCTGGCTTGTTTGTTAATTTTGGCTCAGCCGGATTTAGGAACTGCCATGGCAGTGGCCGGTACCATTTACATCATGCTGTTTGCTGCCGGGGCCAAGGGGAAACACTTAATTAACTTAGGCCTGTCCGGGGTTGGTGCCATCGGGGTGGCTATTGCTTTGGAGCCTTATCGTTTAAGCAGATTTTTAGCCTTTTTAGATCCATTTAAAGACCCCCGGGGCACAGGCTATCACATCATTCAATCTCTTTATGCCATTGGCTCAGGAGGCTTTTTTGGTCGGGGCTTGGGTAACAGTATTCAAAAACATAACTATCTGCCTGAGCAACATACCGACTTTATTTATGCGGTAATCAATGAAGAGCTGGGTTTTCTAGGGGGAAGTTTAGTTATCCTGCTCTTTATCTTGTTTATTTGGCGAGGATTACGGGTGGCCATAACCAATCCTGACCCTTTTGGCAGTATGCTGGCAGTAGGCTTGACCTCAATGGTGGCCCTACAGGCGGTGGTTAATATCGGTGTGGTGACAGGCTCCCTGCCCATTACCGGAATCACCCTGCCCTTTATCAGCTTTGGAGGTACTTCCCTGGTGTTTACCATGGCCGGGGTAGGAATGCTGCTAAATATATCCCGTTATTCATCTCCCAAATAGCGTTTGCTAGTAAAGTGAGGACTGACATAGGGGAGTGAGGCTTAAGCATGCGTTTGCTGATTTCAGGCGGAGGTACGGGGGGACACATCTATCCCGCTCTGGCCATTGCCAGAGGTTTTATGGAAAAATACCCCCAAGGAAAAGTACTCTATGTTGGTACGGAAAAGGGCCTGGAGGCAGACCTTGTTCCCAAAACCGGCATAGAATTTAAAACCGTCACTGTCCAGGCTTTGCCTAGAAAGCTATCCTGGGAAACTGTAGCTTTTGGGGGAAGTTTTTTGCGCGGACTAGGACAGGCCAGGGCCATTTTGAAGCAATTCCGGCCTAACCTGGTGGTGGGTACGGGAGGCTATGTTTGCGGGCCGGTAGTTATGCTAGCAGCCCTGGAGGGAATACCTACCCTACTCCACGAACAAAACGCTTTGCCGGGTAAAGCTAATAAGCTGTTGGCCAGATTTGTCAAACAAGTAGCCATTACTTTTCCAGAGGCGGAAAAATATTTTCCCAGTTCTACTAAAATCAAACTCACCGGACTACCTATCCGGCCAGAGATCCTCCGAGCCTCCAAAGCAGAAGCCTGGGGTAAACTAGGTCTTCAACCGGGTAAACCTTTAGTTTTGGTTACCGGGGGGAGCCAGGGTGCCCGCAGCTTAAATCAGGCCATGATTGAGGCATACCGTCAGCTGCAAGGGAAGCAGCAGCTGCAAATTCTCCAGCTTACCGGCCAGCGTACCTACCAGGAGACTCTGGATGGGTTATCCTCAGCAGGAATAAATTGGGCAAATAAAGGAAATATTATCATTAAACCGTATTTATATAATATGGAAGATGCTTTGGCCGCCGCAGACTTAATTATCTGCCGGGCCGGAGCCACCACCTTGGCAGAAATAACCGCCAAAGGGGTGCCAGCAATCTTAGTGCCCTATCCTTTTGCGGCGGATAACCATCAGGAGTATAACGCCAGAGCTCTGGAAAGTCGGGGAGCGGCTATTGTCATAAAGGACAGTGAGTTAACAGGTGAGCTGTTGGCGGGTAAGCTTCAGGAGTTGCTTAGTAACGGAGAATACCTGCGGTCGATGGGACAAGCAAGTAAGGATATGGGGAGGCCGGAGGCCTTAAACATGATCCTGCAGTGCATGGAGGAAATCATGCACTAAGCCTTTTATGGGGTTTGTAGCTGTGCTTTGGGGTGATTATCTCCGGTCGAATACCTGTCCAGGTTTGGAGCTCTAAGTTCCGTACCGTGCAGCTCTAAGCTGGGTGGCCTAATAAAATAGACCAACCTGGACAATACGGCTTCCTTGCCTAGGTGTCCAGGTTGCCAGCGTCCATGCTGGCAAGGTCTATTTTATTGCCCACCTGCGCTAAGAGTTGCTACGGCTCTCCACCATGAGCTCCAAACCTTGGACAGGCATCCGACCTGGGCCTACATCTTTAAAGATAAGATATACAACGCCAATTCAGGGCCGGACGTTTACCGGGTGATTCCCTAGGTGGGCGCACTAGGTATTTAAGCCAGCCCACCGGAGAAGGACTCATAGAGCCAAACAGCATTCTGGGACAAACCTAGCCCAGCCCCAGAAATTCGAAGTAAGGCTGTGGTGCTTTTGAGCTACGGAGGGCGGGGCGGCTACCCTGAGGGCACATTCGGAGTTTTTGGGCTAACCAATCACGACGCAGGTGCCGAGGAGATAATTGGTCCAAAAAACGTAGCCAGTGCCAGAAGGGTAGTTGCCCCGACCGCAGTGACCCCAACAGGGACCCAGACAATACCCAAATTTAAAGCAAGCACATCTTTTGGGCAAAATGCATAGTATGTGTTGTACTAGAACCCCCGGGATAAGGCCGATAAATGAATCGGCAGACGGGATAGAAGGAGTTGAAAGAATGGATAAGCAGAGGGGAAGAGTACACTTTGTAGGAATAGGCGGATCAGGAATGAGCGGTCTGGCTCAGATTATGGTCGCGAAAGGTTTTATGGTCAGTGGCTCGGACATTAAAGAATCAGATACCACTACCCGTCTGCAACAAATAGGAGCTCAGGTGTTAATTGGGCACAACGCCGAAAATGCCCATGGTGCCGGACGGCTGGTGGTGTCTACCGCTATTGCTGATGATAACCCGGAGTTAATTCAGGCCAAAACAGAGGGCATTCCCGTGTTGCATCGGTCGGATATTCTGGCCTGGCTGATGGAGAATCAAAAGGGGATTGCGGTGGCGGGAGCACATGGTAAAACAACAACTACTGCTATGATTGGCTTAGTCCTGGAAAATTGCGGGCTGGAGCCGTCAATCGTGGTGGGTGGCGGCTTGGCACAGATTCAAGGGAATGCCAAACAGGGGAATGGGGAATATATTGTTGCTGAAGCGGATGAGAGCGATGGCTCCTTCTTAAAGCTACATCCCTATTTCGCAGTGGTTACTAATATTGAAGATGACCATTTAGACTATTACGGTTGTGTAGAAAACATCAACCTGGCCTTCGAAAAATTTATCGCCATGGTACCAACTGAAGGTTGTGGCATCCTGTGTGTGGATGACCCCCAAGTCAAGGCTTTAGCTGCACATTGTCCAGGGGAAATAATTACTTATGGCCGGACGGAGGCTGCCCAGTATCGCTTGGGTGAAATTCGGTCTGATGGCTTGGGTTCGATCGGGCAGGTTTTTGATAATGGCGTATTATTAGGCGAAATGATTCTTAAGGTTCCCGGCGAACATAATCAATTGAACGCTCTGGCAGCCGTAGCTGTGGGAAGGCAACTGGGGTTAAGCTTTGCAGATATTGTGCTGGGACTGCAGAACTTTCACGGAGCTGATCGTCGTTTCCAGCTGCTTGGGGAAGCGGGTGGGGTGAAGGTTGTAGATGATTATGCCCACCATCCCACTGAGTTAAAAGCAACCTTAAAAGCCTCCAAAAGTACGGGAGAAGCTAGGGTGGTGGCACTATTTCAGCCTCACCGCTATACCAGGACAAAATATTTATTCCAGGAATTCGGCCGGGCTTTTGGAGATGCGGATGTAATCGCCATCACCGAAATTTATGGCGCTGGGGAGCAGCCCATCCCCGGGGTTAATGCCCATTTAATCATTGACGCAATTAAAGCACATGAGGGCCGGGAGGTCCAATACCTACCTACCCTGGAGGCTGCCCTGAACTTCCTCCAGGCCATTGTCCAACCGGGGGATTTAGTGCTAACCTTGGGAGCGGGCAATGTCTGGACAGTTGGTGAAAAGTTAGTTCACCTGCTGGAAGGAAAGGAAAGGGAGGAAACAGGGAATGAACTTCCAGCGCACCAAGGAGGAGCTAACTAACCTGATAGCCGGAGAAATCCGCCTCCATGAACCCATGACCGGACATACCACCTGGCAGATTGGGGGACCGGCGGATATTCTGGTCCTGCCCAAAGATAAGCAGGAGGTGTTGACCTTAATTAACTATGCCCGGAATCAGGGAATTGCCTACACTGTTTTAGGGAATGGTTCAAACTTGCTGGTGCGGGACCAAGGGATTCGCGGGTTGGTAATCAAAATAGGTTTCCAAATGAGCAATGTAACCATCAACGAAAACACTATTGTCAGGGCGGAAGCAGGAGCATTGCTCCCTAAACTGGCTAGCATATTTCTGAAGGAGCAATTGGCTGGAATGGAATTTGCAGCGGGAATTCCGGCTGCTTTGGGTGGGGCTGTGGTGATGAATGCCAGTGCCCACGGGGTGAGTATGGCTAGTTTAGTGACGAAGGCAACTGTAGTTGACCCTCAAGGCCAGCTGCTGGAGCTGGCAGGCCAGGCTCTAGGCTTTACCTATCGGAAAAGTAATTTGCAGGGAAGTGGAATGGTGGTAGTGGAGGTAGAGCTAAAAGCAACTCCGGATAACCACCAGGCCATTGAAGAACGCATGAAGGCTAACCTTTACTATCGGCGTAGTTCTCAGCCCATGGGGCATCCTAATGCTGGTAGTGTGTTTAAAAACCCACCAGGAAGTGCTGCAGGAAAAATTATCGAGGAAGCAGGTGCCAAAGGACTTAGGTTTGGAGGGGCTATGGTTTCAGAAAAACATGCTAATTTCATTATTAATACCGGAGGAGCATCTGCCCGGGATGTCCTCGATTTAATGGAACGGGTGCAAGAAATTGTTCAAAAACGTTATGACATCCTGCTGGAACCAGAGGTCCACGTTTTAGGAGAGGGGTAGCAGCGGAGGTGACGGTATGCATAAGTTTGTCATCGTTGGTGGCAATAAGCTAGAAGGTACCATTCGGGTCAGTGGTGCCAAGAACGCCACCTTGCCAATAATGGCAGCAAGTCTTTTGTCATCAGGGATTAGCAAGCTAGCGGAAATTCCCCTGTTAGAAGATGTTCGGGTTATGCTCAGTCTGTTAGAATATTTAGGAGCAAAGGTCCAGCGAGAGCAGGATCGAGTAAGCATTGATTCCAGTCAGGTCAAACCCTTAGAGGTAACTGAGGAATTAATGCGCAAGATGAGGGCCTCCAACCTAATTATGGGGCCACTGCTCAGTAGATTTGGCTATGTTCGGGTCAGCCATCCAGGGGGCTGTGCCATAGGCTCCAGACCAATGGATCTCCACTTAAAAGGCTTTAGGTCACTAGGGGCTAAAATTACCGAACGCTACGGCTATATTGTGGCAGAATGCGAAAAATTAACAGGGGCGGAAATTCATCTAGATTTCCCCAGTGTGGGAGCAACAGAAAACCTCATGATGGCAGCAGCCTTAGCCCATGGTCAGACAATTATCCGTAATGCTGCCAAAGAACCGGAAATCGTGGACTTGCAAAACTTTCTTAATGGTATGGGGGCAAATATTAAAGGGGCAGGCACTGATGCCATCAAAGTTCAAGGGGTCTCGGAATTAGGAGCAGTTGAGCATCAGGTAATTCCGGACCGGATTGAGGCTGGAACCCACCTAATAGCTGCAGCAATAACTAACGGAGATATTACAATTACTAATGTAATACCTGAGCATGTGGAACCGGTGGTGGCTAAACTAAAAGAGGCAGGGGCGAAAATTTTCATCGGTGATGATTGGATTCGGGTGGCCAGTAACGGAGCAATTAAAGCTGTTGACCTAAAGACTATGCCCTACCCAGGTTTCCCCACGGATATGCAGGCCCAGATGATGGTGCTAATGACTGTGGCCCAAGGTACTAGTGTAGTATCGGAGAGCATTTTCGAAAATAGGTTTAAGCAGATTGCCGAGCTTCGGCGGATGGGAGCCGATATCAAGCTGGAAGGCCGGGCAGCGATTATCAAGGGAGTGCCGAAACTCAGCGGGGCCTTTGTAGAAGCAACCGACCTTAGGGCGGGGGCAGCCATGGTGCTAGCCGGACTAGCTGCTGAAGATATTACGGTGGTAGAAAATATTAACCACATTGACCGGGGCTATGAGCGTTTAGAGGCTAAATATCGGAATGTGGGAGCCAAAATAATGCGGATTAATAAGAACTAATTTTAGAGGCATAATGCAAATAGAGCAGGAAGAAATGCAGGAAGAAATGGCAGCAAAGGGCTGCTTTTTTTAGTGTTCTTTTAGACAAGCCATGCTATAATATTATGTGGTATTTAATTTGATCTATTTATATTTAAATAAAAACTAGAAACTTAGCTAGCCGGGGGGTTTTTAAGTGGCTAAGAGTAAGAAGCGGCCTGCCCGGAGAGGGCATAGGCGTCAGCTAAATATATTGCAAAGTCTTTTTTTTATTGTCATACTAGTTGGGGTGGGCTATATATTACTGAAGTCAACCGTGTTTTCCATAAAACAGGTCAGGGTTGAAGGGGTGCAAACCCTAAAAGTGGAGGATATGCAAAATCTCTCCGGTATTAATCTAGGGACTAATACTTTTAAGCTTAATCTGAAAGAAATTCAGGATAGGATTGCACTTAACCCCATGGTCAAGCTAGTTCAAGTGACCCGCCAATACCCCAGTGCCGTGCTAGTACAGATTGAGGAACGCAAGGCAGTGGCGTTACTGTCCTGGAAAGGGGAGTATATTGCAGTAGATGCTGAGGGGTACTATATTACCGGGGTAAAAGACTTTAGTAAAGCGAATTTACCTATCATAACGGGAATTAGATTGGGTAACCTAACCCTGGGTAATTTAATACCGGGGGAGGGTTTGGCAGCATGTTTAAGTTTTATTCAGAAGATGGATCAGAACCTTTTGGCTAATTTATCGGAGATTAACGGGACTGACTCTTTGGGAATTGTGCTATTCACTATGGAGGGAACGGAAGTGCGTCTAGGTGCCAGTGAGCGAGTGGAGGAAAAGCTGGCATTGCTAGGAGAGGCCCTCAAGAATAGCTATGGACGGAAGGTAGAATATATCGACATCACCTATAGCGGTAAACCAGTAATTAAGTTTCGGGATACCCCTGTAGAAATTCCCAATAAGCCGATTGTAAATCCCTAATAAAAACAGTAAGTGCAAACAAGCAGGCAGGAAATACGTCCAAGCAGTAAATTAAAGCAAACAGGAGGAAAGGATTGAGTTTCGATGTGGTTGCCCTTACTTGGTTTGGTAATCGGACTGGCCATGGGCTGGAGTGCCCCTTTAGCTTTACCTACTGCCTATGCCCGTTACATGTCGGTTGCAGTTTTGGCAGCTTTAGATTCGATATTTGGAGGAATGCGGGCAGGTTTAGAGAATAATTTCGACAATAGAGTATTTATTACTGGTTTTTTCAGCAATACCCTCCTAGCTGCTGTTTTGGCTTATTTAGGGGAACGCTTAGGTGTGGAGCTGTATACCGCAGCCCTCTTCGCTTTTGGAGTTAGGCTGTTTCAAAACTTAGCAATTATCAGAAGACATATGCTAAAAAAATAGTAAAAAAGAATTTGTGTAAAAAAAGGGAAAAGCGATTCTTTGTTGAATATTTTTGATGTACATAGCCGTTATCAGGTGAAAAAGAGGCTCAGGTAGAATTCGACAATAATTTCCGCATCTTTAGGTTAGAGAGATAGAACAAAGCAAGGGGGATTTTTTAATGCTGGAATTTGACATGGATTTGGAACAGTTTGCGAATATAAAGGTAATCGGTGTTGGTGGCGGAGGCAATAATGCTGTGAACAGAATGATTGCCGCCGGTCTTAAAGGTGTGGAATTTATTGCAGTAAATACGGATGCCCAGGCCTTGTTTCTGTCCCAAGCTTCTCAAAAGATTCAAATTGGGGCCAAGTTAACTAAAGGTTTAGGCGCTGGCGCTAATCCGGAAATTGGGGAAAAGGCTGCGGAAGAAACCCGGGATGAACTGGTCCAAGCTCTTCGCGGAGCGGATATGGTATTTGTCACCGCCGGTATGGGTGGTGGAACGGGAACAGGTGCAGCTCCTATTGTGGCCGAAGTGGCCAAGGAAATCGGAGCATTAACTGTTGGGGTTGTAACTAAACCCTTTACCTTTGAGGGAAAAAGAAGACATAGTCAGGCCGATAAAGGGATTGAAAACCTTAAAGCTAGAGTTGATACACTAATTACTATTCCTAATGATCGTCTGCTGCAGGTTATTGATAAAAACACCTCCATAGTGGATGCCTTCCGGATTGCTGACGATGTACTTCGTCAGGGGGTTCAGGGTATTTCCGATTTAATTGCGGTACCCGGCCTGATTAATTTGGACTTTGCCGATGTAAAAACAATTATGTTTGAAACGGGTTCGGCCCTAATGGGTATCGGTACTGCCGGCGGAGCTAACCGGGCTACGGAAGCTGCCCGCTTGGCTATTTCCAGTCCACTGCTGGAAACCTCCATTGAAGGTGCTAAGGGCGTGTTATTAAATATTACCGGTGGCGCTAATCTAGGCCTCTTTGAAGTCAATGAGGCGGCGGAGATTATTTCCCAGGCTGCTGATCCAGAAGCTAATATTATATTTGGGGCAGTAATTGATGAGAAGTTAGGTGATGAAGTACGGGTCACTGTAATTGCTACAGGATTTGATGCCCCACGGGATAAGCAGGATGCCAAAGGCAAGGAAATGGAAATCAAGCAATTTAATACTAGTGATGATATTGAGATACCGGCGTTCCTACGCCGCCGAGACCGCTAAGCCAGTACGGCTGTTGAAATTCCCCGTATAGCTTTGTCAAAAGCTATTACCTTATATCATCGACGTACAACGAGTACGCCTGTGGTTTTGTAATAGCTTTTTTCGTGCTATACGGGTTTTTCAATCAGCCTAGTGGGGAAAATTCACCGGATTGAAAGGTAATTCTAAAGGATTTGAAGAGACTACGGCTAATTTAAAAGAAAGATTACAGGTTGTTTGTATAGAGTAAATGAGACTAATGATACTTTGAGGTTGGCTGAGTTTAAAGTTGGATAGATTTATAGGAATTTCCTTCAATGTGTCCGATTTTTAAATATAAAATTATTGGGAGTTATTATTAAAAATGTTGACAATAATATAAAAGGGTTGCATAATAATAAGTAAGAGAAGCTTATTAATGCACGGTATGTCTCAGCCGTAAAATGAGAGGTTTAATGCACGGTATGTCTCAGCCGTAAAATGAGAGGTTTAATGCAGAGGAGCGAAGGAAACTTCGCTTTCTCTATTGTTCGAGGTTATCATGTTAAAGTTCTATGATGTTGACGAAGGATACGTAAAATATTTGCAGAGCATTGATGGACAAATCCCGAATATCAAATATGACTCTAATAATAAGTTTATTTGTGGAATAGTCTTAGATATAAATGGTTTTAGTTACTATGCTCCAATATCATCTAATCCTAAAATACAACGTACTAATCTTCCAGTATTAGATAAACATAATAAAGTTATTGCAACTATCAGGTTTTGTTTTATGTTTCCTGCACCACTTTCCGTTTTGATCGAAAAGAACTTTAAGAAGATTAATAGTAAAGATAGTAAATATGCTGATTTGTTGGCAATGGAATATGATTTCTGCGTAGCAAACGAAACTAGAATCTTAGGAAAAGCAAAATCCGTTTATCAAATTGGATGTAATAAAGCACACAGGTTTAATTATACTTGTTGCGATTTTAAATTATTAGAGAACACAATTACCGAAGATATGGTAAAATCTCAATCACTAGAAATGAAAAAAGATACTGCTATCGCTAAACAAGAAGACCTCTAACTATTGTACGCTAGACCGCTCATTCTATGAGCGGTCTTTATTATGGGTAAAAATCAACAGTAGTCTTTAACGGAGCCTTTCTTTTATAAAAACTATTTTTAGAGATTTGCAAAGGGAAACACTTCCTGATGTCGAAGAAAGTGGCAGAAGGGAGGGCTTTATTTGTTTTGGAAAAAAGTTATTAGGGCTAATATTCTAATTCTTTTGGAAAAGTCAATTAAGAGTTCCGCGGATACCTACTGCGCAGAAATCGCAAAAGTTATTGAAGGAAAAGCAGAACAGGCGCACATATAGGTGCATTATTATCAGCAATATCAATAATTGTGAGCATATATAACAACTAAGAGCCGCTTGGCTCTTTTCTTTTACTTATGATTCAAAAAAAGGCAATAAAAAAAGAACCTACTTTTTGGTTCGTTTTTTTATATCTATTTTTAATCGTTCTACCATGGGGCACCAGGAGGGTGCCAGATAGGTAATTTATTCCTAAAGGTTGGTAGTTGTTAGTTGTTTACTAATACTACCAAGGCTAAAACGAAAGCCAGAAATGCTGCTAACGAATTTGCATTCATCCGCAATCACCTCGCTTCAGATTTTCAATGTTCGGTCCATGGAACCTAAAATTAAGATATCCAGAGTTGAGAAAAATATTCATAAACCTAATTCCCGGAGGTAGTGAGGATGTAGTGGCCAAAGCACGAAGCGACAACAGGTTGCTGGATGATTAGTATCAATTATATCATCGAAATCCTCTTTATTTAAGATGTACTCAATAAACGGGATCCAGCACTTAAGACTCGACAAGAGTTTTATGTGCTGGATTTTTTGCGTAGAAAACCCAGGCAAAGAGGGCTGCTAGAAAGAAACTTTCTTGCTTAGTATCTGTGTATAATGCACAAACTAGGGGTGAAAACATTGCTCAAAGGAGGATTGCATATGCCTAAAAATGATGGACTAAAACCGGAAGAGCCGGGGATTTCTCAACCAAAACAAGACTGGATTAAAAGGTTACGTGTGCTATTGCCGTATGGTGTAGGGGTTGTTGCCGGAATACTGCTCATTAGCTTAGCCTTTCAGTTTTACATTCCCCTAGTAGAAGCACCAGGGAGAAAACCACTGCCTATTGTGGAGGCGGGGGGCGAACGGGGAACTCCAGAAGCTGTTGCCAGCACAGTTAGCCCAGCGGTAGTGGGAATTATTAGCAGGAGTATTATCCAGGAGTGGTGGGGAGATCGGCGGAGTCTGGTGGAGGAAGCTAGTGGTACTGGGGTTATTTTTGACCGGAAGGGATATATTTGCACTAATAATCATGTGGTTAGCGGAGCCAAGGAGCTGATGGTTAGCCTGGCTGATGGGCGGAAGCTGCGGGGGAAGCTGGTGGGAGCTGACCCAGTTACGGATTTGGCGGTGGTTAAAGTAGAGGCAGGGGAAGATTTGCCGGTTGCCACTCTCGGGGACTCGGACGACTTGCGAGTTGGCCAGACTGCAGTGGCTATTGGTAATCCAATTGGCATGGAGTTCCAGCGCTCTGTAACGGTGGGAGTGATTAGCGGGCTGAATCGGATTCTCCAGGTGGGTGAACAGTTATTTAAGTTAATTCAAACTGATGCGGTAATTAATCCGGGTAATAGTGGGGGTCCTCTGGTTAACACAGCTGCAGAGGTAGTTGGGATTAACACGGTAAAAATAGCAATGCCCAAGGTAGAGGGCATGGGCTTTGCTATTCCCATTAATATGGCTAAACCGATTATTGCGGCGCTAAAGACTAAGGGCAAAATATCCAGGCCCTGGATTGGAGTTTCCTTGGTTAGCAAAGCAGAAGCCAGTCAATACGGGATAAATTTCCCTCAGGGTCTGTTAGTTATCAAAGTAATTCCCGGCAGCCCGGCAGCTGATGCCAAAATCCAAGAGGGGGATATAATTACCCAATTGGATGGGCAGGCTGTAAATGACTTTTCTGACCTTAGTCGAATTTTAAGAGGCAAAACGGTGGGTGATTTAATGAAAATAACCTTGCAAAGGGACAATTCCACTGAACAGGTGAATGTCCGGTTAGGTGAAACTCCCGGTCAGAATAAATAGGGCATAAAAAGTGTTTCCCCAAGGAAAAATAACTTTGAACTTAAATTTGAAAGGAGGCCGTCAACTTGCTCAGCAAAAAATTAGTAATGTATCCGCTGTTAATTACCTTAGCAGTAGCCCCTCTAATTGGTGGTTGCACTGTTCAAAGAAAGCCAACTCCGACTCCGGCCCCTGTCCCTAGAAGTACTACTCCTGCACCAACGACAATGCCTGGACCTATGGCGACCCCAATTCCTACTCCTACAAGAACCACCACTCCTAAAGCTGGAGCAATTGCCCCTACTGATACCAACCGGGAGGCTCAGCGAATGGCAACCTTAATTTCCAAGATTCGGGATGTTCGTTCCGCCTCGGTAGTACTATCGGGAAAAACTGCCCATGTAGGGCTAGATGTTGGTAAGGCCACTGGAGCCAGGACTAGTGCTATCAAGAAGGAAGCGGCAAAAATAGTTCGTAGAGAGGATCCCAGAATAACTACAGCTTACGTGGCTACAGACAACCCAACCGTGGCCAAAATCCGCCGGGTTTCCGAGGGTGTTGCCAAGGGCACTCCTTTAACCAGTTTTAAAAATGATTTAGCCCAAATCACGAGAAAGATTTTGCCAACAAGACCTTAAATGTTTTTAGCAGGTGTTAAAGATACTTAGCTTGCTGTACCTTTACAGAGCTTTTAGTACCTTTAAGCAATGTTAAAAGCTAATTTTAATTTTACAGATGATTAAAGATTACCGAGAATCTGGGCTTCCACCCAGGTTCTTTTCTTTGTTAAATAATAATTTGAAAAAATACTAGCACAATAAGACAAATTTTTAACCGGACATCCGTTATAATAGTTTTGGGTGGTAAAAAAAGGAAGTACGCCCCTGGAGTGAAATAATGGAAGGCATACAGTATGTGTATTTCGAAAAAGTAATGGTGCTTAACCTCTCCATGAACTGGCTTATTCTATGGTTAGCTGGACGCCTGGGTCGGGCACACTCACCCACTTGGCGAATGCTGGCCGGAGCCTCCTTGGGGGCTTTATATTCGTTTACTTTATTATTACCTAGTTTACACTCCCTAGTTAACTTCGGAGCTAAGCTCATCTTCTCGGTATTGATGGTTGGTATTACCTTTTTTCCTTTACCGATCAGTAAATTTTGGCGGGTAATGCTTTATTTTTATCTAACCTCCTTTGCCTTAGGAGGCGCTATTTTTGGCCTTAGTTTTTTGGCGGCGCCGGGTAAACCTGGGGGCGGTAATTTAGCAGCTATGTTCCAATCCATATTAAAGCTATTAGATAATCATTTGTGGTGGCTGTTACCCCTAGTTATTATAGGTGCAGCTACCTTTGGCTACTGGGTGCCGGTGCTGGGTGAGTACCTGGTAGCAGCCTTCTGCCGAGTCCCCTTTCAGCTATGTGTAGACGGTAAAGTAACCCAATTAGTGGGGCTGTTAGATACAGGCAATCAAGTCCGGGACCCGCTTTCCCAGTCTCCGGTGGTAATTGTGGAGATGCAGGCAATTCAGCATCTGCTGCCGCCAGGGCTGCAACAAAAAATTGGTGAAAGACGGGAGCTGGAAATTTGGGAGTTAATGACGGTATTAGAGCAAGAAGGTATACCACAAGAAGGTAAATCGCAAGAAGGTATACAGCAAGATGGTAAACAGCAAGATGGTAATTGGCTGAAACGTTGGCGGGTGCTGCCCTATAGTTCAGTAGGTCAGACTACGGGAGTGCTGTTAGGGTTTAGACCTGATTACATAGAATTTCAAAGTGGCCAAAAAATCAGAAAAGAAACTAAGGTGGTAGTGGGGCTTTATTTACATTCCTTGTGTAAGGATGGCTCATACCAAGCCTTACTGCCCGCAGCATGGCTTGAATTTTTGGGGAGGGATTCCATTGCATCATAGATTGGTAAAACTTCGGTGGAGAATTCAGTTGTTAGTAATGCGTCTGCTTATCCGGCTAGGCATGAAAAAGGAAGTTTATTATGTAGGCAGTAGTGAAGCTTTGCCACCCCCGTTGACTGCGGATGAAGAAAACTTCCTAATTGGCCAGTTGGAACTAGGGGATATGGCAGTTAAAACAGTACTAATTGAGCGTAACCTGCGCTTGGTGGTGTATATAGCCAGGAAATTTGAAAATACTGGGGTAGGTATCGAGGATTTGGTTTCTATCGGTACCATTGGACTGATTAAAGCGGTAAACACCTTTGACCCTCATAAGAAAATTAAATTAGCCACTTATGCTTCCCGGTGTATTGAAAACGAAATTCTAATGTACCTACGGCGAAATAGCAAAACCCGTTCCGAGGTGTCCTTTGATGAGCCGCTTAATATTGACTGGGACGGAAATGAACTATTGTTATCAGATGTCTTAGGGACGGAGAATGACATCATTTATAAATACATTGAGGAGGAAGTGGACAGAAAGTTACTGTATATGGCTATGCATCGGCTTTCCGGACGGGAACGGAGAATTATGGAGCTGCGTTTCGGCTTGCCCGATGGGAATGAAAAGACTCAAAAAGAGGTGGCAGACATGCTGGGAATTTCCCAATCTTATATTTCCCGGCTAGAAAAACGGATAATTAAAAAGTTGCGCAAGGAAATCCATAAAATGGAGTAATGGCCGAAAGGAATAAACCCTTCCCCCTATGGCAATAATTATGGTAGACAACAAAGCTCTTCCGGATGAATGCTTGGCACTAAGCTGGGATTGGGGTGGAAGGTTATGCTGGTTAATAAGGTGGAAATTTGCGGTGTAAACACTGCAAAGCTACCTGTTTTAAGTAGTGATGAGATGCGTAAGCTTTTTGTAATTATGCAGGGAGGGGAGATTTCAGCTCGGGAAAAATTAATCAATGGTAATTTGCGGTTAGTTTTAAGTGTTATTCAGCGTTTCACCAACCGGGGTGAATATGTGGATGACCTTTTTCAAGTCGGGTGTATCGGTTTGATGAAGGCAATTGACAATTTTGATTTAGGCCAAAACGTTAAGTTTTCTACATATGCGGTTCCAATGATTATTGGGGAAATTCGGCGTTATTTACGGGACAATAACCCAATTCGAGTGAGCAGGTCCCTGCGGGACGTAGCTTATAAAGCATTACAGGTACGGGATAGCCTGGTCAATCGGCTATCAAGGGAGCCTTCGATTAATGAGATTGCCGGGGAGTTAAAGATTCCCCGAGAGGAAATTGTTTTTGCCCTTGATGCTATTCAGGAGCCGATTTCCTTATTTGAGCCCATCTATCACGATGGGGGCGATCCAATTTATGTGATGGACCAGATTAGTGATGATAAACATATTGACGGGAACTGGCTAGAGGGTATTTCGGTACGGGAAGCACTAAGGAAGCTGAGTGATCGGGAGAAACAAATCTTAACTCTGCGCTTTTTTGAAGGCAAAACCCAAATGGAGGTTGCTGAGGAAATCGGAATTTCCCAGGCGCAGGTTTCCCGCCTAGAAAAAGCTGCCCTTTGTCATATGCGGAAACATGTTTAGTTGGAGCAATAATAAGTAAGCAGGCTGTTGAAAATCCCGGTTCTTGCAGTTGGTGCGTCCTTGTAGTTGGGGCAATTGACTTTAGTAACTAAATATGATAGCTTTTTGATAGGCCGCATGTTTGGGATGCGGCCATTGTTTATGCACCTATGGGGGATAAAGAGGCAATCCCAGTTGCAGATGGTTAATTCTATAATATAATCAAGTATGCCAACGCTAATATGCAATGCAAATGTGCGAAATAATCGGAGGTGTCTATGCGCCAGTTAATAAAATATTTTTTTACCGGGATTGTCTCCCTGACCCCTATTTTACTAACTATTACTATTTTCAGTTGGCTGTTTAGGGTGGGGGATGATTTACTAGGGAATTATTACCGTAGTTTGTTGGGTATCGACATCCCTGGGCTGGGACTAATCAGCATTATAATTATTGTAATTGCGGTAGGCTACTTTACCACTTGGTATGTGGGTAAGGCTCTTTGGAATGCCATTGACCAGTTATTTAACCGTCTTCCGTTAATTAAAAGTATTTATAGCATCCTTAAAGAAACAGTGGGCACCTTGTTTGGAGAACGGAAATCTTTTGGTCAACCGGTGGCCTTAAGGATTCCAGGAAGTAATTTGCGGGTGATGGGCTTTATAACTAATGCTGATCTAACCTCCTTGGGTTTTCCCGATCATGTGGCGGTATATGTCCCCCAAAGCCTACAGTGGGCTGGAATAACTTTTATAATATCCAAGCAGGACTTGGAGTTTGGGGAAGGTGGAAGCAGTCAGTTGGACTTACCGACTGAAGAGGCTATGAAGTTCATCCTTTCGGCGGGGGTTGCTACTAAAAACCAGCCGGAGGAAGGGAATTTATCAAAGTAAGCTGGAATTTCTCGCAGGAACTTGCGAAGGGGTGGATCATGCTATCATGCAGGATTGGTTACAACTAAAATTAATGCAGTTAATTCCCAAGAATACTCTTTCCAGAGTGGCAGGATACCTAATGCGTAGCGGAATAAGCAAAAGTTTAATACCAATATACGCCCGGTCTTTCAAAATTAACCTTGGGGAAGCGGAAAAGGACTTTAGGGAATACCCAAATCTACTGGAGTTTTTTATCCGTCACTTAAAGCCCGGATTACGGCCAATAAACGAAGGTTCTACCACTGTAGTCAGCCCAGTGGACGGACGGGTAGCCGCCCTGGGACAAATAGAAAAGGGCAAGCTATTTCAGGCCAAGGATATTTGTTATACCGTTAGTGAATTATTGGGTGGGGATGCTGCTAAGGCGGATCGTTATACAGATGGGTACTTTCTCACCATTTATTTAAGCCCCCGAGATTATCATCGAATTCATATGCCCTTAGCCGGGAAGGTGCAGGGTTATACTTACGTACCAGGGACGCTTTTTCCGGTAAATCCTTTCGGAGTTAGAGCAGTAAAAGGCCTGTTTGCAAAAAATGAGCGCCTGATTACCTATCTAGAGACCCAGGCTGGGGAAGTAGCTCTAGTCAAGGTGGGAGCAACTATTGTGGGTAGTGTGCGGGTAGTTTACGATGGAGTGGGCACTAATATAGCTGGAGGTAAACTAGAACATCGGGCTTTACCCCAAGGTCCTGAATTGGCCAAGGGTGAAGAACTGGGCCGTTTTGAATTCGGTTCCACAGTGATTTTGCTCTTTGAACCGGGAAGATTTGAACTAAACCCGGAGCTGGAGCCAGTGAAGTTCCTGCAAATGGGTCAAGCCATTGGAACGCTATTAGAAAAATAACTTTAAGACATTAAAGGCGGTGCCGTCGGTAAATTAACTGACAGGCAGCCGCTTTTGTTCTAGTTAAGGAAATTACAGTTTTACAGGGCTGTGGATAATTTCCTTAACTGGGGGTTGTTAAGGTGTACGCCCCTTATGTCCGTAGGAGGGTCACCGCGATAGCAACATAGGGAACCTGGGTTCCCTGTGTACAAGAAAATCGACTTCCATATCAAGAAATTCGACCAGTCGATTTTCTTGATAGGAATAGGGTGGCCTCCTTTGTGGAGTTATGATGCCCAGCCGATCCTGGAAAACCGGCCTGGCAGTCGGGATTACCATTGAAAAATAAATATTTCTGGAATGTATAAGTTTAATGGTAATTGGCTAAACTAATTAATGGACAAAGTTGTCCGCTTAAAAGGATACTAATTGTTACCACTTAAACAACTAACACCTAAACAGGCAATTCTATGGGACTGGATCATTGGGTATTCCGTTTTAAGTCACTTTGGGTATGTCATAAGGAAAATCCTAAAGAACGTTAAGGCTCCACTGCGGTGGGGTCTTTTTATTTTGGATTAAGTTTTGGGTAAAGACCAGCGAAGATGCTCTGTGCTTAGGAGGAATCTAGAGTAAAGTCTAGAATAATTAAAAGATATAAAACTTGTCCTGGGAAGGATTGGAACTAATGAGTAGAAGGCCTAAGTGCCATGCAATAGATTTTTATCTCTTCTTCTCCATTATTTGCTTATTGGTTATTGGAATGCTGATGGTATTTAGCGCCAGCTCAGTTTCGGCCTACAACCAGTACAATAATCCCTATTATTTTTTTCAGCGCCAGATGATCTGGGCGGTTTTAGGTATAGCCGTAATGTTGGTAGTTTCAGGATATGATTATTATAAACTTAAAAAATTAGCCTTTTCAGGCTATGTTTTCGGATTGTTATGTTTACTAGCTGTGCTGATTGTAGGCAAAACAATTAACGGTGCCAAAAGCTGGATATTTCTCGGCTTCATGAGTTTTCAGCCCTCCGAGCTTGCTAAGCCTTTGGTGGTAATTGAGCTGGCCCGTCTACTTTCTCAAAAACAACAAAAAATCCAATCCTTTTGGGAGGGAGTTGGCCCATCCCTAGTATCCCTGGGAGTTGTCTGCGCTTTAATCATGCTCCAACCAGACTTGGGCACAACAATGGTGCTGGTGTTGACAGGGTTTACTATGCTCTTTGTGGCCCGGGTCAAAATTATCCACCTATGCTTATTAGGTGCAGGTGGTGGATTACTGGCGACCTTGTTTATGACTATGAAAACCTACCGAATGGAACGATGGCAAACTTTCATCAACCCCTGGAGAGACCCGCTAGGTAGTGGCTACCAAATAGTACAGTCCTTATATGCGATAGGCTCCGGTGGCCTGATGGGTTTGGGCTTAGGCCAAAGTAAACAAAAATACCTGTGGCTTCCGGAAGAGCATAATGACTTTATTTTTGCGATAGTGGGTGAGGAACTAGGTTTTATCGGGGCATCTTGTATCATTCTCCTTTACGCCCTAATGGCCAGTCGGGGTTTACAAGTAGCGCGTCGGGCGCCGGATGACTTTGGCCGCATGCTGGGGGCGGGTTTAACTGCTATGATAATGGTAGAAGCAAGTATAAATCTGGCTGTGGTTACCGGGTCAATACCAGTCACCGGGGTAACCTTACCCTTTATAAGTTATGGGGGTTCATCCCTGCTCTTTAAGTTATTCGGTATGGGTATTCTGCTGAATATTTCCCGACACACGGTAGCAGAAGAACAACCCGTCCAAAAAGGGTTAAGTTTATGACAATAAATTTCACCTCTCGGGGCACAACTTAACCACTTACCACATATACTAGTGGTAGACAAGGAGGTGGCAGATTTGATTGTGAAAATTTCTGACCTCAGAATCCGGGAAGTGGTCAATGTGGTGGACGGTAGAAGGCTAGGGGTTATTAAGGATATTGATATTGACTTGGACGAGGGTCAGATCCGGGCCATTATAGTCCCTGGTGAAGGTAAAGTGTTTGGCATGTTTGGTGGCCGAGGTGAGGATTTATATGTACCTTGGGAAAATATTCGCAAAATCGGCATTGACGTAATTCTGGTGGAGACGGAGCCTTTTAAGGGCAACCGCCACGGCTACGGCGTAGAGAGCTAAAGCTAGGTAAACTACATCAAGGGAATAAAATTAATTCAGTGTGGAAAATGCAGTCAGCCTTTGTCGGTTGGCCGCATTTTTAATTTGTAAAGCGGGCTGGTCAAGTGTAAAATGAAAGTGATTGAAGAGGGCAAAATAATTAGACGGCAAAGGAGGGTGAGTTAAAAGTGGGTAATGAAAATCAAGGCTTCCTAGTGTTAACTGGGGAGAATGGGGTAAAATTTTTACAAATTCCCGCCTTTAGCCGGACTGATCTAGTTAAACACGGTTTTTCCACTCGCCTTGGCGGAATAAGCATGCCGCCCTATAGCTCGTTAAACCTGGCTGCTCATGTAGGTGACAGCATTGACCAGGTGCGGGAAAACCGTCGGAGGTTTAGTGCCGTACTTGGGGTTAATACTAAGCATTGGGTTACAGCCAAACAAGTTCACGGGGACTTGATCTATCGGGTAACAGCAAGTGACCGGGGGCTGGGGTCTGAGGATTATCAAAGTGCTCTGGAGGATACGGATGCTTTAATAACTAATGAGCCGGGGGTTCCCCTAGCAACAGGTTATGCTGACTGTGTCCCGGTTTTTTTGTTCGACCCCATTACTCCTGCTATCGGTTTAGCTCATGCAGGTTGGAAGGGAACGGTGGCTAAAATAGCCCAGAAGACACTAGCTGCAATGACCAGGGAATACGGCACCCATCCAGAAAACTGCCTGATTGGGATTGCTCCCTCCATTGGACCTTGTTGCTATGAAGTGGGTGAAAAGGTTATGAGCCAAGTCAGGGAGGCTTTCCCTTATTGGAGGGAACTAGCTGTTCAAGGAGCAGAGCCGGGAAAATGGCGGTTAAATCTTTGGGAAGCCAATCGCCGTCAATTGTTGGATGTGGGAGTACAAACTGCACACCTAACTATGGCCGGAATTTGTACCAATTGTTCCCCAGAAACCTTTTTCTCCTTCCGGGCAGAACAAGGAATGACTGGCAGAATGAGCGCTGTAATCATGCTTGTCTAGCATTTGGGTTAATATTGTTGTGTACGTACCAACCTAGATTTGCTTATATTGAATTATCCAGAGGGATAGGTGCCCGAGCGGAGGAAAGGAGCTGAGGAATTTGCCCAAAATACTGGTGGTGGATGATGAAGCCCACATTGTGGAATTGGTAAAATTTAATCTGGAAAAGGAAGGCTACCATGTAGAGGTGGCTACTGATGGAATTAGTGCGGTGGAAAAAGCCCAAAGAATAATTCCGGATTTAATGATTTTAGATATTATGCTCCCGGGGATGACCGGTTTGGAAGTTTGTCGGACATTACACAAAAGCCCGTCCACAGAGAACATTCCCATCATCATGCTGACTGCCAAAAGTGAAGAATTAGACAAGGTTTTGGGTTTGGAACTGGGAGCAGATGACTATATAACCAAGCCCTTTAGCCCCAGAGAGCTGGTTGCCAGAGCCAAAGCCAGGCTAAGAAGGTCTCAGAAGGAGACTGAACGGAAGCTAGAGGAAGAACAACTGCTAGATTACGGCGAAGTATTGATTGACCTAGAAAAATTCCAAGTATTTGTTCGGGGCAACCGGATGGATCTTACCCCCAAAGAGTTTGAGCTTGTCCGGTTATTCTTGGCTAATCCAGGGAAAGTATTTTCCCGAGATGCGCTACTGGAGAAAATTTGGGGTTATGACTACTATGGAGATTCCCGAACAGTGGATGTCCACATTCGGCATCTGCGCCAAAAGGTTGAGCAGGACCCCGGTAATCCAACCTTGATAGAAACTGTCCGGGGTGTAGGTTATCGCCTTAGGGAGCGGAGTCAATGATAAAAAAATTTCACTGGAAACTAACTCTAATTTACTTTGCCCTGTTCTTAGCATCCTTTAGTATTGCTGGAAAGTTGCTTTCCCCAGTACTGTTAAATTACTTCGAGGAAAATGAAAAAAAACATTTAACCCTGGAAAGTCAGCTGGTTTATTTCGCTATAAGCCCACATCTGGAAAAAAATGAATTGCTTGAATTGGACAAGCAGGTTAAGGAAATGGGCAACAATTTAGCGGTGCGCATAACAGTAATTGGATCTGAAGGGCAAGCTTTAGCAGAGTCTAAAATGGATATCAACCAATTGGGATATCACGGTGACCGTCCAGAGGTCAAAGCTGCCTTGGCAGGCAGAACCAGCTTTAGTATCCGAGATAGTTCTACCTTAGGTTATTCGATGTTGTATATGGCCATGCCGGCTAAGTTAGCTGGTGGGGCAACGGGTGTACTAAGACTTGCCATTCCCATGACCAATATTCTACAGTCAGTGAGCCAGGTTAAACGGCTGATTATTGGCGGTACAGGGATAGCCTTGGCATTATCCACAATCATGGCATTTTTTATTGCCGGCAGATTTACCGAACCAATCCGAGAATTAACCGGGGTAGCTCAGCAACTGACTAAGGGTAATTTTCAAGCCAGGGTTAAAGTACGCACTAATGATGAATTAGGCTATCTTAGCCGTACCTTAAATCATATGGCTGGCAGTCTACAGGAAAAGCTTGAACAGATTTCCACTGAAAAGCATAAAATTACCGCCATTTTGTCCAGTATGGTAGATGGAGTGGTTGCCCTAGATCAGACTGGGCGGATAATGTTGGTGAACCAAGCCGCTGAAAAATTGTTTGGCCACCAGGAAGCTGAAGTAGTGGGTAAATATATCCTTAGCCTGGTACGCAATAACAAGGTAGAGGAACTGGTTAGTCATGTGGTGGCTTCCCGGGAAAAGATCGGGGATGAATTTAAAATTACTGCCGAGTCTGACATGATCTTACGCTTCCACGGGGCTCCCATAACTTCAGATGCAGATCAAATCCAAGGGGTGGTATTAGTTTTTCGGGATATTACCGGGTTAAGGAAATTAGAACAAATGCGGGCGGAATTTGTTGCCAATGTATCCCACGAGCTTAAAACTCCCTTAACCTCCATCAAAGGTTTTGTAGAAACGCTGTTAGATGGTGCTATGGAAGAACCGGAAGTGAGTCGGCGCTTCCTGGGTATTATTAGCAAGGAAACGGATCGTCTGCACCGGTTAATTGCCGACCTACTTAGCTTAGGCCACATAGAAGCACCCAGGTATGAAATAGCTTACCAAGAGGTGGATTTAGAGCAAACGGTGAACAAAACTATGGCAATTCTAGCTCCTCAAGCGGCAACTAGGGGAATTGACCTAAGTATAGAAATAGCTCCCGACCTGCCTAAAGTTATTATGGAGGAAGATTTATTAGGGCAGGTTATCTTAAACTTGACGGAAAATGCCATCAAGTATACCTTAGCGGGAGGCCAGGTGTTGGTGAAAGCCCGTCGGGAAGAGGAACAAGTGGTAGTAGAGGTTAAGGATACGGGAATTGGGATTCCGGCAGAAGCCTTACCCCGGATTTTTGAACGATTTTATCGGGTGGATAAGGCCCGCTCCCGGGAAATCGGCGGAACGGGATTAGGGCTGTCTATAGTCAAACATATTTTAGAACGATATGAGCAGAAAATTACGGTAGCTTCCACATTGGGGCAGGGCTCGATATTTACTTTTACCCTGGAAGTGGGACAAAGAACGTGACGGTCGGATACCTGCCACGGTTCGGTGCTCTTAGTTCCAAACTGTGCAGCTCTAAGTTTGGTGGGCTAATAAAAACACCCAAACCTCGCTGATTCGTCGTCCATGACTCAGCAGCGAGGCGGCCAACGTCCATGTTGGCCGGGGTGTTTTTATTGCCCACCTGCACTAAGAGCTGCTACAGTTCTCCACCATGAGCACCGAACCGGACAGGTATCCGACCTGGTAGGGTTTTGGGTCTTTCAGGCCACTTGCAGGGTGGGGCGTGTGGTGGATAAGAATGAATGGAAAATACTCAGCTATGTTTGCTGTAGTATAACTGGAAGTTTCAAATGTATAAAGATAGAAGAATCCCGCCTACGCCGTCCTGGGTTCGGCGAGATGAGGGGGTGGAATTAAAAAACATCAACCCGAAGAGGCGTGGTACAACGCCTAACAATTTAGAGATTTATGATGTTCCTGGCAAATAAAAATATAAGGCCTGGTACAAAAGGTAGGAACGAGGTCTTTAATAACTATTATACTTTCCTGAACATCTGAATCTCGTGTTGTACTGAACCGTCTGCATCAGTGGCCCTAATGTGAGTACAATATCTTTTATTCCCCCGAAAGTATGTCAGCAACAGCATATGGAAAGCAAATGCCACCAAACCCAGGGCAATGCAAGGTCATTCTAAAATATAGCAGGATATTGGCAATTCATGTCGAAAACAACCAATAACTGAGATAACAAGGACTCACTGCCAGTCGCAGTGGGTCTTGTGTATTTTTACTAGTTTCGACAAAATTAGTGGAATAACGACCGAGTTGGTTCCCCTACGCGGTTCTTCTTGTTACTAGGGCTGAAAGAATGGCTTAACTTACGTTTCAGGATTGCATCTGAAATTGAGTAATTAGGGCATACCTTAAAGTGCGCTCGACTTCAGATGCAATCCTGAAACGTTAGGCGTAACATATGCTTGGAGGAATGATAGCATGGCAAAAGATTCTCTTGGTCTAAAAATTTATGCATACGGGTTTGATATTCTAGGATTTGAAATACAAAATACTCAATTTGACATTAAAGGTGTTGGTGAAGTTGAGTTCATTAAATTTAATGAGTCTGAGAAGTTAGAACGTGCAGACGGAGTCGTTCTGCCTCAAGGTATTTTCGAACAATTAGAGAAAAAAGACGCTTTCTATGGGGAATGGGTTAACGTGAAAGTGTCCACTGAACTATTACTTGAGCGAGAACGTGAGGTTACAAATCTTTTGAAAAACCGTAAGTGGATATGCTTTCTTGTCGCCGAAATTGTCGACAGAGTGCCTCAGGGAGATATCAAGGATACGGATTTATGTAAAAGAATACTAAACAATTTTTCAGTTGACCGTGCGAAAATAGATGGAAATGCTCAAGTTGAATCTAAAACAAATGAGTTTATTACGTTTATCGAAAATTATGGCATTGCAAAAACAGTATTCAGGCTACCATACTCTTCTAAAATTGAAATAAAAGTGTTAGCTAAATCTAATAAAGGAGTAGTTGGATTAGATATTGGTAACCAAGTATTTTTATTACCATTTCATACAACGAAACGAGATGAAGAAACACTAATCAATGCACTAGGGCTAGTAATTAAATCAATAATCGATTATAGGCAAAAGCGTGTTCTCGAAGCTCCCCTATGGTTGGAAGAATTTGGGTTTAATGCCGAAGAAAGAATTACTCAACATATTTCTTCACTGATGAAACAACTAGAACAGTTACGATACGAATTAGAGGCCTGGAATAAATATAAATTAATTCTTACAACATCAGGAGACATCCTTAAAGACATTGTTGTCAATATTTTGGAAGTCTATTTTGGATTCTCTGTTGACCCAATCGATGAAAAGCGGGAAGATGCTAAAATATTAGATAATGAGGGACAAGCTCTAGTTATGGTTGAAGTCAAGGGCACAAAGAAAGGAATCAAGAGAGAACATATTAATCAAGTTGATTCACATAGGGAAAGAAACGAACTAACTTCTGATACACTGGGGATATTGATAATTAATAATGAAATGTCTTGTGTTAGCATCGATCAGAAAATTGCCACCGAAGTACCCCCAGAACAGATTAAACATGCAAGAAATATGAATGTATTAATTATAAGAACCATTGATTTACTAATGCTGATGAAACAGCTAGAAACGCTAACTAACAAAAAAGAAGTTCTACTAAATATTTTTAATAGCGGTGGAGGATGGCTTAAGGCAAGTCCTGAAGGCTATGAATTATATTCCGAGTAAAAATGACGAATTTTACATTCGAAATAGTCGGCGTGAGCCGCCTTGCTACAGGAGTATTGATGTCTCCCAAGGCAGAGTTTATCAATCCCCTAGAGCAGGTTGTTCAAAAACCCGTATAGCGCGAAGCCAGATTTGACAAGGCCGGAAGCGTGCTTGTGTACGTTGAGGACCTTGTCAAAACTGAGCGACAAAGCTAGACGGGGAATTTTAACAGCCTGAGGGTGCACCAATCCCTCCTGGGACTGATGCACCCTGCTTTTGCTTTATTTAGGCCAAGAAGGCTGGGGTTCTGAGGGGGTAATCCGATCTGCTGCTGTGGTAAAGCCACTTTCTTGGGCAGGTGCTTTGAAGCCGTTATTTTTGCCGGGAGCAGCTGTTTTGATACCCTGGGGGTGATGAATTTTAGTATTTTTTTTCATGGAACTCCCTCCTCTGATTAAGCTTAAACTGCTAATTGTGTTTTGGTAGTTTCCCTAAAGATAGTTTTCCGAAAAGAGGCGGGAATTATGAACAAATTATGATTTTTGCCCATAATATATACCCAAAATAAATGTTTAGGGGTGAAAGCAGATGGCCGATTTTGACCAGCAACATGAGGAAAACGATAAATTAAAAGTCCGGGTTCGGCAGTCCGAATGTGGAAGGAAAAAGAAAATTAAACTGGAAAATGATTTTATGAAGATTTCTATCCGGATTAAGGATTGTAAACCTGCATGTCCGGATGAAGAATTTGAGCTTAGGCAGGTAAAAGGAACTATGTTAGAACTAATTCCAGGATAAAATCAGCTCCATTTGGGTACACTAGCGCAAAAAGGAGGTTGATTTATTTGAAATTAAGTGATTTAATGACTTCCAAAGTGGAAAGTGTTACCCCTTATGCAACTATACTAGATGCAGCTAAAAAAATGAAAAGCCACAATGTAGGCACAATCCCTGTTTGTGAAGGGGATAAAATTGTCGGGATTGTTACCGACCGGGATATAGTATTGCGCATTATTGCAGACGGCAAAGACACTATGACTACCAAGTGTGGGGACATAATGACTAAGGAACTGATTTTGGGTTCACCGGAAATGGATGCTCACCAGGCTGCTCAACTTATGGCTGATGAGCAAATACGTCGGCTGCCCGTTGTGGATAACGGCAAGCTAGTAGGTATTATTGCCATTGGTGATCTGGCGGTGAAGCCTATCTACGTTAACGAAGCTGGCGATGCTTTGAGCGATATATCCAAGCCCAGTCACCCCTTAATGTAGTTAAGAACGTTTTGAAAACCTATACAAAAATGGAGATAGCAGCTAGTGCTAATCTCCATTTTTTTGCTTATAATAACTTTTATCTGCTACTGTGTAGGCTGACACCACAAAGCACCCTTAGCCATATTGTGATAGGAGAATAGCTTAAATTTTACGGGGGTGGGGGCATGTTAGCAGACGCGGTTTTTGAGGGCGGAGGAGTTAAAGGAGTTGCTCTGGTGGGAGCTTTATGGGCGGCTGAGGCTCAGGGCTATACCTGGGAAAACGTAGCCGGGACATCAGCCGGAGCAATAGTGGCTGCCCTAGTGGCAGCAGGCTACACTGCTTCAGAAATTAAAAATATCATGTATTCTTTAGATTTTCGGAAATTTAAGGATACCCTGTGTGCCGGCAGGATTCCCGTGTTAGGGCCTGCTTTAAGCATTGGAATTACAAAGGGGCTATATAAGGGGGACTACTTTATCAAGTGGCTCCGGGGACACCTGGCAGCCAAAGGGGTGCGCACCTTCGGGGATTTAATCAGGGAACGATATCGTGGCGATAAACAACGCTGTTACCGCCTTCGGGTGATCGCTGCCGATATAAGCCGGGGAAGGATGTTAATCCTACCTCAGGACATTGCAGAATATGGTATGAAGCCGGAAAAATTAGAGGTCGCCAACGCTATTAGGATGAGTATGAGTATTCCCCTGTTTTACCGACCGGTACAGTGGGGCTATAAGGATAGCTCTGGGAAACGGTCAATAAGCTATATTGTGGATGGGGGTATCCTGAGTAACTACCCGGTATGGCTGTTTGACAAACCAGACCTGCCTAATTGGCCTACCTTTGGTTTTCGTTTGGTGGAGTCTGAATCCCCAGTAGAGCACATCCATAAAATCTCCGGACCCATTAGTTTGTTAAGTTCGGTTATGACTACCATGATGGAGGCCCATGACCGTAAATATATCAAGGAAGCGGATTTTGCCCGGACCATTGCTATCCCTACATTAGGAGTACGCACTACCGATTTTGAACTATCTGAGGCAAAACGAGAAGCTTTATTTCAGTCCGGTCTGAAGGCGGGGGAAAAATTCTTTAGGGAATGGGATTTTCGAGCCTATACCAGTAGATATACTCATAAAAACCCTTAAGAATGATGTTATAATTTGCGCAATACCTGTTATATCTCTGTGAAAGCAGTGAAAGCTATGAAATACCTATGCAATCCCTGTGAAACCCGAGTAATCCGTCTGAAATCCAAGTAAGCCCTGTGAGAAGCTAATTGATAGATAATTTTGGCTATGATAAAATCAAACATAGCGTATTCAAAATACGACATTTTTCATCAGGGAGGAAAAGCCGTGCTTTGGGATTGGGGAGAAGGAATGTTGTGGCTGTCTGGGTCAATGTATGTTCTAGGTGCGGCTTTAGCATTGAGCCTGCAAAAACAGGAAAGACCCTGTAATTATATAAGTCACGGTTGTTCAGCAGTAGGGGCACTGTTTGGAATAGGTAGCGCGATGTCGGTCTGGTTTACCGGAAGACCACTGAGCATTACCTTGCCGAAGCTAGTGCCTTTCGCTAATTTTAGTATAGTGCTGGACAACCTAGGGGCTTTTTTTGTGTTGATAATTTCCTTAGCTACGCTAGTAGTGTCTATCTATGCCACCGGGTATGTTACCGAGTATTATGGCAAAAAGAATCTAGGTATTTTGAATGGATTGTTCAACCTGTTCATCCTTTCCATGTTATTGGTGGTTTCCGCAGGAAATGCTTTGATGTTTCTGTTAGCTTGGGAAATAATGTCCCTAGTTTCGTATTTTCTGGTTATCTTTGAGCATGAGGATGCTAAGGTTCGCAGTGCCGGTTTTGTATATATCATCATGACTCATATCGGTACGGTGTTTATTAGTTTGGCTTTTTTACTGCTATTTAGGGAGTCGGGGAGCTTTGATTTTTCCGGTTTTCGAGCAGTAGGGGCAACACTGCCAGTTGCTTTCAAAAGCTTGATTTTTTTACTGGTATTAGTTGGTTTTGGGACCAAGGCGGGTTTAATTCCTTTGCATATTTGGCTTCCCCGGGCTCATCCGGTGGCACCCAGCCATATTTCCGCCTTGATGTCAGGGGTAATGATTAAAACTGCAGTGTACGGGTTTTTACGGGTAGTTTTAGATTTTCTGGAACCCCAGTCCCTCCAGGTCGGGACATCTACTGTTTCAGGGGCCATACCGCTCTGGTGGGGGGTGACCTTGCTGCTTTTAGGTACGGTGTCGGCAGTA
This sequence comes from Carboxydocellales bacterium, assembly GCA_049302075.1. Lineage (GTDB taxonomy): Bacteria > Bacillota > Carboxydocellales > JAJZTU01 > JBAQLS01. The sequence continues at coordinate 118,248 of JBAQLS010000046.1, read as the reverse complement.
CTTGGAGTAATGTATGCCCTGATGGAACAAGATATTAAGCGGCTGCTGGCCTTTAGTAGTGTGGAAAATATGGGCCTTATCTTTATCGGAATTGGCGCTGCTTTAATGTTCCTGGCTTATGGTCAGCAGGGTTTAGCTGCCATAGCTTTATTTGCTGCCCTGTATCACTTGTTAAATCACGCAGTGTTTAAGAGTTTACTATTTATGGGGGCAGGTTCAATCCTCTATGCCACCCATACTCGGAATATGGAAAAACTAGGTGGGCTAATCCGCAGGATGCCCCAGACCGCCTTTTACTTTTTAATCGGTTCCCTGGCTGTTTCATCCCTACCGCCCTTTAATGGCTTCATTGGGGAGTGGCTGCTTATACAGTCCTTACTGCTCTTAAGCATTAAGCTTCCTCACAGCATGTTAAGCATCCTAGGTCCTTTAGTCGGAACTGCAGTAGCCCTAACAGGGGCTTTAGTCGCCGGTGGCTTTGTGAAAGCCTTCGGAATAACCTTCCTAGCCAGGCCCAGAAGTGAACAACCGGCCCACGCCAAGGAAGTGCCGCTAACTATGCGGGTAGCCATGGGAATAATGGCCTTGTTGTGTCTTGTTCTTGGAGTTACTCCCGGACTGGTTGCCCAGTTATTAAAGGGAGTGGTCACCCAACTTTCCGGCGCAGTGTTAACCGCCGGCAACGCCCTAAACAGCAGCAGCGGCAGCGCCCTTATTGGAAGCAGCTTAAACAGCAACAGCTTAGAGGGCTGGCTAATCCTCACCCCTGTGCGAGACGGCCTAGCCACTCTATCATTGCTAAGCGTCCTCGCAGCTATGCTAATAATTATTCCGGGAGTATGGTTAATCCTCCGATTATTAGCGGGAAAAACTTCCACTAGAGTCGATGAAACCTGGGGCTGCGGGATTACCCTAGAACCCAGGATGGAATACACCGGCACCTCCTTTTCCAAGCCAGTGCGGGTTATTTTTAAGAAACTGTTAACCTTTGACCGCCAGGTAAAAACCACCTTTAACACCTGGAGTTATTTCCCCAAAAAGATTATTTACCGGTCAGAACAACAGCCCTTCTTCGAATCCCGGATCTACGGGCCCCTGTCCAAACTAACCCTAATCACAGCCAACCTCATCCGCAAAGTCCAAACAGGCAGCATCCACCTCTATCTAGCTTACATCCTGGTGACCCTAGTCGTCTTGCTAACCTTCGCCAGATAGATGTGTTGTGAAAAAGATAAATGTCTTCCTGCCACGCCCCAGTCGGATGCATGATAAGGAATGACCCAGACACTGTATAACACGATACGACCCAGGTCGGATGCCTGTCCAAGGTTTGGAGTTCATGGTGGAATACCGTAGCAGCTCTTAGTGCAGATGGCCAATAAAATTGACCTTGCCTACATGGACGTAGGCAACCTGGACACCTAGGCATGGATGCCGTATTGTCCAGGTTGGTCAATTTTATTAGGCTATCAAGCTTAGAGCTGCACAGTATGGAACTAAGAACTCCAAACCTGGACAGGCATCCGACCGGAGACTAAGGACATTCATACGAAAGGAGGAACGGCTTTGGCATCCACAGCTACGAATCTAGTAATTACCTTGGTTACAGCCGTGCTGCAGATTTTACTGCTGCTGTTGGCAGCCCCCCTGGTTAATGGGGTAATTAAAAAAGTTAAGGCACGCTGGCAGTGCCGTCGAGGGCCGGGAATATTGCAGATGTATTATGACTTATGGAAGTATCTACGCAAGGATGAGGTGGTGTCCGAGCATGCTTCCTGGTTGTACCGCTGTTATCCCTGGGTAACCTTTGCGGCCATATTAACTGCCGGACTGCTGATACCTTTAGTAACTACCCGCCTGCCTTTAGGCTTTGGGGGGGATTTGCTAGTGGTAATCGGACTGTTTGCTCTAATTAGATTTTTTACCGCCCTGGCGGGATTGGAAGCAGCCAGCGCCTTTGGGGGCATGGGCTCTAGCCGGGAAATGGCGCTGTCTACAGTAATTGAACCGGCCATGATGTTAGGCTTTTTTGTGATTGCTTTGGAGGCCCAAAGTACCAATCTAGGCCAGATAGTGGAGAGTTTAGCCAAGGCAGGACTGGGCGCCATTTCTCCCGCTTACCTCTTAACCTTTATTGCCCTGATGGTCGTTGTAGTAGCAGAAACCGGTCGGGTTCCGCTGGACAACCCAGATACTCATCTGGAATTAACCATGGTTCATGAAGGGATGCTGCTGGAATACTCGGGACGCTCCCTGGGCCTAATGTTTTGGGGGGCAGCCATTAAACAACTGCTAGTGCTAAGCCTATTGGCTAATATTTTCTTTCCCTGGGGTGTGCCTGCCACTTGGGCTCCCTTGGAAATTTTGGTAGCTCTCCCGGTTTTTTTGCTAAAAGTACTGGCACTAGGAGCAATGTTAGCCTGTATCGAAACAGCCTTTGCCAAAATGCGTTTATTTAAGGTGCCGGAGCTTTTGGGGGCCTCCTTAATGCTTTCCTTGATGGCCCTGATTTCCTTATTTGTGGTACGGAACTAGTTTTAGTTAGAACAAGTTTTGTACTGAACCAAATGTTCCGGTAACAGGAAGGAGGAGACTGTATGCCTAATCTCAGCCAAGCCACTAATTTGGTAGACTCCCTGGCAGCTTTGGCTTTACTAGCGGCCTTGCTAATGGTGATTACTAAGCGAACAGATACTAATGTGCGGCTAATGTCCTTTCAGGCCTTGGCCTTGGCGGCAACAGCAGGAGCGGTAGGCTATTTTACCGGTAACCGGCACATGTATCTGGCGGCTGGATTCACTATTGTCATCAAGGGGGTAGCCATTCCGTATTTCATCTTTTATATAATTGATAAAATTGGCGTTACCCGGAAAATGGAAAGATACCTCAGCACTAAAAGCTCACTGGTAATAGCTGTGGGGTTGGTGGTTTTGGCATATTATGTGGTAGAGCCAAGCATTATACCCCAGACGTTGCTGACTAAAAACTGTCTTCCGGTTTCTGTGGCAATGATTCTCATCGGCTTATTTCTAATGATTAGCCGGAAAAAGGCACTAACCCAAATGATGGGGATTATCGTCATGGAAAACGGCCTGTTCCTAGCTGCTGTGGCTACAACCTATGGCATGCCCTTGGTGGTAGAGTTGGGGATTTTCTTTGACTTGTTGGTAGGTGTATTGATTATGGGTATTTTGGCTTTCCGGATTAATCAAACCTTTGATAGCATTAACACTGTCCAGCTTCAGAAATTAAAGGGCTAAAGGCACAAGATTGGAGGACTTGGAATGTTACCCTTTGTATTATTAGGAATCCCGGCAGCAACAGGGCTGGGTTGCCTATTATTAGTACGTAAGCCCATAGTACAGGTGCTAAACCTCCTAGGGGCCACTAGCACAATAATCCTCGGCCTAACTTTAGCAGCTCGGGTCTTTACCCAGGGACCGATAAGTGGTCTAAATGGTCTGCTGTATATTGATGCTTTAAGTGCCTTTGTCCTGGTGGTAGTATCGCTGGTTACCTTTTTGGCCGCCCTTTATTCCGTCGGTTACATGGGTAGAGAGGCAGAGGAAGGGATTATTACTGAAAAACAGCTTTCCCGCTACTATTTATGGTTTCACTTGTTTGTTTTCACCATGCTGACCTCGCTAATGGCAAATAACCTTGGGGTGTTGTGGGTAGCTATTGAGGCTACCACCCTGGCCTCAGCACTTTTGGTAGGCTTTTATAACAAGGAAACCTCTCTGGAGGCAGCTTGGAAGTATATTATTATTTGTACAGTGGGCATTACCTTCGCCCTCTTTGGGACAATTTTGGCTTATTATTCTTCAGTAAGGGTGTTAGGAGAGGCTAGTGATGCCTTAAATTGGACCACCCTGATGCAGGTGGCCAAACACCTTGATCCTAAGCTTATGAAATTATCTTTTGTGTTTATTCTAGTTGGCTATGGAACCAAAGCCGGGCTTGCTCCCATGCATACCTGGCTGCCGGATGCTCATAGCCAGGCCCCTTCCCCGGTTAGTGCGGTGTTGTCCGGGGTGCTGTTAAATTGTGCCCTCTACGGAATTATCCGGTTTCATATTATAACTTCCGGGGCCTTAGGGCCGGAATATTCCTCCCGGTTGTTGCTGATTTTTGGCCTTTTATCGGTGGGACTGGCTATTCCCTTTATAGCAGTACAGTCGGACTTTAAGCGTCTGCTGGCCTACTCCAGCGTAGAGCATATGGGCATTATTGCTACCGGTTTGGGCATTGGAGGACGGCTAGGCTTTTACGGTGCCATGCTCCACTTGTTCAATCATGCGGTGGGCAAATGCTTAATGTTCTTTGTAGCGGGGAATTTAACCCAAAAGTATAAAACCAGAAAAATTGCCCGCATTCGGGCTGCCCTGCAAACCATGCCGGTAACCGGGGTGGTCTTGATAGTCGGGGCTTTTGCCATTGGCGGCACTCCTCCCTTTAATATTTTCCTCAGTGAGTTTATCATAGCCAGTGCTAGCTTTAAGCAAGGGAACTTCCTGGCGGGGACACTATTTCTACTATTTATTGCCTTAATTTTTGTCGGAATTACCTATCACTTAAGCAAAATGGCTTTTGGTAAGGCCAAAGGTCGGATAGTTCGCGGTGAACTGAATGTGTGGACTGCGGTTGTGCTGTTGGTACCTTTGTTCTTTGTGTTAACCATGGGAGTTTATGTGCCTCCCTTGATGGATAACGTCCTGGGTCAGGTAGTGGCAGTATTGAAGGGGGGGCAATAGACTGTGGAACAAAACGGCAAGCTGGGCTCTAGGGACCTGCAGTCTCTGGTTGCCCAATATTCAGATCACCTTCGACGGGAGTTTGGGCTGCGGGCCGACCGGATTACTTTTATCAATAACGAGGAAATAGTGGTCACTATAGGTCAGGAAATGCTGGTTCAGGTATGTAGTTATATTCGGGGTATTTTTCAGGGAGTGCTCACCACCATGGTGGGTAATGATGAACGGGAGCTAAACGGTAATTTTGTCTTATACTATACCTTTTCCCTAGACAGGGCAGGGATATTTATTACGGTAAAGGCGATGGTAGATGGGGAACAACCCTCCTTTCCTTCCGTAACCCCAGATAATGCTGCTGCCCACTGGTATGAACGGGAGGTCCAAGACATGCTGGGACTAGTCCCGGTAGGACACCCTGATCCTAGACGACTAGTGCTCCATGATAATTGGCCCCAGGGTGTGTATCCCCTGCGCAAGGATTTTAAACGGGGTGAACAGCCTGCCCTCAGTACGGAAAAACATTTTTCCTTTCCGAAGGTGGAGGGTGAAGGGGTGTTTGAGATTCCCGTAGGACCCATCCATGCCGGGATTATTGAACCCGGTCATTTTCGCTTTAGTGCCATGGGAGAAACTGTACTGCATCTGGAAGCTCAGCTTTTTTTCACCCATCGGGGAGTGGAGAAGCTGGCTGAAGGCATGAGCCTGGAAAAAGGGCTGTTTTTGGCTGAGCGGGTATGTGCAGCCTGCACCGTCTCCCATGGGGTTGCCTACTGTCAGGCGGTAGAGAAAATGGCTGGAGTGCAGCCTCCTCCTCGCGCTAGATACATTCGCACCATTATGCTGGAACTGGAGAGGCTGTATAACCACATTGGAGATGTAGGCAACATGTGTGCCGGAACGGGCTTTGCTTTTGGCATTAGCCATGGTGGACGGATTAAGGAAATGCTGCTCCAATTAAATGAGGAACTGACGGGTAACCGTTTTTTGCGAGGCATGAACAAGCTAGGCGGGGTTCGTCGGGATATTAGTGCTGCGGACAGTCATAAAATCTTAACGGTTTTAGCCAAGGCTGAGCAGGAATTTCGGGAGGTTACGGAGATTATCCTAACCCATGACTTTTTTCTCAACCGGGCCTGCACTACCGGGATATTACCCCGGGAAGCGGCTGTAGATTTAGGGGCGGTTGGGCCAGCAGCTCGAGCCTCCGGAGTAGACCGGGACATTCGTCGAGAACACCCTCAGGAGGCTTATGGGGAATTAGAATTTACCGTACCGGTATTTAGTGCCGGGGATGTACTGTGTAGGCTAAAAGCTAGGGTGGAGGAAGCCTTCCAGTCGATGGGGCTTATCCGCCAGGCCTTAGATAAGCTGCCCTGCGGGGAATTAGCGGTAACTGTGGGAGCAATTCCTCCCTATCGGCATGGGCTAGGCTATAGTGAATCTGCCCGGGGGGAGAATATCCACTGGCTGATGACTGGGCCAGCTAATACTGTTTTTCGTCTGAGGGTACGCTCCGCTTCCTATTGCAATTGGCCGGTTGTACCCTTAACAGTGCCGGGGAACATTGTGCCGGATTTTCCCCTGATTAATAAAAGCTTTGAACTATGCTATTCCTGCCTGGATCGTTAAAGTGACAAGGAGGTTACTAGCTAATGTTACGTATATTTAAGAAAAGCTTGCTGACGGGAGTAGTGACTTCCCGTTATCCAGCAGTGCCGGAACAAGCTGCTGTGGGCTTTCGGGGCAAACCTGAGCTGGACTCTAAGCGGTGTAATGCCTGTGGCGCTTGTGTTCAAGCTTGTCCCAGCGGGGCTATTCGAGTTGAGGAAGCTTCCTGCAGCGGAGATGACCGTGGGAATTATAGGCTAGAGTTGAGCTTAGATTATTGTGTCTTTTGTGGGGCTTGCGCTGAAGCCTGCTCCCCAGGAGCCATTGTGTTAGGGCGGGAGTTTGAGCTGGCTGCCCGGGATAGAGCGGATCTGCAGCTGGGAATGTGGATAAACAAGTCTACCGATGGGAAGGATGCAGGGTTAGCAGTAAATAAGGCTGTCAGGGAGTCGGCAGAGTCACAGCGGGAACGAGGTGAGCAAGGTGAGCAAGGTGAGTAAGGCGGAGTATAAGCAGGCGGAAACAGTAGCAAGTAATTTAGATGGTGCTGGTGAATTGGACGGGGCTGGTATGGCCTCTAAGGCAGGTCGGTGGGAACGGATGAAAAGGGTGCTGGCGAAATCCGTGCACATTCGCCATGTGGACGCTGGCTCTTGTAACGGTTGTGATTGGGAGATGAACCATCTATTAAATCCTATCTATGATATCCAGCGCTTAGGCTTTGATTTTGTAGCTTCCCCCCGGCATGCGGATTTTCTGATGGTTACCGGTGGGGTGACTCGTAATCTGGAAGCAGCCTTGCGTAAGACTTATGCGGCTACTCCTGAGCCTAGGGTGGTGGTAGCTGTAGGAAGCTGTGCCTGCAGCGGCGGGGTATTTCAGGATAGCTATGCTCTGGCGGGTGGAGTGGATAAAATTTTACCGGTTCAGGTATATATCCCCGGGTGTCCTCCACGCCCCCAGGCTCTGATACATGGACTAATGCTAGCCCTAGATAAAGCAGGCTGTTGAAATTCCCCGTCTAGCTTTGTCAAGAGAATTGCCAAGGTCCTCGAAGTACACAGAGTACGTCTGTGGCCTTGGCGATTCTGCTTTCGTGCTGGACGGGTTTTTCAACAGCCTGCCAGGGGTCTGGAGACGGAGTGACCAAAAGAGGTCAACTCCGTTTTTTCTAGGGGTAAAGGGATTTTTTGACACCCTTTACCCTTATCATTAGGCTATTGGGGAAAGTATTATAGCCCTTTTAGCTATAATGTGTATAATAAAAGACAAGATAGAATTTAGTAGGTAAAGGAGTTTTGACGTTGGATAAACTTGCTAAAACCATTTTAGCTTATATGAAAAACCATAATACTTTAACCCTGACCACGGTGTTGGATAATAAGCCTCAGGCGGTGTCGCTTTTTTACGTCAATGTTGGGCTTAAGCTATATTTTCTGTCTGAACCTAAAACTAGACATTGTACCAACCTTAGTGCTAATTCGGCCATTGCCGCCACTATTTCGGAAGACTACCACAACTGGAAGGAAATCAAAGGTATTCAACTGGAAGGTAGAGCAGATCAAGTTACCGGGGTAGTAGAAAAAGCCCGAGCAATGGCTGCATATGTGGAGAAGTTTCCCTTTGTGGCCGACTTTATCAAGTCAGCTGATTTCCGGCAAATGATGGATAAAGTTAAGTTTTATGAAATTACTCCAGATACAGTATGGTTTATTGATAACTCCCAAGGCTTTTCTCACCGGGAACAACTGGTGTTAAGCAAATCAAGCTTAGAGTCTGAGACGGAGGTGGATTAAAGGCAGGATTAATCAGGGGAGATGAAATATGTCATGCCCTTGTGAGAGCAGCGTTTTACTGGTATTTCGCTAGCTAAATTTCATTATTCTTGCAGGATTCTGGGAAAGCACTGTCGAATAGCAATATGTTAATGAGTTTGGAAAGGATGTCCAATCCATGGCCACAGGTGGCAAACGGAAAGTAATTCAGCATCCACAGGCAAAACGGCGCAAAGAACAACAATATGCCACCATTGGGTGGATAGTAGTTCTGAGTGTGGTTGGATTTCTAGTTTTTGCCAGTGCGCTGTGGTGGGGTTTTAATATTATTAAAACATCGCTAGTCTCTAAATTTGTCGCTTGGGAACCCGCTAAACAAGGGGTGTTGGAGGTTGTCACCCCAATGGACTTCTTGTTAATCAGGGAAGAACGGGTGGTAAATACACTACAGGGGGGTAAGCTTAAGCCAGTAGCTGCTGAAGGGGAAAGGGTCAGAAAGGGAGCCCTGGTCGCCTATGTTTCCGTGCCAACTATTGAAAATGGCACTGGGCTAAAGGATATTCCACTTTATGCCCCGGCCACAGGTATTATCTGCTATCATGTTGATGGGTTAGAAAACATCGACACTGCAGAAAATCTGGAAAAACTGGGGGCAGCAAAACTACTTGCCAGTGCTAAATCGACTCCTGCTCCCACGCAGGAAAACACTGCCGGATTTATTTTCACCGAGGAGCAACAGGGCGCTGACCAGCTCCAAGTTGGACAACCGGTATTTAAAGTGTTCAATAATCTTAAACCAACTATGTTTTTAAGTGACCTTAGCAAAACAGAGGTTGATCCCGGGTTTATTAAAGAAGGCAAGAACGCTTACGGTCGTCTGGGATCGGTTAATGATGAACCGATATCCTTCAGGGTTCAGCCCGGTACTAAAAGTAGAAGCATTCAACAGTATCTATTAATGACCAGTAGTAGCAACCGTAGGGAATTTATGCACAATAGGATTGCCAAAATAGATTTAATTAGCAGTCGCTTTCAGGGGTATATTATTCCTAAGAGCGCATTGGTAAAAAAGAATGGTCAATCTGGAATTTACATAGTTTACAAAGAGATAACTTCCTGGGAGCCGGTGCAAATCAAAGGTGAGGTTAAGGAGTATGTAGCTGTTGTGTCCATAGAAAAGCCTGGTGTAACTCACTTAGTTCCCAATTCCTTAGTTATTACTAACCCAACTCTTGTGCAGGAAGGTCAACAAGTTTATGTTAGGTAGGTGGCAGCCGGCATGACCCTAGAAGAAGATAATTTGCTGCAGGTTGGTGGGCAAATTGCTGAAGCGGCCAAAAGAGTATCCCGAAGCCCCGAGGAAATCACCTTGGTAGCAGTGACTAAAACCATTCCGGTAGACAGAATTCAACGGGTGGTAGCGGCTGGAGTGCTGGATTTGGGAGAAAACCGGGCCCAAGAATTACTGGATAAGTATCCTTTAGTCCAAGGGCCGGTCCGCTGGCATTTAATCGGTTCCTTGCAAACCAATAAGGTTAAATATATTATTGATAAAGTTTACCTCATTCATTCTTTAGACCGCTGGTCTTTAGCCGTAGAAATAGACCAACGGGCCAAACAGCAAGCAATTCAGTGTAAGGTGCTTGTTCAGGTGAATATTTCCGGTGAGCAGTCAAAACACGGCTTACCCCCTGGGGAGGCGGTGGAGTTTATCCGGCAAGCTGCCGGACTAACCGGAATTAAAATTTGTGGATTAATGACTATGGCGCCCTTTGAGTCTAAGCCGGAGGATACCAGACCGGTGTTCCGGGACTTAAGCCGACTGGCCAAGGAGCTTACTGAGCTAAATATTACAGGAGTCTCCATGGAATACCTGTCCATGGGGATGTCCAATGATTATCAAGTAGCTGTTGAAGAAGGGGCTACCCTAATAAGAGTAGGTTCAAATATTTTTGCTAAACATTAGTTCAGAAATAAAGGTCAACATTATCAAAAGGAGGGAATTAAAATGGCCAAGGTAATGGACAAGTTTTTGGGCTTCATGGGTCTGGCAGATGACGATGAAGAGTTAACAGAAGAAATGCAAGGTGAGGAAGAAATGCCGGAGGAGTATTCACGCCGGAAAAAGGCTCCTGTGGTAAGCATCCATCAACAAAAACAAGTCAAGGTAATGGTGATGGAGCCTAGAGTTTACGAAGATGTCCAAGTTATAGCAGACCATTTAAAAAATCGGAGGGCAGTGGTAATTAACCTGGAATCTGCTGATAAGGAACTTTCCAGACGGGTAGTTGATTTTGTTAGTGGTTGCATATATGCCTTAAATGGCAGCCTCCAAAAGGTTGGAGCCGGGATTTACCTCTTTGTACCTAGCAATGTGGATATCTCCTCAGTAATTCCTCAGGATGAGTCCAAGGATAAAGGACTCTTTACCTGGGTACGGTAAGGTGGCTAGCAAATGGTATTAAAGGATAAAAAGATCGGGTTTATTGGAGCCGGGGCTATGGCTGGGGCGCTATTAAGCGGTCTGCTTAAGGCTGGCCTGGTGAATGCCCGACAAATGTTTGCCAGCGATATTAATCAGGAACAACTGGAACGCCAGGTAAGTAAACTAGGTATTAACTGCTGCAAGCATAACCAAGAACTAGTGAGTAAAGTGGATATTGTGGTGTTGGCAGTGAAACCACAGGGTATCTCTATGGTTTTGGGAGAGATCAGCAATCAGGCTAAACCGGACCAACTGTTTATTTCAATTGCTGCAGGGGTTACTCTGGGGTCTTTGGAAAAAAATTTACCTGCACTTATTCCGGTTATTCGCGTAATGCCTAATACCCCCAGCTTAGTGGGGGAAGGGGCTGCGGCTATTGCCTTGGGGGCTGAGGCCAATCAGGCGCATAATGAGCTAGCTATCGCTATCTTTGGGGCTGTTGGTAAGGTAGTTACAGTTAATGAGAATTTACTGGACGCTGTCACCGGTTTAAGCGGGAGTGGTCCGGCCTATGTGTACATTATGCTGGAGGCTTTAAGTGATGCTGGTGTAAGGGTTGGTTTACCCAGGGATGTAGCCACTACACTGGCTGCCCAGACTTTGTTGGGAGCTGCCAAAATGGTGTTAGAAACAGGTGAGCACCCAGGTAAACTTAAAGATATGGTTACCACTCCTGGGGGTACTACTATTGCTGGCCTACAAGCACTGGAAGAAGGCGGTTTAAGGGCCACTTTAATCAAGGGTGTTTTAGCAGCCACCAAACGTTCCCAGGAAATGAGTGCAGAACAAGAACAACCCAGGTAAAGAGGCTGGAGTATTACCGACCTACGGTAGTTTACTTTGTGAGGTGAGAGTGGTTGATAGTTTTTTTGTATAAAGTAGTGGATGTAACCTTTGAGGCCTATCGGTGGATACTTATTGCCCGGATTATCCTGTCCTGGATTGGACACGATCCCTATCATCCCTTAATTAGGTTTGTGTACCAGGTAACTGACCCAGTACTACAGCCTCTTTCGCGGGTTATTCCACCCATTGGGATGATTGACATTTCCCCGATAATTGCTTTTATTCTCTTGGGATTTATAAAGAGCTTGGTTTTAGGTTTAATTGCCAGTATAGCGGTTCCCGGCTTTGGGTTCTAGGAACAGATGAACATGTTGCACAAAGAACGGGAAAAATTATTAAGCTTGGGTAGAAGCCAGGAGGATAAATTGTTCCTGGCTAAAATTTTAGATAAAATGGCCTTAAGTCAAAAAACCAGACAAGGCCAGGTCAGTGAGTTTCTAGATCCCCACCGTCAGCAGTTGGCAGTAACTTTGGCAGCCCAAGTAGCAGAGGTGGAATATCTAATGTCCGGAGGATATCCCCAGGCAGAACGCCAGCGGTTGGTAGTTTATCCGGAATTCATGCCGGTGGAAGAAGTGGATGACCGGATTGAGTGTCTGGCTATCTCAGGGAATTTTCGCTTTCAAAAAGTCAACCATCGGGATTATCTTGGTTCTATTCTAGGACTAGGCTTAAAACGGGAAAAATTCGGGGATATCCTTGTTCTGGAGGAAGGGGCCCAACTGTTAGCTGACCGGGAAGTAGCGGACTATCTGGTGCTTAATTTAGCTAAAATTCATCGGGTACCCGTCCAGGTTCAAATAATCCCCAGAAACCAGTTAGCATTGCCCGCGGATCAGACTAAGCAAATTAAAGCTACGGTGGCTTCTTTACGGATTGATGCGATAGCCGCAGCGGGATTTGGTATTTCTCGTACTCAGATGGTGGGGGCAATTGCTGCGGAGAAGCTAAAACTAAATTGGCAGCCCATTCTTGACCCAGCCAAGCCGGTGCAGGAGGGGGACATCCTTTCCCTCCGTGGACAAGGAAGAGTAGAAGTAACCCTAATTGGTGGAAATACCAAAAAGGGCAGAATAAGCCTGGTGCTGAACAGATTTCTTTAAGGGGGAATTGGCCATGGTAATGGCACCATTGGATTTGAGAAACCGGGAATTTAAAAAAGCCTTCCGTGGCTATGTGGAGGAAGAGGTAGACAGTTTTTTGGAACTGATAATTACAGATTATGAGCACCTGTTCCGGGAAAATTTAAGTCTTAAAGAACAGTTAGCCAAGCAAGAGGAGAACATCAGCCACTATCGGAATTTAGAGGATACTCTCAAAAGCACCATGGTGTTAGCCCAAAAAACTTCGGAGGATGTACGGTCAACTGCAGAAAAGGATTCCACTACCCTGATGGCTAATGCCCGCTGGGAAGCGGAATTAAAACGCAAGGAAGCGGAGGCCAAGGCTGAAGCAATCATCAAAGAGGCTCAGGAAAAGGCTAAGGCCATAGTCCAAGATTATGGTGAAATCCAAAAGCAAGCCCATACCTTTAAGGTAAGTTTGCGAGCCTTGCTAATGGCGCAAGTTGAAGTGCTTAATCAGAATTTCCTGACAGTAGAAAATGTTACCGTTCAAAACCCGGTACTGGAGCAGTGGACTAATCATGAACAGGAGGATGAGGGGCAGCAGCTTGCTGACGAGCAGGCAGCAGTTAGTCAAGAGCAGGATTTGGGCGCAGCTAGAGCCTTTTTAAAGGAGCCTAGGTATGTTCCCAATCCCCAGGATGATTAATAATGTTGGACATTAAGGAAACCCCGGAGGGGGTAACTTTCAAGATAAGAGTTCAGCCTCGGGCAGCCAAAAACCAACTGGCTGGGGCCTACGAGGACGCCATCAAGGTTCGGCTTACCGCACCTCCTGTGGATGGGGAAGCTAACCAGGCTTGTATTGAATTTTTTGCCAAACTGTTCGGGGTAGCCAAATCCCAGGTGGTGTTAGCAGCCGGGCATACCGGACGCAGTAAAATTATTAAGGTGCTGGGAGTTACCGAAGAGCATGCTTTACAGGTATTGAGCCAGGTCTAGTATTGACCGGGTCTGGTATTTCCTAGGTCTAATATTGAACAGGTCTAATATTGAACAGGTCTAGTTGACTCTAACTATGGCCATAGTGTATAATATCCCTCAATATGGTTAAATATTTAATAAGCAAGTTTTATTAGTAAAGACGTTGAGCGGGACGGTCTTCAAGGGAACGGGACAGCGAACTCGGGTAAGGTGGGAGCCGAGGGCCGGATTAACTGGAGACAAATCACCCGGGAGTCGGATTGTTGAAGGGGCGAAGCCTGTTGGAGACTGGCTGAATTGCACCTGTAGACAGTCCCGGAGCAACCGTTATCTGCAATTTAAGTGGTTTTTTCCATCCTCGGGTGGGATAACAACAAGGGTGGTACCGCGGAAAAACATCTTCCGTCCCTTCTGGGGATGGGAGATTATTTTTTTAAAGTTAAATGCAAATACAGGAGGAAGTTTAAGATGGATTATAGTAAAACCCTGAATTTACCCCAAACCGAATTTCCTATGCGGGCAGGATTGCCCCAGCGGGAGCCGGAAACCTTAGCCCTCTGGGAGGAGCAGGAGCTATACCGTCAGGTTCAACAGAAGAATGCCGGTCGACCGAAATTTATTCTCCATGATGGGCCTCCCTATGCCAATGGGGATATTCATTTGGGCCATACCTTAAATAAGGTACTGAAGGATATTATCGTAAAATTTAAGTCGATGGAGGGTTTTGATGCCCCCTATGTACCGGGATGGGACACCCACGGTTTGCCTATTGAACAACGGGCTATTAAAGACCTGGGCCTAAATCGTCATGCAGTTGGACCGGTGGTGTTTAGGGACAAGTGTGCCGACTACGCCAAAAAGTATGTCAACATTCAGCGGGAACAGTTTAAGCGTCTGGGTGTGCGAGCAGACTGGGAAAATCCTTATTTGACGCTGCAGCCCCATTTTGAGGCCAGACAAATCCAGGTTTTCGGGGAAATGGCTAAACGCGGTTATATCTATAAAGGTTTAAAACCAGTATATTGGTGTGCTGATTGTGAAACCGCTCTGGCTGAAGCAGAAGTGGAATATGGGGACAAGAAATCCCCTTCAATCTACGTAAAATTTGCTGTCCGGGATGGTAAGGGTATCCTGCCGACTGAAAATACCTTTGTGGTGATTTGGACCACCACTCCCTGGACTTTGCCGGCCAATGTGGCCATCTCCTTGCACCCGGAGTATGAGTACGTTTTAGTCAAGACCGCTAAAGGGCAGCTGCTTGTAGCCAAGGAACTGCTGGATAGCTTCTTGTCTGGTGTTGGTTTGGAAAACGGGGGAATTGTTAAGAGCTTCCAAGGCAGTGAGTTAGAACACCTGCTTTGCCGGCACCCCTTTATGGACCGGGATTCTATGCTCATTTTAGGGGAGCATGTCACCTTAGAGGCCGGTACCGGTTGTGTGCATACCGCACCCGGACACGGGGTAGAGGACTTTGAAGTAGGCCAGAAATACGGACTAGAGGTAATCTCTCCAGTAAACAACCAGGGTAAATTCACCCCTGAGGGCGGTTTTGTAGTCGGTCAGACTACCGACCAAGCTAATAAATCGGTGGTGGCGGAATTAGAACGCAGTGGTGCCTTGTTAAGCTTAAGCTTTATCAAGCACCAGTATCCCCACTGCTGGCGCTGTAAGCATCCCATCCTCTATAGGGCGACTGAACAGTGGTTTGCCTCCATTGATGGTTTCCGCAAGGCGGCTTTGGAGTCAATTGAACAGGTTCAGTGGATTCCCGCCTGGGGCAGGGACCGGATTTTTAACATGATTGCTGACCGAGGAGACTGGTGTATTTCCCGCCAGCGCACCTGGGGGGTGCCCATTCCCATCTTTTACTGTGAGGAATGTAACAAGGAAATCATCAATGACCAAACTATTGCCCATATTAGTGCTTTGTTTAGAGAACACGGTTCAAATATCTGGTTTGCTAAAGAGGCGGAGGACTTGGTGCCGGATGGTTTAGCTTGTCCTGCTTGTGGTGCTAAAAAGTTTCGTAAGGAAACTGACATTATGGATGTGTGGTTTGATTCCGGCTCCAGTCATGCAGCTGTACTGGAGCAGCCGGAGTTCTGGCCGGATTTAAGTTGGCCTGCCGACCTCTACCTGGAGGGTAGTGACCAGCACCGGGGTTGGTTTAACTCCTCCCTATGCACCGCTGTGGGAACTAGGGGTACTGCTCCGTACAAGGCGGTATTAACCCATGGTTTCCTGGTGGATGAGCAAGGTCGCAAAATGTCTAAGTCCCTAGGTAACGGAGTTGACCCTTTGGTGGTAATTAAAGACATGGGGGCAGATATTTTACGGTTATGGGTAGCTTCGGCCGATTATAAATCCGATGTAGCGGTTTCACCGAATATTTTAAAACAAATTACCGAAACCTACCGGAAAATCCGCAATACCTGCCGGTACCTGCTGGGGAACTTCTACGACTTTAACCCTGACCGGGATATGGTAGCTTTTGCAGAGCTAAGTGAACTGGATCGCTGGGCGATGCTTAAGCTGCACAAGCTCATGGACCGGGTGTTAAATGCTTACCGAGAATATGAATTCCATGTAGTTTACCATTCTGTCCATAATTTTTGTACTGTGGAAATGAGTGCTTTTTATCTGGATATTATTAAAGACAGGGTTTATACTTCAGCAGCGGATTCTAAAGAGCGGCGAGCCGCCCAAACAGTGATGTATCATATCATTCAAACGCTGGTGCGGCTGTTGGCACCCGTGCTGTCCTTTACTGCTGAAGAGATTTGGCGATATCTGCCGGACTCCCAAGCTAAACCGACTAGTGTGCAATTAGCGGATATGCCGGAGGTAATTCCAGCCTATCTGGATAATGAATTAGAGGCTCGCTGGGATCTAATCCTGAAGATTCGGGAAGATGTAACTAAATTATTAGAAGTAGCTCGGAAAGATAAAGTCATCGGCCACTCTTTAAATGCCGAAGTGCAGCTTTATCCAGATCAAGAACTAGCTGACTTCTTAAAGCAACTCGAGCCAGAACTAGCCACTATCTTTATTACCTCCGGGGCAGTAGTCCACGGAGTAGAGGAAACCGCTCCGGCCGGTGCTAATAGCGGGGAAAACTTCCCCGGTCTGAAGATAGCGGTGACCCTGGCTAATGGGGAAAAGTGTGAACGCTGCTGGATTTACAGTGAGGAGCTGGGCCGGCACCAGGAACATCCGACTCTTTGCCCAAGATGCACCGGTGTAGTAGCTGGTTAGGGCTGACCTGAGTTAGTCCGGGTAGTACCTGCCGATCGATGCTGACCGCCGGTTCGGTGGCTCCGCACTGCGCACCGTGCAGGTCTAAGCTCAATAGGCTAACAAAATCGCCATGACTGTTGAGCCACCCGCAAGTCCAAAGGCATAATTTGCAGGTAAAATCAATAGCGCATTATAAAAGAAAAGGGATCATGACAGCCATAAGCGGGCTACCATGCTCCCTTTTCTTTTGGCCGAGATAGCAAAAAAAAATACGGGAACGCACACTTATTTATTGAATAACCGCACAATAAATAGTATAATAGGAAATGCTGTCTAGTCTATGATATTTTTTCATTTTGAGGTGATGAACATGGGTGTAAGCTACAAAAGACTTTGGAAGCTGCTAATTGACATGGATATGAAAAAAACCGAGCTGAGAAAAATGGCAGGGATTAGCGCAAGTACCTTTGCGAAGCTCGGCAGAAATGAAAATGTTACTACTGATGTACTGGTTAAGGTTTGCAAGGCATTGGACTGTGATATTGGTGATATCATGGAAGTTGTAGATGATAATCACTAGATTAACTATTATTCTTAATTGGACGGTTGAATATGACGACTTTCGCTAATGGAATCTTTGTCGAGGAATGCAAAAACAGATTTTTATGTCTAGTAAAAATAAAAAGAGAAACTCATCTTTGCTATGTAGCTAGTTCTGCACGGCTATCAAATTTTGTTGATTTGGTTGGTAAGAAAGTATTGCTTCTTGAAAATAAGGGCACTAACACAAGGACTAAATATACCTTGTACGCTGTAAAAAGTGAGTATGGCTATATTGCTCTTAAACTGAGTCTAGCCAACACCCTTTTAGAGGACATCATGCGCAAGGAATACCCACGTAGTATATCCATTCAGAAGGAAAAGTCTACACCCGAAGGCTATAAATCAGACCTTCTGATCAACTCAACCCCTCAGGTAATCGTTGAAGCGAAAAGCATTATTACGGATAAAGACTCTGTGACCTTTCCTTCGGTAGCTGGCGAACGATCAATGAAGCAATTTTCTGCGCTTCAAGACGCTTTGCGAATGGGCTATAGGGTGCGTTATTGCTTTGTTCTACTGTCTCCTACGATAAGAGAAATGGTGATTGATTCCTCTATGGAAGAATTTTGTATTGGGCTAGAAAAATGCATCGAATTAGGAATGCTTGTTGAGATTTACAGATTGAGAAATACTAATAAACTGCGCTTTTATCTTGAACGTGATAACGAGCTAGAATATAGTGTTTTGCGAAAGGAGGTTCTCTTCAATGCCAAATAGAGCTATTCCCTTTAGACCTAAACTTGAGGGTAAATTTAGAGTGAGATTTTATAACGCTGTATCATCTATTACCGAAAAAACCTCCATTGCACGTATTGGGCAAATTGTAGACAATGAAATTGCATGGGTTGAGAACGAATGCCTTGTTAATTTAGCTCAGAGGAAGAAATACAGAGCCGTATGGCTGCTTTTTAGAGATTTAATTCGCGCTTCATGGAAGGTATGTTATAGAGATGGCGTTTTAGAGATGCGTTTACCAAACCTGGATCAAAGCGAGATTGAGGATGCTTCTACGCCGGAAATTAAAAGTCTATTACGGAGTTGGATGCAGGAAAGCAGGCATGAGCGCCTATTTTCCTATTCAGATTTTATTACGAGAATGGAGTCACCGTCATCAAGTAAAAAGGATATTTCTGTTTTGATTGCAGACGGAAAGGAATTTGCGGATAAGCTTGAAAGAGTTTTAGCAAAAGAATTGTCAATTAACGATGTCGTTTGCCCATATCTGCAATTAGTAAAAGAGAATGAAAAGGATGTCTTCACAGGGCTAAAGCTTTCTGATATATGGCGCTATTTTAGATTGACGTGGTCAACCCCCGCTGAGACAACACCGGGACGCACAATGCAATACCTTATACGAGATGCAGCACATCCAATGCATGCAGTTATGGGTATAGCTTCACTTGAAAACTGTGCGGTTCAGATTACCTGTAGAGACGACTATATTGGGTGGACACCAAGTGCCTTTACCAACAAGCTAAAAGGTCTTTCGGGTATTGACCAAATTAGAAATCAATTCAATAAGCTTCTTACATATTTGGAGGATGGTATACAGGGCATTGACTATCAAGATTTGTGTACAGAAGCCGAGGTAATCAATCCCACTGAGGATACGGTTAGAAATCTCCAATATAAAGCTACAACTGCGGAAGAGGAACGGCAATACCTTTTAAAGCTTTCTCAAAACGAAGAAAGTAATGAACATGAAGAGAAAAGCGAGTTGGGCAGCATTTCTCGAGAAACTGAAAACGCCTTGTATCTTCGTAAACGAGCTGAACAATTGTCAAAGCTTCTTTCTTCGAGAAAACAATTAACAGAGATATTATCTAATCCAAATTTCGGGCAAGCGTGGCTTTACTTTGCAGAAAGCGAGTCGGGTTATTCTGCAATCCGTGCAGCTCTAATTGCACAAAAAGGTAAGCACATTGGTTCAAGTTTAATGGAATTAAATGTCTGCGGAGCCATTCCTCCTTACAATGAGATTCTTGGTGGTAAGCTTGTTGCTCTATTGGCAACCTCCCCACAGGTAATACATGATTATTATGAGCGCTATGAGTCACGTAGGAGTGAGATTGCAAGCCGCCTAAAGGGTGAGGATGTGTGTCGGTCAGCGGATTTGGTCTATATTGGAACGACCTCCCTATACTACGTTGGTTCAAGTCAATATAATAGACTGAAAATCCCACGCGAGGTATTAGGAACAGACTTTGATATTAAATGGAATAAACTGGGATTAACTATTGGCTTTGGCACCATGCACATTAGTAAGGCAACAACTATGAGTTTGACAGAGGCAACCAGTGATGTTGGCTTTACACGCATCAACCATGTGTTTGGAGAAGGTGCTAGTCCGAAGATGCGTCTCATGACAATGTCAATCCGCGAATTGCTTGAGACTAATCAAGACGACACAAGGGATTTTTCGAAGCATGCGATGTCACGTATCGTCTACGGAGCTGCTTTAGCAAAGAATACCACAGAGTACCTACTAGGATTCGATGAAAAGCCAGTTTATGGTTTTGACACAGAGGACTTTAATTCAGAAACACAAAAAATTATTGAGTACTGGCAGACAAGATGGGTTTTGAGCAGATTAAATTTCTCACCAATTTTCGAACGAATTAGAGGCTTCGATAAGGATGCATTCTTAGTTAGCAGTGAAATCAAGAAGGAGTCCGATTGGAAATTTGAAAAACTTAAGGAGGTATCGGAAATGCACATTCTAAGTAACGATCAATCTGGACTGAATTTTATACGTGAATTTTATCGAGGCATCAGTGCGTATGCGGATAACATTGATAATCAGTTGCTGTCCACGGTTCATGTTGTTACCGAATTGGATGCTGCAATTTTCAATGCCGTTTCGGAGGGCATGGATGTAGTCCTAACTGGCAATCCCGGTGACGGAAAAACTCATATTATCTGTATGCTCAAGGACAAATTATCTGCGTTGCAGAATCCACCATATATCGAACTGGATGCAAGCACTCTGTCGAACGCAGAAATCTTTGAACGTTGGGAAACAGTAAGACAGCAGAGAGTTCCCGTTGTAATTGCTATCAATGCCGCTATTCTTTTTTCAATTGCTTCGGAATACCCGAAATTCCAACCTATAGCCAATGCAAAAAAGCAGATGGTAAACGCAACTGTCTTTCATAATGAAAGCTCTGAGAACAATGAGATTATTGTTTTTGACCTTAGTAAGCGCGAAATTTTGGCTCCTGGCATTGTTAAACAGGCAATTAGCAAAATAACAGATAAAGCCAATTTTTCAGAATGTGAAGCATGTCAATTTAAGGCAACCTGTGAGGCACAAAATAATGCAGTGCTTCTGCAAAACACCTTGTTTCAGGAAAGGCTGTGTGTCATATTAACTAGATCAGCACTTCAAGGGCATCATGCCACATTGAGGGAGCTTCAATCATTTATTGCGTATCTGGTATTTGGTAATCGTTCCTGCGAAAAAATGGCCTCGACCTTTGGAGAAAACCAGTTCGACATTGCCAATCTGATATACAGCGGAAAAGGCAATTTGTTTGATTCTATACGCCGCTCCTTTGATCCCGCAAAGGTTTCTCACCCAATTTGGGATGAATGCCTCCTGCAAAACACTATAGGAAAAGGCTCTTGGGTAGATGGATTTTCCATTGCATCTGAGTCAATCGATGCAAGCAATGACGATCTTTTCAAGTTGAGGAAGCGTCAGTTCTACTTTTTTAATACCAATGGTGAGGCTCTATTGAAAATCAGTGATGATGATGTTTCTAAGTTCCAAGCATTTCTTGAGCAGGATAATAAAAAAATCATTAGGGAACTTATTAAAAAGCTCAATGCATTCTTCGGTACCTCTAAGCCTGGAGCGGAATTTGAAATTTGGTCTGGACACCGGTTTAATAATTCTCCAAGACGAATTCTTGTATCTGTAGGAAAAATGAACGGCTCTCAATTTTCAATTGGTCGTCCAGAATTGAATTCTCTTATGAAGCAAGGCATTCATATGACTCAGGATTATGTTAGATTAGAAAAGAAGGATGTTTCCTCCGTTTCCTTGAAGGTTGACTTTTCTCTTTATTGTCTACTTCTAGAGGCCGAGCGAGGTGTTCCTGTTCTATTCATGGAAAATGATAATGTAAAGAGGGTTTGGCGCTTTGTAGAGCAATTACAAGCAAATGATAAACTTCGTGATGAGGATGAGGTTACCGTGGCTCTACTTGATGTTCAAGGGAAAAAGGAACTTAGTGTAACTATCGATCGGGACAGCAAACGATACCTTTCAATTCAAACCGGTAAAAAGCATTTTTAGGGGGATTCAACATGGAAAAGATATACTTAAAAAAGCTGAGAGATAGCGTTGATAAAAAATATGTTGGTTTCAAGCCTAATGGAGCTAGCATTAAGCCTGTCCATATCGCTAGTGGAGCGGCACGTGTTATTTACGGGCAATCTGCTGATACAAGTGGAATTAAAAGGCTTTCCTACGTTGCAAATGCAAAGGGGAAAATACCTCCGGCCAACACTCTTGATACAGTGCTCGATTATTTGAAGAATATAAACGCAATTGAATATGAGGACATTAGACCGGATGAATTAGCTTCATTTAGAAACCTGCTTCAAAAACTACTTGCAGCAGATGATGGCGTTTTTTCAGGTACAGACGACGGTATGGTTTCTTATAGTGCTGGGTCAAAGTTCTTTATTACTCGTTTTGCTATGTATGAAGATGCTGGAGAATTTGTAGGTGGCGTAATCAAGGACTACTGTCCAGAACTTGCTGCGCACATCTGCGGGTTACTCGAGGATGACAACGACCCGATTAGCGTACTGTTTACTCCTGTATTATCAGATGAGCCGGACAGATTGTATGTCGGGCATAGACATAGTGAAATTGGGGCTTTTATTAAGCAGAGTGATACCCTACGGGATTATATAAATGGTATTAAAGAATCGGGAGAATGTCTTCTTACGCATCTTAAATGCCATCCAAATCAACTGATGCAGATCAGACTGTTTAACTTTTTCTGCATATTTAGCCTAATACGATACTTAGCCCTGCTGGAAGCATTTTATTGCGAGGAAAGTATTCGGCCAATCCTTTTGGATTTCTCAGGGGATAGTCAGTCCAGTGTTGCTCGTGCCTCGGTAATGTCATATACCCAGATACATCGTGCCATATCAAGATTTTATGCTTGGGGGTATGCACAAGAACTGAGTTCCTCCACTAAGGAGGAATTGCTTGCCTCTGAAACACCGGAATATGAGCAAAATAAAAAATCTAAGACTGGCGAAAAGGAACTAGCACAAATGTGGGAATTGGCGAAGTCTGACGCTGCGGCTGTTGAGGATGAAGAGACTGTTCGCTTGATTTTTGGAACAACGATTTACGATATGCTTGCGCTAGAAGCATCCTCGCATCCAGTAAATTACCTCAGGGCAATTGGAACTTTATCTGGAATCCTGTATCCTCCGACAAGCTTTCATGTTAACAAGCGATTTGCGCTCTCACAGGACGTTATTGAAATGGTGATTCGTTCCTGTGTAGCTCCGGCAGAGGTGATTTCTGGTGCGGAACTAAGAGAAAGACTATGGGAACGAATGGGCATAATTGTTGGGGGAAGCGACTTTGAAATGAAAAAGCTTCAAGAGGCCGGTAGCATTCTTCAAGCAGATACCGATTCTTTGAATTACAATTTCGAGTGCTTTGCAAACACCCTCGAACTAATGAATTTCGCAGAAATCATGGCCGATGGAATATTGCAGATTAGACTTGGAGGTGTGGCTCAATGAAAACTAAACAAGAACTATTAATAGAACTATTGTTGCTAAAGCTTGCAGAAACAAAGGTTGGCATATTGGTCAAGGGCATTACTGATATTGAGCCAGATGCTATTGCACGGTGTATCGCTAAGGTGTGCGGAAAGCAATTATTTGTGGCTGTTGTTGGTTATGAAAATACGACCGAAACGGAAACGGATGAAATTATAATTGCTGCAAAGATAGAAAGAGCCGTTATGTGGAGAAGCGATCCGAATAAGGCAGGCTCAATTATCACCTTTGTAAAAACCGATAGTGATAAATTGCATTCCCTAGCGGAGTTTGATGTTATCTCGACTCGTGACCTTTCAAAGCATTTGCTTGAGTGCTGTATCCAGCAGGAAACTAATGTTCCTACAATTAACTTTTGGAAGGTACTTCTTGAAACGTCCTCCTACTATTCCTTTGAGACCCTTTACGAATTTGCACAGTCCGATTCTTTGGAAATTGATTTAAATACATCTATTCCTAAAAATATGTGGAGATTAGGGCTGCTCTGTGATTTCGATATTTTGAGTACGAATATTAAGCTAGAGGAAAGACTT
Organism: Carboxydocellales bacterium; assembly: GCA_049302075.1. Taxonomy (GTDB): domain Bacteria; phylum Bacillota; order Carboxydocellales; family JAJZTU01; genus JBAQLS01. The sequence continues at coordinate 94,539 of JBAQLS010000046.1, read as the reverse complement.
CGCCGCAATAGAGAACTTATTGTTGCAATAGGTCAACTAAGCGAGGAATCCCGCAGGAAGCTTAGTCGGTCTCTTGTAAAAGCCTCAAAGAATGATAAAGAGGATCTTCAAGCAGCATATAAAAATTTGCAGGACTTTTTTAAGTATGGACGAAAAAGCACGTTGAAGCTGTTGAGCTTTGACATCGTGCAGAAACTGTTTGCAGCAACCAAGGCTGAGCCAAAGCCAGAGAACGATCCAGATAGGACTGAGCCTACTGGAGATAAGGGCTCCTCTGTGATTAAAGCAAAGGAGCTAGAGAGCATCATTGCAGATACAGTTGTTACTCCAACTGAGGAGGAGCTTGAGGATCTCAAGGAGCTTCTAGGTGAGCTAAAAAAGCACTTTGATGAAGAATCCGATGAAAGTAAGGATAACCTTCCTATTATTGGCGGTGTGTTTGAGGACAGGAATATTGTTCTTGAAGATCACAACACTCCCCTGCGTAAGTTTGCTGGCATGGCCTGCAATGAAACCACATGGGGTGGCATTTTAGAAACTTCCGAAGTAGTTTTGCGTGACGCTATCGCAGCTGATGCAGAGAGCTTTATTCCCTTTATGCCCGAAAGTATCGATGCGAAAACAAGCTTTGATAATTCTTCATTATTCTCGTTTATTGCTCGTTTTGATGACCAATTTATTGAAAAAAATTTAGATACTATAGATTTGTTTATGCCTATTGTGGAAAGGCTTATAAAATCACGCAGGGTGCTGCTTAGTAATATTGACCTTATTATGTACTATCCTATTTTATCCTTTGGAGTGGATGCATCTCTCCAAGAGGCATTAATAGAATATGTTGATTCTTGGGCTTCGCTTCTTAGGGCGTATTGTAATAATGAGCACGCAATGCATGAGATTAGCCAAAAAGGAAGCAATTTTGTGGCGCGTGCCCTCTTACTTCTGGATGTGCTATATATCAAGACACCAACTGAGTGGAAGGGTATGCTTATGCCATTGCATCCACTCTACCTCTGGAGATATTATGAGGTTATTAAGGAGTTAACAAATAATCGAGAGCAAATGAGCGAAGAGGATGCAAAGGATTTGACGCAGGTTCTTTCATCATTGCCTCAAATGATGAATTTCTTGGTGGTTGATAAAATGATAACCAATTCCATTAGCGCCGAATTGCCCTGCTCAGGCAGCATTGAAATGCTACCCACATTTGAAAATAAGACAAACCGTTATCTTGGCTATGACGGAACGCAGGCTATTGAAGAAATAATGTCCCGTTGGGTTGCTTTTGCTCCGTACACCAAAAACGAGGTTCGAATTTGTACTGTAGATGCTCCTGATATGCCAAGCATCTTAAAATCACTTAAGGCATTCATTGAGAAAAATGGGTGTGATCGAATTGTATATTGTGCGTATTTGACACGAAACCAAAATGGTAACAGCGAACTTGCAAAGCTTGATTATTCCTCTAGGGATTACGAGGTAGGCGATTTAATTAAGCGTGGAAAAATTGCCATAATTATTAAAAATGTTTCGTCGCCGCTTGAGGTTAAAAAGGAGCTTCAGCAAAAGCCAGTACATCTCGCGTTTTATTTTGACCAATCTGCGTATTCAATTGAATATGGCCCGAGTACAAAAAATCTTTATATCAGTCCGTTGGTAGTAACCTATGACTATGAGTTTGACGACATAACCCACAGGGGTGAAATCTTCCCCTCCTCCGACATGGATTCTGGCATGATTGGAGACTATCATAAGGTGATGCGCTATGCAGATGTTGTTTCGGCTAACAGAAACCCAAGGCCTACATATAACTCAGACGCTGATATTAGTAGTGTCGTGTCAACAATAGCGGATGGAGAAACTCAATGGTTAATTGCAGCGGATAGAACCACCAGTAATTACTTGCCACACAACACAATTCCAATTGGAGAAAAGCAATATGGTAAGCGCATGGTTAGCATCTGGGCATCAAGAGAATCAAGAATTATCGGACAGTATTTGAGTCTTTTGAGACAATACAACCTGTATCCGAATAAAGCAGTTTTAATTGATGTTCTCTCGCAATTTGGACACATCTCGTCCGAGGGATTAATTAGCATCCCCCGTTTTGGTGCGGATGTTCAAGCAATAGCAAATAGAAAAAAAGGGCTAATTGGTACGATTTTCGCCGCCGCTTGGTACACAAAGCAATTTAAGAACTCATTGGTTGCATCCTTAGATGCTCCTGATGCTCGGCTTTGGTTAAATGACAGCAGGATTGGCAATGAACGCGCCGATCTTATCGGTCTGCGTTACGACAAAGCCACAAATACGCTTTATTTTCAGCCGATTGAGGTTAAGACAAGAGATGAGTCACCAGATGCAATAATTTCTGTAGATGAATATACCGGCAATAATCTAATAACAGGACATGCTGCTGATCAAATTGCTACCGTGGTTGGCATGCTTAAAGAAATTTTCAGCTTGGTTGAAACAGAAACCCTAGATATGTTTATATCTGCACGACGAGAGGTTCTAAAGTATCAAATTGTTTCTGAGTGCTTTAGACATGTTCACAATAGTGAATGGCAAAAGCAATGGAGTCAGGTGTTCAAAAAGGCATTCGGTAACGGCAAAAGCGGAAATATCAACATTTGCGTTTCAGGCATGCTTTTGCATATCAAGCTTAGCGAGTCCAATGGTGGGAAAACAGTTAATGGTGTGCATCCTGATTTTGATGACTGTCCTATCGGATATGTTGAATTAACTGCAAAGGAAATACAAGCAGAGATTCTTGGGGATTGTGCTTCGGCTAAGCAATCATGGACGCATGTTGATTTCGATGAAACCTTAGACGAGCCCCTTGAGCCAGAAATTGAAATTGATGATCACCCAGATGATACTCTGTATGATGCCACTGTTGACGAGCCACTGCATTTTACTAATAGTGGAGTTCCTACAGATACCCTTATGCCTCATGATGCTGTGAAGGAATCTAATGAGAAGTCTGATTTTGTGAATGTCGATGTAGCGGGTGCGTCAAACTACTTTGGTAATCAAGAGGCCACAAAGCCTAAAGTCATTGTAACAAAAGAGGAAATTGAGCAATTGGCTCGTGATTTCACAAGATCATGCTCAGATTATCACATTAACCTTAAGGAGTGTGATCCAAACAGAGCTGTCGTCGGCTCAAGTATCATTCGCATTTATTTTAGGCTTGCACGGGGGCAAAGCTTGCAGGCACTCGATAATCATTTGGAGGATATAGGGCGTGAGATGAAGCGCTCAGGCATTCTTGTACAGAATATTCGTAACTCAGATGAAATTATTTTGGACATTCCACGCCTTCAAAGAGAGCAGGTTTTGTATTCTGAGGTTGTTAAGAAACTCCCTGCAGCTTACTCTCCTGAAAAATTGTTTTTTCCTGTCGGCAGAACCCCAGACGGAAGAGACATCATTAAAGATCTTGGCGAAATGCCTCACATGTTAATCGGAGGAAGCACAGGCTCAGGTAAAACAGTATTTCTTTTTACTATGCTCGCTTCACTGTTGAAAACTCATCCTACAGAGAAAGAGCTTCAATTAGTGCTTTCTTCATCAGGGCTTGAGGACTTTATTCACTTCGAGGGATTACCGCACCTTGTTGGTGGACATGTGATTTCTGATGCGCAGGAAGCGACGGAGGTTATTAAAAATGTAGTGTTTACTGAATTCGAGCGCAGAGAAAAAATCCTTGCTGATGCGCGAGTGGCAAATATTATTCAATACAATGAGAAATTTGAAAATAAGCTAGCTCCAATGGTTGTAGTGATTGATGAATTTGCTGATCTTGCTGACCAACTTGAAAAGAAAAAGGATAAGGACGCATTCTTTACACCGGTCAAGCGTATTGCGCAAATTGGTCGAAAGAGAGGCATTCATTTAGTCCTTTGCACACAGCGTCCAGCAGCGAATCTGGTTCCTACAAATATTAAATCGCAGCTCAATGGCAGACTTGCTCTAAGGGTAAATGATGCCAACTCCTCTCGCATGATTTTAGAGGAAATGGGAGCGCAGCATCTCCAGAAGCACGGTGACTTGATTTATAAAAACATTTCAGAGGTTGAACGTGCTCAGGGTTATTACATTTCGATTGAGGAACTTGACGAGATTATTTCGCAAATTATTACTCAATAAAGCCTGCGTTTATATTATGCAGCTATTTTGCTCACCAAAGACGTCCAGGTTGGTCGATTTTATTAGACCACCGGTGCTTAGAGCAACTAGGTATCGGAACTAAGAGCTCACAACAAGGTTAGGTACCCGACCGGTCATTAGGACATGCATATTGACAGATTTGAAGGAGGTATAAGTATGCCTGAACTAAACCCGGAGCATGTGAAACAAGTACTAGCATTAATTAACGAAGGTCCCTATTATCAACATTTGTCCATGGAAGTCCGTGACCTAGGTGTAGGGTCTTCACTAGTTGAAACAGACTTTCAAAATAAGCACATGAATCTTTTTGTTGGATTCATGGTGGAGTTTATGCCTCGTTGCTAGATACCGCGACTTTCTGGGCTTTGTATGGTTATTCAGCAGAAGGAACAAGTTGGGTTTCCGTTGATCTTAAGATTAATTTTCTGGCTCAAATAAAGGAAGGGAAGTTAATTGTCCACGGCAAGCTAATTAAATATGGCCGAACCTTAAGTCTAATGGAAGCTGAGATTAGGAACGAACAGGGAGCTCTTTTAGCCATTGGTACTTCGAACCTACTCGAAACCTCAGGTGGACAAACCATTGCGGATTTGGCTAAACAAAGGGGAATAGTTTTGCTACCCAAGTTTATTTATAAATAATTTCACTTAAACATTGACAAAACCAAAAACTATTTGGTAACATATAGCTAAGTAAACTAAACCGACCACAATAGTAGGAAATAGGAGGGGCTATTATGAAAGTTGCCAATAATATTGCTGAATTGATTGGGCAGACACCTTTAGTTAAGTTAAACAAGCTTGTAGGTGCAAATGATGCGACAGTTTATGTAAAGTTGGAATCCTTTAATCCGGGCAGTAGTGTTAAAGATCGAATTGCCCTTAGCATGATTGATGCAGCGGAAAAATCCGGAGAGCTTAAGCAGGGAGCAACTATTGTGGAACCCACCAGTGGTAACACGGGTATCGGACTGGCCATGATTGCCGCAGCCAGGGGATACAAGCTCATCCTGGTGATGCCTGAGACGATGAGTATTGAGCGGCGGAATCTTTTAAAGGCATACGGAGCAGAACTGGTGCTTACTCCTGGATCAGAGGGAATGAAAGGCGCTATCCGCAGAGCCGAAGAAATGGTCAATGAAAACCCCAGTTATTTTATGCCCCAACAGTTTAAGAACCCGGCCAACCCCCAGGTTCACCGGGAGCTCACAGCCAGCGAGATTTTGGAACAGGCTCAGGGCCAGTTGGATGCCTTTGTCAGCGGTGTAGGTACAGGTGGAACTGTTACCGGGGTTGGAGAAATTCTTAAGCAAAGCTTTCCTACTGTCAAAATTGTGGCGGTTGAACCGGCGGCTTCTCCAGTGCTATCTGGTGGACAGCCCGGCCCCCACAAGATTCAGGGGATTGGCGCCGGGTTTGTGCCCGATGTGCTGAATTTAACAATCGTCGATGAGATTATTCAGGTTAGTAATGATGATGCTATGGAGACTGCCCGGAAATTAGCCCGTCAGGAGGGCATCCTAGTAGGTATCTCCTCCGGAGCGGCAGTATTTGCTGCCTTGCAATTGGCTAACAAACTCGGGGCTGGCAAGAAGGTGATTGTAATCGCCCCAGACACCGGCGAGCGCTACCTGAGTACCGAACTGTTTACTAACGCCTAAGAAAAGAACAAAAGCATCTCAAGTGCCTTCGCTAGGATATGCTTTTGTTCTTACCCAAGGAACCTAGGGTTCCCTAGGTCCGCTGACGCTGTGACCCTCCTCTGATTTAGATAAGGGGGAATCCCCCTTAACATCCCCCAGCCCAGAAACTTCTATCGCTTGGGATATGCAAAGTAGCTTTGCGATAAAAGTTCCTGTACTATTAACAAAATGAGCAAAGGACAGCCTGCAGTGTGACATGCAGAGCTGTCCTTTTTATTTTAAAGTAAATGTGGCAACCATTAGTATCCCCTTTAGGTTGGCATTAAATCTAGTGTATAATATAATTATTATAAAATTACAAATAATGCTATCACAGGAGGAAATAAAATGGACATCCGAATTGCTGCCACACTGGATATTACCGGGGATCGCTGTCCGATGACTTTTGTAAAGGTTAAACTAAATTTAGAAGAGCTGCTGCTTGGGGATATTCTGGAAGTATTTTTGAAAGGGGAGGAGCCCTTAGAGAATGTACCCAGAAGTTTAAAACAGGAAGGGCAAACAGTGCTGCTGTTAGAAGACCAAGGAGAGCGGCATAGAATGCTGGTCAGAAAAGAAAAATAGTATAGCCAAAATGACTGGAGGAACGGGTTTGGATACGCTGCTCAAGGCTCGGGAAATTCAAGAGGACATTATAAACTGGCGCAGGGATATCCACCAGTGGCCGGAATTAGGCTGCCAGGAGGTTAGAACTAGTGCCTTAATCACAGCGGCACTACAAGATATGGGAGTAGAATGCCAGGGCGTGGCCGGTACAGGGGTGGTTGGTTTAATAAATGGTGGTTTGCCTGGAAAAACTATTGCCTTAAGGGCGGATATGGATGCCCTCCCCCTGCAGGAGGAATCCGGGGTACCCTTTGCCTCCCAAAAACCTGGAGTTATGCACGCCTGTGGACATGATGCTCATGTGGCCATGCTGTTGGGGGCGGCCAAAATATTAGCTGTTTTAGCTCCCCGGCTTCAAGGAAATATAAAACTGCTCTTTCAGCCCTCAGAGGAACACCATCCTGGTGGAGCCAAAGCTTTAATTGGGGAAGGAGTTCTGGAAAATCCTCAGGTGGAGATGATCATTGGACTACATGTGGACCCTTTAACTCCGGGGGGAGTGTTGGGCTGGAAGTTTGGTACAATAATGGCAGCTGCAGATACCTTTAAACTAACCATTATCGGCACGGGTGGTCATGGAGCAAAGCCTCACTTAACTATTGATCCGGTGGTTTTATCCGCCCAAGTAATCCTAGCCCTCCAAACCATTGCCAGTCGGAGGGTAGACCCCCTGGAACCAATAGTTGTAACAGTAGGTTCCATCCATGGTGGTCAGGCGAACAATGTTATTCCTGAGCAGGTTGTTATAAAGGGAACGGTGCGGACGCTAAACCCCATTCTCCAGCAGCGGGTTCCGGTTATGCTGGAAGAACTGGTAGCAGGAATTGTCCGAGGGGCAGGCGGAGACTATATTTTACAGTACCAGACCGGTTATCCACCAGTGGTAAATGACCCCAAGGCTGTAATGCTTGTCCAAGCTGCAGCAATGAAAGTATTAGGGTCGGCAGGAGTACAGGAGGTTCACCGGCCCAGTATGGGTGGTGAGGATTTTGCATATTACGTCCAAAAGGTCCCCGGATGTTTTGCCTTCCTGGGAGTAGGCTCTTTAGACGTAGAACCCGCCCCCTGGCACAACTCCCGGTTTACCCTAGACGAAGCGGTCTTGCCCTTCGGCACAGCCATCCTAGTCCAGTCCGCATTGGACTTCTTGGAATAAAGATAGAATAAGGGACTTTGTACAATTAAGTGACCAGAGGACTAACTCAGTAATAGTTAAGTAAGATTTTGAAACGTTTTACTGCATATATTAACCCAGACATTTCTTTGACCTATATAAAAATCTGAAAAATTTTGACCAGGTATAAGTGCAAAGGAAATATTTAATTCTAGAATCAGCCTAGGGAGGATACCTATCCCGGTATCGCTGCTCATGGCGGAGTGCCGTAGTAGCTGTTGGTGAGGCGGGCAATAAAATCACCCCGGCCACCATGGACGGTAGCCGCCTCGCCGCTGAGTCAAGGACGACGAATCGGCGAGGTCTGGGTGCTTTTATTAGCCCAACGAGCTTACAGCTACTAAGCATGGAGCTAAGAGCAGCGAACCGGGATAGGTATCTGACCGGACATCAGGGCAGAAAATATTTACGGCAAAGGAGGTGGCAAAATGTTTGGTTTTTCGCCCGAGGAATTGGAGCGCTACAGCAGAAATATTTTACTTCCCGAGGTTGGAGGCAAGGGGCAGAAAAAACTCCGAGATGCTAAGGTTTTAATGATAGGAGCCGGGGGACTAGGCTCGCCAGTTGCCTTGTATCTGGCTGCGGCTGGGGTTGGTAAAATTGGTTTGATAGATGGGGACACTGTGGATTTAAGTAACCTTCAGCGCCAGCTGCTCCATAGCACCAAAGATTTAGGCAGACCCAAAGTGGAATCTGCCCGGGAAAAACTTGTAGCTTTAAATCCCCATATCCAGGTGGAGGTATTCAACCAACGCTTGGTGGCGGAGAATGTGCTGGACATCTTATCTGGCTATAATTTAGCGGTGGATGGAGTGGATAATTTCGCTACCCGTTTTTTAGCTAATGATGCCTGTGTTATACAGCAAAAACCCTATTTTCACGGTGGAGTGCTGCGGTTTTTTGGCCAAGTAATGACGGTAATCCCCGGACAAGGGCCATGCTACCGTTGTGTTTTTCGTCAGCCGCCCCCGGCAGGTTCTGCACCAACCTGTGCTGAGGCTGGAGTGCTAGGGGCTGTAGTGGGGGTAATCGCCAGTATTCAGGCCACTGAGGTAATTAAATATATTCTTGGGGTCGGAGAATTGTTACAAGGCAGACTGCTGACCTTTGATGGTTTGACTATGAACTTTGAAACTGTACAAATCAAGCAAGCTGAGAACTGCCCGGTGTGTGGGCATAAACCCACCATCCTGCAGCCACGAGATGAAGAGGAGAACGATTGCCGGGATAAGTAAGCTTCCTTAAGGAGATAAGTTTTCAGGGGAAGACTAAGTTCAGGCTTATTTTGTTTTGTTGAGGTTGTTGCTTTCTAAATACTTTTTATATTTGAGGGGAAATTCACTTAAATTGGCCGCAGGCTCAACCTCCTGGACATAAAACCATTTTTCCTCCGGATCATTGACGGGGATACAACGGACATAAACATTATCCCCTAGCTTTAAATCCCTGAGCTGGGCTGCAGTAGTGCCAAAGGCCCGGTATAGGGTAATGTTCGGACGGGAGTCTTTACCATCTAAGACCAGGCAGAATTCGGCAAAGGCAATGGTTTTCCATAGGCGTTTTTTAGCAGTGGCAATTACACGTGAGCTAAGAAATCCATAGTGAACGGTCTGCAAGGCTTCCCGTTCTTCAGCAGATAGCTTGGCGATGTGTTTTATGATTGTTTCCTCTTTAAGTGGTTTAAACATTTTCACCTAATCATCTCCAAGCTAATTAATAAAAATAAAAGTATTCCTTAATTATTTATCGGTGTTTTTGAAAAACTATTGAGAGAAATATACTTTCAGTATAAAAGGTGGAGGTGACAACCATTTCTACTCAACAATTAAAGCACACACCCCTGTATAATGAACACCTTAGGGCAGGGGCCAAAATGATTGCTTTTGGGGACTGGGAGATGCCAGTCCAATACAAAGGTATTTTAGAGGAGCACCGGGCTGTACGTAATGCGGTAGGGCTTTTTGATGTATCCCATATGGGGGAAATTGCCATCAGCGGCTCCCAAGCCTTAGCTACGGTACAACACTTAATAACTAATGATGCTTCTGAAATGGTTAGCGGTCAAATAATTTATAGTCCCATGTGTTATCCTCACGGAGGGGTGGTGGATGACCTGCTGGTTTATAAACGGGGTGAGGACAATTATCTAATGGTGGTGAACGCCTCAAACACTGCCAAGGATTTGGAGTGGATGCAGGAGAATGCCGGTTTGGAAACTCAGGTAACTAACCTGTCTGAAGCTACTGCTCAGTTGGCCTTACAGGGACCAAAAGCTTTGCCGGTATTACAAAGCATAACTGATGTTAAATTAACTGAACTTACTTATTATCATTTTACCATAGGTAAAGTAGCTGGAATAGACTGTATTATTTCCCGAACGGGATATACGGGGGAGCTAGGCTTTGAATTATATTGCCCGCCAGAGCAAGCTAAAAGCTTGTGGGATGCCCTGCTTACAGCAGGTCAAGGTGAAGGGATAATGCCCATTGGTTTAGGGGCTAGGGATACCCTCAGGTTTGAGGCGGGAATGCCTCTTTATGGTCATGAATTAAGTGAGCACATCAATCCTCTGGAGGCCGGACTAGGCAAATTTGTAAAACTAGACAAGGACGAATTTATCGGTAAGCAGGCCCTGGTCCAGGCTAAAGCCTTAGGAATAAAGCGCAAATTGGTGGGGCTGGCAATGGTGGAAAGGGGTATCCCCAGGGGGGGATATCTGCTGACTAAAGACGGTAAGCAAATGGGTACGGTAACCTCAGGAACCTTTGCACCCAGCTTAGGCAAGAATGTGGGCCTGGGTCTGGTACCGGCAGAACTGGCAAAAGCAGGAACTGAACTGGAGGTTATCATCCGGGATAAAGCAATCAAAGCCGTAGTAGTTTCTACACCATTTTATAAAAAGGACCTAAAAGGAGGCATATAGCGTGACTAATCCAAAAGAATTGAAGTACACTAAAGAGCATGAGTGGGCTAAAATTGCAGGTACCCGACTAACAGTGGGAATAACCCATTATGCTCAGGAAGCTTTGGGAGATATAGTTTTTGTGGAGTTACCCAGTGTGGGGGATAAAGTGGTAGCCGGTGAGACCTTCGGCACGGTGGAATCGGTAAAGTCGGTTTCCGACCTGTATGCCCCGGTAAGCGGGGAAGTGGTAGAAGCTAATGAACTAGTGCTGGATTCACCAGAAAGCATGAATACAGACCCGTTTGGGGCAGCCTGGCTGATTGTTGTGGAGATGGCTAACCCTGAACAAGCAGCTCAACTGCTTAGCGCTGAGGAATATGAAGCGTTTTTGGCCGAACAAGCCTAAGCAGTAATTATTTGTAGAATTTCTTTTGCCTAGCCCAGAACAGGCTGTTAAAAAACCCGTAGAGCACGAAGACAGGTTTGCCAAGGCCACAGACGTACTCTGTGTACTTCGAGGACCTTGGCAAATCTGACGACAAAGCTATACGGGGAATTTTAACAGCCTGCAATACGAGAGGAGGGGAATTCATGCGCTATTATCCCCATACCGACGCTGATCGCCAGCAAATGCTTGAGGCGGTGGGCATGAAGTCCATGGAGGATTTGTTTAGGCAAATTCCCCAGCAAGTGAGGCTTTCTAGAGCGTTAAACATCCCCGGGCCCCTTTCCGAACAGCAACTGGTCCACCAGCTAACCGAACTTAGCGGCCAAAATGCTAATTTAACGGAATATGTTACTTATTTAGGCGGTGGGATTTATGACCATTATGTACCTAGCGTAATTAACCATCTCTTACTACGGTCAGAATTCTACACCGCTTATACTCCATACCAACCGGAAATTAGTCAAGGCACCTTGACGGCTATTTTTGAATATCAAACACTAATCTGTCGGCTCACCGGGATGGAAGCAGCCAATGCCTCCCTGTATGACGGAGCATCCGCCCTAGCGGAAGCTGTGCTAATGGCAGGAGAAGCCCAAAAGCGCAAAGAAATCCTAATTTCCACAACGGTACATCCGGAATACCGGGAAGTGGTTAAAACTTATGCCCGTGGCCAGGGTTTATCTATAGTAGAGGTACCCTTTAACGAAGGTGTAACTGACCTGGAGCAGTTGAAAGCCAAATTATCCGTTAATATCGCAGCGGTAGTGGTGCAAAACCCTAACTTTTTTGGTTGTATTGAACCTATGTTGGAAATAGGTGAGCTGGCCCATGGACAAGGGGCTTTATATATTACTGCAGTGGACCCCATCTCCCTGGGCATTCTTAAAGCACCAGGGGAATATGGTGCCGATATTGTAGTGGGAGACGGTCAAGCCTTAGGTAATGCTACTAGTTTTGGTGGACCTCATTTAGGTTTTATGGCCACTAGCAACAAACTAGTCCGGCGGATGCCTGGCCGAATAGTCGGCCAAACAGTGGACAATAAAGGGAGGCGAGCCTTTGTACTTACCCTGCAGGCTCGGGAACAACATATCAGGCGGGAAAAGGCCACTTCTAACATCTGTTCCAATCAGGCCTTAAATGCGCTGGCGGCCACCATTTACCTGTGTTTACTTGGTAAAAAGGGCCTCCGAGAGCTGGCGGAACTATGTTTACAGAAAGCCCATTATCTAGCTGGGAAACTAGCTGAACTGCCTGGGTACCAACTGGCTTTTCCAGCGCCCTTCTTTAAGGAGTTTGTGGTTATAACTCCCATCGACTCTGGAGTAATTAACCAACACCTGTTGAAGGAGAAAATACTAGGGGGACTTAACCTGGGTGAAATTAACCTGGGTGAACTGAAGCTGGGTGGACAGGATATTGGGTCAAGCTATCCCCAATTAGCCGGCCAGCAAATGTTTGCCGTTACTGAGCGGCGGACTAAAGGGGAAATGGACAACTTGGTGGCTATACTGAGCGGTCTGAATGACCAATTAGGCTCGCATAGTCACTTAGGCCAGCATAGCCAATTAGGGACAAATGGTCATCAGGTTAAGCTGGGAGGTGGGCTGGCATGACCGAACAACTGATTTTTGAGTTAAGTAAACCAGGCCGTCGGGGCTTGGAGCTGCCCGCCTGTGATGTACCTCAACAGCAGTTAGCAAGCCTGCTGCCAGCGGAAATGCTGCGGGGGGAAGTTCAGGGGCTGCCGGAAGTGAGTGAAGTTGATGTTGTTCGGCATTTTACCCGCCTGTCCAAGTTAAATCACGGAGTGGATAATGGTTTTTATCCCCTTGGTTCCTGTACCATGAAATATAACCCGAAGGTTAATGAAGACCTGGCTCGCTTACCCGGTTTTGCTCACCTGCATCCCTATCAACCAGAGGAGCTGGCTCAGGGTGCCCTGGAGTTAATGTATAACACCCAGCAATACCTGGCGGAAATTGGCGGGATGGAGGCAATCAGCCTGCAGCCTGCGGCTGGTGCCCACGGAGAATATACCGGGATGATGATTATCCGGGCCTGCCAGGAAAGTAGGGGGGAGCAACGGACTAAGGTTATAGTCCCTGATTCCGCCCATGGCACTAACCCGGCTACCGCAGCCCTTTGTGGTTATCAGGTGGTCCAGGTTAAATCCAATGCCCGGGGTGGGGTGGATGTTCAGGCTTTGCGCCAGGCTATGGATAACCAGGTAGCGGCTTTAATGCTGACTAACCCGAATACTCTAGGTCTGTTTGATGAAAATATCCTGGAAATTGCCCAGATAGTCCATGAGGCAGGAGGCTTGCTGTATTACGACGGTGCCAACGCCAATGCCATCCTGGGGATTGCCAGGCCAGGTGATATGGGTTTTGATGTAGTGCACTTTAATTTGCATAAAACCTTTTCCACCCCTCATGGTGGTGGAGGTCCGGGGTCAGGCCCGGTAGGGGTGACGGCGCAACTTGAGCCATTTTTGCCTAAGCCGGTGGTTAGCTTGAAGCAGGGAAAATATTATCTGGATTATGACCGGCCCCAATCCATTGGCAAAGTCCGTTCCTTTTACGGAAACTTCGGGGTTGTAGTTCGGGCTTATGCTTATATGCTGGCTCTTGGCGGAACTGGGTTAAAGGAGGTTAGCCAGCATGCGGTGCTCAATGCGAATTATCTAATGCACAAGCTGGAGCAGGACTACCATTTACCCTATCCTCAAACCTGTATGCATGAATTTGTGGCAACGGCCAAGCAGCAAAAGGAAAAAGGGGTGCATACTCTGGACATTGCCAAACGGTTGTTGGATTTTGGCTATCATCCCCCCACCATCTACTTCCCCTTAATTGTGGAGGAAGCCATGATGTTTGAGCCTACGGAGACTGAGTCTAAGGAAACGCTGGATAAATTTATTGCCACTATGGTAATAATCGCCCGGGAAGTTGAGCAAACTCCGGAGCTGGTGAAGCAAGCACCCCACAATACGCCAATTGGCAGACCAGATGAAGCAGCAGCGGCTCGCAAGCCAGTTTTAAATTACGCTTTTTGTGAATAAAACACAGGCATGTGAAAAAAGCTGAAAAGACCCGGCATTGTCAGCATGGACATTGCCGGGTCTTTGTTTTTATCTAGCCAGGTTTATTGACGGAGCACCCTCCAGCTCCCGTCGGGTAACGGGGCTAAAATCAAAACTCCCGGGATATTCAGGGCGTTATCCCTCTCTTTGCCGGATAAGACCACGTCAATTTCCTGCACATTTTTATAAGTTCGTGCTTTGGGGTCAAAGGAGCTGCGCCAAGTCTGATAAATTTTTGCATCACCTAGTTTATACCCGGTGAGCACTATTTTAGCTTTGGGCAAGGCCGCCTGCAACTCTTGGACATATTGCTCCTGGCTAACTTCAGCTTGTACTTGAGGATGCATTAACTGATAAACCTTTTGGTAATTGCCAGCTAACAAGCCTTGGTAGAAGTAGTTGGCAACCTGAGTCGGGTCAGTTAACTTTTTGACCTCCAGAGCGGTGAAAGCACCAGATTGGGGGGAAGCTAGGTTAACTGAGTCGGGGGGATGGGTAATAAAAAGCGGAGCTATGCTGTTAGCTAACAAGCTTAGCATTAAACCAAGCCCGATTAGTGTCCATTTAGTCATTAGAATCCCCTCTCCCCCGGAGCTGGGCAGCCTCTAAGGCCAGCCTCCGCCACCAGTATAATCCTAGAATAACCGCACTAAATAACAAGATATGTTTAACAACTAAAGCAGCTACCAAACCTTTACTCACTGCCGGGATAAATTCGTAGGTCTTAAAGTAGAGCATCCGGGGAATTCCAGCCATTAAAATAGCGGTTAAAGCTATTTTGGCCAAATTGGCATAACCTTGATACAAAGCTAAATAAAACTCAGTGTTTGCCGGCAGCTTGAAAGAGCTATAAACCCGCCTGGAAAGGTACATAAAGAAACCAGCGGCGGCTAATAACGCAGTAAATAAGTCATGGCCATAATTATTAATAATTAGCACAACATCCATAATTTTGCTCCTTAAAGATGATTTATCTAATCTTTGAAGCTGTTTAGCTTGTCCAAGGGTTTTGGTTAAAGACCTAGTTTTTCCACCAGGTCTTTAACCTTCTTGGGCATAGTCCCTAACATAGGAACATGCTGGGTGATAAAAGAATTATTAAGAATAACCTTCATGGATTTTAAGAGATAAGCTTTCTTAAAGGTATCTTTGAGCTTAGTCCATTGCGGTATTTTATAGAAATAAAAGCTTTGGTAACAGTTCAGCACCTCTTTAAATAGCTCAGCTCTGGTCATGTCCACCGGTTTTATAACTGGAGCCACCAGGTTGTATTCGCTATAATCAAAGGTTTCCACATGCGGTGCCAACTCTTCATACATGTCCGCATAAGGCCAGGGGGCCAGAAGTAAAAAGTGGGCAAAGTCCGGGTTATAAACCTTGGCTAACTCCAGAGTTTGGGCGATGCTTTCCTTCGTTTCTTCCGGGGTCCCCAGCACAAAAGAAGTTTCGGTAACCATACCGTGGGAGTTAATCAGGTCTAGGGCTTTTTTGGAAGCATTGGTGTCAATGCCTTTTTGGAAGCGGTCCAGCATGGACTGGGAAGTAGCTTCCACACCCACATAGATGTGGGCTACCCCGGCCCGGCGATATTTGTCCATGATATCCTCATCGCGGACAATATCATCAACTCGGGTTTCCAGCAGAATTTTGACCCCCAGTTTATGGTCAATCAGCCAGTCGAGAATGCTTTCCCAGCGTTGCCGGTCTTTGGTTGGATACTCATCGGCAATGAGAATGACGTCCACCCCATACTTGTTGTGCAGCAGTTCAATTTCCCCGGTTACCGATTCCACACTCCGGGCTCGCCAGGACAGATTCCAGAACTTTCGCTGGGAACAAAACTGGCAGTCATGCTCACAGCCCCGGGAAGTAGAAATTACCGCCAGCCGTGAACCGGGGAAAATGTAGTAGGTATAATCAGACCAGTCCACCAGTTCCCAAGCCGGTTGCAAATCATCCAAATTGGGGATGAAAGGCCGGTCGGGGGTAACCACAACCTGCGGTCCCTGCCGGAAGGCAATTCCAGCTATCCGCTCCAGAGCATCACTACCTGTAGCAAGGGCTTGAACTAATTCCCGGAAGGTAAGCTCACCTTCACCCCGAACCACATAATCAACAGAGGTATTGTCGGTGAGAATTTCCGGATAACAAAAGGTAGGGTGAACACCGCCAAGAGCAGTTACCACCCCCGGGCACCTTGCTTTGGCTGCAGCTAGAACCTCCAAGGCGGCATCGATGGTGGAGGTATAGGCGGTGGTGGCCACAATATCCGGCTGGAAACGGGAAATATTATCCCCAATTTCTTCTATCCGGTGGTCCTTGGTCATGGCATCATAAATGGTCACCTGGTGACCGTCTTTTTTTAACTCACCAGCTATATAAACAAAGCCGCAGTTTAGCCATTTGCCGGCAGATTCCACAACCCCACAGTGATAATCAGGAGTAACCAAAAGTATGCGAGCCATAAGCACATCCCCTTTATTGTGGTGAGTAACTAAATATAATTTCGTTGCTCAGATTTTAACTTGTTCAGCTGTTTACGTTGCTTGCTCAAAATAGCAGGTCGAAATTATGAAAGGTGGCGGTTCGGGTTAGCACTACAATGCCAAAATAAGCGGTTAACAAGCCTACTGGACCCAGTAGGGTCAACCAAACAGCAAGATTATCTGTCCGGCGATAGAACAATAACAAGTGGATAATCAAACCGTACAACAGCCAAGTGATTAGGGAGATTGTTTCCACAACATCCCATTGCCACCATAGGCCAAATAAAAAGAAATCATAAACTGAGCCTAAAGCAAGCATGACAGAAAAAGTAACAAAACCAAAGGCCAGAAAGCGGAATAACAATTCCCGAAACTCTTCCCCTGCTATAGGAATTGCAGCCCGGATTTTAGCAAACCTTTCCGGTAGGCCGGCCAGGTGCAGCAAAGCCAAGCCCCAGGCTATCAAGAAACTGCTAAAAGCCAGCCAGGCA
Source organism: Carboxydocellales bacterium (assembly GCA_049302075.1). Taxonomy (GTDB): domain Bacteria; phylum Bacillota; order Carboxydocellales; family JAJZTU01; genus JBAQLS01. Next base: position 77,466 of record JBAQLS010000046.1, on the reverse strand, counting down.
AAGAGCACATGAAAGTCCACCCACAGGGATTGTTCGGAAATAGTGAGGGGGAAGCGTTCCGTACTGAAGGTAAGCCCCCACAGGAGGAGGGCCGGGACCCATAGATAAGTTGCCGCCCCCAGTAAGCGTAGTTTAGGGTAACGCCAGTAAACAAAGAGGTTAAAAGCAACCAGAAACCAAGCCGCAGCTTGGGAATTTTCAAAGCTGCCAAATAAGGGAGGATGTCCAATTCCCACCCAGCGGATGGTCAGGGAAACGGTCTGACTTATTATGCCCAAGAAGGCCAACCCGGCAGAGTAAGCGGCTAACCGGATTCTTCGGAAAATTACCCCACCCAGGCTGGCAGCCCAGGCTAGGATATATAAATTAAAAGCTAGCCAGTAAAAAACTGTTTCCAATAAATCCATTTAGTTTGCTCCTTGTGTTAAGTCGGCTAATAAGTTTTTTAGTTCAGCGCCAAATAACTGAGTATAATAATCACTACTCCCCCCCAAGTATAAAACAGGTTGACCCTCTTCGTCCAGAATTAAGGCCAGCACCTCACGGCGATAGTAGAATAGCCGCCCAACTAAGCCTATACAGCCCAGTAGAAAAGCACCGAAAATCACCGGGATACCCGGGTTGCGAATAACTCGAAACTCCCCGTAATAACGGATTTCCGGAAAAGACAGAGAGTAACCATCAAATTGGACGGCATCACCAGGCTGGATAATACCCTGGTAAACCAACTGATTTTGTTCACCCTTCAGGATATAAAGTTGGTATAAAGGGTGGGTTAAATTATATGACTTGGTAGTTATATTACCTCTCTTTGGCAGGGGGTCAGACCAGATAATCACGTGAATTTCATAGGGTTGATCAGGTATTTTAAAACTATCCTCAGCACCGGAAGGAAATACCGTCAAGGTGACAAAGGACTGACTGATTATCTTTCCAGTCTTGTTTTTAAGTACATAATAAGGGGAATAGCCAAAGCCCTTCAGACTTATGAAGGTGCCCTCGGAATAAAAAGGTTGGTTCAGACGAAGGGTATAAAAACTATCCATTTCCGGGACTGGAAAAGCAATATCGGCCAACAGGTCGGTAAACAACAGTTTGTTTTGCCAAAAGGTTGGTTGAACCCGGTCTAGGCGGAAAGAAATATCCGGCAAGCGGCCATGCAGGTCAGTTAGTTGCTCTTTGGGAGGACTGGTATAGAAAGCCGATTCCGTTCCTTTGAAGGTCTGGCCTTCCGTAATCAGCGTTTCTCCGTAAAAGCCGGAGTACAGAGAAATGCCAATGCCGATTGCTAAAATCACAAAACTCAGATGGAACAAGACATTGCCCACAGGCGCCCACCGCCCGCGGATACCGTAAAGAGAGTAACGACCGTTGTCCACAGTGACCCGGTAGCCCCGCAGTTTAAGTCTGCTAACCAGCAGCGAAAAAGTTGCCGGCCAGTTGATGCCTGTTAGGGAATAGTTAAACTGCACCGGTAAGCGGGTAATGTCCTCCCGGACATAGGGTTGCTGCCTAAGCTTAGTAATTTTTTGAGGTAAACTGCCCATAACCTGCCATAAGCAGAAAATAACATTGATTAGAAATACCAGATACCCAACCCGAAACAGCCAGGTTTTGGTGGCAATGTTTTGGATCCGCTCATGGGGTACTCCATAGAACTGAAAGGGCAGCAACCAGACGATAAACAGCAAAATCAAACCGACCATAATATACACGGAAACATTCCTGGAGCCTATCCAGTGGATAATTAACCCGATTTGGCTGCGCTTATTTTTTGCGGTCATCCTTAACCTCCAGAGAGGCAACTACCCACTTTTTATTGGTTTTTTCCAGCTGGTAGGTGGCCTGATAGTTGATAATTTTCTCCGGTTTTACTACCTTTCTGCTGGTTAAATCGAGATGTTTATAAGACCATTGTTCTTTAGTTCGAACCACAGCCTTTTGATCCCGGATTTCCACTTTAATAAACTCCAGGCTTTTAAGCTGGGAGTCCATAACCTTATTTTGCTGATAAAAATAGGACAGATAGGTAGTAATCCGCTTACCTTCCAGGGGAGTAGTAAGACCGTTCATCAGTTCAGGCTGAGGGCGTTTTAAGGCCAGGGTTAAATTTTCATTATATTTGGTGACAACCTGCCGAACCGCCTGCTCTTCTTTGGTCATACAACCGGCAGAAAGCGCCAGCAGCGGTAAAGAGAGCAAAATCCAGAGTAAAATCAACAATCGCTTGAGCATGGGCTTCCTCCTTATATACCATACAGCCTATAACAATGGGGTATGGGGTCCTGTGCCGATACCCAAGCCCCAAAAAGAAACTATCTCCGTCACTACGGCTAGCAAGGACAACCAGGCTAAACGACTTCCTCGCCAGTTTTGAGTTAAACGTAAATGGAGTGTCAATCCATAGGTCAGCCAACAAATCAGTGACCAGGTTTCAATAGGATCCCACGACCAATAGGAGCCCCACAGGCTGCTGGCCCAAAAAGCCCCTGCGGCAATTTGCAGTCCCTGGGAAATAAAGCCGAAGGCAATAAACCCCAGCATCAGGTCATCTATTACCGGCAGCTCGGGGAACTGGGCTGGAAAGCCGTTTTTCTTCCCGGAATACTTTGCTTTCCAAAGATAAATAACTGCTAAAACAAAAGCAGCAAAAAAGGCGCTGAAGGCCAACCAGGCAAAACCTACATGAATCCATAACCAATTACTCTGGTAAGGGGGGGAAAGAGGCACCAACTCAGTTTTGGTCTGTAAACCCATACCTAAAATAAACAAAATAATCGGGTTGATCAACACCCCCATGCCCATAATGCGACGATGTTTTAACGTTCCAGCCAGAAAAATTCCGCCAATAAACCATGTCCCCAGCAAAGCGTTTTCATAATTGCCTTCTACCGGAGGGTGACCGGAAGCAATCCAACGGGTAACTATAGCCAGGGTGTGGGCAAAAAAAGCCAACCAACTCATATACCAGCCCGGTTTAGTAAAACGGCTGCGGCGAAAAGTAAGGCTGGTCAATAGCAGGGCAAACCCTAATAAATAACCAAGCAGTCCTATCCACACCAAGATTATCTCTAGTTTTTGCATGTTATTTCCCTTTCTATTTTTCCGGCCAGAGCTGTAATTTCCTGCTGAAATAAGGCCGGAAAGTAAGCACAGCTGCCATCCAGGGCTATTTCTAACTGTTCATCCACTTGCTTAAGGGTTACCAAAAGGTGCTTCCGGGGATTGGCGAACCTGAGCACCAGACCAAGAATTCCTATGCCAAAGCCAAGATAAATCACCCCTTGGCCTGCATCCCGGCTAAGGCGAAAATTCGCCCAATATTGCAAATCGGTAAACTGAACAGCAACCTTTTGCAGTTTGATTTTTCCCCCTAAAGGTAAAGGCTGGTTTTTATCTTCTGCAGTCCAGACCAAGAACACCGGGTTTTTCGGTAAGGGTGAACGATTTCTAATTGTCCGGTTCTGCATTTGGGCATCAGGAAACATTCTGAAATGTAAAGAGGGATAGCCGGGAGGCAGTATAATAGAATCACTGTCGGCTGGGTCGAGTACTACTAAGTTTACATAAGCATCATTTAGCACTTGCCCGGTTGCATTATCCGTAATCTTCAGGAGAGGCGCAAAACCGTAGCGGTAAAGAGAGATTTCATACCAGCCAAAGCTAGCCGGGTTATTAATCTTTACATTTTGAAGGCTAATCTTACCCTTGATTGGGTCGGTAAACGTTAGTCTGGCTAGATACTGAGTAAAAAACCGATTTTGTTCAAATATAGGTTCAAAGCTTTCCAGTTCAACTCGGAAGCCGGGAGAGCTGGTTGCAAACTTAGGCAAGCGGGAGATATCCACCAGATTATTTTCGGTCACCTCCAGGGATTGCCCCTCTGTAACCACAATTCCGGCATAAAAACCGGTGTACAGGCTGAGAACACCTCCAAGGATGATAATTAACAGGCTGGCATGAAACAGGATGGAGCCCCAAAAGCCAGCGTCTCCTTTACTACCATGGATAACAGCTTCCCAATCCGATTTAGATGTTGACCTAATTACCCACCCGGCTGAGCTTAATAACTGCTTAATCTGAATGACTAAATTTAAATTTTCGCCAATAGTCCTTCCCGGCAAAATAATGCTAACTAGAGGTTTTTCTGAAGGCGTTATTTCACCGGGTTTAGAATTACGGCTAATCCGCAAAATACTGCAAATGGCCGTGGAAAGCAAAACAAATCCGGAAAGCAGCATAAAAACCCAGGTTTTGACTATCTCCGGGGGCCCCAGCAAGGTTACTTTCGAGAATAAGGTGCCTGAAAGCAGCAGCAAGATCAAGCTTGTCAAAAGAGTAATTGCTAGTTTTCGGGACGACAGCCACTGTAAAATACGATAATTCATAACATACTCCTTATGAACAAAAGCATATCAAGAAAATCTACATCGATAAAATGAGTAGACGCAGTTGATGTTCAGATTAGGCTAATAACTATAATAAAGCGAGTTGGCTGAACTAGTACCGTTATGCCCTTTGGTACAGGCGGCCACATTATCGGCGGAGCTTGGAACAGTACAGGAAGGGCTTGTCGTACCAAGGGTATGTGCTGTCCAGTTGGCTCCATTGGTAAAACGTTTACCCTGGGGGCTGGTGCTGGCGCTGCCATGAATGCCGCCTGGCTCCCGGCCGCCATGACAGCCTAAGCAACTCGGGCTGATAGTAGTAGTCGTACCGCTGCCACCTAGCACATAATTGGCTGAACCCATACAGTTACCGGCAGGGTTAGCTAAAGTTGCTTTTCTGAAGGCATGTTTAAACCTGCTTAAATTTTCATAAGCTGGAGTATCACTACCCGTTCCCTTGCCATATACATCTGCCCGGTGACAGTTAACACAGAAATTGTTGATTTCCCGGGTTTCTGTTAACCCGCTGTTAAGGGTAAGGGTTCCGGCACCTGTTGTAGTTACTGTCCGGGATTCAGCTTTGCGGAGAAGCCATTTTTGGGTTGACCCATGGGGACCGTCCGGCGTGTCATCAGTTGAGGCATGACAGTCGGTGCAGGTGAGCAGGCTCTTAGTTCCCCAGCCATCCACAAAGGTATTGTCAAGACCGGCCGGTTCAATGGCAGTATTATAAGGATAGGTTGCCGAACCGTCTCCCCCTTTATAAGTTGGTGAGGCAGCCCGTCTGCCGGCAGAGGATGCCCAGTTGGCATTGGCGTTTGTTGCAGGCTGGTTTAAGCCTACCTCAAAAAGAGGATGAAAGGCATAGTTTCCCGGGTTAAACTGTTGCCCAATATCCGGCTGCTCACCGGTACCTGTATTGGTAACTGTGGTATTTAACGGGAAAGAGGTGTTAGGCACATCAGCTTTAGCACCGGTACCGCCGTTAATGATTGTGCCTGTGCTAGTGTCCCCATTGTCCCAGGCATAATCGGAATGGCATTTGAGGCAAAGCTGCCACTGGCGGGTGAGAGTATCGGTCCTGTTATAGGTTGTTTTATCACCGGAGTTTACTGTACCCCTGGTGGTATAAGTCGAGGTAACATCAACCCCCCAGATTCCGTTTAAACTGCCGGGCAGGGTATCGTCAACGTTAGTCTTGCCGTCCCTTACAGCGTTAGCCCCATAGGTTGTGCCGTCCCGGGAGGTGCCGATCTTGGCCGCGTGAGTATTATGACAGTCCTGACATTCCACATGGCGGTTGCCCCCGTCCTTAGCCCAGCCTGCGCTAGCCCCTTCCACAGCCTGGTGGATTCCTCTGGCCGAGGTTATTGGATGCTTATAAGCCCGACCGAAGGCAGTTTGAATAGCTTGAGATTTAGCTGTCATAGCGCTGCCCTGAGCAGAATCCACACCTTGATAATAATCTTTAGCGGTGGTCCCAGAATGACAACGGTAGCAAAGGTCCTCTTCCAGAGGCTGAGTGGGGCTGACTACCCCCAGTTTACCCAGAATACTGCGGATGCTGGAGGAATGGACCCCGAAAATAAATGGGTTAGAGGAAGTTTGGTAATCATAGGATATGGAGTTAGCTGAATAATCATTATGGCATTTGGTGCAGTTGGCGGTAAATTTAGTGGTATTATCTGTTGATACGGTATCACTAAATGTGGAGTAGACTACATAGTTATGCTTGGAAGCATTAAAAACAGCTGGGGTGGATATGGCCTGGGTTGATTTGGTCCCGTCATAGGCTTTGGTTTTGGAGACGGTATGACAGGATAAACAAAGCCCGCCCACGGCATCGTTAATAAAGTCAGTATTAGTTGCCGTAGCACTATTCACAGCTTCGTACTTAGTGCGCAGGTTGGCTCCCCGCTTGTTGCCAGCGGCTATTCCGGGACGGAATTTGTCATGATCCACATGGCACTGGAGACAACTTTTAGTTAGCGAATAATCGGCCTGGAAAGTAACGTAGTCCACCACGTGATGAAAAGTATTGGTAATGGATATGCTCATGGAATCCTGCAGGGTAGTATGACAAGCCAGACACTCCTGTCCCCCGGAGGATTCACCTGCACCTGGGGTGTGGGCTACCCGAGTAATCTGCTGGGCCACTGTTCCTGATCCTCCGTGACAGCTGCTGCATCGTTTAGTGGCATCAGTATGGGCGGAATTCCTTAAATCCTCCCAAATTATAGGCAGACTGTCCGCAGGGTTATACAATTTGGTGGTCCCGTTATGACAGCCTTTGCAGAAATTTCGCTCTTCAGTAACAGTTAGAATACCCGAAGAATTAATAGTAATAGCATTAGGGTTGGTACCCAGTTTGGTTCTCAGTAAATACTTATTGCTAGAACCGTGCTGGTCGTGGCAATCAGTACAGCGCAACTGAAATCCAACAGGTACAGCAGTGCCGTCGGGGAAGGTGTACCTGTCATACTGGATAAAATGGCCCTTATCCTGCCCCTTGGTACCTGCGCCGGAGTTGGAGAGCTTGCTGTAATACTGATAAATATCCGCAGTAGCCTGTACATAGCCACTGGTGTTGTTATAGGGGTCTTTATGACAGTTGAAGCATAGGTTATACTCAGTTGGGTCACCTGTTTTAGTTCCCGAGTCATAGGTATCCTTCAGCAGATAAACAGGTGTGGTAGATTTGCTTTTGTGAGGGTTATGGCAATTGTTACAGTGGACGTCCTTTGTATCCGAAATATGGACGTAGGTACTGGGGAAGCTATTGACTTTCTGAGCGCTGGTGCCGTCATGACAATTTAAACATACTGTGTCAATTCTTTGAGCGTTTATGAGATATTTACTTTGGGCGGCGTGGGTGTTATGACAGATGGCACACGACTCAGTGGTGACACTGTAATTTCCGTGAGGCACTGTATCAGCCGCGTTATTTACAGTATATTGAAAAGCCGAAGTAATAGCGGAATTGTTAGCCTTGTCGTAGATGACGGCCCGAAGGTATTGGGTCCCGTTAGTAAGTATATTGGTGCTAAAAGCCCGGCTCCAGGTGCCATTGGTAGCAGTTCCGGCTGTCAGGGCAGCTCCCGCGTACGTGCTTACCCCGGAGGAAAAGTCAGAAACGGCAGCCGCTTGGAAAACAACGCTATCCACGCCTAAATTGTCCTGGGCACTGGCCTGGAGGGTAATGATATTTTGCACAGTTGATTGGTTATCAGGTGCCACCATACTCACCGGGGTGGGGGCGGTGTTGTCCACGGTGACGGTATAATAACCGGAAATTCCGGTGTTGGTGCCATCCAACGCTTTCGCTCTAAGGTACCGGGTACCGTTAATCCCGGCGGAGTCCCAGTTTACCGACCAGAAACCGTCGGTAGTTTTTCCGCTGCTTAAGGCAGCTCCGCTAACTGTGGTCGGGGCGGTGAAAGCAGTATCAGTAGATACTTCAAAGGAAACAGAGGTTACCTCCACATCGTCGGTAGCTCGAGCACTTAAGGCAATAGTCCCGGCCTTACTGCTGCCCTCTGAGGGGGTGAACATTGAGGCGGTTGGCACTGCTGAGCTTGATTTAATTACACTGACCTTAGGCCCGGTAGAAATTACCGAGGTGTTACTATTGGCATCGACGGACATAACGGCATAATAGTAGATAGTTGTTGTGATTAGGTCTGCGGAATTGGGGTCATTCCATTTGTTAACAGTATTAGCGGCAGTACCGGCAATGGTCTGTACCAAGGTTGCGCTAGCCAGGTTGGTGGTGGTGATAGGGTCGGTATAACGGTAAATTTTAAAGTTGTCTAGAGAAGCGGAGTTATCTGGCGGAGTGGGGGTGGTCCAGGTTAAATGAATATTGGGACTAATGAATTTTGCGGAAAGATCGGTGATTTGAGCCGGGACAGTGGTGTCTACCACATTTACCGTAAGGTTTACTGAACCAACCTTGCCAGCAGTACCGGCTCCGTAAATTGTAAAGTCCTGATTCCCGGGTGGAGCGGCAGCCGGAACATTCAAGGTTCCGGGGAAGATCTCGTAGCCGTTATTATCACTATCCAAGACATCTAGACTAGCATCAGCAGCATTTTTTGTCATATTAATATTTTTGCTGTTCCAATTAAACTCGGCGTTGTTTGCTAATCGCTGGCCACTTAAGGTATAGGTGGTCCAGGTGTTAGCATCCTGTTTGTTGAGTGCCCCACCCATGGGATTAAGCCCAGCGGGGTAATAAATCCCGGCGCCGATATATTGACCAATTGGCATACCGGATACTTTAGTATAAAAAATTAAGGTACTTCCGGAGTTAACATTAATAGGATTGTCCAAAGCCACGGTAGCCCCGCTGTCACTGAATAAACCGACAGTGAGGGTAGAGCTGGTGTGACAAGCGGTACACTGGGCAGTGGCAGCATTACTAAATTTAGCTTCCGCGCCAGGGGTAGAGAGCACGAACAGAAGCAGACCCAAACCGGCCAATAGTAATAAGCAACTTTTTTTATTTAATTTGTCCAACATTTTACCACCTCCTGTTCAGGGGTAAAAAGCTTACCATTCCTTAGGCAGCCTATAGATGCAGACCTGGTTGTTACCCTTATCCGCTATGGCCAAAAGGTAATCCACCCCGGAGTTGGTTATGTTCAGTCCGTTAGGTAGGGAAAGCTGAACACCCTCAGCGGTATTACCCTTGAAGCTTCCTTGAAATTCTCCTGCTGGGGAAAGCAGCAAAATTGTGTTAGTCATGGTGCTGGCTGCCAGCAAGTTTCCACGCGGTGATAAAGCCAAGCCCCGGTTATTAACCATGTTGCCTTGTTCGGAGCTGATGATTGTTTTCACATAATCACCCTCAGGAGTAAAAACCTGAATCCGGTTATTTCCGGTGTCGGAAATATAAACCTTATCCCCCACCGGTAAAACCTCGTTAGGATAGGTAAAATCTAAGTAGGTATCACCCTTGTGACCACTCCCCCAGCGAGACAGAAGCTTACCCTGCAAGTCAAAGCTCAATACCTGCTGCTGTTCTAAGTCAGTCACGTATAGCCGTTGACTGTAAACCGCCAGACCGGCAGGACGCTTAATTATGCCTCCCGGATTTGGGAAAGTCCCCAGGTAACGCCCTTCCAGGGAAAACATCACTATTTCTCCCCGTTCCAGGTCGCTGACTAACAGCTTGTCCTGGGCTATGGCCAAACCATAAGGGAAAATTAATTTACCTGGCCCTTGCTTTCCGAAGCTGTTTAAATATCTACCATTCAGGGTATAAACGGAAATCTGACCGTTACCGGAATCACTGACTAGAAACTTGCCCTGATAGCTAATAATCTGCATAGGTCGCTTTAGATTAATACTGCCCGCTTGTTGAAGCTGAGCGACCAGTTGCCATTCAGTTCCCCTGTTGTGACTGCTGCTAACCTTATCCCTTGAAGAGGAAGGCTGAAGGAGTAAATACAGGAAAACCGATAACATGGCAATGACCAGCACCAATAAAACTCCGGACCATAGTTGCTTACCCTTCATTGTAATTTCTCCCATCAATGGACGATGCTTAAATTTTTCTTTTCTACATGCTTCTAAAATTCGATAAAAAATTCCTTTTTCCTTCATGATTGGTCAAAAAAGGCTATTTACCAGACATATATATGGTTTAATGGCTAACACTTTCTGGAATTATGAAGGGATTTTAAGATTTTTGTCGAAATAAAAGTTAAGAGTAATTATGCAATTTCTCGGGGGAAGGGGGGGGAATGATGAAAATCTTTAACCGAAAGGTATCGGTCGATAAGTTAATCCATCCCTCGGGTTTACAAATTTTAGTAAACCTTATTGCCCTTGCCCTTGTCCTTGTACTAACTTTCACTTGGTTTGGATTTTCCGAAGCTATCATTAATCCCCAAACTACCCCAAACATAACTGTTTATGAACCGGGTAACCTAAATGAACCGGTATCAGGTATAGCTGCTGCTTATCCTTATTACCAAGGCCAGGTTGTTAAGTTGGATTTGGATATCAATCCTGTTCTAGCGGCTCATTTATTATTACCCAGCGTTGTGGAAGCAGTTTACGGTGATTTCTCTGCAGTAGGAGGGCCTAACCAGTTCCCGCTTTCCTCTACGCAGGAAGGTCTTTATAATCTGGAATATCAATTAACAAACCTTACTCAAACAGGTAATTTCAGGCTATCCTTTCAAGGAGTAATATCCGGTGGCGGGGATATTGATCTTGGCAATTTCGAAATATATGCCAACAAAGTAGCCCCTACGACGCTGACCGGCCCTGAGGGTACCCTTGGCCTAAAGGTACTGCCCGATTTCTCTGCAATAACTAACTTTACTGCGGTACCGGGAGTTGTTTTTGAAGTTTACGAACGAGGAAAAATATCCTTGTTGGCACCGGTGAATTTTTTAACCGGCGGTTTTATGGACACTCTAGATAACTTAAACAGTGGATTATTGCTGCATGCTCCTAACCGGGCAGGGCTTAATTCCCAATTGCTTTCGGGTCTAAACGTCCCGGCAATGGTTGAACTTTACGGAGTTAAATTAGTCGAAGGAATAGCTAAACCTGGAATTATCCAACTGGATGATGACGGCAGCCTTGTTCCCCCCGGATCGTCCGCTTATCACTTGAACAGTGCCAGTGTTACTTATAACCAGACTGCCGGTACAGTTAACTTTGTAATTAACGGCTTCTCCAGTTATGCCATTGACCCTGGCCTTCAGGTTACCACCGAATCCCACCTAATTGAAACAAAAGGGGTAACAATCGAAGGTTATGTCGAAGATTTAAGCTCCCAAGTCGCAGTTTACGTATATCAAGAGACCAACCTGGCAGGTAATGCTGACATTGATCCGGTTACCGGTCATTTCTCGTTTGAGGTAAGTGACCTAGTGGACGGGATAAACCCAATCTGGGTAAAAGCAAATAACGGCGGCGTAACCACTACCTGGGATGCGAAACCAAAATCTACTGCTATTGACCCCCTGCAAATTCTAGTTGATACTAACGGAATAATCGAAGAAGGCTTAAGTACCAAGGATACAGACATAGTAGTGGAAGCACCGCTCTCCTTCGGAGTAACCCGGGGTCGGATTAATTCCTTCAACCAAAATATGGTTGAATTTTACGGCCACGCTCCTGCTGAGTACAGGGTTACAGTCTACCACCAGTCCCAGCCCCTGGCCACAAGTAAATCCTATTTATTTACCCGGGAAGTATACGAAATGCCACCGATTAATTTGTCCGTCCTACCGGAAGGTATAAATGATTTTGAATTTAAAGCCTTTGACACTAAAGGTTATGAAAGTGACCCCATTAACTTTTCAATTAACAAAGATACCAGACCGCCCACAGACCAGCCCTTAATTCTGGACCCGGAGAATAACTTTACTACAGCAGATGCTCAGCCTACTTTTTCCGGGACTTTACCAGCCAACACCACTGATGATGTGGCAGATGTCCGTATCTATAGTGGTTCGACGTTGATTAGCGTTGGGGCGGTGTACCTCGACGAAAAAACTTGGTTCGTCCGCCCGGCTTTGCCCCTGATCCCAGGAAGCTATGAGTTTTACCTGGTACTCACTGACCAAGCGGGAAACGAATCCTCCGCTACCCCGCTGCCTGCCATCAACATCCTGCAACCAAAGGTCAGAACGCCGGAGGACTACTAAACAGTACTAAAATACAAAAAGAGTACCAGCGGTTGCTAACCAAGGTACTCTTTTTAAGTTACATCAATAACTTTGGGGGGACTATTTCCACCAAGTCCTCCAGAAGGAAAATTATCATAAGTGTCGAATTAAGCAAATTCCGCAAGAAAAATTAATATTTAAGAAAAAGGGAGTTGGTTTGATGTTTGAACAACAGGAAGCTAAAAGTACTCGGGCGATTGTTACCGTTTTAGGTGCAGATAAAATAGGGATTATTGCCGCAGTAACCACTATTCTTTCCAACCATAGGGTAAATATTTTAGATATTAGCCAAACTATTATGCAGGAGTTTTTTACTATGATTATGGTTTGCGATTTAGTCCACTGTCAGGTGGATTTCGCAGCCTTGTCGGATCAGCTTGAGGCCAAAGGTAGAGAAATAGGGCTGCAAGTACGGATTCAGCATGAGGATGTATTTAGTTTTATGCACCGGATATAGTGCAGTTAAGGACGGCACCTAAAAATGGTAGACTAAAAAAGACACTAAAAAAGAGACTAAAATGTTATCTAAATGACGGGGGGCAGACGAGTGCTGACAACACAGGAAATTATCGAAACTATTCGGATGGTGCAAAAAGAAAACCTAGATATCCGGACCATTACCATGGGAATTAGTTTGCGGGATTGTGCCCATAGTGAGCTAAAAGTAGTTCAACAGAAAATTTACGATAAAATTACCCGGACTGCGGAAAATTTAGTTCGGGTAGGGGAAGAGATTGAACGGGAATATGGGATACCTATTGTTAATAAGCGGGTTTCGGTAACTCCCATTGCCATGGTTGCGGAAAGCTGTGACTCCCCGGACTATGTGGCCATTGCCGAGACCTTGGATCAGGCGGCTGCTGCAATTGGAGTTAATTTTCTTGGTGGTTTTTCGGCTTTGGTGCATAAAGGCTTTACTAAAGGTGATTTGAATTTAATAAAGTCTATTCCCCAGGCGCTGGCTGTCACGGAGCGGGTTTGTGCTTCTATAAACGTGGGGACTACCAAAGCCGGGCTAAACATGGATGCCATCTACCTAATGGGTAAAATAATTAAGGAGACTGCCCGGCTTACTGCAGATAGAGACGGTTTAGGCTGTGCGAAATTAGTGGTGTTCTGTAATGTGCCCGAGGATAATCCTTTTATGGCCGGAGCCTTCCACGGGATAGGCGAGCCGGAATGTGTAATTAATATGGGAGTAAGCGGGCCGGGAGTGGTGCGCCATGCCGTTGAACAGGCTAAGGGTCAGGACTTTGGGGCTTTGGCCGAAATTATTAAAAAGACAGCCTTTAAGATTACCCGGATGGGTGAATTGGTTGGACGGGAAGCCTCCCGGAGACTAGGCGTGCCTTTTGGGATTGTAGACCTTTCTCTGGCACCTACACCAGCAGTGGGAGATAGTGTGGCCAATATACTAGAAGGTATGGGCCTGGAACGAACGGGCACTCATGGGACAACAGCAGCCTTGGCGCTGCTTAATGATGCGGTAAAAAAAGGAGGAGCCATGGCTTCTTCTTATGTGGGGGGGTTAAGTGGAGCTTTTATCCCGGTTAGCGAGGATGCAGGAATGATTAGGGCCGTTGAGGATGGAGCTCTAACCATTGACAAGCTGGAAGCGATGACCTGTGTCTGCTCGGTGGGTCTGGACATGATCGCCGTACCTGGGGATACCAGTGCGGAAACCTTGGCCGCCATCATTGCCGATGAGGCCGCTATTGGGATGATTAATCAAAAGACCACAGCAGTGCGGATTATTCCCGCCCCTGGCAAAAAGCTGGGCGATACAGTGGAGTTTGGGGGTTTACTAGGCCGAGCGCCGATTATGGCGGTTAATCCCTTTAGCTCGGCGGAATTTGTCCAGCGCGGGGGGCGGATACCGGCACCCATTCATAGCTTGCGCAACTAGTGCCCGAACTGAAATGACCAAAGCAGGGGAAAGCTTACCGATGGTCAGAGTGTTGATTGCTGTGATTATTGTAAATACAGTAGAAGCCCAGAGCGCTCATTAGAGACAAATAATAAATACCTAAAGAGTGCAGAGCACTCCATTTTTGAGAGTCGTACTCGAGGAAACCCAGCTTTCCAGCCATAAACTCAATACCTGTGGCCAGCCCTGACCAGGCCAGAACTGCCAGGAATTTAGCTAACCGATTTTCCGGCAAAAATCTTATTAACAGAAAACCTATGGCAAAGAAGGGTCCTATAATTACAAAGAGATCCAGTTCGCCTACCTTAATCATTTTAAAGTGTTCCACCCAAAACTTATTTTTGATAAAAAACTGCTCAAGAAGGGCACCGGTGACCATGGTCCAGATACCAACAGGGAAACAACGCCAAAAATCCTTGCGGGAATTGGTTGAAACTATTATCAATATAGTTATTAAAGCCAATAATACCCACGGCAGGTCAAATTTATCCAAAAACCGGCTGATACTTTTCAGAACCACATCATCACCCCACTTTCTTTGTATTTAGTATGACATGTTTCTGTACAGATTAAAGCTGATCCTTTGAACTTTTTTCGGGTTTCACCTAGCTGAACCGGCCTTATAATAGCGAATGGCCTGCAGGGCCAGGATACAGCTAATCAGCCAGAACCCTCCGGCGGCAAAGCCAGCCAACACATCACTAGGATAATGGACTCCCAAATAGATTCGGCTAAGGCCAATTAAGACCGCTAAACCTAATAAGCCCAAGGAAGCAAGAGTGCGTAAGGGTGAAGGTCGATAATTTAACCAGATTAAATAAGCCAGGAAGCCATAAAAAGCCACACTAATCATAGCATGACCGCTAGGAAAGCTGTACCCGCTGACTTGAACCAAGTGAACTAACTCTGGCCTAGGCCGGTGAAATGCCACTTTAAGCACATCATTTAACAGCCACCCACCCCCTAAAGCAATTAAAAACATTAAGGAGTCCCAAAAATGTTTCTTCCGCTGGTAAAAAACATAGAAGGTCAGCAGGGTGACTGATAACAAAACTGTTACTGAACCAAAATTACTTATTAATTTCATAGCCTGGGTTGTTAACGGAGTGCGGTAGGCAGTTATAAACCCGGTTACCAGGGAGTCGAACAAATTTAATTCTTGATAGATTAAATCTTCCGCGAGTTTGCTAAATAATAAAAGGGCAAAAGCGGCTAAGGTAATTCCCGCGACAAGATAATTACCAAACTCCCCAAGCGGCCCAAGCTTTACTTCAATCAAGGTACGGATTTTTGCATTAATGTTCAGCGCCAAACCCCAGACCCCGTAGGGTATGAACATAGCCCCTGAATTGCTAAACCATTCAATTAAATTGCTCATTTTCTAATTCCCTCCAGAGGGACTGACCTGTTTATTGAAGATGACCTGAATAAATGAGCCTAAAGCCAGAACCAAAATAATAAGTACCCAGACCACTCCCACTACGGGTAAATTAGCCATAGCCACTAACATTAGGGAACCGATAGTAGTTGTAAGTAGAGTAGAAGGTAAAGTAGGACGGCTCAAAGAGTCTGGGCTTGGTTTAAGTAATTCACCAAATATCAAAGCTGTTCCAGTAAAACCCACAATTAGCATTAGGGTAAGGATTAGTATCAGGATTAGGGCTAGGGGAATTCCTAAAATAGTGGTAACTAGGGCTCCCGCCAACAGGCCAAAGCACAATAAGGCGAGAAAGCCTAAAACTGCGGATTTTAGTAACCCTTTTTTCAAGACAGTTGCGGAGTTCTGCGCGATAGTGGGTGTGGTGAACATTACAATAATAGATGCTACAATCAAACTAATGCTAATCAGGAATTTAGCTAATTCCAGGCTGATAAAAGCCATCACCCCCAGGAGTAAAGAATTGACAAAAGCATTGGAGGTGCTTACATTAAATACTCCTTTACCCACTTGTGCTCCAGGTTCTTGTTGAAGTACTCCTCCGATAACAAAGACCCGATCAGCAACCCTGGCGGTATTTTTTAAGGTCAGATTACCCTTGATAACCACCACCTCATCTTGCACCTCTCCGGCAATAACTCCATCCTGGCCAATTAGTAGGACATTTTTTACCCTTTGACCTTCTAACACCAGGCTATTTTGAAAGCTGATTAATTTGGAGGCCATACTGGTAAATATATTGGAATTATCACCGGTAGTTTGACGGTCGGGTTCACCGGTAATTTGACCGGAGCCTTCGCCGGTAGTCTGACCGGGTGTGGCTGCATAGGCTGGGATGAATGGAACCAGCAGTATTCCTAAAATCAATAAAGTTATGCAAAATAATTTATTCATACAATGGCCCCCTTAAATTGATACTCCTTAGAACTTTTCTGAGCAAGTAAAAAGCCAGTCCAAACCCCAAAAACAAACTAAGGCTAATTGGCCATCCCCAAAATCCAAAGGGTTCCCCAGTAGAGATGCGGGTTGAGATTTTTACTGCTAGTGCACCTATATCAATGAAGTTCCGGGCCACCGCCTTAATCAGGGCCAATAGCTCCAAACCTACGGGTGAGTAAACAATTAAAGCTGCAAAACCAATAGTAAGCAAACCAAACCCACTAAATATGCCGGAAAGTACCTGTAGACTATTCCCGGGTATTTCTTCCTGAGCTATTGCTAACCGGACTCCAGTAAACACACGAGCTGTAGATAGGGGAATAGGGAGGTTCTGGACTAGTCCAGAAACCTTGATTAGTCTGGAATGTTCGGCACGACATTTTGGACAATTGGCTAAATGTTCAGTGAGGCCAGCAAGTTGGTTTGTACGAAGTTCATTATCTAAGTATGCGGATAGATTTTCCTTAAGTTCATTACAAAGCATCTGTGTTACCTCCTTTCACCTTTGGTAAATCCTTCATCGCCGGTAAAACTCTCAACTTCGGTAAAGCTCTCATTGTCGATAAAGCTTAACCGGTCGGCTAAAAGAGTTCTGGCCTGGTGAATCCGGGATTTCACCGTCCCAACGGGAATTCCGGCTATTTCGGCAATTTCTTTGTAGGAAAAACCCTGTAAATCCCTTAAGACCACTGCAACTCTTAAATCAAGGGGTAAACTTAACAGAGCCTTGTGGACATCCTGTTGAGCTTCTAAAGCCAGATAAGCCTGGTCAGTACCAGGACTACTCAGCTGCTGGCTTTCTTGGGATTCCAGGGGAATTGACGATATTTTGACCCCTTTTTGTATTTTGCGGAGGCATAAGTTGGTGACGATTTTCCCCAGCCAGGTGGGAAAAGCCCCACCCTTCCGTAAACTATTAATTTGACGGTGGACGGTAATAAATGCTTCTTGCACCATATCCTCCGCATCACCCACGTTACCTAAAATACCGTAAGCAATCTTAAAGGCATATTGTTGGTAACGATTAACCACATGCTCAAAGGCATCTATTGAGCCCTGTTGACATTTTTCAATTAAATCTCTGTCGGTAGCTGGCACCGGGGCGTTCCCCCCTTATATCCGAATTAATGCTTGTTCCCAACTTGGGTAAAAAGTTTAAACATGTTATTAGTTAAGAGTTCCCGTAACTCGAGAATTTTAGTAACGAAGTTTTCACATAACGGCCAGACTTGATTAGCCAGGAAATTACCGCTTATGCCAGTTAACACTCCCCCCAAGACATCCAGGGGATAATGGGTACCTACATACACCCTGGAGAAAATTAAGAGCAGGGTTAAGCTGAACATAAAGGTAGCAAGTAGGGGATGCTCAGTAAAAAGGGCGAAAGAAAGGGCACTAGCCCCGGTAGCATGATCACTGGGAAAGGATGGGTCAGGTGAACGTTGGATTAACAAGTTTACACTATGGTTAGCAAAAGGACGAGGTCGAAAATACATTAACCCGATAAGCTGATTAAGTAACAACGCAATTCCCGTTGCTAATACTGCTTTGACTACCTGCTTACCATTCGCCATCCGCACTCCGCCTTCCTGTCCAATGAAGAACAGGTAAATTAAAATAATCCCGTAAACAACTACCCCCCATTTGGATAGCGGCACCATAGCCCAATCTAGCAATTTACTATGACCAGTTAAGCCATTGATCACGGTAAATAAGTGATAATCCCACTGCTGCATTACCATAGCCCCTTTCGCGCTAATTTAGCATATTTTTGGAATGGTATACCGTTTCATTATTATAGATACAGTTAATCAGGAAAAAGTTCAGTTGAGCAAGGTAATTACTTAACATTTGAACTTTTTCTGTTTTTTTGGGTACACTACTTTCGTCTGGAGGTAGGGAAACAATGCCCGCAGAAAAATCGAAATTCTATCTGGTTCGGGGGTCTTTAAAAAAACCCATAGTGTTAACATCAACGCAGCGAAAATCTGTCCATTCAGATTCTGTGCAGTCTAAATCACTGAAGTCTACATCACTACAGTCCAAAGCTAAAATAACCCTTAGTCATAAGGTGGAAGACCTCAGCTTAGCCATAGAAAGGATGAAACTTGCCGAATATGTGGAACTGTTAAACAAACCCTTAAGGTTACTCTATATAAATTTTATAGCCGGAGTGGCTAGAGGTGTGGGGATGACCATTGGGTTTGCGATTTTAGGGGCTTTGATTATCTACACTCTCCAAAGGCTGGCCATTCTACGTCTACCGGTGATAGGCGGGTTCATAGCAGAACTAGTCCGGATAGTTCAAATTCAACTTAATTTAGGGCGATAAGCTAATGCTGTAATAATAATTTATTTAGGGGGTATAGCTATGACCAAAGATGTAATGGATGCCATCAGAGAACGCAGGAGCATCAGGAACTTCGCAAGTGATACAGTAGATGAGTTTACGGTAGGGAGAATACTGGAGGCAGGAGCATCAGCACCCAGTGCCGGGAACATCCAACCTTGGACATTCTACGCAGTTTTTCGGCAACAGGTTAAAGAGCAGCTAGAGGCTGCGGCCTTCAATCAGAAATTTATTGCCAATGCCCCGGTTGTGATAGTCGTTTGTGCCCTGCCAGAAGATGCGGCAGCCCGTTACGGTGAAAGAGGAAGAAGCCTTTACTGCCTACAGGATACTGCGGCAGCCACCCAAAATATCCTGCTGGCCGCAGATGCCTTTGGCTTAGGAAGCTGTTGGGTGGGAGCCTTTGATGAGAGTGCTGTGTTTAATGCGCTAAACTGTCAACCTGGGGAACGGCCTGTGGCTATCGTGCCGCTAGGCTTTAGTACGGAGGATGCCCAGGTGCCGGCTAGTACTGACTTGAGCCGGGTGGTGCGGGTGCTGCATTGATCTGACAGCAGGGTCGGTAGTATGCAAGCCTGATGGCCGGTTGGATGCCTATGCAAGTCATATGGCCGGTTGGACGCCTAACCCGGTTCGGTGCTCTGAGCTACCTGCCAAGTAGCTGTAAGCTTGATGGTCTAATAAAAGCACCCAAACCTCGCCGATTCAACGTCCGTGTCTCAGCGGCGAGGCGGCCAACGTCCATGTTGGCCGGGGTGCTTTTATTGCCCACCTTCGCCAACAGCTACTAAGGCATTCCGCTATGAGCACCGAACCGGGCCAGGCATCCAACCTGGGCGGGGAAGTTGGGATCTTGGATGCTTGTACTAGTGCTGATGATACGGCAAAAAAATGACATATAAGAATGGCCAGGTCGGATACCTATACCGGTAGAGGTGCTCATGGTGGAGAACCGTGCAGCTCTTAGCGCAGTTGGGTAATAAAATCGACCTTGCCGACAAGGACGTCGGCAACCTGGACACCTAGGCAAGGAAGCCGTATTGTCCAGGTTGGTCGAATTTTATTAACCCAACCAGCTTAGAGATGCTAGGTACGGAACTAAGAGCACCTCACCGGGATAGGTATCCGACCGGTCATCAAAGCATGCATAATACCCGGACGTATCTAACATGCATCATACCTGAACCTGACTTGGACCAATAACAAAGGAGGCATACCAAATGGACCAGGCAAAGCAAGCGGAATTAAAGCAACAAATGGAAATGCAACAGCATAGCCTGCGGGATAGAATTGATAAAATGGAGGAAGGCGGTTTAGGTGTTTCTTTACGGGAATCCATATCTGAACTGTCTTCCTATGATAATCATCCTGGTGACCTAGGGTCGGAAGTGTTTGAACGGAGCAAGGATTTTGCTCTGCGGGAGGGCATGGAACTAGATTTAGCCGAAATTGAAGATGCCTTGCATCGGATGCAAAATGATACTTATGGCCAATGTGAGCGGTGTGGGCAGGA
Organism: Carboxydocellales bacterium; assembly: GCA_049302075.1. Classification (GTDB taxonomy): domain Bacteria; phylum Bacillota; order Carboxydocellales; family JAJZTU01; genus JBAQLS01. The sequence continues at coordinate 57,220 of JBAQLS010000046.1, read as the reverse complement.
AATTCCTATGGAGCGCATGGAGGCTATGCCTACAGCAAGCTTGTGTATTGACTGTAAGCACGAGGAGGACGTACCGGACCGCCAGCTTAGACCTATTGAGGAGGATGTAATTGCCCCACCTTTTGGGGGTCAGACCCACGACAATGATCCCGAAAAACTTGGGGATAGTGAAGATGAGAATATGTTTGATGGTGAGGATGCCTGGCAGGTATTAGCCCACTTTAACGAGCATGCGGAGCACTCGGACGCCGGTTCTTATTACGGAGGTCTGGACTTTGACGAGGATGTGGGCTATGTGGAGGATGTGGACCATATCCCTTATGAACGGGGAGCAGATGGGATGTTTTACGGCAGGGTTTTGGATAATGAAGTGGTAGATAACTGGCTGACTCAGGACGAGGTGCCATTGACAGTACCTGCTGAACCATTATGTACCGGTAAAGCTACCCCTAAGCTATAAGTTTAAACTATTGGGTATAATCAATATTGAAAAGTCCTGCTTACGTGAAATTGGCGTTAGCCGGATTTTTTCTTTGTTTTCCGAGGACCAAATGGTGAAACTTCGGGACTAGTGGAGTTAGACTGGAGCATCAGCGGAACTGAACTTGAGTCGGATTCCACCCTGTGATACAATTATCCCGTCTAAATGGTGGGTGTTTCCAGCACCATTGATCCAGATTGGTGGGAGGAATTAACTTGATTTTTTGGCTGTTTGCCCTGGGTACGTTAATTGTGGATCAGCTAACCAAATATATAGTGCGGATCAACATGAGGGAATTAGAGTCCATACCCTTAATTAGGGAGGTTTTCCATTTGACCTACATCCTCAACCCTGGGGCGGCTTTTGGCATGCTGGCCTACAAGACTGTGTTCTTTATTGTGATGGCTATTGTGGTTATTGGAGGCGTAATAATCTATAACCATAGGCTTTCCGGAGAGCAGCTTGTATTGAGAATTGCCCTAGGCCTACAAGTAGGTGGTGCAATTGGCAATTTGATTGACCGAGTACGATTTGCCCACGTGGTGGACTTTCTAGATTTTAGAGTTTTTCCAGTATTTAATTTTGCCGACACAGCAATAACGGTGGGAGTTGGTTTGCTAATTCTGGAAATACTACGTCAAAATAAGTTAAATCAAGCAGACAATACCGGGGGTAATTAAGCATGGTAAAAAATAGAGAAATTTTGGACAGTCTAGACCCGGAAACCGAGGGTAACTTTGTTGCCGGAGCTGAAAGTGTGGAAGATGAAAGTGTTGGAGACGAAACTCAGGGAGCTGAAACTCTGGTTTTTCAGGTTGAACCGGAACAGGCCCGGACTAGGTTAGACCTTTTTCTCACTGGGGAAGTGCCGGAGTTAACCCGTACTCATATTCAAAAGTTAATTGATGAAGGTCGGGTAACCATCAACGGTACTGTGGCTAAGGCCAACAGTAAGCTTAAACCGGGGGACGAGATTAGCTTTGTAATTCCTGAACCGGAGGAGTTAAAGGTGGAGGGGGAAAACATTCCCCTGGAAATTTTATTTGAAGACAGTGATGTAATTGTGCTCAATAAACCTCAAGGCATGGTGGTGCATCCGGCTCCGGGGAATACCTCGGGAACCCTGGTCAATGCCCTGCTCTATCATTGTCAGGATTTGTCGGGTATTAACGGAGTAATGCGACCCGGTATCGTCCATAGACTGGATAAGGATACTTCGGGGGTAATAATGGTAGCCAAAAATGATCTAGCTCACCTAAGCTTAGCTAGTCAGATTAAGGATAGGGAGGTAACCCGCCGCTATACCGCTTTGGTTCATGGCAGTATTCAAGAGTCGGGGGGAATTATTGATACCCCCATAGGACGAGATCCTCAGGATCGTAAGAAAATGGCGGTGGTGTTGAAAAATTCTAAACAAGCCTTGACTAGATATACTGTACAAGAAAGGTTTAAGGAATACACTCTAGTGGAGTGTAAACTGGAGACGGGTCGAACTCATCAAATTAGAGTGCATCTGGCTTATCTGGGTCACCCAGTGGTCGGAGACCCTAAATACGGCACTAGGAAAGCCCATTTTGGTCTTGTCGGTCAGGCGTTACATGCTGGGGTGCTTGGCTTCAAACATCCTAGGACAGGGGAGTATCTGGAATTCTCTGCCCCGTTGCCTGAACGGATGGCCGGAGTAGTTAGAAAACTGCGCAGCGCAGCTGACAAGCAGTAAATTCAATGACAAGCAGTAAATTCAATGACAAGCAAGAATTAATGCTCGAAGGAATTCCGCCTTTGGGCATTTTGCTAGTAAAAGTAATATAATGTTTAAGACGGGATTAGGAAGTATTTGCCGAGTTATCTACCATTAAGAACACAAAGGTTGACAGTGTAAATTTATTTGGTTAATAATTTAAGGAGAAAAAACTTTGATTGCGGAGATGGTGTAATGACTACAGAACTAGTTCAGGAAGGCATGAAACAAGAAGATTTACCAACTAAAACAGGTATTTCTGGTTCTCTAAAAGCCCCTTTGTGGACTAGGGATTTTATCTTGATTTTGTTATCCACAATTTTAGTGTTCATTGCTTTTCACAGCCTTATTCCTACCCTGCCCATGTATATTAAGGAGTTAGGCGGCTCAACGGGTACCGCCGGATTAGCACTAGGTTTACTGACGGGGTCAGCATTACTGATTAGGCCATTTTCCGGTTGGGCACTAGATGGTTATGGTCGGAGATTAATCCTGCTGGGCGGCCTATTGTTATTTCTGTTACCTTCCCTGTTTTACATTGGAATGGTACCGTTATCAATGCTGCTATTTTTAAGGATAATTCAGGGTTTTGGCTGGGGAATATGCAATACCGCTGCAGCTACTGTGGCCACAGATTTGATACCTCCTAGCCGGTTAGGGGAAGGGCTAGGATATTATAGCCTGAGCAGTTCTGTTTCCATGGCCATTTCGCCTGCTATTGGTTTATGGCTGATTGATAACTTTTCTTTCCGGACCTTGTTCATCACATGTGCCCTATTAGTTTTTGTCTCCTTTGCGATGGCTCTGCTAATTAAATATCCTCGTTTAGAAAAAAGAATGGGTGGAACCAAAATTAATTTCTTGGAAAAAACAGCTTTGCGGCCAGCAATTGTTATTATGTTAGTTACCACAACCTATAGTTCCTTATTCTCTTTTCTAGCGATGTTTGCACGTCAACAAAGTGTGGGCTCGGCAGGAATTTTCTTCACCACCCTAGCCTTAACCACTTTGCTTTCCCGCCTCTTTTCCGGAAGAATTGTCGATAATATGGGGACTCGGGGCTATAACTTAGTGGTTTTGCCTGGAATTTTATTTATGGTAGCCGCTATGCTGGTACTAGCCCATATTTCCGGGTTAGTCTATCTGATAGTTGGAGCGGTACTTTACGGAATTGGTTATGGTTTTGTCCAACCCACGATGTTAGCACTATGCATAAATAATGTGCACCCCAGTAAGCGAGGTGCAGCTATTGCTACTTTCTGGACCGCTTTTGATATAGGGATTGCATTAGGTTCAGTATTCTGGGGTATAGTAGCTAATACTTTTGGGTATGGAATAATGTTTAACTTAACAGCAATACCACCTTTATTGGCTTTGGTTGTTTATTGGAAGGTCCGGTAATTTTCGGCTATTTTTGCCGTAATAGCCAGGGGTAGAACTATTCCTAATTCTACTCCCCGAACCAATAGGTCCATAGAAGTGCCCAGCAGGGCACCACTAACCCCGCCAAAACTACGTCCCATCAGGAACCAGACCTGCCCCCTGATGCCTAAAGGCCAGTTTTGATATGTGTTAATTGTGAACACCTCCTAACGCCAACAAACTGTACCGTCGGTTTAGTATAACCGGCGGTTTCTATTTAGAATAACTGAGTTTAGCAATACTGCCGGCGCTAGTAAACCCCCCATGATACTGACTAGACCGTAACTTGTTAAGCCGATACTTCGACCAATAAGGCCACCCGTCTGTCGGCCCATCTGGGTCCACATTTCCACCAATTTCCTATCCTCGGACATTCTACTATCAGGCATCCTATCCGCCGCCTTCCTAGGTATAAACTAATTTATCTTTTTAGAATTACCCTTTTATAAGGATATATACTGAGAATTTTCAATTTCTAAGGATGTCTGCCCGGTATGGATGCCGATTAATGACCGGTCGGATACCTGTCCCGGCGTTGGTACTCTTAGTTCCATAACTAGCAGTTCTAAGCTGGGTAGGCTAATTAAATCGACCAACCTCGATGATGCGGCTTCCTTGCCTAGGCTTAGGCTTGCATCGCAAAACGGAGCAAAAACGTGCCCGTCGGAGCAACACTGACCTTTCCTGACCAATTGCCAAGCAGAGGAAATATTTAGTTACTTTGGCGGCTACAGCACTGTTGCTTTATTTCCGCCCAGGGCTGATAATTAGCTTAAAGGTCAGACAAAGTCAGAAGGTCAGAACAAAACAAAGCCGGTAAACACTGCAGGGTACAACAAAGTTGGGCAAATTCAAGAAAGTTTAATAAGGAGGGGATATCCCATGGCTAAAACAATTGGAATTGACTTAGGAACCACTAACTCAGTGGTAGCAGTTATGGAAGGTGGAAAACCCACAGTTATTATCAATGCTGAGGGTTCACGTACCACGCCTTCGGTGGTAGCATTTAAAGAAGACGGGGAGAAATTAGTTGGCCAAGTGGCCAGAAGGCAGTCAGTTTTAAGCCCGCAAAATACCCTATACTCGGTTAAAAGGTTTATCGGCCGTCGTTATTCGGAAGTAGAGGAAGAGTGTAAGCTGGTACCCTATAAGGTAATTCAAGGGGCTAATGACACTGTGAAGTTTGAACTTCGCGGCAAGCAGTACGCTGCAGAAGAAATTTCTGCTATGGTGCTGCGGAAGTTGGTGGATGATGCTGCTAAGTATCTGGGAGAAAAGATTAATGATGTGGTACTGACCGTTCCGGCCTATTTCAATGATACCCAGCGTCAGGCTACTAAGGATGCAGGTAAAATAGCCGGGTTAAATGTGCTCCGGATTATCAATGAACCTACTGCAGCAGCCTTGGCTTATGGGATGGACAAAAAAGTCAATGAGACGGTATTAATCTTTGACCTGGGTGGTGGAACCTTCGATGTGTCCATTCTGGAGGTCGGCGATGGGGTCTTTGAGGTGAAATCCACCAACGGAGATACCCAGCTTGGTGGAGATAATTTTGACAAGGCGCTGGTGGATTGGTTGGCTGATGACTTTAAACAGGGTTATGGCATTGACCTGCGCAATGACAAACAAGCCTTACAGCGCTTAACTGAAGCAGCGGAAAAAGCTAAGGTGGAGCTTTCTACTACTATGGAAACTCAAATCAGCTTGCCCTTTATTACTGCTGATGCCAGTGGACCCAAACATTTAGACAACAAACTCACTAAGGCGAAGTTCGACGATATTACCCACCATCTGGTGGAGCGGTGTCGCAGACCGGTGGTAGCAGCTTTGGCTGATGCCAAGCTAACGGAAAAGGATATTGACGAAGTTATCCTGGTTGGTGGCTCCACCAGAATTCCTGCTGTACAAAAGCTGGTACGTCAGTTAACTGGTGGCAAGGAGCCTCACCAAGGGGTTAACCCTGATGAAGTGGTAGCGGTAGGGGCAGCCATTCAGGGTGGTGTATTGGCCGGAGAAGTGCAGAATGTGGTGTTGCTGGATGTTACCCCCCTTTCCTTAGGTGTGGAAACAATGGGTGGGATTATGGCTAAAATAATTGAACGGAACACCACTATCCCGGTTAGACGCAGCCAAACCTTCAGCACTGCCGAGGATAATCAGCCTGCGGTAGACATTCAGGTACTCCAGGGCGAACGGGAAATGGCCAAGGATAATCGTTCCCTAGGGCAGTTCAAATTGGATGGCCTGCCTATAGCTCCCCGTGGAATTCCCCAAATTGAGGTTACCTTCGATATTGACGCCAACGGTATCCTGAAGGTAGGTGCCCGGGATAAGGGCACTGGTAAGGAGCAGACTATTACCATCAGTGGCTCTACTAGTCTGGAACAGGTGGAAATTGACCGGATGGTCCGAGATGCGCAGGCTAATGCAGCCGAGGACAAACGGCACAAGCAAGAGGTGGAGGCCCGGAACGCAGCGGATACGCTGGTTTATCAAGTGAACCGGCAGCTTAAGGAAGTGGGGGACAATGTCCCTGGACATGAAAAAGCACGCTTGGAGGACCTGTTAGCTAAACTGCAAAAGGCACTTCAGGAGAATGCCTCGATTGAACAAATTCGCTCCTTAACCAGTGACCTGCAGCAGGCAGCTCATGCGCTAACCCAAGCAGCTCAGCAAGCTGCCGCAGCATCTGGAGGCTGTGGTGGTGGAAATTGCCAAACTGATAGTTGTCAAAGTGATAACTGCCACGGTGATGATAACCACAGTGGTGAATATCACAGCGGTGATTACCACAGTGGTGATTACAGCAGTAACAATTATAGTGCTGGGGCGAAACAAGCCCAAGCAGGTGAAGATGTGGTGGACGCCGAATTTGAAGAGAGATGAATTTGGTTAAAATGTAAATAAATATTTGGCAGGCCTTTAGCCGGGAGTACGCTCCTGGCTTGGGCAATGCTCTAGGCTTGGTGAAATGTTCCTGGCTTGGGCGGTGCCATTATGGGAGGTGAGGCAAATGGGCGTATCTTATCAGGATTATTACGAAACGTTAGGAGTTAGCCGGAGCGCAACCGAAAAGGAAATCAAGACCGCCTATCGGAAGCTGGCCCGGAAATGGCATCCGGACTTGCATAAGGATAAAGCAAAGGATGCTGCCGAGGAAAAATTTAAGCAAGTTAATGAAGCCTATGAAGTGTTAAGTGACCCGGAAAAACGGGGGAAATACGACCGGTTAGGCAGTAACTGGCAAAATGGCCAAGACTTTGGGCAGTCCCCGGACATGGCGGGAAGCCAATTTTATAGTACTACCGGTGACGGCATGGATGGCTTTAGTGATTTTTTCACCACCCTATTTGGCGGCAGGGGTGGTTTTAGTACAACCGGGGGACCAACTGGCTCCTTTAGGCAGGGTGGTCCTACTGGGCGGGCGACCCGCCGCAATGTGCCAGCCCAAGGTCAGGATGTGGAAAGCGAATTGGAAATTACCCTGGAGGAAGCTTATCGAGGGGTGGAAAAAACCCTCCAGTTTTCCAGCCGGGCTGTAAGTAAAGCCCTAGAGGTTAAAATTCCGGCGGGGGTACACAGTGGAAGCCGCATTCGGCTGAAAGGCCAGGGCGGGGAAGGCCGGAACGGGGGAGCAAAAGGCGACCTGTATCTAATAATCAGCATATTACCCCACCCGGTATATACAGTGCATGGAGATGACTTAGAAACAGAAGTTACCCTGCGCCCGGAACAGGCTGTACTGGGGGCTCAAGTGCTGGTACCTACCCTAGATGGGCAAGTCAATGTAAAAGTTCCTTCTGGCACCCGGACGGGAAAACGCTTGCGGTTAAGGGAAAAGGGCTTACCCCGCCAAGGTGGTCGGGGTGACCAATATGTACGGATTAAAGTGGATATACCAGCTCAACTAACTGTGGAAGAAGAGCAACTCTACCGGCAGCTGGCTGAGTTAAGCCAAGGGAAGATGTAAAAGGAAGTACAAAGTTAAAGTACAAAGAGAAAATCGAAAAGTAAAGTAGAAATGGGAAGTAGAAAAGGGGTGAAAATATGGATATTAATCGCTATACCCAAAAATCCAGGGAGGCAGTTGCTGCCGCCCAGCAATTAGCTGCCGAAAGGCACCATCAAGAAGTTACAGGTAAACACTTACTTACCGTCCTGCTTAATCAGCAAGGTGGATTAGCACCCCGTATTTTAGAGCATGCCGGGGTAAATCCGGAGGTACTGACTGGGAAAAGCCAGGATTTATTGAGGAAAATCCCTGCGGTAACTGGTTATGAAGGGGCTTTGCGCTTGGGAACAGGTCTGGCCAGAGTGATGGCCAGGGCGGAAAAAGAAGCCAAAGACATGAAGGATGACTATATTAGCATCGAACACCTCTTGTTGGGTTTGATCGAGGATGGGGAACCGGAAACTAGGGAGGTGTTAAGGCAGGCGGCTTTATCCCGGCACAACCTGCTAGAGTCCTTGCGAGCCATTCGGGGTAACCAGCGGGTGACCTCAGAAAACCCGGAAGAGACTTATGAGGCCTTGGAACGGTATGGTCGGGACTTAACAAAACTAGCCCGGGAGGGCAAACTCGATCCGGTAATTGGCCGGGATGACGAAATCCGGAGGGTAATTGAAATTTTGTCCAGACGGACCAAAAATAATCCGGTGCTCATTGGGGAGCCTGGAGTAGGTAAAACTGCCATCGTAGAGGGACTGGCCCGACGCATTGTGGCCGGGGACGTACCGGAAGGGTTAAAGGATAAGCTGTTAATTAGTCTGGACATGGGTTCATTGGTTGCCGGGGCTAAATACCGGGGGGAATTTGAGGAGCGCTTAAAAGCTGTGCTGAAAGAAGTCCAACAATCCGCCGGTAAAATCATCCTGTTTATTGATGAGCTGCATACTGTGGTAGGTGCAGGGGCAGCAGAAGGAGCAATGGACGCCGGCAACCTGTTAAAGCCAATGCTAGCCAGGGGTGAGCTGCATACTGTCGGGGCAACCACTTTAGATGAATACCGCAAGCATGTGGAAAAGGATGCGGCCTTGGAAAGACGCTTTCAACCGGTAGTGGTTAATCCACCTTCGGTGGAGGATACCATCTCCATTTTACGGGGCCTCAAAGAACGGTACGAAGTACATCACGGGGTGCGCATCCAGGATGGGGCGATTATTGCGGCGGCTACTTTATCCGACCGGTATATTACTGACCGTTTTCTGCCGGATAAAGCCATTGACTTGATGGATGAGTCGGGGGCTAAACTGCGGACGGAAATTGACAGCATGCCCACCGCCCTAGACGAAATCACCAGGCGGATTATGCAATTAGAAATTGAAGAAGCTGCCTTAAGTAAGGAAAAGGATCCGGCTTCGGAGGAACGCCTCCTCAAGATCAAGGAACATTTAGCTAGTTTGAGCACTGAGGCTGATGCCATGAAAGCCCAGTGGCAGGTGGAGAAACAAGCCATCTCCCGGGTGCGCCAGCTGAAGAAGGAAATTGAGGAAACCCGCCAGGAAATGGAGCGGGCGGAACGGGAATATGATTTAAACCGGCTGGCTGAGCTAAAATATAGCCGCTTGGATAGTTTGGAACGCCGTCTGCGAGCTGAGGAAGAAATTTTGGCGGGCAAGCAGAAACACGGCATGCTGCTAAAAGAAGAAGTGGATGAAGAAGATATCGCCCGGGTAGTTAGCCGCTGGACGGGAGTTCCGGTCAGTAAACTGCTGGAAGGGGAAAAAGAGAAGCTCATCCATTTGGACGAGGAACTGCATAAGCGGGTAATTGGCCAGGAGCAAGCGGTGCAGGCGGTAGCAGATGCAGTGCTCAGGGCTAGAGCGGGGATTAAGGACCCTAATCGTCCCATTGGCAGTTTTATTTTCCTCGGCCCTACCGGGGTAGGCAAGACAGAATTAGCCCGGGCCTTAGCTCAGGCCTTGTTTGACGATGAACGGAGCATGGTCCGGCTGGATATGTCCGAGTATATGGAAAAGCATACGGTGGCCCGGTTAATTGGTGCACCCCCCGGCTATGTAGGTTATGAGGAGGGTGGTCAGCTAACGGAAGCTGTACGGCGGAAGCCCTACTCGGTAATCCTGCTGGATGAGATTGAAAAAGCCCACCATGACGTGTTTAATGTGTTGTTGCAGCTACTGGACGATGGCCGACTAACTGACGGACAGGGGCGCACGGTGAACTTCCGCAACACGGTGGTAATCATGACCTCCAATCTAGGCAGCCAGGAAATTTTGGCCAACCGGGAGCAGGGTGGCGATTATGAGCAAATGGAGAAAAATGTGATGGGCATTCTACGTCAGCATTTTCGTCCCGAATTTCTCAACCGGGCCGACGAAATTGTAGTTTTCCATGCCCTGACCCAGCCGCAAATTAAACAAATTGCCGAGATATTGTTAACCGGGCTGGCTAAACGCATTCACCAGGGTACCGGCAGCACACTGGAGTGGGCTGACACTGCTCTGGAATATTTGGCTAAGCAGGGCTATGAACCGGCCTATGGTGCCAGACCGTTAAAACGCTTAATTCAACAGGAGGTAGAAACCCCCTTAAGCCGGTTGATTATTAAAGGAGAGATTGCCCCCAAAGACCAGATTGTCTTAAGTGCTGGAGAGGAAGGACTGCGCTTTGAGAAGAAAGGCTAAAGCGAAAGGCTAAAGCAAAAGGTTAAAGAAGAAGGGCAAGAGCTTGATCAATGTCAGCATCCGTTGGATAATTACCGGCGGGTGCTTAATTTTGTTTAAGCATTAACATATGTAATCATATATGTTATAATAAGAAAGTAAGGAGGGTGGTGCGATGAAAGCCTATTCATCCAGAGAAGTAATTAAAATACTTAAAAAAGACGGTTGGATACTAAAAGGCATTGAAGGTTCGCACCATAATTTCACCCACCCCACCAAGTCCGGCAGGGTAACCAGTAAAGCATCCAACCAAGAATTACAAAATTAAAACTCTAAAATCCATATTTGAACATGCCGGACTCGCAATAGAGTGAGTCCTGCAAAAGGAGGTTTATATACATGTCAAAAGATACCCATGTTTTCCCTGCTATATTTGACCCCTGCGATGAAGGTGGATACTGTATCACATTTCCTGACCTGCTAGGTTGTGTCACCGAAGGAGACACTATAGAAGAAGCTTATAAAATGGCAAAAGAAGCAGCCACTCTTCATCTGTGGAGTATGGAGGACGATGGTGACCAGATTCCGCAACCAACGCAGCCTAGCACCGTCAAAGCTTCTGAAGGTGGCTTTGTAAGCCTTATCGAAATTTGGATGCCACCAATAAGGGATAAGATGGCGAGTAAAGCCGTCAATAAAATGGTAACGATGCCTAAATGGCTGAGTGATTTAGCAGTTCAAGAAAAAGTTAATGTCTCCCACATCCTCCAAAGCGCATTAAAAAAGCATCTTGGTGTTGATTATTACAAACCCCAAAGAAAGAAGCAGTCTAGCCCCTAATCGGGGCTTTTTTTCTGCCCAATTTTACCAGAGACAACAATGTCCGAACCCAAAAATAGAAGGATATTCTCGTTTGCGGTTTCTGGTATTAGTAGGATGCTTAGTATTTGATTATTAGTTCTTAACTATAAAATTCTTATCATAAATATTCCCCAAAAATATTTGCTATAATTTTCATAAAGGAGTAAAATTTAGGAGAAATACGTTTAAATAAATGAATCATGTCGTGACACTTAAAAAAATCGGAACAATAACATATGAGAAAGGCAGTTGAAGATGAGCGAAGACTTTATTGCACATGTGCGTAAGCATGAAGACGGAACGTGGGCATCTCCACATAGATTGTCAGAACATATTGCAGGTACATCAAAATTGGCAGAAACCTTTGCTGCTGATTTTCAGTCCGGAGCGTGGGGGAAAGCAGCCGGTTTAGCTCATGATGCTGGTAAAGGCAGATTGCTGTGGCAAAGATATCTGCAAATGAAAAGCGGGTATTATGATGAAGGGGCGCATCTGGAAGGCAAAAGAGGAAAAATTCCGCATGCAATACATGGTGCTGAATTGGTTGAAAATTTATTTGGCAAGGAAATAGGACGGATTTTGGCTTATTGTATTGCCGGGCATCATGCGGGTATGCCAGATTGGTCCAGTGCAGAAGGGGCAGGACAAGCTTCGCTTCAGTTTCAAAAAACTCAAGTTAAGGACTTGGGTGATGTCGAGTCGAGCATTATCAATAACATTCGAATTGCCAAACCGTCGCTTCCGCCATGGAAATTCGCACAGGGCTTGGATTTAGCTTTATGGATGAGGATGTTGTATTCAAGTCTGGTGGATGCGGATTTTTTGGATACCGAGAACTACATGGAGAATGATAAGGCCCTTATCAGGGGTGATTATTGTTCCATGGTGGAACTCCTAGATCGATTTAACCTGTATAGCAAACAATTGGATGAGACATCCGAAGCTACAAAAGTGAATGTGATCAGGAGAAATATCCGAGCGAAATGTGTGCAAATGGCCAAAGAAGAACAAGGAATTTATTCTCTTTCCGTACCGACAGGGGGAGGGAAAACATTATCCAGCCTTGCTTTTGCCCTCGAACACGCTAAGCGGCATCAGCTTAAGCGTATTATCTATGTGATACCCTATACCAGCATAATCGAACAAAATGCCGATGTTTTTCGTTCAGCTCTTGGAGATGATCAGGTTGTCGAACACCATTCAAGTTTAGATGAGGATGATACTACCCCAAAATCTCGATTGGCTGCGGAAAATTGGGATGCTCCAGTGATTGTCACCACTTCTGTACAATTTTTCGAATCGCTGTTTGCAGCAAAGTCCAGTCGGTGCCGCAAGCTGCATAACGTGGTGGGCTCGGTGATCATATTGGATGAAGCCCAGCTGGTTCCGGTTGAATTCATAGCTCCGATTCTTGAAACAATGCAACTGCTTGTCGAGCACTATCATGTGAGTTTTGTAATTTCCACGGCAACTCAACCCGCATTTCAAGAGCGCAGGGTTGATGGACAAGTATTTAAAGGGCTAAAACGCATCAGAGAGATAATGGGAGATGAAGAAGAGGTTAAATCGCTCTATCAATTGCTAATTCGTAATCATGTTCTATTCCCCGCTGACCTTCATGCCGTTTCGAGTTGGGAAGTGATTTCTGCAGAGTTAAGAACATACGACCAGGTTCTATGCATCGTTTCAGACCGTAAAAGCTGTCGTGAATTACATAAGCTGATGCCTAACGGGACATATCATTTGTCGGCTCTCATGTGCGGACAGCATCGCAGTGAAATAATCAAGGAGATTAAGGAAAAACTGAAGCACCGCGAATCCGTTCGGGTCATCAGCACTCAGCTGGTTGAAACGGGTGTGGATTTAGATTTCCCGGTAGTGTATCGAGCCCTTGCCGGTCTGGACTCAATTGCGCAGGCAGCAGGTCGTTGCAATAGAGAAGGAAAATTACCTGTTCCGGGAAAAGTTATCGTGTTTAACCCACCAAGAAAAGCACCTGAGGGATTACTTCGCAAAGCAGCAGACACTACCCGAAGTATTGTTTTTGGAATTGATGAGGATCCCTTAGACTATAGCATGTTTGAGAAGTACTTTGCGGAATTGTATTGGAAAGCAAATTCCTTGGATAAAGAAGGAATAACTGATTTACTCAATCCACATCACAATGATTCAAGGGAATGCAGTATTTACTTTCGAACTGCTGCCCAAAAATTCAGGATCATCGACGACTCTAAGCAAAAAACAATCTTCGTTCGTTACGGTGCAGGAGAACAACTGATTGATTTATTAAAAGCAAAAGGGCCTGATCGCAGGCTAATGAGGAAGCTGCAAAGATATACAGTTACTATCTACAACCACGAATTTAATGAATTAAGACGACGAGGGGCAATTGAAGAAGTGCAGCCGCAGATTTTTGCCCTCTCCTCGAAGCTGGATTATTCACAGGATAAAGGTCTGCTAGTAGAGGAAACCGCTTACGACCCAGAGCAATTTATTATTTAGAAAGGAGTTGTTAAGGTGCACAATTGGTGTTTGGAAGTATGGGGGGACTATGCCTGTTTTACCCGTCCGGAGATGAAAGTTGAACGGGTAAGCTATGATGTAATTACCCCATCGGCAGCCAGGGCAATTTTTGAGTCAATTTTATGGAAGCCTGCAATTTGCTGGAAAATAACAAAAATAGAGGTACTTAACCCGATCAAATGGATTTCCGTCCGCAGAAACGAGGTTGGCAAGGTTGTACCTACCCCTACAGAAAAGCAAATGACGGGCGTGCTCGGAGCTCCAATGGGCATTTTTATTGAAGATGCAAGGCAGCAACGTGCGGGACTTTTTTTGCGTGATGTCCGCTATCGTATTCATGGGTATTTCGACTTTATTGAACCTCAGCAAAGGAAGGAAAACTTTTCGCTCCAATCAGAAGTTTGGGCGGACGAACAAGAGAGCGCTGAAATTGTAAGGTTGGATGAAACTGAGGCAAAATATGTAGCGATGTTTGAACGACGGGCGAAAAAAGGTCAATGTTTCCATAGACCCTATCTAGGCTGCCGAGAATTCGCCTGTGATTTTCGGCTAATTAAGAATCCTGCTGAGGAACCCGTGGAGCCAATCAACGATACGCGAGACTTAGGTTTCATGCTGTATGATCTGGATTTTGAAAGTGATGAGCAAGAGCCAGCCCCGCTGTTTTTCCGGGCGCAAATTGATAGAGGGGTAGTGAATACAGACCGGAGGGAAGTGGAGGTGAGAGGATGATATTGCAGGCCTTAAAAGAGTATTATGATCGAAAGGCTGCTGACCCCGAAAGTGATATTGCCCCGGAAGGTTTTGAAAAAAAAGAATTGCAGTTTTTAATCGTTATCAATGAACAAGGTCAGTTCATCAATATTGAAGATACCAGAGAAAAGGTTGGCAATAAGTTAGTTGGAAAAACATTTTTGCTCCCAAGATCAGTAGGGAGAGCTGGGAGTAGGAGCTTTGAGACGACCTTTCTGCTGTGGGACCATATCGGTTACCTGCTTGGACTGCCGGAAGATGATAAAAAATCGATAAATCAACACCATACATGGCTAAAAAATCTGGAGGAACTTCCAGAAGAGCTATCTGAGGATATCGGTGTTAAAGCTGTCTGCTTTTTTTATAAAACCAATCAGCTTGAAAAAGCTATCGCAGCCCCGCAGATTCAGGAATGCCTGAAAGCACCTCAATGCAATATGGCATTCCGTTTGGTTTCGGATATTCCAGTACCCTGCAGAGAGAAAGTTAGAGAATTTGTAATCAGTAATTTGAAAACGGACGAGTCTGATAGTGATGCTGAAGGACAAGGTCAGAAAAATGGAACCTGCCTTGTTACAGGTGAAAAAGGCATTATTGCACGAACTCATAACAGAACCCCAATTGATAAAGATGCGAAAATTTTGGTCGGATTTCAAAAAAACAGCGGATATGATTCTTACGGTAAAGAACAGGGATATAATGCCCCAATAATTAAATCAACAGAATTTGCTTACGTTACAGCTCTGAATACTTTACTTAAGTCAAAATCCCAACGTATTTTAGTTGGTGATGCAGCAACGGTTTTTTGGTCAAAAAAACAATCATCCTTCGAATCCGATTTCTCTTTATTTTTTAAAGAACCTGATAAGGACAATCCTGATGCAGGAACGGAAAGAGTGAAAGCACTTTTTGAGTCGGCAAATCAGGGATCGTATAGGGAAGACGATGGAGATAACCCTTTTTACATTTTAGGACTAGCCCCGAATGTTGCGCGAATAGCAATTCGTTTTTGGCAAGAAGGTACGGTTTCTGAGTTTGCTTCCCAAATCAGGCAATATTTTGATGACTTTGCCATCGTAAAACCACCTAAGGAGCCAGAATATTATTCAATTTGGCGGATTTTAGTCAATATCGCTACCCAGGATAGGAGTGAAAATATCCCTCCGAATCTAGCCGGCGATTTCATGCGCTCAATCTTAGAAGGAACACCCTATCCGGCTACCTTGATGCAAGCTGCCCTTCGGCGAATTCGCAGCGATACGGAAAACAGAGTTAAACCAATTCGCGCGGCGTTAATTAAGGCATATCTAAACCGGTACTACCGTTTCTATCCTAATAAAAATTATAAGGAGGTTATTATGGCGCTGGATACTAATCAAACATCAGTTGGATATCAATTAGGGCGATTATTTGCTGTATTAGAGAAGATTCAGGAAGAGGCAAACCCTGGGATCAATGCCACCATTCGCGAGCGGTTTTATGGGTCAGCCTGTGCAACGCCGGTAACAGTCTATGCGAATTTACTTCGTCTCAAGAATCACCATCTGGCCAAGCTTGAAAACAGAGGACGGGTGGTATCTTTTGAGCGCTTACTGGGTGAGATTATGGGCAAGCTAAGGGATTTTCCTGCACATCTTAATTTGCCTGATCAAGGTCTCTTTGCTATTGGTTATTATCACCAAAGACAAGATTTCTTTACTAAAAAAAGTGATAACTAGTTTTAGTTTAAAAAATAAATTAAAGGGAGGAAGTAAAGAAGATGGATATTCAAAAACGTTATGATTTTATTATGCTCTTTGATGTTAAAGATGGTAACCCCAATGGCGACCCTGATGCCGGTAATCTTCCACGGATTGACGCTGAGACTGGACATGGGTTGATCACGGATGTTTGTCTGAAAAGAAAAGTGAGAAACTTTGTTGGTCTAAAGATGGATGAACAACCTCCTTATGGAATCTTCATTAAGGAAAAAGCGATTTTGAATAATACAATTGAGCAAGCATATATAAGCTTAAATATTGATCTGAACGCTGATCCGGGTGATGGGAAGAAACGACATAAACCCGGCCAGGGTCAAGGCAAGGAAGTTGACCGGGCAAAGCAGTTTATGTGCCAGAACTTTTTCGATATAAGAACATTTGGTGCGGTTCTCTCAACCGGACCAAATGCAGGACAGGTTCGTGGTCCTGTGCAACTAACCTTTGCCCGCTCAGTAGACCCCATTGTTTCGCTGGAGCATAGTATTACACGAATGGCTGTTGCGACAGAAGCGGAAGCTGAAAAACAGGGTGGGGATAATCGTACCATGGGGCGGAAGTTTACAGTTCCTTATGGTCTTTATCGTGCTCATGGTTTTATTTCAGCACCACTAGCTAATCAAACCGGTTTTTCTGAAAATGATCTGGAGCTTTTGTGGGAAGCACTTGAAAATATGTTTGAACATGATCGTTCTGCAGCTCGCGGACTCATGGGAACAAGAAAACTGGTTATTTTTGAGCATTCATCGAAGATGGGGGACGTATCGGTACAGAAACTTTTTGATGCGGTTACGGTTAAAAAAATAGATGAAAGCAAACCGGCAAGAGATTTCAGTGACTATATAGTTTCGATAGCGAAAGATGATATCCCCCAAACTGTAAGGTTAATTGAAAAATAATATGGAAAGATTTAATTCGGAGGAAGATTATCTCCTGCTTTCCGGAATCCAGCATATGGCCTTCTGTGAACGTCAGTGGGCACTTATTCATATTGAGCAGGCGTGGGCAGAAAATGTTCGTACAATGGAAGGGAAACACCTTCATGAACGCACGGATGATCCTTTTGAGGATGAAACGCGCAAAGATGTCAGGATCGTTAGAGCGATGCCGGTTGTAAGCAAAAAGCTGGGCTTTCGCGGTGTCGCAGATGTGGTCGAATTCCATAGAACAGAAGAAGCATCAGAAGGAGTCGCAGTTCGTCTAAAAAACCGAAAAGGCTGCTGGAGACCCTGTCCCGTGGAATACAAACGCGGCCGCCCTAAGCGTGATGACCGGGATGCTGTGCAACTTTGTGCCCAGGCGATGGCATTGGAAGAAATGTTGAATGTAGCAATTGATTCGGGGTTTCTTTATTACGGTCAGATACGGCACCGCGAACATATCATTAGCAATAAAGTGCTTCGTGATCGCGTAGAAGAACTTTCCAAGAAAATGCATGAAATGATGGCTGAGGGAAAGACACCGAAAGCGGTAAAGGGTAAGCACTGTTCCTTGTGTTCTTTGAAAGAAATTTGTCAACCTGAACTTACCATACGGAAACGCTCTGTTGAGGAATATTTGGTGCGAATGGTTGATTTGGAGGTGAAGGATTATTAAGGAAACTACTAAATACTCTTTATGTAACAATGCCGGAAGCGTATTTAGCCCGTGACGGAGAAAATGTGTTGATCAAAGCTGAGAACGAGATTAAATTCCGTGTTCCGGTTCATAATTTAGAAGGAATTGTATGTTTCGGCTTTGCCGGAGCATTACTGACCGATGTTATGAGAAGTTTAGCAAGCTTGGTCAAGCAATTGGATAAAGCGAAGGATTTGCATATTCTGAGAGGGCTGGAGGGACAAGCTGCGTATCTTTACTTTTCTGCCTTTAACCAGCATATACTTAGCCAAAAAGCAGAATTCAGCATGACAGAAAGAAACCGACGCCCGCCATTAGATCGGATCAATGCTTTATTGTCTTTTTTGTATACCTTGCTAACTCATGAAGTTGTAGCTGCTCTTGAAAGTATTGGTCTTGATCCGCAGGCTGGTTTTCTGCATAGGGATAGACCAGGGAGGCTAAGTCTTGCACTCGATGTAATGGAAGAACTAAGACCGCATTTTGCGGATAGGCTTGCTGTGACACTTGTAAATCGCAATCAAATTAGTTCCGGCGGATTTGTCATTAAAGAGAATGGCGCAGTTGTAATGGATGACAAGACCAGAAAAGAAGTGCTACTCGCCTGGCAGAAACGAAAGCAGGAGGAGATCATCCACCCATATCTGGAAGAAAAAGTTCCATTGGGACTTGTTCCATACATTCAGGCTATGCTTTTAGCCAGACATATCAGAGGGGATTTAGAAGATTATCCCCCGTTTTTCTGGAAATGAGGTGTTCCTTATGATGGTACTCATCACTTATGATGTTAGCGTAACGACTGCTTCAGGAAAGAAACGTTTGCGTCATGTTGCCAAGCAATGCCGGAACTTTGGACAGAGAGTCCAAAATTCTGTTTTCGAATGCTTAGTTGACCCAACACAATTTACAGAGCTTAGGCATCGTCTAGAGAGTATTGTTGACCCACAAACAGACAGTTTGCGCTATTATTTTCTAGGGGCCAACTGGAAAAGACGAGTAGAGCATTATGGAGTTAAAGAAAGCTATGATCCAGAAGGTATTCTTATTATTGATGCGAACCCATAGCTAACATTGTTTTTCAGGAGGGTTCGCACCGCCTAAATATCAGGAGTTTTTGTACTTATGTTGCATTGTTCAAGAGAAAGTAAGACTCTTAAATGTTAGGTTCGCAAAACAAGGCTTTAGGAACCTTGCTAGTAAAGGTTTTTAACTTTGACAGTCGCACCCCATGCGGGTGCGTGGATTGAAACTGGCGTATTAGCCTACAATCTGGACATAGTTGGGTGTCGCACCCCATGCGGGTGCGTGGATTGAAACCTTAAAGATAACCTTGATTGGCCAGAAAAGATTCAGGTCGCACCCCATGCGGGTGCGTGGATTGAAACCCAGAACCACCAACCTCCGGCTGAAAACTTGGTAGTCGCACCCCATGCGGGCTGGGTTCTTGCGCATCGAATGATATATTTAATTATTGGATTATCCTATGACCTTTATTTTAAGGCAAGAGGTTATGGCTATATAACAGAATTTGATAGGTTTAAATAATTTGCTGGACAATCACCCTTCCATAGGCTCTTGCGCATCGAGCGATATACTTAGCCACAAGTCCGCCTAGTCTGATGTTATCTAAAAATCACCACCTTGTAAAATAAGACTCTATCAAACCATAAAAAAATGAGATGTGAGCTTAATCAGAACGACCTTTTGGAGTTGAATAGTTCTTATTCTGTATAAACTGGTTGAACTCTGAGCGTCAGGAACACTTTGTTTTTTCTGCAACGCATCAATGCCACAGGAAATTGAAAATTGCTTTATAGGTATTTATGTGGTAAAATAAATAAAAAATAAATATATTAGGCCAAATCAACGCTGAGTTCCTTTAATTGGGAAGCGGGGGAACCAATACCATGGGGTGAGTCCGGTTTACCGGTAGGGTTATACTTTCGACCCGAACCCGTCAGCTAACTTCGTAAGCGTCGGAAAGTGGCATTAAAATGTGCAGACATTTGGCATGTTTTGTTTGATACACCTTTTTTCCGACTGTCTTACCCCCCGAAGCTTTTTCGGGGGGTTTTATTTTAAAGTATTTAAGGGAGGTTGAGCCAATGTCTAACCGCTGCCTTAACACCGTCGTTGATACACGAAGATTACAAGCATCCAAGACTAAAAGTGTAATTATAGATCTTTTCTGGTACGAAAACCCAATCTTTTACCAGATACTCCACACCAGCCATCACCTAGACGAGGTCAGAGAAAAGGTCTTTAATTACCTGATAGAATTTGAAAAGAAAAACCTGCAATCCCGGCACCATCAACATCCGCTTGATTATTCCCTGGCTAATCAGGCTGTAAAAGTCTTAAAAAATATTTTCAGTAAACGCAGTGAGGAACTGGCTGATTATAGTGCTTTGGATGCTTTTTTTCGTCAAGCTCAAAATAAAAACCCGTCTTCAAAAACAGCCTTTTGGGAAGAGTTTCGCCACCTGTTCCTGGCAATGAAATGCAAAACCGGACTTTTCCAGACAGATTTCCCTCCTAACCACAGCCACAATCCGGAACTAATCCGGAGCGAAGCCGGCAAACGCTCCTCAAACCTGGATAAAGTGGCCATGCAGGTTAACGAACAAATTCACCGATATCCCTCCGGACTACAACCGGAAATACTCCACAGGAGGGAGAATAACCGGATGCGAATCCAAAAACTCCTGGGCGGTTCAGACCGGGACTGGTTAGACTGGGGATGGCAGTGTCGCAATACGATTAGGGACGAAGAAACTTTAGGTAAACTTATCCGGCTTTCACCTGAAGAAAGCCGTGCAATCAACAAAGCCAAGCAAATTGGTATCCCATTTGGCATAACTCCTTATTATGTTTCATTAATGGATCAGGCAGCAGGTACCAATTGGGATCGGTCCGTTCGTATGCAGGTTATTCCACCCCTCTCCTATGTGCGAGGAGTAGCCAAGACCATGGATGACCCTACGACCTCCATGGATTTCATGGGAGAAAAGTGGACTTCACCGGTCGAACTAATTACCCGGCGTTATCCCAAAATAGCTATTTTCAAGCCTTTTAATACCTGTGCACAAATTTGTGTCTACTGTCAACGGAACTGGGAAATCAATGATGTGTTGGACACAAATGCTTTGGCCACTAAATCTGCCCGCCGGCAGGCTATACAGTGGTTTAGTGAGCATCCCGAAATAACTGAAATTCTCATCACCGGGGGGGACCCTGCTATTATGTCAGATAGCAGGCTCAAGGAATGTCTCGACTTGGTTGCCTCTGTAAAGCATATCAGCCGGATCAGGATAGGTACTAGAACTCCTGTAGTATTACCGATGCGTATAACCGATGCATGGGTAGAGCTTCTTGCCCAATACCGTAAGCCCGGTTTTCGTGAAGTGGTCCTGATGACTCATTTTCAGCATCCAACGGAAATAACTCCCGAAAGCCAGCAGGCAGTCCAGCGCTTACGCAGCAGGGGTATTGCTGTTTATAACCAGGCTGTCTTTACCTCCCAGAACTGCCGCCGTTTTGAAATGGTCGCCCTGCGCCAGGCCTTGCGGTTAATCGGCGTGGATCCCTATTACACTTTTAATGCTAAGGGCAAAGAGGAAAGTGTGGCTTACCGGGTACCTATCGCCAGGCTAATACAGGAACAAACCGAAGAAGCCCGCCTGTCTCCCGGACTCGACCGAAGTGATGAAGCTGTATTTAATATACCCAGGCTGGGCAAAAACTACCTGCGAAATGCTAATGATCACCAGGTGATAATGGTTATGCCTGACGGCAGCCGCCTTTATGAGTTTTTCCCCTGGAACCGTCATTCTCAGGACAGTACTCCTTATCTGCATCTTGATTCACCGATCTACCATTTCCTGAACAGATTGTCCAGAGAAGGTCTTGCGGTTGGGGAGTACAAAAGTATTTGGTACTACTACTAAACAAATTAATCTTCAAGCTCTGCATTGCCGGTTCCTACCTTTTCCAGGGGTTATTTTGACCTTGGGATTTTTATTCTGTGGCCATACGGGGGGTGTTGGATTTCGTGCCGCAATTGAATCCATTACGGATTCACGGGTCATAATACCGGGTTCGCTATAGACCTATGACCCCACACGAAAATAAAAAAGGAGCGATGTATATGTTTTACAAAAGCAAGTTGCTGATTTTATCCCTATTGTTATTTTCTGTAGGCTTGGTCGGGTGTTCAAGCTCTCAAGAAACTTCCGGAATCAACAAAAACTTTACTGTAGGAGTTGTTACAGGTACAACCTTCGAGGAAGCTGCCCGCAAACTAACAAAGGTCACTGATGTCAAACTTTATAAAGACGACAATCAAACCCTTTTAGAATTAGCTAACGGCCGGTTAGACGGTGTTATTACTGACCGGATGGTAGGTTTGCTTGCAATTAAGGAAAAAAATTTGTCCAACCTGAAATTAGCCGGTGATTTAATTTACAAAGAGACAATAGCCGTAGCTTTCCGTCAGGATGATGATAGCTTGCGCCAGCACGTTAATAAAGCCTTGGCCGATATTATCTCTGACGGTACCTATGATCAGATAAGCAACAAGTGGTTTGATACCAACCTATTAAACGGTGTTGAATACGAAAAAACCTCAAAAAATGATCAACAGTCCGCCGACAAAAGCCTGAAAAAAATCCAGGACGCCGGTAAAATACGCTTTGCCATGAGTGGTGGTTATCCCCCTTTTAATTATTATAATGACAAAAACGAGTTGGTTGGTTTTGATGTGGATATTGCCAGAGCCATTGCCAAAAAACTGGGTGTAGAGTTTGAACCGGTAACAACGGATTGGAACGGAATCATCGAAGGCCTTAGAGCAGGCCGGTACGACGGTATTCTGGGCAGTATGGCAGTCACCGAGGAGCGGCTAAAGGTTGTTGACTTTTCTGACCCTTACTATTATTCCGGTGCTCAACTGATGGTAAGCAAAGATTCCGGCATTAACGGCCCGGAGGACCTAAAATAAGCAGACAGGAGCCAATAGATGTACGACATCTCATACGTGGTTAAGTATTTCCCGTATTTTCTCCCCGCAGCCTGGATGACCCTTCAGATTAGCGTTATAGGCATCATATTTGGCTTGGTTCTAGGTCTGGTAACAGCCCTGGGCAAGCTCTCTGCTCTGCCTGTTTTCCGTATCACGGCCAATATTTATATATATTTGATCCGGGGTACACCTCTATTGTTGCAAATCATGTTCGTATATTATGGATTGGTGCGCATTGTCGACCTGTCCCCCTTTACCTCCGGGGCTCTAGCCCTTGGTGTGCATAACGGTGCCTACATCGCAGAAATATTTCGCGGCGCCATCCAATCCATTGATCGGGGTCAAATGGAAGCCGCCCGGTCTTTAGGGATGCCACACTGGAAAGCAATGCAGCGTATTATTTTGCCCCAGGCCTTTAAAAGAGCCATCCCACCACTGGGTAACCAATTTATTATTGCTCTTAAAGACTCCTCCCTAGCCAGTGCAATTACCATTTCCGAACTGCTTTTAAAAGCACAGCAACTGGCTGCTTCCACCTTCAGAATGATGGAAATGCTGACTATCGCCGGCATCTTCTATTTAATTTATACCAGTTTTTTTACCTTACTTTTACACTGCTTGGAAAGCAGGCTGAGGTATAGTGAACGATACCAAGGGGGCTTGAAAAATGATTAAAATTAAAAACTTGCATAAATGGTTTAACGACCATCATGTTTTAAAAAATATCAACCTGACTGTGGACAAAAACGAAGTGGTGGTAATCATTGGCGCTAGCGGTTCGGGTAAAAGTACCCTGTTGCGTTGTATTAACTTTTTGGAAGGAGCTCAAGAAGGTGAAATTTATGTTGGCGGTGGATCCGTGTTTAATACAGCTAAAAACATCAATCAGGTCCGTCAGGAAGTAGGTATGGTCTTTCAGCGCTTTAATCTTTTTCCCCATATGACTGTTTTACAAAATATTATCGAAGGACCCACCCAAGTCAGAAAAATACCCAAGCCCCAAGCCATTAGCCTGGCTGAAGAACTATTGGAAAAAGTAGCCCTTACTGACAAACGGGATGCCTATCCGGCCACCCTTTCCGGCGGCCAACAACAAAGGGTCGCCATAGCCCGGGCTCTGGCTATGCAGCCTAAGGTGATGCTTTTTGATGAACCCACCTCGGCCCTCGACCCGGAACTGGTAGGGGAGGTATTAAGTACCATAAAAACCCTGGCTCGGGAAGGGATGACCATGGTAGTAGTTACGCACGAGATGGGCTTTGCCCGCGAGGTAGCTGACCGGATTATTTACATGGATGAGGGTAAAGTTATTGAATACGGTTCTCCCCAAGAACTTTTTACCAGCCCTCAACATCACCGAACCCGGAACTTTTTGTCAAGTATTCTCAAAAGGGAGGAATTTTCTATTGCGTGATTACAAATCCACAGCCCTGTGGAAAGATATAACTGAAGAACAATGGAAGGACTGGAGGTGGCAACTCAGTAACCGGATTACCAGCGCTGAACAATTAAGAGAGGTAATCGAGCTAACTCCCACTGAAGAACAAGGGGTAAAACACTGCCTGAAAACTCTTAGGATGGCCATCACTCCCTATTACGCAAACCTGATGGATAGCAATAACCCCAACTGTCCAATTCGCAAGCAGGCAGTACCCACCACATACGAAACCCAGAAATCTAATTACGATTTACACGACCCTCTGCATGAAGAACTGGATTCCCCTGTCCAAGGTATAACCCACCGTTATCCTGACCGGGTGTTACTGCTGGTTACCGACCAGTGCAGTATGTACTGCCGGCACTGTACCCGCAGAAGGTTAGCCGGCAATACGGACAAGTCCCTGCCCATGCGCCAAATTGAAGCGGCCATTAATTATATCCGTAAAACACCGGTAATTCGCGATGTTTTAATTTCCGGTGGTGATCCGTTATGTCTTTCCGACCGGAATCTGGAACACATTTTAGCCGGACTAAGAGCCATACCACATGTAGAAGTAATCCGTATCGGCTCCCGCACCCCGGTAGTTTTACCCCAACGGATTACAGATGAGCTGGTGCAGATGCTTGCCCGGTATCATCCCTTATGGCTGAATACCCATTTTAATCACCCCAGGGAATTGACCCCTGAGAGCATCGCAGCCTGTACCAAGTTAGTTAATGCGGGAATCCCTCTGGGTAATCAAAGTGTACTGCTTAAAGGGATTAATGACTGCCCGCAGCTTATGAAGAACCTGGTCCAGGGTTTGGTCAAAACCAGAATCAGACCCTACTATATGTATCAGTGTGATCTGTCAGAGGGTATTGAACACTTCCGGACCTCAGTATCCCGTGGAATCGAAATCATCGAACTCCTCCGGGGACATACTTCGGGTTTTGCCGTACCCACTTATGTTATAGATGCCCCCGGTGGCGGAGGAAAGATACCGGTTAATCCGCAATACCTGATTTCCCAATCCCAGAACAAGGTCTTGCTTAGAAACTACGAAGGAATAATTTCCACTTATTCTGAACCGCTGGATAATACCAGTACCTGTAACAAATGTAATGTTTGTAAACCGGATATAGATCAGGTCAATACGGGGCTGGGCAAACTTATCAATGAGGATAAAATTAGCCTAATCCCCAAAGATAATAACCGGGAAAAACGCCGCAAAAAATACCTGGCAAGGGCAGGTGCAATATAAGATGAGTCAATCAGCAGCTTCAATCAAGGCTAATAACCTGC
Organism: Carboxydocellales bacterium; assembly: GCA_049302075.1. GTDB lineage: Bacteria > Bacillota > Carboxydocellales > JAJZTU01 > JBAQLS01. The sequence continues at coordinate 31,693 of JBAQLS010000046.1, read as the reverse complement.
CTGCACCTAACCCCAATAGTGTCATAATGGAAGCCAGCTTGGCCGGAAAAAAAGTTAAACTAAATTTAGATTACCTAAACGAACGGATTACGGTAATAAATTACCATAATGGACATATTCACCTTCTGGTTGACTTTATAAATAACTTAGCCTTACGGGACAGTTTCGGTAAAATAATTGTTGTAGCCCGGGAGAAAGATTGGCAGAGCTTTTTAGCCAAAGGTTTTATTCTGGAGGGAGTAAACAGTCACTATTACCGGGGTCTTCCCGGATATTACCTGGTCAAATTTTTAAAAAAGGAACGGAGTATCAGTTCTTTGCTTATAGAGGAAGACAATATACTTCAAGATATCCTGCAGCGTCCTGTTGATACCATTTCTTTTCAACCACCCACTGAGTATATTTTACGAGCAGCTATAACGGAAGATATTCCACAAATGGTGCAGCTTTATGAAAGAGTTTTTGAAAGTTACCCTTCTCCTATTACCGAACCAAGTTATCTTTACCAACTGCTTAACAAAAACTTATTCAAGTTAGTCGTACACGGAGACAAAATAGTTAGTGCTGCCTCGGCCGAACTGGATCATGAAAAAAGAGCTGCCGAATTAACCGATTGTGCTTGTTTACCCGAGTACCGTAATCAAGGGCTCAATTCACAACTAATTTATTCCTTAGAACAAGAATTAATCGGGCTTGGTTTCAATAATCTTTACAGTATCGCCCGGGCCCGGTCACTGGGTATTAATACTGTATTCAGCAAGCTAGGGTATACTTATGGAGGACGACTTATTAATAACTGCACTATTTGTGGGCAGTTTGAGGATATGAACCTTTGGGTTAAGAATGTTGTAGAAATGAATAATGAATGATTTTAACAAAAAAGAGCCTGTCCAGTTTAGTTCAAGGTTACTGGACAGGCTCTTTTTTGTCATTAAACAGAAATAGCACAAAATCAACGTTTTACAATTGTTTGAAGCAATAAATAACCAAACTCAATAACCTTATTTAATGGTGACTTTTTCCAACACCTGCTCGTAAGTATGGACAGTGTCCAGCTCTTTTGCTTTCAATCGGGGACGTCTGATAATAACTACAGGAATGTTTAAGCTGAGAGCCGCAGAAATTTTGCTGTCTGTGCCTCCAACCTTGCCACTGTCTTTTGTTACAATTACTGTAGCGTTAAACATTTTAAAAGTAACTCTGTTCATGTCTTTTGAAAAAGGACCTTGCATTGCTACAATGTCCTTTGGAGCAATCCCTAATGCTTGGACTCTTTCGATCACCCGGTAGTCAGGCAATACCCGGACTACGACCCGTTTGCCAACTATGTCAGGATGTTGGAGAAACACCTCCAGGTTATAACTGCCGGTGGTCAAAAAAATAGTATTGCCTAATTTAGCAGCCTTTTGGACGGCATCTTCCCAGGTATAGACAGGAAAAAGCAAAGGGCTTTCCGGCAAATCCACCTCTGCCCTGACAAACCTGATATATTTAATATTGTTTTTGCGGCACAATTCTTTGGCTAATCTGGAAATACCCTCGAGAGAAGGATGGCTAGTGTCTATGACCACCCGGACTGCCTGGTTATTAATAACCTTTTCCAAGCCGCCTTTTCCGTGATGTTCCTCAACAACTTCCATTGAAGCATTGTGGACAATAATGTGCGATCCGTGATCGACGGCAGTTACCGACTGTACTTCATAGCCCTTTAAAGCCAGCAGCGAATTTATCTCTCTTCCTTCCAGCGTCCCCGAAAGTACAATAATCATAGTTTGCTTGTTCCCCTCCGCAGATACCGTGATTAAGCATTACTTCAAAAAGCTCTTCCTTATTACTGGGTAAAGGTGTTTTCACGGTAAGACATCCTTTTTTAATTAACAGGTCATACATATCCACTATCCACGGCCTGTTAAGATCAGCTTTCCGGATCAGGATATCGTCCCTAAAGACAGTGGCGGGGATTCCCTCTCCGATTATACAGCCATCACTCATTATAAAGACATAATCGGCCCAGGAGTATGCCAGGTCCACGTCATGAGTGGAAAGAATAACCGTGGTGCCGTTTTGGATTATATGATTAAATAACTGGATCGTTTGACTTGCATGTTTAGGGTCAAGCCACGCAGTCGGTTCGTCACAGATCAGCATCTGAGGTTCCATAGCCAGGATATCTGCAATAGTTACTCGCTTTTTCTGCCCGTAACTTAGCATGTGGGTTGGTTTGTCTTGCAGTTCCTTAATCCCGGTAGCCGTCATGGCCTGCTCTACCCGTTCCCTGACCGTTTTTTCCGGCAAGCCGAGATTTAGCGGCCCAAAAGAAATCTCCTGGTAGACACTAGCTGAAAACAATTGACTGTCCGGGTCCTGAAACACTATCCCCACGTTTTTACGTAATTCTAACAGTGGTTTCCGATCATAACTAATATCCTTACCGGCAAATCTTACGACGCCGCTCTTGGGTCTTAATATCCCGTTAAAATGCAGAAAAAGGGTGGACTTTCCGGCCCCATTGGAGCCCAGCACGGCCGTTTTTTGGCCCTTGGGAATTTTTATAGATAAGTCTTTTAAGGCTTGAGTTCCATCAGGATAACTATAGTTAAGATTCACCGCCTCAAGGATGATATCAGCCAATTTTGCCAACCTCCAGTAAGACTGCGGTAATGGTTAAAACGCATTCAATTATCGCAATCAGGATTACATTTTTTACAGAAATAGAATATTCAGGCACCAATACATTTAGTTGTCCCGTATATCCTCTTGCCGATAAAGCAGTGAATAACATCTGGGAACGGTCAAGGGCTTTGACAAAAAGGGCAGCAGTCAATTGTCCCAGAGATTTCATGGAATTTTTCAGTGAAGCATAACCCCAGCGGGAAGACTGGCTGGTATAGATGTCATCTGCCGTTTCCAGCATAACAAAGATAAACCGGTAGATTAAGTCACTCAATTCAATGAACAGGGAAGGAAATTTAAATTTCCTCATCAAAGCTACCATTTCCACAGCAGGAGTAGTTAGCGAAAGAAAATACAGGCAGGAGACCGCCCCCAATGATTTTAATAACAATCCGCCGGCAGTGAACACGCCATTGTAGGTAAGGCCGACAGTTACTCCCCATACGGTTATTCCGGCAAGCCAGCCCGCCCCCAACCCTGTGGTTGTGACCGAAACTGCAATGGTTAATACTCCAACCAGCAAAAATGAAAACGGCAGAGTCATTAACTTCAAATATACCTTACCCGGAATACCGGCTCGTCCGATAATGGCAGCAGCCATCAGGATAATCACCAGGCAAGATAGCACCGGCGAAGAAAAGCCAAGGCACAGGAACATGGTCAGGAAGGCAAATCCGGCTTTTTCCAAAGGATGAACATGGCGCAATCGGTTGGTATAGGCAAAACTGTCAATGTTGAGCATTTATACTACTCTTTTTCCTGGAGTTTTTTCCCTTGCTGAAGCCGATGAAATAACCGACAAACCCGGCTCCCAGCGCTGCCTGAACTGAAAACAACAAGCTTTCTATCTCACCACTGGGAGGCTCCCAAAATGAAGTAAACCATGGTTGGTAATTGGGGTTAATTTGGGTAATAACCTCTTCAGCCTGGCCATCAGCGCCCCCAAATTCAGCCCCTTTTTGCAAAAAGAAAGGAAGCACAGCAAGCGCTACAACAATCGTAATGAGCAACAGATTTTTTTTCATTTCTAAACCTCCTCGGCAAGGACTGATAATTGCTGAAGATCCTGTTTATTGTAGGCTGTTAAAATATTAAAGACTACGACTGTCAAAATTCCTTCACTGATTGCCAGCGGGATCTGGGTAATGGCAAAGACGCCCATAAACTTAACCAGGGAAGCCATGAACCCGCCGTACTGGGCCGGGAAGGCTAGCGCTAATTGGACCGATGTGGTAACATATGTAAGCAAATCTCCTAAAGCCGCAGCCAGGAACACTGACAACCATAGAGGAGCACCAAGTTTTTTGGCAGTTTTGAAGACAACATAAGATACAATCGGGCCGACTACCGCCATGGAAAAAGTATTGGCACCCAGAGTTGTTATCCCCCCATGGGCAAGTAAAATGGCCTGAAAAAGCAGAACAATACAGCCCAAAACAGTCATCGCCATCGGACCAAACAAAATTGCGCCCAGCCCCACCCCTGTGGGATGTGAACAACTACCGGTAAGCGAAGGAATTTTTAGGGCCGACAACACAAAAGCAAAGGCACCGGCCAAACCCAGCAGCATTTTCCAGCTGGGATTAATCTGAATTGTTTTCTGAATGGAACGTAATCCCAGAAATAAAAACGGAATAATCAGGGCAAACCAGAATACCGCCCAGCTTATTGGCAAGAAACCTTCCATAATATGCATGGCAAAGGCGTTTGCAGGAAGTGTTAACATTAGGCCAAGAAGGTATGTGAGTAATAAAACGGTTGTTTGCTTAGATCTCATAATATCTCCCCCTACAAAATTCTACTGATAAATGTCCGAATTAAAAAACCGGTCAATTTGACCGGGATGGAATCAAAAAAGGCATACCTAATCTGACCACCTCCCTAAAATAAATTAGCGGTGCGCCAGAATAGGCCGGTTGCTCTGTGCCGAATCAACATGAAGGTAAGTGTTAGTCTTGTCCTTTTTTACATTCATTCTTCGGTCTCAAGCAATTAAGTAAACGAAACATTTAAGCTTTATCCCTCAGGATAAAACACCTATTCCATATTTGGTTATATATAAATAAAATGCCCTCTGCACGATAATACAGAGGGCAAAAAAACACAAATGTTCTCTCCTCCCCATCCATCGTGGGTACTAAAGGTGATACTCAAGCAAGCAGGTCTCCTGGCTCGGGTTCATTATCTCTCCTGCGCCTTCCCGGATTTATTCCAGTGGCATTAGGCAGAAAGACTCCCCATTACAGTGGCGGGACCGCGCCGGATTTGCACCAGCTTCCCTTTTTAATCCTGGTAAACAGGATTACTTGCTCTTAAATTTATTTTTTTTAATCATATCATAGACAAACCACATTTGTCCAGATAATTCCAAACCTAAACGTCCAACCGAGGTTACCAGGGAAAGGATTTTTTGAAGCTATAGCGAATAACATTTAGCAGTTAGAAATTTTCACCTAAGGATACTCTTGGAGACATCAACAGGCTCTTAGAGAATTAACCAATCTTATGGAGAGAGGGGCATTGAGAGAATATGTCATCATCAGCGGGAGTAAAGAATTTTCCCAGACGGATTTCGCCAAGTATCTACGTATTAGGGAATGCTTATTTTCAATCTTTCCTAGTGCGGGGTGAGTGCTGTGCATTAATAGAGGGTGGGGTTTCCTGTAGCGTTCCCCTGCTTGTAAAACAACTGAAAAAGCTACAAATCCCGGCAGGTGAACTCCAGTATTTAATCATCTCCCATGCTCATTTTGACCATGTCTGTGGAGTTCCCGGCTTAAAGGAAGCTTTTCCCCAAGTACAAGTATTGGCCTCAGCTACTGCGGCCAAAGTGCTGAGCAAAGAAAAGGTGATTGCCGGCTTTTTTGCCGAGGATAAGTTTTTAAGGGAGAATATGGCTGAACTCACTAATAACTTGGAGCAAACCAATATAAAGCCGCCAGCGACAATTACCATTGACAGCGTAATAAAAGAGGGGGACCGGCTGGTTTTGGGCAGGGGCTGCAGCTTGGAGTTTTTTCAATTACCAGGGCACAGTCCTTGTGGGCTAGGGGCCTATTTGGCAGTAGAGCAAGTGTTGTTTCCCTCCGACTCCGGGGGTTACCCCCTTAATGAGGACATTATGTTTCCCGTGTATTTTGCCGGGTATGAGGATTATCTAGCCAGCTTAAAGCGGTTGGCAGAGTTTAAGTCTGAAGTGCTGGCTGCTCCCCATGAAGTATTGCTCACCGGAAGAGAGGAGATTAGCAGCTTTTTACGACGCTCCTATGCTGATACTGTAGGCTTGTATCAGTCTATTCTTCAAGATTACCGGGCCGGTAAAAGCCGGGAGGATATCAGCGGGGCTTTGTTCCAAAAGTTTTATATAGGGGGGATGACTAACTATTCTGAGGGGAATATCCGGCTATGCACAGATTTATTAGTGCGCAGAACCTTGGAGACGGTGGGGTCATAATTATTGCGTTATCTTGGGAGGGTGTCACTTTTCATGATATTTCAGGCCAGGTTTGGTTGACATCCTTGGTAAGGATTTGCTATACTGTAAATGGTAAAAAAACTCCTTGAAATTAGTCCGGAGAGGCTAGTAAGGGTTTTAGATTTTGCTCGTTTTTGGGGTAAACTATGCCTACTTGCTAGCTCTATGCAAGTAGGCTTTTTGAATTGAAAAAAGCATTTATATTACAAAAAGCATTTGTATTGCAACAAAGCTTTCAGATTAAAAAGGAGGTGAGGCCATGAAACTCCAAGAAAAAACCCAGTTGATGGACGATGTAGGAATTAAGCGGGCACTTACTAGAATTGCCCACGAAATTGTGGAAAAAAACAAAGGAGTAGCTAACCTAGTGGTCATTGGGATTAGACGCCGGGGGGTTCCTTTGGCGGAAAGGTTAGCCAAACTAATTAATGATTTTGAGGGAGTTCCGATTCCGGTAGGTTTTTTGGATATTACCCTCTATCGGGATGACCTGACCACCCTGGCTAGCCAGCCGGTAGTTCATAAAACCGAGGTTCCTTTTAGTGTAAATGGTAAAAAGGTTGTACTGGTGGATGATGTGCTTTATACTGGACGGACTATACGGGCGGCCCTAGATGCTTTGATTGACCTAGGCAGGCCGCAGTTCATTCAACTGGCAGTGTTAGTGGACCGGGGACATCGAGAATTGCCAATTAGAGCTGATTATGTGGGTAAAAATGTTCCTACTTCTAGTAAGGAAGTTATCTCCGTTAAATTAACCGAAATTGATGGGGAGGAACGGGTGATGCTGGAGGAATTTGTGGAAGAGCCGAGTTAGGCAAAACAAGGCTGAAGGATATACCAAGTCAAAAGGGTTATGATACACAACATAAATAATTTATGGAGGGATGCATAAATGGAAAGAAGTTATGACATTCATGAAAAACCCCCAATTATTCAAACCTTGTTTTTAGCACTACAGCACGTTTTTGCCATGTTCGGTGCCACAGTTTTAGTACCAATATTAACCGGCCTGGATCCTTCCATGGCTCTACTCACCTCCGGTATTGGTACCTTGATCTTTCACTTTTTCACTAAGGGTAAAGTACCTGCTTATTTAGGCTCGTCCTTCGCCTACATAGCCGGAATTGCCTCCATGGTTGCCAATAATAAAGGTGGACCTGATGTGCCCTTGGCAATGGGAGCGGCCTTTGTGGTCGGATTAGTTTATATAGTTGTATACTTTGTGGTCAAAATATTTGGCTCAGAGGTAATTACCAGATATGTACCAAGTGTAGTAGTAGGTCCAGTAGTTATGATTATAGGCTTAAGCCTGGCCGGAGTAGCTCTAGGACCGAATATGGCCGGGAAGGATTGGCCAACCGCTATTTTTACCCTGGTCGCCACTGTTTTAATCAGTGTGTTTGCTCGAGGCTTCTTTAAGGTAATCCCCATCTTGTTGGGGATTGCTGCCGGGTATATCTTTGCTATCTTCCGGGGACTGGTGGATTTTAGCCAAATCGGAGCCGGATCAGTATTTAACGTCCCCCAGCTGGTAATGCCGGAGTTTCAATTAGGAGCTATCCTGTTGCTTGCTCCCTTGGCGTTGGTAACCATTATCGAAGACTTGGGACATATTTTTGTAATCGGTAATGTTACCAAGCGGAATTTAATCAAAGACCCGGGTTTTGACCGGGTACTGCTGGGCAATGGTTTAGCCACAGCTGTAGCAGCCTTCTTTGGTGGCCCGCCTAGTACAACCTATGGTGAAAATATTGGGGTGTTGGCGGTAACCAAAGTGTATAGTGCCCGAGTAATTCAAACCGCAGCTGTGGTAGCAATTATCTTAAGTTTTGTCGGTCCGGTACGGGATGTAATTTCCTCCATCCCAGCAGCAGTAATGGGCGGGGTGGTAATTCTACTCTTTGGAATGATTGCTGCCGCAGGTGTACGTACCATGATCGAAGCTAAAAGTGATTTATCCAGTACCAGAAACCTAATTATCGTGTCAATTATTTTAGTTGTAGGGATTGGGTACCCTAACCATGGTGTAGGGTATGCAACCATTGCCGGGATATTATTGAATTTAATTTTACCTCAGGAGAAAAAGGAAGAGCCCGCCATAACTACTCTGGAGTTGAATGCACTGGAAGAGAGTAAGCGGTTAGGTTAAGTAGGTTAGGTTAAGTGATTTAGTTAAGTGATTTAGTTAAGTAGATTTGTTTTGTTGGTCAGTTTTAGTAAGATAGTTTGCAGTTTCCGTGCTTTAAGGCTAGTCCGGAGAGGCTGGCAAGGCGGTAGTAAACTAGGAGTTTATTCTGCCTCTTTGTCAGTATGGACAGGGAGGCTTTTTATTTAAAAAAATAAGCACAAAGTAATGTGGTCGGGAGGGAACAGGATGGGGCTAAAGAGTAAGGATGTTCTGGGACTGCGAGAAATGAGCCAAGCAGACATTCAACTAATATTGGACACGGCAATCCCTATGAAGGACATTATTTTACGGAATATCAAGAAAGTGCCGACCCTTAGAGGGAAGGCGGTAGTTAACCTCTTTTATGAAAACAGCACCCGTACCCGGACTTCTTTTGAACTAGCCGGGAAATATCTTAGCGCCGACACCATTAATATTGCAGCTTCGTCTAGTAGTGTAGCTAAAGGTGAAACGTTGAAGGATACCGCCAAGACTATTGAGGTAATGGGGGCAGATGTGATTATCCTGCGACATAGCGCCTCCGGTGCCCCTCAGCTACTGGCCAAACATGTTAAAGCCTCAGTTATTAATGCTGGGGATGGAACCCATGAGCATCCAAGCCAAGGGCTTTTGGACATGTACACCATCCGGGAAAAATATGGTCGGCTGGAAGGTCTTAAAGTAGCTATCCTAGGCGATATCCTCCACAGTAGGGTAGCCCGCTCTAATATTTGGGGTTTGACTAAAATGGGGGCGGAAGTAAGGGTAGTAGCACCCTCCACCTTGTTACCCGCCGAAGTAGAAAAAATGGGAGTTCAGGTCTTTACCGATCTCAAACAGGCTTTAGCAGAGGTAGATGTAATTAATGTGCTGCGGATTCAGTTGGAGCGGCAGCAAAAGGGGCTGTTCCCCACTGTACGAGAATATGCCCGCTTATTTGGCTTAAACGCCGAACGATTAAAATATGCCAAACCCGATGCCCTGGTGCTCCATCCCGGACCAATGAACCGGGGAGTGGAGATTTCTCCTGAGGTAGCTGACGGAATGCAGTCAGTAATTGCAGAACAAGTAACCAACGGGGTTGCAGTGCGGATGGCCCTGTTATATTTGCTCACAGGAGGAGGTGGATCGGAAGATGTCAGATAGGAAAATACCAGCTTGCAAGCTGCCAGGTAGTTTGCTGATTAAAGGCGGGAGAATAATTGATCCGGTGGGGGCGATGGATGTGGTGGGGGATGTGCTGGTGGAAGCAGGAATAATCACTCAGCTTGGCCCTCAGCTTAAACAGACAACTGCCATGGAGGTTATTGATGCCACCGGAAAGCTAGTAGTGCCCGGTCTAATTGATATGCATGTCCATCTTCGGGAGCCGGGGCTAGAGGCTAAGGAGACTATTGCCTCCGGTACCAGGGCAGCTGCCCGGGGCGGCTTTACCAGTGTGGCTTGTATGCCTAACACCATACCACCGGTAGATAATCAGGCGGTGGTGGAATTCATCAAAACCAGAGCAGCCCAGACTGGAGTAGTCAATGTATTCCCCATCGGGAACATCACTAAAGGTGCTCAGGGCAAGGAGCTGGCAGAGATTGGCGATATGAAACAGGTGGGAATTGTGGCACTGTCTGATGACGGCAAACCAGTGGTCAGTGGGGAAATAATGCTGCTAGCCATGGAGTATGCCAAAATGTTTGGTCTAACCATCATTTCTCACTGTGAAGATCCCGACCTAGCAGCCGACGGGGTGATGCATGAAGGCTACTGGTCCACCGTGCTTGGTCTGAAGGGAATACCTGCCGCAGCAGAGGAAGTAATGGTGGCCAGAGACATCATCCTAGCCGAAAAATCCGGGTGCCCGGTACACATTGCTCATGTAAGCACAGCCGGTTCAGTACGCCTGCTCCGCGATGCTAAAGCCCGGGGGATCAAGGTTACCGCCGAGGCCACCCCGCATCACTTCACTTTAACCCATGAGGCGGTACAGGAATATAGCACCAACACTAAAGTAAATCCCCCTTTACGAACCCCGGAGGACGTAGCGGCCATCAAAGCAGGCCTCCAGGACGGGACCATTGAGGTCATTGCCACCGACCATGCTCCTCATGCCCCCGAAGAAAAGGATGTGGAGTTTGCCTATGCTCCCTTTGGCCTAGTCGGCCTGGAGACAGCACTTCCCCTTGTCATCAGAGAGTTAGTAGAACCAGGCCTCTTAAGCCTAAGTGCAGCTATAGCTAAGCTAACCATCAACCCAGCCCGCATCCTGGGCCTGAATCAGAATACACCCGGCCTAAACAAAGGCCAACTAACGCCAGGAGCTGATGCAGATATTACCATCATCGACCCTGAGGCCACCGAAGTGCTGGCAAGCAGCAACATGGCCGGCAAGAGCAAAAACACCCCCTTCCTGGGGTGGCAGCTCCAAGGCCTGCCCGTCGCCACCATCGTGGGGGGCAAAGTGGTGTACAGTCGGGCAACCGGTTTAGTATGATTATAGCCGGTTGTCTCCGGTCTGGGCTGCCAGCCGGTTCGTCGCTCAGTGCTCTGTACCTTGCAGGTTTAAGCTCAGTGGGCATTAGAATTGCCCTTCCCCGCCAATTCGTCGTCCTTGACTCAGTGGCGGGCGATGGCCGTCCTTGGCCATCGGAGCAATTCTAATGCCCACCTCGCTAAGACCTGCAAAGGTACTCCGCAAGTTGCTCCTCCACCGGCAGGCAGCCCAGACCTGGGTCGGATCTGCGGAGAATGCAGGACTGTAACCACGGTTGCTGGGGCTGTAGGAGTATAACCGCGGTTGCCGAGGTGTGCTTATAAGGTGTTAGGCGAAATGAACCGAATTGATTATACTGCAAACTGGGGTGAATGCTGTGATTTCAAGAAAAAGTGCAAAATTAATAGCGTTAGGTTATGCTACACAATACTGTTCAACACTTTATAATCGCCAATGGGGGACACATAGCGAGGTATTCAATAAAGAGGACTTATATGATTTCCTTTATGATCGGGATTACGAAGCGATTTTTTTAAACTTGGTTAAGCAAATCAAAAAATACGATTCAAAAAGACTAGTTCAGGATTTTTTTATGCAGATTCACACGGGAGAAAGTCTGTTACTTGTAACGGTAAATTGGACTTGGGAGGCTCGGCAAAAAGTCGGGCAGCGATACTTAAAGGACTTGGCAGAGGATTTAATAAATGGTCCTAATAGTAAGGCGGTTAAAATTATAGAAGAGTTAAAAGCACAACTTGAATTAGATGGATTTATCTTCATTGACGGGACGCTTTATAGAACTGAGAGCTCAGTGGTGGATGAAAAAGAGGAACAGAGTTATTTGGTTATGTTAGTAGAAAAGCTTGGTTTAGATAATGAAAAAATAATATTACATCATATATCTCTTGCTGAAGAGCACTATATTAATTCAAAATGGGATGATAGTATATCAAACTCAAGAAAATTTCTTGAAGCAGTTTTGCAACAAATAGCAAACGCAATAAACGTAAAAAAATACGGAAATCTTCTAAAACCAGAAGATACTGAAAAGCCGGCATTCGTCAGAGATTATTTAGAGAGAGTAAAGTTACTTGAGAAGAAAGAACGTGAATCAATTGGCAAGTTTTACGGACTGTTAAGTGATACGGGAGGCCATCCTTACATTGCGGAGAAAGACCAAGCCAGGTTGATGAGACAGCTTGCTTTGACATTATGTCAATTTGTTTTATTAAGATATGACGGTTTTCTAAAGACTTTAAGTTAAATCCAGGTTTATTCGGTTCACTTCGCCTAACAGCTCCATTACCGGCTCCGCTATCGCTACGCGCAACTCACTCGCTGTCACATCTTTTGCGGTGTGGGGCTATAATTGGGGGTAGGCAAAAGATGCGCCAGCTTACCGTGAGTTCGGTAATGGAGGCAAACGTTAGACGAAATGCATTCCCATAAATTTAAGCGAGGGGGAGAATAATGAAATGCGTCTTTTGCGGATTGGAAATTACTGCAGATCTTCACGACTCGGGTTATAAGTGTAACTGTGATAATTGTGGGAACTACCAAATAACACATCCTGCTTTTCTAGCACTACCTCATGAACTCCAGCATGAACTAAAAGATAAGAAGCATTTAATTTCTGGTTATTTAAGAGAAATGACAGAACTCGGTATTCCGACAGAGATTATTAAAACGGATAATTACAGAAACATATTATTGTCATCTAAAATTCCAAAGACTGTATTTGAAAAGCTAGATAAGTTACTTTTGTTTTTGTACAGAAGAACGGAGTACCTCAACCATGAAATTGAAGTTGACCGCAGTAAGCCAGCAACAGGATACGCGATAAGCAATGTTGAACTGGAAAACATGTTTGATACTTTATCGAAATTGGGTTTTATACAGCAATCAAAGGTTTATGGTTTACGAAAGTTTTATATAACGATTTCTGGAATTGCAAGATTGGAAAAAATCCAAAAAGAAGTAACAAATAACGATCAATGCTTTGTTGCAATGTGGTTTGATGATTTCATGTTAAATATCTTTGATAAGGATATGACTAAAGCAATAGTAGATGCTGGTTTTAGACCTTTTATTATTCCAATGAAGGAACATAATGATGATATTTGCGACCATATAATCGCTGAAATCAGAAATAGTAGGTTTTTAGTGGCGGACTTTACTGGTCAGCGGGGCGGAGTTTATTTTGAAGCGGGTTTTGCTTACGGGCTAGGGATGCCCGTTATTTGGACTTGCCATGAAGATTGGTTTAACACGGAAGTCGATATGGAAGTTGATGCTTTGGTTGACGGAATACAAAAGAAGGTTCTTATTAAGCAACTGCGCTTTGCTCATTTTGATGTTAATCATTATAATTTCATTGTTTGGAAAGATGGAGAAGATTTATACAAGAAATTGAAGAACAGAATTCTGGCTACAGTGCCAGTAAAATAACTGGGGCATGAGAATGCACATCGTGCAACAGCTCCATTACAGGCTCCGCTATCGCTTCGCGCAACTCGCTCGTTGTCACACCCTTTGCGATGTGGGGTGGGAATAATGTATGGCAAAGGGTGCGCCAACTTACTGCGAGTTCGGTAATGGAGGCAAACGTTACCTGGACACATGTCACACCGTATAAGCTAAACCACTGTGATTATGCCACATCTCAAAGCCCGATGGTGGGCGGAGGGTAGGCTTGGATTCAGTGTGCCAGTATAAAAAATCATATACCTATGAAAGATAACCCAGGTAGGAGGCCTGTTCCGGTGCAGGCGCTCATGGTGGAGTGCCGTAGTAGCTCTTGGTGGAGTGGTGCAATAGTGGCATCCCGGCCACCAAGGACGGTGGCCGCCTCGCCGCCTGGGCACGGACGCCCTGTCGGCGAGGTTTGGATGATACTATTAGCACACTACGCCTAGAGCTACACGGCATGGAGCTAAGAGCGCCCAACCGGGACAGGCATCCTACCGGAGACAAGGACATTCATATAACTTGGAACCAGTAACACCCAGTAACTATAACTTGGAGGTGGCAAAATGGAAGCAGTATTAGCCTTGGAAAATGGCAGCATCTTTCGCGGCAAGGCCTTTGGGGCCACCGGAGAACAGCATGGCGAGGTAGTATTTAACACCAGCATGACCGGCTACCAGGAAATTTTAACCGACCCTTCCTATTGCGGAGAAATTGTGGTCATGACCTACCCCTTAATTGGCAACTACGGGGTCAATAACGAGGATTTTGAGCATAAATATTCCTTTGTACGCGGCTTTGTAGTCAAGCATGCTTGTGACCACCCCAGTAACTGGCGGGTGCAGGAGGGGTTGGACCAATATCTAGCCAAGAGGGGTATTATCGGCCTAGCCGGGGTGGATACCCGGGCGCTCACCCGTCAACTACGCACCAAAGGGACGATGCGGGGAATTATCTCCACTGAGGTGAGTGATCTCCAGGCTCTGATAACCAAAGCTAAGCAAGCGCCTACCTTGTCCGATGAAGAGCCGGTGCCTTCAGTTACCACTAGGGAAATTATTCGCATTCCCGGTCAAGGTCCCAGGGTGGTGGTGATGGACTTTGGGGCAAAGGCTAATATTATGCGCTGCCTGACTAACCTGGGTTGTGATTTAACTGTAGTCCCAGCTCACAGTACTGCGGAGGAAATTCTGCAGCTTAATCCGGAAGGCATCATGCTTTCCAACGGCCCGGGGGACCCGGAGCGGGTGCCTTATGCCATCAATACTGTTAGGGAACTGGTAGGTAAGAAGCCCATCTTTGGCATATGCCTGGGTCACCAGATTTTAGGCCTGGCACTAGGAGCGAAAACCTATAAGCTGAAGTTTGGCCACCGGGGAGCTAACCACCCAGTCAAAGATCTGCTTACCGGGAAGGTGAACATCACTTCCCAGAACCACGGTTATGCCGTGGATCAGCAATCCCTCCAAGGTTTGCCGGTAGAAATTACCCACCTGAATATTAACGATGACACGGTAGAAGGTTTCCGGCACACTTCATTGCCGGCCTTTTCGGTACAATATCACCCCGAGGCTTCTCCCGGACCTAATGACTCCAGATATCTTTTTGACCGCTTCATGGCCATGCTGCAAGGGAAGGAGCAATAACATGCCAAAACGAACAGATATAAAAAAGGTGTTGGTAATAGGTTCGGGTCCAATCATCATTGGACAAGCAGCAGAATTCGACTATGCCGGAACCCAAGCATGCCGGGCCTTGAGAGAAGAAGGGCTGCAGGTAGTGCTGGTTAACTCCAACCCAGCCACTATTATGACTGATGCCAATATGGCCGACCGAGTTTATATTGAGCCCTTAACCCCAGAGTTTGTCACCAGAATTATTCAACAAGAAAAGCCGGACGGACTACTGCCTACCTTGGGAGGTCAGGTGGGGCTGAATATTGCCCTGCAATTAGCTGAGCTAGGTGTTTTAGAGCGAGAAGGAGTTAAACTGCTCGGCACCCCTTTGTCAGCAATCAAGCGAGCCGAGGACCGGGAATTATTCCGGGCGATGATGTATGAAATCGATGAACCTGTTCCCGAGAGCACTATTGTGGAAAACCTGGAGGATGCGATGGCCTTTGCTGAAGAGGTAGGTCTTCCGCTAATTATCCGACCTGCCTATACCATGGGTGGTACCGGTGGCGGTATTGCCAATAACCTGCAGGAGTTCAGGGAAATCGCTATTAGAGGCTTAAAGCACAGCTTGATTAGCCAGGTATTGCTGGAACGCAGTGTGGCTGGCTGGAAGGAAATTGAGTATGAGGTAATTCGGGATAGTAATGATAATTGCATTACCATTTGTAACATGGAAAACATCGACCCGGTAGGTATTCACACCGGGGATAGCATAGTAGTCGCACCCTCCCAGACTTTGGCGGACAAAGAATACCAGCTGCTGCGGACTGCTTCCCTGAAGATTATCCGCGCTCTGGGCATTGAGGGTGGCTGTAACGTTCAGTACGCCTTAAATCCTCACAGCTTTGAATATATTGTCATTGAGGTTAATCCCCGGGTTTCCCGGTCATCGGCCTTAGCTTCTAAAGCCACCGGCTATCCCATTGCCAAGGTAGCGGCCAAAATTGCTATCGGCCTGACCTTAGACGAAATTAAAAATGCGGTCACCGGGAAGACTTACGCCTGTTTTGAACCGGCTCTAGACTATTGTGTAGTGAAAATACCCCGCTGGCCCTTTGATAAGTTTACTACTGCTGACCGTTCCCTAGGCACTCAAATGAAAGCTACCGGTGAAGTAATGGCCATTGAGCGCAGCCTAGAGGCCGCCTTGAATAAAGCGGTGCGCTCACTGGAGATTGGCTTGTGTGGTTTCCAGCTGCCCCATTTAGCCCATGCCTCCATCGAGCAGCTGAAGGAAAAGGTGCTGGCCAGGGATGACGAACGGACCTTTGCGGTTGCGGAATTACTCCGTAAAGGAATAACTATCGAAGAGCTGCATGAACTAACCACCATAGACCGTTTCTTTTTGCAAAAGCTCCTGAATATGGTGGAAATGGAAGCAAGGCTCAAGGAAAATAACTTGGCAGAAGTACTCCGGGAAGCTAAGGAAATGGGTTTTGCCGATGAATTTATCGCCGAACTGACAGGGCAGGATACTGGGGAAGTGCGCCGGCTCCGAGAAGCTTTGGGTATTAAGCCCGTTTACAAAATGGTGGATACCTGTGCTGCTGAGTTTGAAGCAATAACCCCTTATTTTTACTCCACTTATGATGAAGAAGATGAAGCTGTAGTTGAAGATAAACGAAAAATTGTGGTGCTGGGCTCCGGACCAATTCGAATCGGTCAGGGTATTGAGTTTGACTACTGTTCCGTCCACGCAGTTTGGGCATTACAGCAGGAAGGCATTGAGGCTATTATCATCAATAACAACCCGGAGACAGTGAGTACCGACTTTGATACCGCCAATCGGTTATATTTTGAGCCTTTGGTTCCCGAAGATGTCCTCAACATCCTTGAAAAAGAAAAACCGGAGGGTGTAGTAGTTCAGTTCGGTGGTCAGACAGCTATTAACCTGGCGGAGCCGTTACACAAGGCCGGGATTAAAATCATCGGGACCTCCATGCATAATATTGATGTTGCCGAGGACCGGGACAAATTCGATCAATTACTGTCTAAATTAGCAATTCCTAAGCCTCAGGGTAAAACAGCTTTTTCCGTGCCGGAGGCGGTGATCATTGCCAATCAAGTAGGCTATCCGGTATTAGTCCGACCTTCCTATGTACTAGGGGGCAGGGCGATGGAGATAGTGTATACTGAGGAAGAATTGCTAAATTATATGGCCACAGCGGTAAAAGTAAATCCTAACCATCCCGTCTTGGTAGACAAGTATATGATCGGTTCGGAGATAGAAGTAGATGCCATCTGTGACGGGGAGACGGTAGTCATTCCCGGAATTATGCAGCATATCGAGCGAGCCGGAGTACACTCTGGGGACAGCATTGCGGTATATCCGGCCACCCACCTGGGGGCCAAGATAGCCCACCAAATTGAAGAATACACCATCAAGCTGGCCCTGGCTCTGGAGGTAAAAGGACTGTTAAACATCCAGTATGTCCTGCATGAGGATCAAATCTATGTAATCGAAGTTAACCCCAGGTCCAGCCGGACGGTGCCCTATTTAAGTAAAATCACCGGAGTACCCATGGTGGATTTAGCCATGAAGGCAGCC
The DNA here is from genome assembly GCA_049302075.1 of Carboxydocellales bacterium. Lineage (GTDB taxonomy): Bacteria > Bacillota > Carboxydocellales > JAJZTU01 > JBAQLS01. Next base: position 14,200 of record JBAQLS010000046.1, on the reverse strand, counting down.
TTAGGCCATAAACTAAAAGCTTTAGGCTATCAAAGTGGTTTAGTCCCTCCCCCGGATTTTCACGCGGTAAAAGCTCCAGTCTTTTCTTTTGGCAAATTACTGCTAGTGGAAACCTCCCTAGGCCCAGAAATGAAGTCTACCGGTGAAGTCATGGGTGTGGATGAAAACTTCCACATGGCCATGTATAAAGCGCTAATTGCCGCCGGGTGGGTAATCCCCAGAGCGGGGACCATATTGGTTACAGTAGCGGATAAAGACAAGGAAGAGGCCATTCCCATCATCAAGGGTTTTGCCCAACTAGGCTTTAACATCATCGCCACCAAAGGAACAGCCGAAGCCCTTCAAGCAGCAGGCTTGCCAGCCCAGGCAGTGAACAAGCTGGGGGAAGGCTCGCCCCATATTATTGACCTGATTCAGGAGGATAAAATTCACCTGGTAATTAACACCCTGACCAAAGGCAAAATGCCTGAGCGGGAAGGCTTCCAAATTCGCCGGGCCAGTGTGGAGCACAGCATCCCCTGCCTAACCTCCCTAGACACTACCAAAGTAATGTTAGAAGTGCTCCAAGAACTAAATCAAGGCCAACAAGCCACCCTGCGCCCCTTGCAGGAGTACAGCAAACTAGGCCGGGAAGTCAAGAGCTGGTACTAGGTTGGAGGTTCGAGGTTCGAGGTTCGATTCTCCAGGACAGCATAAGGTTTTCGTGTTCTCGGATTTATGGGTTTGGTCATTCATAAGTCATTCACAGATCATTCACAGATTTTCTCGCGACTGGAGAGCATTATTTCCAGGCGGATACTTATCCCAGGGGCAGTACTATAAGCTAGACCCAGGGAGGGTACCTGTCTTGGTGAGATGCTCATAGTGGAGTACCGTAGCAGCTCTTGGCTCAGGGTGCGATATAAGTACCCCGGCCACCAAGGACGGTGGCCGCCTCGCCGCTGAGTCATGGACGACGAATCGGCGAGGTTTGGGTACTTATATCAGCGCCCAGAGCCTTAGAGCTGATGGGTACGGAACTAAGAGCATCGAACCTAGACAGGTACCCGACCGGAGATTATGCTTAGAACTTGGAGCAGGTATCCTACCGGCCATAATTGCTTGGAAGGAGGTTTTCATGAAACAAGCAAATGCTTTAATAATCGACCACCAGCAACTGAAAGGTTCATACCGGCTGCTCACGCTAAAGGTGCCGGAGATTGCCGTATTTGCCAAGCCAGGCCAATTTGTCCACGTGCGCTGTGGACAAACGCTAGAGCCCTTGTTACGCCGGCCCATTAGCATTCATAAAATTGAGGCGGACCGGGGGGAGTTAAGCCTGTTGTACCAGGTAGTGGGCAGAGGAACCCAGCTTTTAGCGGAAAAACAGCCGGGAGATCAAGTGGATATTATGGGTCCACTAGGCCGGGGTTTTACCCTGCCGGAATGGGTAAACCGGGCAGTGGTGGTAGGCGGAGGCATAGGTGCAGCACCCTTACTTTCTTTAGTAGAAACGTTGGTGATAGCCAAGGTGGAAACCACCGTTATTTTAGGGGCGCGAAGTGGAGAGCTGCTGATTGGGGTAGAACCGATGGCCGATTTGGGTGTTCAGGTAATCACGGTTACCGAGGATGGTTCGGTTGGTCAACCTGGTCTGGTTACAGCTGCCCTAAAACAATTGCTGCACCAAGTTAAGGTTGAGGAAAACAATAAACTGGATTATTTGTATAGCTGTGGCCCTAAGCCTATGCTCAAGGCGGTAACCGCCTTGGCCCTGGAGTATAACCTGCCTGGGGAAGTATCTCTAGAGGAACGGATGGGCTGCGGGGTGGGGGCTTGCTTAGCCTGTGTTTGTAAGGTGCGAAAACAGGAGCAGATGGAACCGGCAACAGGTTTGCTAAAAGAGTCAGAGTTAGGTCCTGAATCAGGAGCAGGAGCTAGCTCCTGTAGTGTAAATGAACCTGTAGCCAGCGACTTTAGCTATAAACGGGTCTGCGACCATGGCCCGGTATTTTCCCTGGGGGAGGTGGTTTGGGATGACTAAACTGGCGGTTAACTTAGGCGGAATAGCCATGAAGAATCCGGTGACCACCGCCTCTGGAACCTTTGGCTGTGGGCCGGAATATGCCCCCTATGTAGATTTAAATCAGCTGGGAGCCATAGTCGTCAAGGGCACAACTTTAGAACCCCGGCTGGGAAATCCCACCCCTAGGATTGTGGAAACTCCGGCGGGAATGCTTAATGCCATAGGTCTGCAAAATCCCGGAGTAGAATATTTTATCAATTCAAGCCTGCCCTATCTCAAGGAATACCAAACTCCGGTGATTGTAAATATTGCCGGGAACTGTTTGGAGGATTATGGAGAGATAGCTAAGCGCTTAGACCGAGTCGTGGGAGTGGCTGGGTTAGAGGTGAATATTTCCTGTCCTAATGTAAAAAAAGGTGGTCTGCAATTTGGTACTGACCCCTTAATGGCCTATGAGGTCATTAAAACAGTACGGGAAAATACCGGACTGCCGGTAATTGCCAAGCTTTCCCCTAATGTGACGGATATTGTGGCCATAGCGGTGAAGGTTGCCGAAGCTGGCGCTAATGCCATCTCCCTAATCAACACCTTGTTAGGCCTGGTTATTGACATCGATCGGCGCAAACCGCTACTAGGCAACATTATGGGTGGATTATCCGGTCCGGCAGTAAAACCAGTAGCAGTACGCATGGTCTGGCAGGTTTCCCAAGCAGTAAATATCCCCATTCTAGGCATGGGTGGTATCACCACAGGAGCAGATGCTATTGAATTCCTGCTGGCAGGAGCTACCGCGATAGCTGTAGGTACCGCTAATTTTGTCAATCCCCAGGCCACCATGGAGGTACTGGAAGGAATTGAGGAGTACCTAACCCGCCATGGGATTGACGATGTAAATGATATTGTTGGAGCTGCCTGGGAAAAATAAACTAACCAGGAAAAAGTTTTATCATACAGTGGCTTACCATATAGTAGCTTTACAGTACAGTAAAATGCCACCTAAGGAGGTACATATGCAAGCAAAAGACAGGTTGATCCTAGCCTTAGACGTGGATACTATGGCTGAGGCTCAGTGGTTGGTTGAACAAACTGAAGGTTTTGTAGGCGTGTACAAAGTAGGGATGCAGCTTTATAACAATGAAGGCCCGGCAGTAATCCGCTGGTTGATGGCGCGGGGGGAAAAAGTTTTTGCCGACCTGAAGTTTCATGATATTCCGAACACTGTAGCCCAGGCCGGTGAAGTAATGACCGGCCACGGGGTGTTTATGTATAATGTCCATTGTGCCGGGGGACGGGAGATGTTGAGTAAAACTACTCAGGCTACCCAAACCAAAGCCCAAAAATTAGGTAGCCAGCAGCCCTTAGTTATCGGGGTGACCATTTTAACCAGCTTAGATCAACAGGCGGTAAATAATGAGGTGGGTCTAGCCGGAACGGTGCAGGACAATGTTGTTAAATATGCCCGGATGGCTCAAGAATGTGGGCTTAATGGGGTGGTGGCTTCCCCCAAAGAAATCACCGCAATTCGGGAAGCCTGTGGGCCGGAATTTGTGTTGGTAATTCCGGGTATCAGGCCCCAATGGGCTGCGGCCAATGACCAGAAGCGCATCATGACCCCGGCGGCAGCTATTGCAGCAGGAGCCACCTACATAGTAGTGGGCAGACCCATTACCGGGGCTGCTGACCCAGGTCAGGCTGCCAGTTTAGTAGTAGGAGAAATCACCACAGGCCAGGGTAATCTGCTTAATTAGTTAGGGTAATTCCAGCATTAATAGGGAGGGAGAAATATGCTGAACAAAAATGAGGTATTAGACATTTTTCGTAGGAGCAACGCTCTGCTAGAAGGCCACTTTCGGCTGACTTCCGGACGCCATAGTGACCGCTATATGCAATGCGCCCAGGTGCTGCAGTATCCCAATTACACCGCCCAGTTGTGTGGGGATATTGTGGAGGTTTTCCGGGACAAACAGGTAGATGTAGTAATTGGACCGGCTATGGGCGGAATTATTGTAGCCTTTGAAATTGGACGCCAATTAGGTGTACGGACCATTTTTACCGAAAGGGAAAACGGAGCTATGAGCCTGCGGCGGAATTTTTCCATTGCCCCAGGGGAAAAGGTGCTAGTGGTAGAAGATGTGGTGACTACCGGTGGTTCGGTCCAGGAAGTAATTAAAGTGGTTCAAGCAAAAGGTGGCCAATTAGTAGGAGTAGGTGTCTTGGTGGATCGCAGCAATGGTCAGGTGGATTTTGGCATCCCAGTCAAAGCTGTTCTGCAAATGGAAGTTGTGTCCTGGGAACCAGAAAACTGTCCCTTGTGCCAACAGGGTTTACCCGTAGTAAAACCTGGGAGTAGGCAAGTATAGAACTCTCACTAAAATTAAGCAACTTAACTTGCAGAGCGACAAAGCTAGGCGGGGAATTTTAACAGCCAGCAGCCCTTGCAAGTTTCAAGGTGCTTCTTTATACTAAGAAGATATAACAGTTATTTATGGGTGAGGGGTACATATGAGAATTGGAATTAAACCGGAGCTGTTGAAACGGTTAGGTAAGGTAGCTTTGGGTCTGGAACCTGCTGATGTAATCATAACCGGTGGGGATGTGCTAAATGTTTATACTGGGGAACTGCTCAAGGATCAGCAGATACTTATTGCGGGTGAGCGCATTGCTTATGTAGGATTGGATAAGGATTTCCCAATGGGCACCCAAACCAGGGTAATTGATGTAAGTGGTGATGTGGTAATTCCGGGATTAATTGAGGGACATTGTCACATGGATAATTGGATGGAGTTAAGGGAATACATTTGCGGATCGCTTCCTCTAGGGACTACCACCATCATAACCGAAGCTGCCTCTCCGACCAATGCTCTGGGAATAAAAGGGGTCCTAAGTTTTATTCAGCAATTTCAAAATAGTCCCCAAAGAGTTTTCGCCACAGCCCCATGTATTTCCTATCTTAGCGCCAAAAACGAAGCTGGGCAGAAGATTATAAATCATGATGAGATGTTAGAACTGCTAAAGCTACCGGAAATTATCGGGATCGGGGAAATCTATTGGTCCAGACTGCTGGATGATGGAGAGGAGTCAGCAGAGCTGCTGGATCTGATTGTCCAGGCTCAGACCCTGGGAAAAACCGCCGAAGGGCATGGAGCAGGTGCTAAAAACCGCAAGTTGGCGGCTATGGCTGCTAGTGGGCTTGATTCCTGTCATGAACCAATTACAGCTGAAGAAGTGCGAGAAAGACTGGGTTTTGGGCTGGGTACCATGATTAGAGAGGGTTCAATTCGCCGGGAACTTGAAGCAGTGATTGAACCACTTAAAGAGATGAATTTGAATTTGCGGCGTGCTATGCTGGTTTCTGATAATGTGTGGCCTAATGACCTGGTTAGATATGGCCACATGGATTACATAGTAAACAAGGCAATAGCTTTGGGATTAGACCCTGTACAAGCAATCCAGATGGCTACCCTAAATGTGGCAGAGCATTTCAACCTGGGCGATGATTTAGGAGGTATTGCTCCGGGTAAATGTGCTGATCTGGTGGTTATTCCCGACTTAAAAAATATCCAGACCAAGTTAGTAATCTCTAAGGGACAACTAGTAGCCCAGGACGGTAAAATGACGGTGGAAGTAGCACTAAAGGAAGAGTACCCGGAGGGTTGTTTTACTAGCTTGAAAATCCCCCGGCTGGAACCGGACTTTTTTAGTGTACCTGCCAACCAGCCGGAAGTGACAGTTAGGGCCATTAAAGTGATAACAGATATTCTTAACCGTGAGGAAACCCTTAATTTACCGGTAAGCGATGGTAAGATCGATATTTCAGCTCTGGATGATGTGTTAAAAGTTGCGGTAATTGACCGGCAGAATGAGACTGGTCACAGGTCAATAGGCTTCCTGCAAAATTACGGCTTGAGCAGAGGAGCGGTGGGCAGTAGTTCCACCTTCGATGAAGGAAATTTAGTGGTCATTGGCAGTAATGATAAGGATATGGCCGCCGTGGTTAACCGAATCAGCGAATTAAAGGGTGGAATTGTTTACTGTTGTGATGGACGGGTAGTGGAAGAACTGCCTCTGCCAATTTTCGGGAAAACATCGGATCTCCCCGGACTAGAGGTGGCCAAAAGGATGGAATCCCTGACGGCGGTAATGCAAAAGAGTGGCTGCCAAGGCGAGAATCCCATACTTACCCTGATATCTATTACCTTTACAGCCATACCCGCCCTTAGACTTACCATTAATGGATACTGGTTAGCTAAAGAAAGACGGATTGTCAACCTTTTTGTTTAGGAAGGGAATAGGATTTCGAGGTGGATATTGATTAACTTAAACAATATTAGCTTAGTTAAAAAAAACCAGCTTATCCTCAAAGAACTTTCTTTCACCATCGTGGAAGGTGATGTTATTGGGATAACTGGTCCATCCGGGTCGGGGAAGACTTCCTTGCTCCGGCTATTAAACTTATTGGACAGCCCGTCAAATGGAGAAATAGTCTACTGTGGTAAAGCACTACAAACCTATAACCCATTATGCTTAAGAAAAGAAATCGGCTATGTCTTTCAAAAGCCTTATTTATTTGGCCACACAGTACTAGAAAACTTAACCTATCCCTATCAAATGTTAAAACAAAAACCAAATATTCAGGAAATACAACAATACCTTGAGCAAGTAAACCTTCCGCCAGAAATAATCACCCATAAAAACACCGAGCTTTCCGGTGGGGAGCAACAAAGGATTGCTTTAATCCGAACTCTATTGCTTAAACCCCGGGTATTACTATTAGATGAAGTTACCGCCTCATTAGACGAAGAAAATACCAGACTGATTGAAAAACTCATTATGGTCGAAAAAAAAGCCCGCCAGCTTACGGTGGTGCTGATTACCCATAATCTTATCCAAGCAGAAAGATTGGCCCAAAAAATATTATATCTAGTTAATGGGGAAGTAAAGTTTTATGGTTCGAACTTCTCAACCAGCAACTTGGTCACGAGGAAAGGGATTGATGGACATGAGTAATTTCTCCTTAGGCCTAACCTTTAGTTTTGTGCTGTTGGCAATATTATTGTCTTACCGGGGCAAGATCGGCCTAGAGATGGATTTAATCATTAGTAGCTTAAGAGCAGTAATTCAGTTAGTTGCTGTGGGCTTTGTGCTAAAATACATCTTTCACCAGAACAATTTTTGGTTTACCTCGATTATCCTGTTATTTATGGTTTATAATGCCGCCAACATTGCCGCCAAACGAGGTGAAGGAATAAAAAACGGTTTGCTTATCTCAGGGGTATCCATTTTAGTTGGCTTAATTGTAACTTTAGGAGCGCTGGTGTTCTTTGGTGCCATTGCCTACGTGCCAGCTCAGGCCATTCCGGTGAGCGGAATGGTGGTGGGTAACTCTATGGTAGCTACTGGCTTAGTGTTTCGTCTACTTAAACAAAGCTACCAGACTTATAAAGAGGAAGTACAAGTTAAGTTATGTTTAGGGGCAACACCCCGGGAAGCCTCTGGGGACCTAATTCGGGAAGGGATTAAAACAGCAATGTTACCCACGGTGGATTCCATGAAAACGGTTGGAATTGTCCAGCTTCCCGGAATGATGACCGGACTAATTCTGGCTGGCACCAGCCCAGAGGTAGCGATTAAGTATCAAATTATGGTGATTTTTATGTTGGCCGGGGCAACCACTATTTCGATTTTTATAGCTAACCATCTAGCTTATCAAAGCTTTTTTAACAGACTGGCCCAGCTTAAGGAGGTATAACTAAATGCCGGAATACCAACAAGTTTCCCTATTAGTGGCTTTTGGGGGTGGTGTAATCTCCTTCCTATCTCCCTGTGTCTTACCCATGATTCCAGCTTATGTAGGATTTATAACTGGTTCCACCCTCACAGATATCGAGGAAACCTCATCTGCTAAGTTCAGGGTGCTGGCTTTGTATCGTTCTTTAGGCTTTGTCTTTGGCTTTACAGTGGTTTTTGTGGCGCTGGGTGCAACTGCTAGTCTGCTTGGGAGATTTTTAGCACCATTTCGGCCTTTACTACGAAACATAGGTGGGGCAGTTGTTTTTTTATTTGGACTACATCTGACCGGATTATTACCCATTAAATGGTTGTATTATGACAAAAGGTTGGAGATCAACCCCGGTTCCCGCAGTTTTCTCTCCGCCACCCTAATGGGAGTGGCCTTTGGAGCTGGTTGGTCACCTTGTGTCGGGCCAATTTTATCCGTTATCCTGCTTTATGCCGGTACTAGCGGAACAGTGGGGCAGGGCATGCAGTTATTGGCGGCATATTCCCTAGGCTTGGGAGTGCCCTTTTTGGCTACTGCATTGGCCATTGGTTGGTTTACTGCGTTGTTAAAAAGGTTTTCCCGGTACTTGCCCTATGTTACAATATTCAGCGGGGCGTTATTAATGGTAATGGGTATTTTAATCTTTACTAACAAACTAGGCTGGCTGAACCGTTATTTCTATTTTATTGGTAATTTGGAACAACTAATCTTGAAATAATCGACATGAAGTGGACCTCCAAAAAAGAAGAACAGCAAGGGATGGGTGAAATCCCTTGCTGTTCAATGTGAGGAGGTTTAGGGTGCATGAGGTTTGACAAAAGCTATAATTAATAATCATTCATCAATGAAATTGATTACTAATCAGTAGTTAGTAGTCATTAAGTAGTATCTACCTTTATATTACTACGAAGTTTTTAATTTGGCAATAGTTATTGTGGGTATTTTCACAAAGTTGCAAAGTTGCCAATTGCCAGAATTTTAGCACCAAATTAGTTTTTAAGTCTAAATATAGGTAAAGCAAGCACTATTTGGTAGTTAATATGCAGTTAATATGCAGTTACTATGCAGTCACTTTCCGGTTACTATGCCTAATACCAGCCGTCCTATGCTGACCAACAAACCAAGCAGGAAAATTAACCCGGCATAACCTAAAAGGGGATACACCGTGCCCACCAGAGTAGAAAAGCCAATTCCGCTTAAGGAAGCTGCAACTAGCAGACTACTAGCTGCAGTCTTTTGGTAGCTCCACCCCTTGAGTTGGGAGAGCCGGATGGCAAAACCATACAGGTTGGCAATGAGGGTGGTAAAGATTTCTGCCCATAAAACTAGGGCGAAGCTGGTTTGGAGGGCTTTGGAGTAAGGCTGGACAACGAAAAGCATAGGCACCTGATAGTGGGTTATTTCCGGAAAGTGAGCCAGTTGCACTAAGGTTAGCATTAGGCTTAACAGCCCAAGTCCTAAAGCACCGATTAGAGCCCCCCGCCATAACACCCTGATGCTTGGTGCTTGTTTACCCATCGAAGCAAGCACAGGTACAGAAAGAATCAAGTTGTAGGATAAATAGAGCAAAGCTGCCAGCAGCCAGTGGGGAGCTGCGGCCAACTCGGGACTTGCCAAGTTCTGACCGGAAAAGAGTACATCATGATAGTTTAGAGAATGAGCACTAATCCCCAAGATTAAAATAACCATGAAGGGGATGATTATGGAATTAGCAGTCATAACCCCGGGAAGTCCATAGATTACAGTAAACAGGGATAAAAGCATGGTGACTAATACTCCCCAGGAGGCGGGTAAGCCTAAATGCTCCTGGAAAATTGCCCCTACTCCAGCGAGCATTACAACTATGGCCCCAAATAAGAATAAAGTAACCATCCCGTCAATAAATCGTCCCATAAGCGGTCCACAGGTGTGCAAAAAAATGGATTGGTGTGAGCTAGTCTGAAAACGATGTCCTAAATAGAGGATAAAATAACCTAAACAGCTAAAACCCAAAGTGGTAATAATTATTCCCGGCAGACCCCAGCCACCAAAAGCGGTAAAAAATTGCAGAATTTCCTGCCCGGAGGCAAAACCTGCCCCTACCACTGTACCAATATAAGTAGCGGCAATTTGCCAGGAGGTAATGGAACCACGCCTCATCCTTCACCCCCCCTTCCTTCTTGGTATTACTTATGTATATGCAGGGGGGGAGTAAAATCAGAAGATACCACCAACAAACTCAAACTTGTATTTAGACGGAAAATCTGTAACTATAGATAGTAGATAGTAGATAGTAGATAGTAGATAGTAGATAGTAGATAATAGATAATAGATAATAGATAATAGATTGATCAGCAGTCATAGCCTAAGGGGAGAGTAGATTATGAGAGAGAACAGACCCAAAAAAATCATTTTAATAATAATTGACTCCCTAAATCCGCAGGCAGTGGAGTCTTGTTTTCAGCAGGGATTGGTGCCCGCCCTGAGCTTTCTTAAGGAACAGGGACAATATTACCCTCGCTGTGTTTCAGTTTTTCCCACTATGACCCCAACTGCCATTAGTTCAATAGTCACCGGGACGGGGCCGGATTTTCATCATGTGCCGGGTTTTGTCTGGTTCAATCGGCGGGAGAAGCGGTTTATTAACTACGGGGCCAGCTTTAAGGCCATTTGGAAGCTAGGTCTCCCTATGGTAATTCAAGACTTGTTATTTAATTTAAATATTAAGCAGTTAAGTAAAAAAGTCCGTACAATTTATGAGATTTTAGAGGACCAGGGTTGGAGCACAGCGGCGATTAATTTTTACATTTTCCGGGGGCGGAATGTATTTGAAACGAAAATCCCTTTTCTAATGCAGATATTATCCAGATTTAGAATAATTGGACGCTTGATGGGGCCCAAATTACTGGTTTTAGGGGAGGTTTGTCGTCCGGCTAAGTTGTTTAAGGATGCTAAGCTCTGGGCGCCGGTTGGTCCTTTTCATAAATTTGGTCTTAATGACGAATTTTCTGGAATTATTTCCAGTTATCTAATTAAAGAGGGTAAGCAACCTGACCTGATGCTAATTTATTTGCCAGATACAGACGGTTATGCCCACAGGCACAAACCCACAGAAATCGCCGAGAGCTTAACTAAGGCAGATAAGCAAATTGAACGGATACTAAGCTCATACGGTACCTGGGAGCAAGCCATAGAGGAATGTATCTTTATGGTATCTGGTGATCACTCCCAAAGTCTGATTAATAGTACTGAAGGTAGTATTATCGACTTGAGGTTTAGGCTGGAGGAATTTAAGCAAGCTAAGCTAGGTAAGTTGTCAATTCAAAAGGATATTGCCATTTGTCCTAATGAGCGGATGTGCCACATCTATGTCCTCCGCTGGAGGGAACACCGTAAAGCGGCCATCAAACATCGGATCATCCAACTTTTACAGGAAGATGAGCGCATTGATCAGATTATGTGGAAGGAAATACACCACGGAGTTGCTCAGTACGTAGTAAGTAAGGGCGAGTCTAGATTGTCTTTTAGCAAAGGAGGAACGAGGGTAGACGAGTACGGACAGAGCTGGAGTTGGGAAGGGGATTTAACGGTGGTGGACGGGTATACTGAACAGGACGGTGAGTTAACTTTCGCAGCTTACCCCGACTCTTTTAACCGGATTAGCTCCCTGTTAGAATGTGCCCAGGCGGGAGATGTGGTTTGTACTGCCAAGTTAGGCTATGAATTTGGCGGAGAAGGTGCGCCTACTCATCCCGGAACAGGCAGCCACGGGTCTTTACACTGGGAAGATTCCTGTGTGCCGCTAATTATCACAGGTACAGAGCAAAAGCTGGAGCATCCCAGAATTTTGGATTTTGTACCCTTCATCTTAAAGCATTTTGGGGTGGACTTACCGGAGTACCTTGAGAAGTAGGCTTAAAAATCAGGGAATAAATAAGGCTAATCGGAGGGGATAAAGCTATGGATGAAAAGCTTAACGAGCTAATTAAAAAAAGGTATAATCGGACAGCCTATCTTTTTGACGTAATGGAATTTATGTCCGCGCCCATGCAGGCTATGGCCTCAGATAAGACCAGGCGTAAACTATTTGATCAGGTTAAAGGCCAGGTTTTAGAGGTGGGAGTGGGAACGGGCAAAAACCTACGCTTCTATCCCCCGGATTGTACAGTGACATCGATTGATTTCAGCCCTAATATGTTAGCCCGGGCCAGAAAGAAGCTGGCGGAAGCTCAAGCAAAAGGTAAAGCAAAAGGTAAAGCAAAAGGTAAACCTAAAGTTACTCTCCTGGAAATGGATGCCCAGGCCATGACATTTCCTGACAATACTTTTGACACGGTAGTAGCCACCTGTGTATTTTGCTCAGTACCGGATGCCATCTTAGGACTGCAGGAAATTAAACGGGTATGTAAGCCTGATGGGCGGGTTTTGCTGCTGGAACATATGCGGGTGGACAAGCCGATAATTGGCCCTCTGATGGATGCCGTTAATCCTGTGGTAGTTAAGCTAATGGGAGCGAATATCAACCGCCGCACAATGGAGAATATCAGGCTAGCGGGCTTGACGGTGCTTGCGGAGGAAAAGATATTTGGGAGTTTGGTCAAACTAATTGTGGCTAAACCATAGTAGGAACCGGGCAAAAGATCAAAAAACAGCCCACGCAATCAATGATTTTGCGGATATTCTACAACACTCTGTATCAATATTAGTTGTTGACGGACGTACAGTAAGGCGTTTCAAGCCACAAACGACAGCCAGGCAAAAATTATTCGATGGGGATACCCGAATCAATCTTTGCTTGGAACGGGTCATAGCTTTGATCAGTGCTTTCTCCTATAATTAAACATTTATAATATGCTTTGAGTTTTCGACCTAAGTTTTCGGGAATATGAGATGTAATACAAAAAGAGCCTTTCTAAGGCTCTTTTTTGGATTTAATTACAGAGTATTAATATTTAGAAGAGGTAATACTAATGATGGTTGATTTGCTGCAATGGTTATAGTGGATATAGCTGCGCGTAAAAAAGGGAATAAAACTGCGGTGCCATTAATTTCACACATTTTCATAAGGTCATCTTCGCTAGTATCTGCTTCGACCCCAAAGATTCCGGCTATAGAAATCTCTAAAGTGAAAGGTAAATTTTTCACATCGGCATCATTAAAAACTTTACAATCAATAGTAACAGTTGCCTGTTTACTATCCAAACGGTTGATTTTTTTGTCTAAATCAAAACTAACATCTATAGGTCCCTTAAATTCAAAGTCTGGATTAAGGTAAAAATTCATTTTAGTAATCTTATAGTCTTTAAACACAAGGATACTATGGTTTTCTTCTTTTATTGATTGTATCGGGTTGTCCAACTAAGCAACCTCCTTGTTCACTACTACGACATGCTGCTTAGTTGTCGAGTAAATTGAGACTCCCCAGGGAATGATTGGGTTAGCACTCTTAAAATGCAAAAAAATCTCATCACCAACTCGGGAAGAGGAACCAATAGTAGCTCCTGCATCAATTAGTTCTTTCTCGAATTGTTCATCAGAAATACTATTTAAATGTTCTTCTAGTCTTTTGGCGATTTCATCGTAATTCATTTCTTTCACCTCTATTTACTATAGTTTATCGGTTAAGGTAATTTTCGGATTTTCTTAATAGAATCTAAGTTTCTAACACAGAGCTGGATTTGATAAGGTTCTAACCTAGAGCGGTATGTTTGTAGGGTTGTATATTTTATGCTAGTATGTTTGAAAATACCTATAGCCAAGTCAAATTTGACAACATTATTATAAATATAGTTAATAACTATTTTATCATTTATTACGGTCGATGCAAAGGACTTAGCACTTCTTTTTCGCGCAGCTAATTTAGAATAGCATTTCTCAAGAACATCTAATCCTTCAGGTAACGTGAGATCCAGTATATTATCTTTATGAACTTTTATTTCTACTTCTATGATAGAGTATGGATCATATTTTTTATAGTCTTTTGCCCACCATTGAGCATAAAATGGGCTTCTATTAAAAAAATAAATTCCATAACCTAGCCATTCATCTTCTCCATGCGAAAAAGTGAAATAGTTCGATTGAACGATGGTTTTGGCTGTAGCACTATCTGTACCATGATGCCCGATAAAGTCAAGTTCCATTTATTATTGCCCTTTTCCTCGTGAATTATAAATGAAATTCAAATAATTAAATATGATTTCTTGTTTATTAAGATATATACAACACTATTTTACCAAATCCTCCTTGCTTTAGGTAAAGTATATAAATTTTGGTATTTTTAACCCTTGCCACGCAAGGGTTTCTTTCGTTTTTGTTAAATGAAAAGGTAAGTTCCGTTTTTAAGGGTCATGCGGAAGTTACTATTGCAGAAGTGTAGTAAACTAAGAGAGATATCTATCCTGAGGAATCAGGAGATGACATATTGACGAGTATCAGAA
>JBAQLS010000045.1:0-28537 GCA_049302075.1 Carboxydocellales bacterium | reverse complement strand
AATACCCCCAGCCAAATAAGTGCTGAGCTTATCGTATCAGATCGGAGCTTGGAAAGCCAGCTATTTTTTAGTTAGCCTACCGATTAATAAATATTAATTTCCACTTTATGCATGCTCAAAATGCGTTGTAAGCTACTTTTGCCCAAGCTTTATGCCAGTCTGATATAGACGGATGAAGCTTATTAGCTTTTTTAAGCACCTCGAAAATCTCTTGTGCTTCTATTTCTTTCAGAGCCAGTTTGATTGTTTGTACGGCTCTCACATTGCTCAAATCACCGCCATAACTGTACCAATCGTCTTCTCTCGTTGTAATAAGGAGTTTGTAGTGATAGGATACCTCTTCTTGCAAAAGCTGAGCCAGTCTATTCCACTCACTTAATTGCGAATCCAAATTGTCAATAAGAATAAGCGGTTTTTCGCCTAGCCTTACTCTTGACTTGAAGAATTGTACTATGTAGCCCAGTTCTTTAAAATCATTGCACCATAAAAGCTGATATATAATATATTCGTTTTGTAAGCCAAGAGAAACTTGAAGCGCTAATGTCGTTTTGCCCTGTCCGCTAGGAGCTTTAATGACCGTGACACGATTCATTTGGATTGCATCTTTGATATCACGTTCCAATTGCATACGCCTTACGGGCAACTGCCGGACGATATCCTGAGGGGTAGCTTTTTTCCCTTCATAATAGCTTAAATCTGAATCAACTTGCGCCATATGGAAATCAAGCCTTTTTATCCAACTATGTGCTGGGTTCTGAGGTCCTTTACTAATATCATCTTTAACAGTTTGAATTAGACTATCGAGTTCACGCTTGTCTATGCTAGCTCTTTGTTCCATTTTTTCAAGGCATAATATTTTGATGCTGTTAGCAAAAATAGAAATATTATCTGTTGTAATGTCATAAGCTTTTATTAACTCGATTTCTATTTCATTAGCTAGATTGTTTTTCTCTCTCTTCTCAAAGGAAAGTTTAGCGAAAAAATCTTGTACTGCGAAGCCAGTCCAATTCCAGTGGGGGTTTTCAACTTTAATTTGCTCAATAACCCCATTCCAATATAAAGTTGCCGAATTATCCAAACTATAAGAAAATAGCCTGCTTAAATTTCCTTTGGCCACGGAAAAATCATAAATCATTTTAAAATTACGAGTATTATCCAGCAAGTAGGCTTCAATAAAATTCTTCAGAACATCCTTCAAAAAGCTTGCATCCTGTTTTTCAGTAGAATACTTTAACTGTATATGGGTAATGTTCTGGGCTGCATTTTTATATTCTATTTGGTCGATATCTTCTATACCCTCCAGATTGAAAACAGCATCTTCATCTATCTCTGATAGAATTAGATAACAAGAATATAGAAACTGATATGTAAATCCTCTTAGCGCAATTTGCCCACCATCACGAGAGTCTTCCAGCTCTTGAATTGTTGTCTTAGGGGAAACTTGTTTCTTAATTTTCTTTTTCTGTGAGTTTTTCTTTTTAGCCACGTCAACACCAACTTCCCATTATTGCTATAACCGAAAGCATCTAGAACTTCGTATTAGGTTCGCATTAATAGACATTAGCTACCTCACATAATTGAACGTTATTTAAAATTACTTTGCATTAATTTGATTGAAATATAAGGAATTAATAGATAACGCCCATAAATTAAACAATATTCCTGTTTTTCGACATTATGGTTTTATTTTCCTGCAATAATTTTCTCTGCAAAAAAATAAGCTTTGGATTAACTCCCGGGAAGCATATTTTTAAACAAATCGCTCTGATTCTGGCAAGAAAAATATTTTACACCAATCTCCAATAACTTTATAGGACGCAAAAAAGCCCTTCTGCTAAGTCGATACTTCGACGAAGCACAGGGCTTACTTTCATATACATAAATCCGATGGAAGATTTTGGTTGACTGCAGAACATCTGTTTGCTATTATGATTATGGAGGGGAAGGGTGGTTCCAATATCAATCCAAAAAGGAGTTGATAGAATGGAACTAGATTCCGACCAAGCAATCAAGTTATTAACCACGCTTGGTGTTCTGGTTTCTCTAATTTCGAACACCTGGAGTATCTGCGATAAGGTTAAACCTTATTTGCACAGAAACAGCAAACGAATCAAGAGACCCCGGAGACGGTTTCTATAAACCCATTCCCCTCCGCTATAAATTATCTGCACATAATCCCCGTTTTATTCCCGCTTAGCCCTATTCCACCGTCACGCTTTTCGCCAAATTCCTCGGCTTATCCACGTCACAGCCTCTGGCCACTGCCACATAATAGGCCAGCAGTTGCAGCGGAATAACCGTCAGCACCGACGACAACAGCCGATGGGTCTCCGGAATATACAGCATATGGTCTACCGACTTAGCAAGTTCAGTATTGCCCCGGAAAGCAACCCCCAGCACGGAGGCATCTCTAGCCTTAACTTCGGCGATATTACTGACCATTTTGTCAAAAAGATTATCTTGAGTAGCTAGAGCCAACACCAGAATACCTTTAACAATCAGGGCCAGCGTCCCGTGTTTCAACTCCCCCGCAGCATAGGCTTCAGCATGAATGTAGGAGATTTCCTTTAGCTTCAAGGACCCTTCCAGAGCAACTGCATAGTCCACGCCCCGGCCTAGGAAGAAAACATCCTCGCACTTGGCGTACTCATCCACAAATTCCTTAACCTTACTGGCCTGATCCAGGATTTCCTGAGCCTTGGCCGGTAGTTCCTTCATGGCAGCAATCAGCTCTTTGGCCTGTTCGTCATTGACCAAACCCTTACCCTGACCCAGAAAGATGGCAATGAGGTACATACATATTAACTGAGTGGTATAGGCCTTGGTGGAAGCTACGGCGATTTCCGGCCCGGCCCAGGTATAGATTGTATGATGGGCTTCCCGGGCTACGGAGCTGCTGAGCACATTGGTTACCCCAATTACCTTGGCTCCCCGTCTTTTGGCTTCCCGGAGGCCGGCTAAGGTATCGGCAGTTTCCCCGGATTGGCTGACTACAATAACTAGGGTGTGCTCATCGACAATGGGATTACGGTAACGAAACTCGGAAGCAATATCCACTTGGACTGGGATTCGGGCCAGCTCTTCAATCACATATTTACCCACCATTCCAGCATGGTAAGCTGTGCCGCAGGCTACAATATAAACCTGGCGAATGTTGGCTATTTCTTCCGAAGTTAGTTCAATTTCCTCCAGAATAACTTGGGAACCTTCCTCATTGAAACGCGCGGATAAGGTGTCCCTTAAGGCTCTGGGCTGCTCATTTATTTCCTTCAGCATATAGTGGTCATAGCCAGCCTTTTCGGCAGCCACTGCATCCCACTTGATTACTTGGACTTCCTTATTTACACAGTTACCCTCGGCATCAGTAACTTTGATTTCATCTCTTTTAATGACGGCTATTTCCCCGTCCTCTAAAATAATTATCCGCCTGGTATAATTAAGGATTGCCGGGATGTCACTGGCGAAGAAGTTTTCCCCTTCCCCCACCCCGATAATTAAGGGATTATCCTTCCGGGCAGCTACCAGCTTTTCCGGTTCTTGTCTGGACAGTACTACCATGGCATAGGAGCCTTCTACTTTATTGATGGTTTGCAGGACGGCTGCTTCCAAATCCCCCTGGAAAAACTCCTCCACCAGGTGGGGCAGCACTTCGGTGTCCGTTTCCGACTTGAAGATATGGCCTTTGGCCTGTAATTCTTCCCGCAGCTTATGGTGATTTTCGATTATCCCGTTATGCACCACCACAAAGTTACCTTTGCAATCAGTGTGGGGATGGGAATTGGCATCCGAAGGCCGGCCATGAGTGGCCCAGCGAGTATGTCCAATGCCGATATGGCCTTCCGGAGCAGCTCCGTATAAGGTGCTGCGGAGCATATTTAGCTTGCCCACACACTTCCTAACTTCAATCTGTCCCTTATCAATAACGGCAATCCCGGCTGAATCGTAGCCTCGGTATTCTAATTTTTCCAGGCCTTCCAGCAGGATAGGCACCACTTTTTGGGCTCCAATATATCCAACTATTCCGCACATGTTTCGCTTTTACCCCCTATTAAAATTAACTCTGTTTAACGCGATGCTCACATTGGTGCTATATTGTCGCAGTATCCGTACCTTTGTTTAGTACAAATTACCACTAGCTTACTCCGCTACTCTAAAGCTTCTACCACTTTGACCATCCCACTAACTATTTGCTCTAATTCATCCTTATCCGGGCCTTCGGCCATTATGCGCACGAGAGGCTCAGTGCCTGAGGGACGGACTAACACCCGACCCTGTCCGGCTAATTTAGCCTCGGCTTCAGCTATTGCTTCCTTTAACCGGGGGTGCTCCATCACCGTGTTTTTATTTTTAATCCGCAGGTTAATCAGCACCTGGGGAAGTCTTTGCATCTGGGCGGCTAATTGATCTAACGATTGGCCAGTTTCCTTAACCACGGCAATTAGCTGGAGGGCGGTTAGCAAACCATCCCCGGTGGTATTATGGTTCAAGAAGATAATATGCCCGGACTGTTCTCCCCCAAAGGTGGCCCCGGTCTTTAACAGCTTCTCCATGACATAGCGGTCTCCCACCTTAGTCTCCAGGATGTTGATACCCGCCTTTTTTAGAGCCAGATGCAGTCCCAGGTTGCTCATTACAGTGAGCACCACAGCATTATTAGTTAGTTGTCCTTTACTATGCAGGTGGAGGGCGCAAATCAACATGATGAAGTCCCCGTCCACTAAGTTACCTTTACTATCCACCGCAATGACCCGGTCAGCATCCCCATCATGGGCAATACCCAGATGAGCTCCCCATTGGACTACTTTTTGCTGCAGTGTTTCCGGGTGTGTGGAACCACAAGCTTCGTTAATATTCGTCCCATCAGGTTGGTGATTGATGGCAATGACCTCTGCCCCTAACTCCCTTAAAACCTGGGGGGCTACATGATAGGCTGCTCCCTGGGCACAGTCTACTACCACCTTAATACCGCTGAATTTAACATTGACGGTATCTTTCAGAAAATCCACATAGCGATCCTGGGCATCCAGGATTTCTTTAACCCGGCCGATTCCAGCACCAGTAGGCCTAGGGAGGTCGTCTACTTTGGCCAGAATATATTTTTCAATTGCACTTTCCACTTCATCAGGCAGCTTATAGCCCGTTCCGGCAAAAAATTTAATGCCGTTATCCGCCACCGGGTTATGGGAGGCGGAAATTACCACTCCGGCCTGAGCGCCTAACTGTCTGGTCAGCAGGGCAATAGCCGGGGTAGGGATAACCCCTACTTTGAGCACATCCACACCTACGGAAGTGATCCCGGCGATTAAGGCAGCTTCTAACATATCTCCGGACACCCGGGTATCTTTACCAATAACAATTTTCGCTGCGGGTTGGTCTTTGGCTAGCACATAAGCACCGGCCCGACCTATTTTATATGCTAATTCGGGGGTAAGTTCCTCATTAGCCACACCCCGTACTCCATCAGTTCCAAAAAGTTCTCCCACTTTGCTACCCCTTTCATCGATGGGCAGAGCCACTTAAATTCCGGATTACTGCCTCTGCCGCTCTAATTCCGTCTACGGCAGCGCTCATTATTCCACCGGCATAGCCAGCCCCTTCCCCAGCGGGATATAGGCCTGTAATCCCCTCAGCCTGAAAGTCTTGGCCCCGTAAGATTCGTACCGGCGCTGAGGTTCTAGTTTCCACCCCGGTGAGCAGCGCCCCAGGAGAGTTAAATGCTGTTAATTTTCTCCCCATATCTATTATAGCTTTTTCCAGCGTTTCCGCAACATAATGTGGCAAGCATCGGGATAAATCTGCAGGGTTAATTCCAGGGCGGTAAGTGCCCATTCCCTCCGGCAACTGGGAAGTAGTCCGGCCGGCTAGAAAATCCTCCACCGTCATTGCGGGGGCTGAAAAATCACTGCCGCCCAGCTGATAGGCAGCTCGCTCCCACTGCTCCAGAAACTCCACTCCCGCCAAAGGATGGTTTCCTGCATAGTCATCAGGACGGACAGAAACTACCAGGGCGCTGTTGGCAAACCCACTGTCCCGGGCATAATCGCTCATCCCGTTGGTGACCACTTGAGCTTCACCGGAAGCAGCCCCTACCACCACTCCTCCTGGACACATGCAAAAGGTATAGGCGGATCGGTCAGCAGCTTTATCCTGATATGTAAGCTGATATTCCGCAGCTCCCAGCTTGGGATGTCCAGCGAATTTGCCGTATTGGGCTTGGTCGATTAGCTCCTGAGGGTGTTCGATACGCACTCCCATGGCTAAAGCTTTAGCCTCCATGGCCACACCTTGGTCGGCAAGCATGCGGTAGGTAGATCGGGAGCTATGGCCGGGAGCTAGGATTACCACTTGGGTAGGGATTACTTCTGGGTTAGAATTTGCTTTGTAAGAAATTACTTCTGAGCCGGGAATTACTTCTGAGCTGGGGGTTTCTGCCCCCCTTACCTCTACCCCGGTTACTTGACCCTGCTCCAGCAGAATTTGGCTTACCCGGGCCCCAAAGCGCACTTCCCCGCCAGCCTTCAGCAGCATTTGGCGCAAATTAACTACCACAGTCTTGAGCTTGTCCGTACCTACATGGGGCTTTTGGAGATAGCGGATTTCCTCCGGCGCCCCGGCGTCTACCATCGCTTGCAAGACCAGATTAATTCTCCGGTCACTAATGCGGGTAGTCAGCTTGCCGTCGGAAAAGGTACCTGCTCCCCCTTCGCCAAACTGGACATTGGAGTAGGTGTCCAGTTCCCCAGTAGACCAGAAATGCTGCACAGCTTGTGCTCTAGTAGCTACATCCTGCCCCTGTTCCAAGATAATTGGCCGATAACCTTGCCAGGCCAGAGTCAAAGCTGCGAATATCCCAGCAGGACCCGCTCCCACCACTACCGGTCGAAAATCCAAGCCTCCGCCCGTTGGTAAATACGGTGCTGCCTCTTCCCCTCTGGCGGGAATTATCTCTGGGTTATTTTGGTGTCTAGCGAGTAATTTCTCCTCACCACGTTTGAGCGTAACATCTACTGAATAAACAAAACGCACCTGGTCCTTGTGCCGGGCATCAACTGAACGGCGAACAAGCTGCCAGGCACTGATGCTTTCGGTTGGTGTGCCTAATTTTCTGGCTGCTAGCAGCGGGAGTTCATCTATGTCCTTATCCAACGCCAGCTTAATACCGGTTACCCTAATGGTCAAACCATCACCCCACGTTACTCCTGAATCTCCACCTGCACTGTTACCGGATCTACTCGTTCCAGCTTAGCCCCCTGAGGAACTAGCACCTGGACCGGTAATTCGTGGCTGCCGGAGGGTAGTCCGGTTAAATCCACCCAAACTGTGACCATGCTAGGCAAAGGCTTCTCTCCCTTTTGGGACCACACTACCTTAATTTTACCAGGGAACACGCTGGCCGTTTTGCCTTTAGGTATATTTTTTAGTTCCACTTTAACCTCTTGACTACTAGCGGGCAGCGGGAGGGCTTCAATTTGCACTACCATACTGATTTTGTTTTTACCAGTCCAGGTGATACCCTTTTGCCCTAGGAGACGAACCTCCTTAACTATATCTTGTTTAGCTCCGTCAATATTTATTTGTTCCGTTTCCAAATAACCGGTCTGGTTTAAGATATCCTCCGGACCGGAAATTGTCACCACATCCGGATTATAAATTACTTTGGCCACTCGGTACCCCAGTGCTGTTTTACCAGTGAGCCGGGGTTTAACCTCCACCACCTTGGTGGGCAGCTTCCTAATTACCGGAATAAAGACCTCCACCCCTTCGGGAGTAACCTGCAAGCTCTTTTCAGTAATATTGTTGCCATTTGCGTCCATTAGCCGCAGGGGGAGGGTATGGCTAAAATGCTTATCGGCATCAGTCAGATCGGCTGCCACATAGGCATGCTCCACCTTTGCCAATAGCGTCTGGGGTCCTTGAACTAACACTTGGTCCGGTTTTAGTACTGCACCTAAATGGATATAACCTGGTTTAAGGTTCCCCGAAAACTCCGCCTGTAAGGGAACTTGTTTTTCTTTAATTACGTCTAATTCTACGTTAGCCCGCTCCGGATTAATACTAATTATCCTATATCCAGCTGGTATAGTTACTTGCACATTAAGAATATTATTACCTACCCGGGCATCCTTTAAGTCAATATAAGCCCGCACAGCCTTATAGGTTATATTGTTATCCTGATTGCGGGGCCCTTGGAGGCGCAGGGAAATGGTTTTAGGTATTTCAACTACAGCCACATCCTTCGGTAAACCTTGATACTCTAAGGCTACCTGCGGGATAACTTGATCCGAGGAGGGGTTTTGGTAAGCCACATACAACCACAAAACAAAAGCCGAAAAAAGAGCTAACAGTTTGACACCCATATTCCGCTTGAATATTTCCTTCATTTGTTACCCCTCCATTGCCATAGGCCGCTTCCCGGCGAATTTTCCGGCTGAAGGAGATTATTGAGCATTTCCTTTAGCGTTTTCTCATCTAGGTAGCGGGTCAGGGTGCCTTCCATGGCAAAAGAAATAATCCCTGTCTCCTCAGAAACGATAATGCCTACCGCATCTGAAAGCTCGGTAATGCCTATTGCTGCCCGATGCCGGGTTCCAATCTCCCGGTTTAAATCCGGGTTTTCCGAAAGGGGCAAAAAACAGCCGGCCGCAGCCACCCTATCACCCCTAATGATTACAGCTCCATCATGGAGTGGGCTTTTGGGAATAAAAATATTAATCAGCAACTCTGCTGAAACAATCCCATCGAGCTTAGTTCCGGTCTCCATATAATCATTTATCCCGGTTTCCCGTTCTAAAATAATCAAAGCCCCAATTTTATTTTTGGTTAAAACCTGAACTGTGCGCACAATTTCCCCAATCAATCTGCTGGTAGCCTCTGCTCCCAAAATAGTCACCGGGCGCACAAAAAATTTACCCCGTCCAAGTTGTTCCAGTGCTCGTCTGAGTTCCGGTTGGAATACTACTGGCAAGGCTACAAAAACCATAGTCATAGTCTTTTCCAGCATCCAGTTAATGGTGTAGAAGCCTGCCCATCTACTGATGGTAGTCGCCATCAACAACACAGCCAAGCCTTTAAGCAGTTGGACCGCCCTAGTTCCCTTAATCAGCATCATTAGCTTGTAAAGAACAAAGGCCACCAATATTATATCCACTATGCCAATTAAAGTGATAAATGAAAAGGAAACAGGAAATGTCACTTGGCTCACCTCAAAGAATTTGGTTCGACAATTATTGTATAAAAACCTTTTAACCTGCGAAAGAATTTACAGGTAATGTTACTCGTCGGCAGGAATTTCAATAATAAAGCAGAATAAATCAATATCTATTTCGGGAAGTCTTTCCCGAAAGTGGTTAAACTAGGGAGGAAACATCCGTGAAGCTGGCACGTTGGCAAATATCTGTTACCTTAATATGCATCATTACCGGATTTTTTATCTCTTTTAATTTTAAGGCCCAGTCGGCCTTACGTTCCGGACCTAGTCAAACCTCGGCAGTGCTGGCGGATATGGTGGAAAAGATAGAAAAAGAAAACACCACTTTGGAGGCGGAAATCCTTAAGCTGCGGATACAATTGGACGATAAGCAAAAGGTGCAGGCTGCTGATAATAGCCTGGAAGGCTTGCAAATTCAACTAGATAAAGCCAAGCTGATTTCCGGTCTAACTACTTTAGAAGGCTCAGGTCTGACTTTAACTCTGAATGACCGGAATATCGCCTTGGAGCAAGCTAGAAAATCCGGGGGGGCTATTAATTATTGGGATTATTTAGTCCATGACTCGGATTTGATCAAACTGGTTAATGACCTTAAAATCGGCGGAGCGGAAGCAATTGCCATCAACGGTGAGCGCCTAACCACTCCTAGTGACATAAAATGTGGTGGCTATATCGTTTATTCTAACGGTACCCGGCTGGGGGCACCTTATGTGCTCACTGCTATTGGCGATCCGGAGGAATTGGAAGCAGCCCTTAAGCAAGGTGCCTCCTATTCCACCCTTAAGTTTCTAGAGTATCCTATCGCTTATACCAAAATGGAAAAGGTAATAATACCTGCTTATAAAGGAGGCTTTAATCTTAGCCTCGGCAAAATTATTCGCTAGCCTTTTGATTTGGCTTAGTATTGGGCTTAGTATTGGGCTTAGTATTGGGATTGAGATTGAGCATAGTATTGGAGGAGTTAGCAATGTGGTTGCCCCTAACCGGTCTGCTGGTAGGTGTATTTATCGGGCAGGCTTTTACCGTACCCATCCCAGTTCAATATGCTGCTTATCTAGGTATAGCAGTGTTGGCCGCCTTGGATTCGGTGTTTGGCGGGATAAGGACGATGTTAAAAAGTAAATTTGACAGTACGGTAATGATGAGTGGTTTTTTTGTCAATTCCTTACTCGCAGCCAGCTTAACCTACATCGGAGACCGCATGGGTATTGACCTGCATTATGTGGCCATTTTTGTATTTGGGGTAAGGCTGTTTAACAACCTGGCGGTAATCCGCCGTACTTTAATGGATACCTATTTTGGTCTCCATCAGGACAAATCCGCCTAATCGAAAGGACTAGTGATAATGTTTAACAGAGTGCCAAGGTTTAATCGAGTACAACTATCCCTAACCGTCACCTTATTAACTCTGGGTATTCTCATGTCCATTCAATTTCGTACCACCCAGGAGGTGCTTAAAACCCTTCCAGCCCAGACCCAAAAGGATTTAGCGGTAACCTTAAAGAACCTTTCCGAAAAGAAATATACTCTGCAAAAAGAGCTGTGGGATTTGCAGGTTAAAGTAAAATCCCTGGATTCTGCCTCCTTGGAACGCACTGATGTAATCGAATCCATGCAGGAAGAGCTAGAGAAGTTAAATGGTGCCTCCGGGTCCGCTGCCCTAAATGGTCCGGGGATAATTATCACCATTCCCCCCAGTACCCCTATTGTGACTGATGAATTAATCAACATAGTCAATGAACTATGGAATGTGGGTGCTGAGGCAGTAGCAGTAAACGGTATTCGCATTACTAGTTACACACCGGTAACTGAAGGAGTTATTAACAACTCTGTCAAAATCCTAATCTCGGAGCAACCCCTAGGTTATCCTTTAAAGTTTACTGCCATCGGGGATCCAGAGAAATTAAGCAATGGTATGAACATTGCCGGAGGAACGTTAGATTTACTTAGAGTTAACAAAACTATCATTCATGTGGATGCGCAGCAGGATTTAGTTCTCCCGGTAGCGAGACAACCTTTACAGTTCTTAAATGCCAAGGTCTCTAATCAGCAGGTGCCTATCCCCGCCCCAGGTGAGTCTCCCCAAGTACCAACAGCTAATTAACATTTCAAGACAATAAAAGTAAAATATAGGGATTTTCATCGATATTTTGGACTTTTTGAACAGGCTCTATAATAGTATAAAATAATTTGATTTACTTTTTGAAGTAAAAAGTATGGGATTCCCGCTGCAGTCAGCGATAATCCCATACTTTTTAGATATTTTCTGCGGTTCTTTGGAAATCATGGACAATTGGATTAGCCATTTTCTTTTTTCTAATTGCCGCAGTTATTCCGGGTATTTTTGAAACAAATGTATTATTTTCTTTGTTTAATTTAATCCTGTTACTATATGGTTTCTTGAGACTATTGATTAAGCAATTATTATGTGCGGCAGCATTTCGCAAAAACTTTACCGACCATAAGTAATTATTAATACTACCCGCAGTTTTATATTTTTTGTAATACATTTCATAAAGCTTAATAAAGTCTCCAAAAGATAAAACTTCTACGATGTTCCAAATCGCAAAATTAACTTTATACTTTAATACCAAATCACTACAGATGGAATGTTTGCTTTTGTCATTAATGTTTCTTTCCACAATATGATATTCTTGCAAAAATTCTTTTACAAAAGCATATCCATCTTCTTTATCATTGTCTACGAAATCACGAAGCAACTGTGTCTTTAAAAAATGCTCTATATCAAGGGTCATCTTGATAATGAATTTCCTAAGGTACATATCAATAGTGGATAGCTCTTGAAGATATACAAATTCTAGATTGATATATTTCCCTGAATTTGCTCCTGTAACATACTTATCATAATTCTTAGCATAAGATTTTAACTTAAAATAGTAGTTATTATTCACTAAAAAAGCCTTAGCTTTTTCTTCATCAACAATATTGAATTTAATACCATTGGTGTCCTTCATATAATTTATTTGATCACCAATGGATAGTTTTGCTTTTTGCATAGCCGACGCTTATCGAAATGTAAAACCATTAAGGAGGTGTGGAAAAATGGATACAAAAATAATGGTCAAGATATTTAAAGCTCTTTCTAATCCAAATAGATTGGAGTTATATTTAAAAATTGCCGAGGCCCACGAGGCTAGTTTTGAAACTGGCGGGGAATGTCTTGTTACAGATATCATCGATTGTTTAAATATTGGTGCTCCAACAATTTCCCATCATATCAAAGAATTGGTGAACGCAGATCTAATCTCCACTGAAAAAAGGGGGAAATTTTTAATCTGCAAGGTAAATGAAAAACTTGTTGCCGAAGTAATTAAGGTTTTAGTTCTACATAAACAGGGAGAGGCGAGACAATAAATATGAGAGCGGTCAAGAGTAAACTTGCCAATCAAAAAAAATTCACCAATCAGATTCCTACATCAATGGACACTAGCTTAAAGACCATGGTTACTATCTTGAGAGACTTTATTAAAGGTAATCCGCAAGTAAGACCAGATAAGTCGATTCCAGTGGAGCCTTTGGATACTTTCCTAACGCTCCTAACGCCAGACAATACACAAACCAGAATAACCTGGTTTGGTCATTCTACCTTATTGTTGGAGATAGAGGGAAAACGATTACTTTTAGACCCGATGTTTGCCAAGGCTCCGTCTCCCTTTCCTCTGTTTGGACCTAAGCGCTATAGCGAAACATTACCCATTGAACTGGAAAAGCTTCCACCCCTCGATGCTGTAATTATATCCCACGACCATTATGACCATTTAGATTCTAATGCGATAAAGCTGCTTAAAGACAAGACCAGCAGGTTCTTTGTGCCCCTTGGCGTTGGGAGCCGTTTAGCAAGCTGGGGTATCGATGCAGAGAAGATACTAGAGCTGGACTGGTGGAACGAATTTGAATTTGATGGACTCACCCTGGCTTGTGCTCCGGCAAGGCATTTTTCCGGCAGAGGTTTATTCGATCGGGACTCAACATTATGGTGTTCCTGGGTAATTGGAGGCCAACAAGCAAAGATCTATTTTAGTGGCGATAGCGGCTATGGCCCGCACTTTGCAGAAATTGGAGCAAAGTACGGACCATTTGATTTGACTTTAATGGAGTGCGGTCAATATGATGAGCGCTGGTCAGCTATTCATATGATGCCCGAAGAAACGGTGCAAGCCCATCTAGATGTACAGGGCAGCATATTGCTTCCCATCCATTGGGGGGCTTTTACCTTGTCGTTTCATGATTGGACAGAACCCATTGAACGGGTAACCAAAGCGGCAAAAGCACGGAATCTTGACATTGTTACCCCCAAAATCGGGGAAACTGTTATTGTTGGTGCTGCTGAGTTCCCTACCTCCATTTGGTGGAGATAAGAACAAAAGCAAAAAAATACCCCTTGACGGAATTGGTCAAAGGGTATTTTTACGTGTTGCGTTTACTGCCAGGTTACACTTAGAGGGTTTTTGTCTACCAGCCGCTGGAAAGTATACTTAGGATAACCAACCATAACTGCCCCGGCAACCTTTCTGTCTTCCGGAATGTTCAATATTTCGATTAAAGGCTGATATTTAGCCTGAGCGCAACCTTCTAAAAACCCGGCCCAACAGGTCCCAAGCCCCATTGCCGTGGCGTAGAGTTCCATGTAGGACAGAGAGAAGTGGCCATTATCCCGGCCATTGGCTTGATTTCCCGGCGCAGTTGCTACTATCAATTGAGGAGCACCACGTAAGATTACATCTTTACCGGTTTTGCGGTAAATGCTGACAACCCCTTTATAGTTAGCCAACTCTGGAACTTTCTGTGACACTACTTCCAGCCAATCCACTGTGACTTGAATAATTCTCTGCAGCAATTCGGGAGTTTCGTAAACAATGAAGGATACGCCTTGAGAATTACCCCCAGTAGGTGCGAAACGCGCAATATTAAGGAGCTCCAGCAAGGTTTCCTTACTTACTTTCTCTTTTGTGTAGCTGCGGATTGATCGCCGAGAGCGGAGAAAACTTACTGCAGTATGAGCATCAAGAACGGGAAATTTTTCTATATTAACCTGTTTGAGCATGGGGGTATTCTCATTGTCTATGGCCTGGTGAGGACAAATCGCAACACAGTGACCACAGGCAATACACGCTGGGGGCAATAACATTTGAGGCCCGTTCTTTCCGTTCCTCAAAATTCCCGAAGGGCAAATTTCACAGCACATCCCACACTTTGTGCATTTTTCTTCATTGACTTTTATCATTTCACCCTCCACACCTTTATTTCTCATGATACTAGCTTGGACTGCACCAATAACCGGGCAATAATGGTGGCTATTTCAGCACGATTGATTTGTTCTTGTGGCCTCAGTTGCCCGTCATTGCCAACAAAAATCTTTTCTTTCACACATAAGGCTGCCTGTTCTCTGGGCCAAGCTGAAATTTTTGTGCTGTCTTTATAACCGGCCAGAATTTTGTCAACTTCCGACTTATCAACTTTCGACTTTACTCCGGCCACTTTTATTGCCTAAGACAGCATAGACATAGCCTCTTCCCGGGAAATGCTCTGGTTAGTCTTAAAAGTCTGATCCGGATAGCCATGAATTATTCCCGCCTCCACTGCGGCTGAAATGTAGTCATAAGACCAACTGCTATTTTGCTCGCTGACATCTTTAAATGATACTTTTTGGTCAGAATAGGTGCCCATACCCCGCATGAGCATGGTGACAAATTCTGCCCTGGCAGCCTTATTGACGGGATTGAATACCGTCTTTTGCCCTACAGTGACGCCGTTGATAATCATCCGGGAGGCCATGGATTCCACCGTTTCTTTGGCCCACTCATAGCTGCCCAGATCGGGAAAGGTCGCGTCTTTAGATACTATAACAAAAGTTTCATTTTGTCTGCTGAGGATTTCCGCAAAACTTCTCTCAGCTGTGGTGATTATTTTGGTGGGCTGATGCAAAAGTCTTCCTCCCTGCCCCAGGGACACCGCCGTGGTGTTTGGGCCGTAGGTTATGCCCGCCGGCAGGGGAATGAGCCGTTTGGTGTATTCAGCAAACTGTTTCACTGGAAGGGTCCGCTTCCCATCGGTCATGGCAACTGCAAATTCGATTGCCGGCGACAAAATGGTTAGCTTGTTGACTGCCAGGTTTTGGTACTCTGGAAGGGAAGTTAACTCTTTCCGGTTTATGCTGACAACCAGCTTAAGCTGTTTAGGGTCAGACGTTAGACCAAATTCCCCAACATATTTACCCAGGTCCGGGGCGGAAAATTTCAGTGAGGCAGCCGCTGAACTAATGTTCAGGGCCACTTTTTCAGCTCTCATTTTTGTAACATCCTCCAGGGTTATCCCTACCGCAGCTTCGGTCATCCCGGCCGGGATAGGGATGGCGATTTCCCTGGTCTGAGCAGGGTTCTGGATCCACTCCTCTAGCTTTGAGCTAGTGATATCCACCCGATAGGTTGTGCCGCTTTGGGTAACTTTGCCAATGGACTCAGCTGTTACGGAGGCTGAGGAATCTGATGTGGGGATTGCCTTCATGCGAATGATGCGGTGGTTGTCAGTGTCGGCAATCATAAGTGTATTATTATCAACAACTGCCAGGCCGTTGGGGAAATCAAATTCACCTATTTCCGAGCCCGGTCCGCCCCAGGCCGACCACTGCCCATTTTCCAGCATTTGAATACGATCGTTGCCACTGTCCAATACAAACAGCCGCCCTAGTCCGTCTAGGACAATCCCAGTTGGGTAGCTGAAGCTGCCAACCCCTGTCCCAGCGTTTCCGGTGGCTCCAGCAGTCCGGGCGCCGCCCAGTACCGTCCAGGTGCCGTTTTGGTATACCTGAATACGGTCATTAGAGGTATCAGTCACATAACGCGTTCCGTCAGCCGTTACCGCAACACCATGGGGATTAGCAAACTGACCTGCGTCGTCCCCCAGCTCACCAATCACGCTCCAGGCTCCGTCATATTTCTGAATGCTATGGTTGCCGGTGTCTGCCACATAAAGGGTACCGCCTGCATCAGCAGTTATACCAGTAGGCTGCTCGAATTGCCCAGCAGCAGAGCCACGTTCCCCCAAGATACTCCAGGCCGTACCATCATATTTTTGCAACCGGTGGTTGCCGAAATCCACTACGTAGAGAATATTGTTGATGACCACAAGCCCCGCTGGGTCGTTAAACTCACCGACCCCTGTACCTGTACTGCCATCAGCTTTTCCCCATTTTTGCACAAATACACCCTTACTATCAAACTGCTGAATACTGTTGGAACCGTCATCAGCAACATAAACGTTTCCGCTTTGGTCCACAGTTATTGCATAAGGTCGGAGGAAGGAACCGTTTTCTGCCCCATAACTGTCCCAAGCTTCCCAGGCAGAACCATCCCAACGCTGGATGCGGTCATTGCCGGTATCGGCAACAATCACCTGCCCATTTGAGTCAACGGCCACCCCGTGGGGTGCATTAAACTCGCCAAGATCAGCACTGCGGGCCAGCAAACCCCCAGCTTTACCCCACTTGGCCACAAAAACCCCATTGCTGTCAAACTTTTGCACCCGGTGATTATTTATGTCTGCAACGAATAAGTTTCCAGCCTGGTCAACAGCAAGGCCACCCGGGCTCCTGAATTCACCGTCATCGTCACCAAATTTCCCAAGTTTTGTCCAGGACGTCCCATTAAAACGATAAACGCTGTCTTGCACCGAATCAGAGACATAAATTGTTCCATTACTGGCTACAGCAACATCCGCCGATTGAGCAAAGCTATCCGGGAGAGCATATTTCTCCAAGAACACCCCGTTAGGGGAAAACTTCTGGACGCGTTTATTGCAGTGGCCAGGTTATAGGGATGGTTAAAATGCCACTGTTCGATCAAGGGCAGAAACCGGTCAAAGCTTACACTGGTGCCAGCAAAAGCCCTGCCACTATTATCAGGAAAATTAATTTCTTGAGGCTTATTATTCCTACGCTTTTAATCCCTATACCTTTCATTCCCATGCCTCCATCCGGTTTAGTCTGCAAAAGCTTTTATACCTACATTAGTGTCAGGATATAGACCGGTTAAATCCTTCCATACTCTTCCGTCATCGCTAACAAAGCTTTCTCCGGCCCTGGCCTCTGCCTGGCTGGAATAACCCGGGATTTTTCCCTGTCCGCCATAAACAGATAATTCTCATTAAAGGCTGCTGCATCATAATAAGAAATCCAGAAATAACCGTCTTTACCCCAGCCGATCCCCTGGTTATCCTTGACCAGAAAGGCCCCGTTGCCAGACGGCTTATGACCAAACCAAGCCTTGCTAAATTCGTCATCCCAACCCACAATGGTCACAGCGTGCACCGTCTGGGCTTGTTCCTTGGAGAAATACCTAACATTTTTAGCTATCCGGGCCGGCTTCTTGTTTATCGCTTTGTCAGTGGAAATTTCAAAGGAAAAGGTCAGCCCAGCAGTGTACCTTGCGCTAATTTTTGTCGCAATGTCAGAAGCTATAGTCAGTCGGTAAGTTTTTCCCGGTTTGTAACCGTCCTTGGGATACATTACAGTAAATTGGGCAGTTTTTGG
The DNA here is from genome assembly GCA_049302075.1 of Carboxydocellales bacterium. Classification (GTDB taxonomy): domain Bacteria; phylum Bacillota; order Carboxydocellales; family JAJZTU01; genus JBAQLS01. The sequence goes on along the minus strand of JBAQLS010000045.1, from coordinate 10,781 downwards.
ATCTTTAACTACCTCCAGGGACAGTTTTGCTTTTTTACTGCCGTCGGCAGCTAACTCTGAAACCTGAACCGCCTTTTTTATTTCCGCTAAATCAGCAGGTTCTTTCAACTGGAAAGTCCAGTACTTATAAGCACTTACATTTTCATATCTCTCCAGAATGTCCTGATTTATCGCCAGGGGTTGAGCCGCAAGTAAATTAACAGGTAATAGTGAAACAAGCAGCACAACTAAAGTCAGCATGGCAATTACTTTTTTGGTACAACCGCGCATCAGAATTTTCACACCTTTCATTATTGAATATAGTACAAAGACAAATGTTTAAATCACTTATGAAGTAGTTGACATTTCTAGAAAAGAATACAAAATTCCTGCAACTTTTTTGTCTTTTTATATAAATTTCGACAATATTGGACAATCCCCATGGCATACCACTTCCAACAACTCCCCCCAGTCATCTATTTAGAAATACGATAAATTGAATTAAGCATTACACATAAAAAAAAGAAAAGGTCGCTAGTGGACTGATCCTCCACAGCGACCTTAGGTTTCAATATACCTCACACGGGTATTTCGACGGGGGAATTGCTGAAAGCTATGCTTATACTGCCTCTAACTCAGCGATTTCTCCGGCCGATAGCACCTTTTCAATATTTAAGATAATAATTAATTTATCCTCTAGCTTGGCAACCCCTTCTATATAATCAACATCTACATTGGTTATAGCTGCCGGAGGAGCTTCTACAATATCACTGTTAATCCGCAAAACTTCGGAAACACCATCCACCATTATACCCATAACATTACCTATGATTTCCACAACTATAATCCGCATGGCTTTGGAATCTTCAACGGACTCCAAACAAAAACGTTTACGTAAGTCCAGAACCGGAATTACCTTGCCCCGCAAATTAATAATCCCCTCAATAAATTCTGCGGCTTGTGGAACTTTGGTGATGTGCTGAAAGTTAATTATTTCCCAAACTTTCGCTATGTCTACGCCAAAAGTTTCTTTACCCAGTTGAAAGATTACATACTGTTGTTCACTCATTTTTTAATTCCTCCTTTTGTCCTTGTATAAAAAAACCTTTTACCACAGCAAAAGGTCAACCAATCAAGTTAATAGTTTTGGTAAATTAATTCTACACTTTCTAGAACTTTCCTTCTTTAGTCGACTAATTTTTTGCTTTTTCCAGGCGGTTTCGAACTAATTGGGAAAAACCCTGATAAAGGTTCTCCTGCATACTATCTTGCTCTGCTGAACCCGTTATCCCTAAGGCTTGGAGTAAAATGGCGTCCAGTAATCTACGGTCCGGGCTAGCTAACTCCAGCTCCAAATCCAGTACTGGTCGATTCGCTAATTGTTGGAACACTTCCCGCAGCCTCTGCTGAGCCACTACCCCCAGGCAGTCTGGATTTAAGATGGGCAGCCTTGCCGCCTCGTAGACTGCGTATTGCAAAATTCCTTCCCCTAAGGCAGTCCTTCCGTGCAGCTCTATGAACAACCAGGTTACGGTGGAGTTAAGTATTGCCGCCAAGATAAGAGGATCACCCGAATAATAGATTCCGTAGAAGGTTTGGTCTTCGGCAATTTCGGTGGCTAAATAAGGTATGTTAAATTTTTCGTAAAAAAAACGACGGAAAATAAGTGCGGGAAAATGCTTTTTGGTCAACTGCCACCATGGATTTCTAACAGCAAGGGATAACCGGGTATGGTAGCTCTGACTTTCCCCCCACTTAATATAGTTGCTAGTGCCCTTTCCCCAACAATGTTCTGCCTCGTGAATAAGCAGTACTTGAATTTTAAGCTTTTCCCCATTTACTACATAGCCTAGAGTTTCCTTAGGCGATTTGATCACTGGCTTTAAATATTTTGGCTCTACCAAAGCTTGTTGACCGTTTTTCTGCTGACCGGCTTTGAGATAAAAGAATTCATTACAGCCTGTAGTGAAACCACGTTTCAGGGTAGTAATATCCCCTAAGCAGCACAGCTTTTCTCGAGCATAATTATACAGCTGGAAGTAAACCCTCGGAGCCCGTAAATATTTGCCCCACTTGCCCCCCATTTCTACACTGGCTTTTCCCCCGTCCACAGGCGCTAACCTAGGGATTTCCCAGTTTCCTAGTTGGGAGGCAGCAAGGGCATTAACCCGTAGGCAGGAATTTTCCTGATTACGGGCACAGCCATTGAAGATTATGGTTAATTCCTCAAGAAGTTCATCCGCAGCATAAGTTTGCTGGGCTATTTGCCCCGATTGATTTTCGGATTGGTTTTCGGATTGGTTGTTGCTTGGCGTTAAGCTTTGCCGCAAGGTTAGAAAGGCAGTTATAATGCTGCCACTCTCCCCAGTAGAAATACTTGCTCGGTTCAGGACAATAATAGCTGTATTCACCGCCGCTGCTCCGAACCAGCGCTCCACTGAAGAGTCCATAATCAGGGGTAACTGGAAATTAGCCAACAAAAACTTCTGCAGCCAGGCCCCGTACTCTACATCCAGCCAGGCGGTGGAGGAGATGAGCACTGCCGTGCCATTAGGACGGAGAGTTCGCACCCCTAAGGCATAAAAATAGGCGTAAAGGTCGGTTTTGCGGTCCACCGGCCAGTGCTGGGAGCTATATGCAGCAACTAGCCTGTCCTTATAACTTTTCTGCAGCCGATCCTGACTCACATAAGGGGGATTGGCTAAAAAAATGTCAAAACCGCCTTCTGCCATCACCTCAGGAAAATATTTAGCCCAGTCGAGAAAAAGGCTGTCCTCACATACCATTCGGGAAGTTACCCCAGAGCCTAGGCTAAGCCTGAGTTTAACTACTTCGATGGCCGCCGCTTCACTATCAACCCCGAAAAGGTTAGCTTCGATAACCTGCCGGCGGATGGTTAGGGTGTTCAAATTGTCCCCCAGAACCAGCCTTAGTGCAGTAAGTTCGTCCAACATTCCCAGGAGAAAAGCCCCTGAGCCCACTGCCGGATCGATTATCCGCACCTGCCGGACCAGGTCTAGGAGCACAGCCTTTCCCCGCTCCCGGTGATCCAGGTGATTCGGGTCAACACACGACTTGGTAACGTCTATCTCGGTCGAGTTATTTTCGGAGTCACCCGACTTGGTAATGAACTCCCCGGCAGAAATTAACTCCCCTGTAGAAATTAACTCCCCTGTAGAAATTAACTCCCCGGCAAAAATTAACCGTCCCAAATGCCCCCAGCTAAACCCGTGCAAGTGACTTTTTTGCCCCAAGTAATTCCACAAGGCTAGGCGGCACATTAAGGTTACCACTGCTTGGGAAGTGTAAAAGGTCCCGGTCTGCTTGCCCTCCTCCTCCCGAATAAGGGCTTCCAAGACCTGGCCCAGTACTGCTAACCTAAGTTGCTGCTCTTGCGGACCAAGCAGATTAATTTCCTCCCGCAACAGTTTTCCCAGCTGCTCAAACACCTGCCGGCGTCTGACTTTCCGCTCTGGGTAGACTTCAGCTAATTGCTGATCTAGGTCAGCTATTTTTCGGCGTAGTTCCTGAAAAATAATCAGTTTAGTCAACCGCTTAAACCTCCGTTAAATAGGACTGGGCTCTGGTCAAGCGCTGCTGCACTAAACCGGTCACTGCCCGGTAGACTTGCTCTAAAACAATACTAGACTCCTCATCCTGGAAGCCCAGTATTTCCAGAACCGCCAGATCTAGTTGCTGACGATCTGGTTGCTGGACCTCTAGGTAGATGGTCTGGGCATCACGCTTGGAAAGTTGGGCAAAAGCTGCCCTTAGCTTTTCCCGACTGGCCGCGGATATGCTTTCCGGGTTGAGCACCAACAGCTGAGCTGCCTGGTAAACGGCAAATTGCAATACTCCATCACCCAGAGCCTGACGCCCGGATAATTCTAAAAAAAGTGCGGTTATAGTGGAATTAATAATTGCCCCCAGCAGCTCTACTTCCCCGGCATAAACCACCCGGTAGAAAGTCTGATCTTCAGCTATATTTGCAGCTACCAGGGGGATATTGAATTTATCATGAAAAAACCGGCGGAACAACAATCCCGGCTCTTTTTTTATTTCCACTCGATACCATAAAGCTCTATTTTTAACGCTAGGCCTAAGGTGATAGCCCGCTTGCTCACCCTGGGCGATATATTCCTGAACTTGGGTGCCTTGTAAAGCCCTGAGTTGCTGGTTGACCGCCAGTAGCCGGTATTTGAGTTTTGCTGGGTCCACCTGCATTCCGGGGACTTCTCGAGGACTTTTCACCACTGCAACTTGGTACTCCTGTTCAATGGTGGATAACTGCGCTCCCCGGAGATAAAAAAATTGGTTACACCCAGTTTTTATCCCAAAACGGACGTCCGCAACTTCCCCCAGGGTAGTTAGCATATCCCAACCTCGGGCTAAAATTTGCCGCAAAACCTGAGGTGCCCTTAAGAATTGCCCCCATTGCTCCCCTGGGGATTGGTTCCCTCGTGGTTGCTCACCTTGGGATTGCTCCCCTTGTGGTTGCTCCCTTTTGGGCTGTTCCACCCTAGTTAAGCTGAGCAGCTGTTGTTGGCTGCGAGGGTAAATTCGTAATTCGTCGTTATCTTGATAAAGGTCAGTGGCTAGAATTTTCTCCATTAGTTCGCTTACCGACCCACGACTTGCACTTTGGTTATGCTCTGGACTTTGGTTATGAACTTGACATTGGTTATGCTCTGGACTTTGGTTATGTACTTGACATTGGTAATGTGCTAATGGCCTTTTGAGCTGAACAAAGCGGATTAGCCCCTTTTCTCCAGAGGGTAAACTGGCAGCATCAGTTTTTTCCAGCAGTACAATGTTTGTATTAATCCCTGCTTCCCTAAACCAGCGTTCACAGCAAGACTCCATAACTAGATGGAGTCGGTAACTTTCTAAAATATGCCTTTGCAGGGGTACGCCATAATCTACATCCAGCCAGGAGGAAGCGGAAATTACCACCGCCGTACCACCGTCGGTTAATAGTTCTTTAAGCCGGGCAAAGAAATATACGTATAGGTCAGAACGCTCCTTAAGATAAATCCCCTGTTGCTGAAAATACTGAATCAAATACTGCTTATAGCTTTTGGTCAGAAATTCCTGGCGAACATAGGGAGGGTTTGCTAGCACAAGGTCAAATTTTCCCCACTGCACAGGTATTTCCACCAAGCTGTCTCCGCAGATTACTTGGACTAGCGAGTGCTGGTGACAAAAAGCCACTGCCTGGGCATCCCGGTCCACTCCATAGAGGTTGGTGGTTAAAATATCCTGGGTGATGTCCTCCCGGTTACGGCTTTCGCCTAGCAGGCACCGTAGTCGCAGCAGCTGGTAGCTCATACCCAGCAGAAAAGCTCCTTGGCCAACTGCCGGGTCCAGCACCTTGATGCTTTGCAAGAGTTGGAGGGCTGCCGCCCGGTCCTCTAAGCCCATAGCCTCCACGGTATTGGCATAGACCAAATTCCTGATGGCGCAACTGCTGGGAGTGTTCCACTTGGCCTGAGGGTAAAGCTGGGTGCCCAGATAGTTAGCTAGAGCTAACTGCACCATCAGTGTCACTACCTCGGTTGAGGTATAAAAAGCCCCTGCTTTTTTCCTTTCGGCTAGTAAATGTGGTTGAACCATCCTCACCCCCTAGTTTTGGAGTATCCTTTAACTATTCGCTGTTGGGCTATTTTCCCCTGCTATGCTCCATTTCCAAAGCACAGGTTTTCCATTAACCACATACTGTATTTCAAGACGATATAGACCTGCAGCGTTGTTGTCGTCATAGCGGTAATTATAGGTGTGCTCGCTTCCAGGCGGTTGAACTTGTTAAATTCATAAATGGTAGACTTGCCCTCAGCATCCTGCACTGCCTGCCGGTTGCCGTTGGCATCATAGAAGTATTCCACCACCGACTGATTTGTGCCATCCGGGGGCTCAATAACTTTCTTCAGCCGGTTCAGGGGGTCATAGTCATAGTTGGTAGTATGCAAGTTAGCATCCATGACCCAGAGTCGGTTACCATTACCGTCATAGTCCATCTTGGTAGACTGGAGCAGGGGATTGATTTCTTCCACCAGCAAACCGCGTACATCCAAGCTGTAGGTGGTCACGTATCCTTCTGGGTCTTTGGTGCCGCGGAGTTGGTTGTTATAGTCATAGCTGTGTTCTGTCTCGGCCAGCACATTGCCATCCTTATCATAGGCGGTTTCCTTGAGCAGGTTGCCGTTGGCATCATAGTCGTAAGTGGTGCGGTTACCCTTGGGTTCAAGCACTGCTTTCAGCCGGCTGACTTGGTCATAGTCATAAACGGTGGTAATTTTTCGGCCGTCCTTGAGGGTTTTCATTAATTAGTGGCAAGAAGATAAATAGAAAGACGGTCATCTTTTAGTTTTAGACAACCGCCTCTAATATTCAAAAAGCTATTGAAGTTCCATAACTGCATGTAGTTTGTACTTAATACCTCTTCTGACAGGTCTTAATAATGTCTTCTAACTTTTCCACAACCATATTTTCGTTATTTTTGCCAATCCACATTTTGGATTTTCAACAGAATTTTTACCTTTTACTTTTTTCCCAAAGTAGCTTAATATCTTTGCTGCTTTGTCCCAGAAAAAAGACTTTTTCGATAGTACTATCCCCTTTATCAATCTTAATTGTTAAATTGCCTCCCCCTTGGATGCCTTTTCCCCATATGGGTGTCTTAGTGAATATTCTCAGGTACAACTCTTTATCTTTAATGTAATATTCATACCCTTTAAAAACTTTCGAACTATTAGCTAACATGCCTTTTAGTTCAATTCTGTCATTATCTACCTTTACATCATTAAACCATACAGAATTAGTCTGTTCAGGAGAATTTTTAAAAATTAATACACTAATTATTACTGCTACTATAATAATAATGACTATTTTGGACCAAGTCATATTATCCCTCCTTACGGGTACAGACTGGTCGGGTACAGACTGGTCGGGTACAGACTGAACCGTTTCCGGCAGAACTGGCAGGCTGATATCGGTATCCGGCCCGTCTATACTGGTAATTCTGTACAGGTCATCAAAGGCGTAGGTATACTCCCGACGGTTTTTGTCCGTAAATACGGTAGAATTTTCGTTGTACTGCAGGGTAACGTAATATTGCTTGGCATCAGTTTGGGTCTGGCTGACCCTTTACCCCTGTCCCCTATGAAGCAGAAGGCGTGACAACCGGTCTAGGAAGACACTTGGACGGAGAGCTACTGAGTCGTTTCCGTTGTTAGGTTATGTATCCCGACCCTAGATACTTAACCAATCGTAATCTGGTCTTGCAACTAATCTGGTATCAATATATGCCATGTCCATTGAAAGAATGGTAGTTGCTCTGTATATATTTCTTTCTTTATCTTTATCAAGTACTAGTGCAACATCAGCAACTGTGTCACTCATGAGATTTAATGGTAGTAAAAGTTGAATCTTCTTATCATACCAATGCGGGACTGCAACTTTGTAATTACGAATAATTCGGTCGTACAGAGATTCAACGGCTCCCCTTAATGCTGTCAAAGCTAATCGTTCATTAGACCTCAAAGCCTCAGGTAATCGCTCTGGGTTTTGCTTCAATATATGTACGTAATTTACATCAATATCCCCTAAATTGATATCAAAAACTAAATCACTTGGGTCAGTAATATAGGTTGCAATCTTTGGTAATGGCTGAAAAGGACTTAATTTATTTGAATAGGATTCGGCAAACGTATAAAACGTCCAATCAGGTGCACCGAACTTTTCAGCTTCCTTATTTCTAAAAAACGTTGCATAAATGTCTTTTTCCTCTTTCGTTTGAAGGCCGGTATTAAAACAAGCTTTGTCGCCATCATCTGAGTATGTAATAAGGTTCAAGTCCTGTACACGTAAAAAAGTGTAATTTAGATAATTTGTTAAAATAGGATAGTCTTCCTCATAATGAATCATTCAATCTTTTTCGACCCAAGTTGGGACATTTTATTGCAAGAGGTCCAGGCAATGCCACGGATACAAACCGTGACAGTGAAACTTTAACTATAGAGTGGATATTTAGGAGCTGCCTTTTTATTTATGTCCTAAGACATTATTTTAAGACAGCCCTTATAGTTACACCAAAATCTAAAATCTCATTTTTTTGATTTTGAATAGTGTTGCATAATATACTCGTTCCTATCTTCTTGTGTAAATGTTCTTTCATTTATCATCCAATTATAAAGATACCCTAGTTCCGCATGAGATGTTTTATATTCATCTGTCAAGTGTTTAAGAGCTTGGTACACATTAACTATAAATTCGTTATCTGAGTTTAGTATAAATGTTTCATCGACTTGTTTTAGAATTGCTATTTGTACCTGTTCTTCCGTAATGGTTCCTTCCAAGTATGCCTTAGTTAGTTCTCTATAAATCAGACAAATTTTAGGTGAATCCGCTATCTTGAAGATAAATAGTAGTTCTTTGTCTTCAGTAAAAAGATTCTTATTATATTCTTTTTTTTGTATTTGCATCTATTCATTGTGTTCTAACAACTTCAAAAAATTTACCTCCTGCTGGAATAATTAGTGTGTTGTTATTTTTAATATAGAAATAACTACCTACTTCTTTCCAGTCGTACTCCTTTACACTATCTTTGTGAACAGTAATCTTAACAATTGAGTTTCCTTCAATCCCCAAATTTTTGAAGGTAACACGATTACCACTTTCAAAATCATCCTTGGAAACTATAGTCTGTTTATAAAAGGGCTCCTTTAATACTGCATCACCACTTCTCGTAAAATCTGCCTGATACCTTAATTTAGTTCCAATAAACCCTTTTGCTTCTTCCTCCGCATATATTTGGGCATACGCTAATATTTTTATCACTTCCCACTCGCCATAAAACGATTTGTTAGGTTGATTATCAGAGTTTTTAATGGCATAGTTTTGTGAGTTTTGATTATTATTTAATTTATTCTCGTTTTTACTGGATTCAATCGTTTGTTTATGATCCTGTTCAACATTGTTCATCAATTTTTGGGTGTTGCAAGCATTTGATACCACTAACAAAAATATTGCTAGTAGAATAACATATATTCGTTTCAATCTTAAAACCCCCTTTTATAGCTAATTTTAATGATTTTCAAAACTATTCATATCCTTGCCCTTTAGGAATTTGACGAGCATCCACCTTATAATCCCCTGTATTGAACAATTCTGCCTCATCCATTCTACGTCTCCATAAACCTCCCAGCTTATGTTTTCCTTTTTTATCATGGGAATTAACATACGGCAATAAAGCATTCTGTATATCATTAGCTGTATAGTTGCCATTAAGTAATAGTCTTTTTAGAGTAAATCCACTTGCACTTTGATCCCACTTAAACTCACCAATATTATAGGTAAAGCTCACTAATGCATCATATTGGCTTTGAGCTAGCTTAATATTATTTTTCTTAAGGAAAGGGTCTAGACTAGTAGAACAGAACTTTCCCTTAATCTCCTTTAGCAATAGAGCTTTTGCTTCTTTCAGCGTAATTCCATTAGGATAGCTTTCTCCTGGCAATAATACATGACCAAATCCTATAGTCATTTTGCCATCTTTGTCTGGATATGCAAACTTAGCATATCCTTCATATTGAGCAATAAAGTCGACAATATCTTTACTCGGATTTAAGTCGGCTACGCTTAGCTTTTCCCCAGGATTACCCATCCCCTCAGTAGGATTACCCCCCCGCTTTGGTGGGGTGCTAAGATAATGGGGGGGATCTGGGTAACCCCATGGCCCCAAATCAATATTATCCATCCTTGCAAAAACTATGTTGTAGTTAAGAATAAAACCTGCGTTGGCCATCGTCTGGTATTGGCTAATATGCCCCGTAGGATCAACCCTATTCACCGGGTTACCCTCCACATAGCTGTAAAGGTTCCTACTCAGTGGGTTTTCCAATTCCCCCTCATAACTATCCCGGCTCAAGAACCTCCCCGTCTCCGGCTCATAATACCTGGCCCGCAGATACAGCAGGTTACTTTCCTCATCCCACATTTCCCCGGTATATCCAAAGGTGTTGTGATTAACATTCTTCCCATCTGGGGAGAGCTTGCTGCCATTTGCGGTATCACCATAGGCATCATAGCGGTAATGATCCCGCATGTTGCCGTCTGGCTTCACCATATAGGCAACACTACCCAGCCCGTCATACAGGTAATACAAGGGGTCCTGGGACTCAGGTCGGGTGTCATCTAAGGCCTCAACTTCAATGCGCTCTATACCATAGGTATAGACAGCATCATACTTCTTGTCCTCACCATAGGTCATCAAGACCTGGGTCAGCGGGTCGGATACATCATTTACATAGTTGGTGATTACCACCTGATCAGTTAGTTTACCATTCTTGTACCAGCCCAAGTGTTTGCCCCGGTTGGTATGTTTACCCTTCTCCCGGTAGCCCTTCTTGGCCTTAGCCTGTTCTTTTTTCTTTTCCCGATCTTCTTTGCTGATATCCTTATTCTTTAACTTATCAATACCTTGGCCTTTGTTACCGTTTTTATCCTTGCCGTTACCTTGGCCGTTATCTCCGGCATTGCCGTTTCCGTTATTGCTACTGTTACCGCCGGAGTTACCACCGGAATTTCCTCCGCTATTACCGCCGGAGCCGCCGCCGTTACCGCCTCCACCGCCGTCGCTTTTCATTAGCTTAAAGACTAACTCAGCCTGCTGCTTCTTCACTTTCTCCTGCCCAGGCGGAACATAGCCGATGTCATTGCCTTTGCCATTGTCAAAGCCGGGGTCATTACCCTTGCCGTTATCATGCCAGGGCTGGGTCATAGCGGCTAGCTTGGTGATCCTGTTC
>JBAQLS010000044.1:0-31543 GCA_049302075.1 Carboxydocellales bacterium | reverse complement strand
GCGGCCGCCCCGCCGGGTGCAAGGACGCACCATCGGCGGGGGCAGGGTGCTCCTATTAGCCCACCGAGCGTAGAGCTACTAGGCACGGAACTAAGAGCACCGAACCGGGACAGCTACCCGACCGGAGATAAAAGACCCCAAAACGAACGAAAGCCAGGACCACTTAAATTAAGTATCCTGACCTCCAGCCGTATCTATAACGCCTACACTAGCTCCAAAATTACCATTTCGGCTGCATCTCCCCGGCGGGTTCCTACCTTGATAACCCGGGTATAGCCACCCTGGCGGTCTGCATATTTAGGAGCGATTTCGTCAAAAAGCTTGGCTACTACACCTTCATCGAAGATATACTCCAGGGCTTGACGCCGAGCAGACAGGTCACCTTTTTTAGCCAAGGTAACCATCTTATCCGCAATGCTCTTCAGCTCACTGGCTCTGGGCCCGGTGGTCTGAATACGTTCTTCCCTAAACAGCGAAGTGACCATATTCCTGAACATAGCGTTCCGTTGGTTGCTGACCAGATTCAATTTACGATATGCCACGACTGTATCCCTCCTTTTCAGATTATTTCCTGAAATTTAGTCGTCGGATTTCTTCAGCCCGAGACCTAAAGCCTCTAGCTTGTGAATAACCTCTTCCAAAGACTTCCGGCCTAGGTTGCGCACTTTAATCATGTCTTCCTCTGTCCGTTGGGTTAATTCTTCCACGGTGTTGATTCCAGCCCGTTTCAGACAATTGTAGGAGCGCACCGAAAGATCTAGTTCCTCGATGGTCAGCTCCAGAATCTTGTCCTTGGCTTCCTCTTCCTTCTCCACCATGATTTCCATATCACCCATAGACTCGGTTAGACCCATGAACAACCTTAGGTGTTCACTTAAGATTTTTGAGGATAAACTGGCAGCCTCGTCAGGACGGATGCTTCCATCAGTCCAAACTTCCAAGGTCAGCTTATCATAGTCAGTCACCTGACCAACCCGGGTATTTTCAATCTGATACTTAACACGACGAACTGGTGTAAATGCTGAATCCATTGGAATGATGCCGATAACATGATCCGGCCGCTTATTCTTGTCAGCAGGAACATAGCCCCGGCCTTTGGAAACAGCAATATCAACAAACAAGCGCCCGTTCTCAGCCAAAGTGGCAATATGCAGGTCAGGATTTAAAATGTCTACATCAATGTCGGTAATTATATCTCCAGCCTTGATGACGCCTTCCCCGGTAGCCTCGATGCGGAGTATTTTTTCCTCGTCGCTGTGTAGTTTCACACATAGTCCCTTAAGGTTTAGGATGATGTCAGTGACATCCTCCATTACTCCGGGAACTGTCGAGAATTCATGTAATACACCTTCGATTTTAACTGAGGTAACTGCTGCTCCTGGAAGAGAGGATAACAAAATTCGACGTAGGGAATTACCTAAAGTAACCCCATATCCTCTTTCCAGCGGTTCCACTACAAACTTACCATAGGTATTATCTTCACTAATTTCAGCACATTCAATCTTCGGCTTTTCGATTTCCAGCATCTACCTATAACCCTCCTTCTCGAGAACTCCTGAAACAGATAAGAGATGCCCCTTATCTGGAGTACAGCTCTACAATGAGGTGTTCTTGAATTTGTACATCAATATCTTCTCTTGAAGGAATCGAGACAATTTTGCCTCCCAGAGCTGCGGAGTCTTTTTCCAACCAAGCCGGTACAGCTTTGGACTGGGCACTTTCCGCCAGTTCCTTAAGTTTTGGTGATTCCTTGCTCTTTTCAGTAACAGCAACAACATCGCCTACCTTAACTAAGAAGGAAGGAATATTAACCCTACTACCGTTAACAATAAAATGACCATGTCTTACTAGTTGACGAGCCTCAGTTCTGGAGCTGCCATAACCAAGCCGGAAAACCACGTTGTCCAAGCGCCTCTCTAAGAGGCGGAGCAAGTTTTCACCGGTAACTCCCTTTTGGCGGTCAGCTTTTTCGAAATAGTTATGGAACTGGGTCTCCAGAATTCCATAGATTCTTTTAGCTTTCTGCTTTTCCCGAAGCTGGAGGCCGTACTCGGAAACCTTTTTCCGACCCTGGCCGTGTTGTCCGGGGGCATAGGCTCTGCGGTCTATAGCACACTTTCCGGTATAACAACGATCACCCTTTAGATATAACTTAGCACCTTCACGGCGACATAATCTACAAACTGGTCCTGTATATCTTGCCATGCTCTACATACACCTCCTATACTCTACGGCGTTTCGGCGGACGGCACCCGTTATGGGGAATAGGGGTAACATCCTTAATTAGGTTTACTTCCAGTCCTGCTGCCTGAAGTGCCCGAATGGCGGCTTCCCGGCCAGCTCCCGGACCTTTAACAAATACTTCTACTTCTTTCATTCCGTGCTCCATGGATTCCTTGGCAGCACTTTCAGCAGCCATTTGGGCCGCAAAGGGAGTGCTTTTGCGGGAACCCTTAAAGCCCATGTTGCCTGCACTGGCCCAGGCGACGGCATTACCAATAGTATCGGTAATGGTTACAATAGTATTATTGAAAGTAGACTGTATGTGGGCCACACCCCGGTCTACATTTTTGCGTTCACGACGCTTGGTTCTGGTTGTTCTGCGTGCCATTAGCCTTTATCCCCCCTTAGTTACTTTTTCCTCTTAGCACCAACAGTCCTCTTCGGTCCTTTTCTAGTCCGGGCATTGGTTTTGGTCCTTTGACCACGGACAGGTAGTCCCCGACGATGGCGAACACCGCGATAGCAGCCAATTTCCATCAGTCGCTTGATATGGAGAGCAATGTCTCTTCTGAGGTCACCCTCCACCTTAACGTTCTTATCAATGCTCTCTCTGAGTTTACTAACCTCTTCCTCAGTTAAATCTCGGACCCGAGTATCAGCGTTTATGCCTGTCTGGGCCAAAATACTTTGGGAAGTAGGTTTACCGATTCCAAAGATATAAGTTAGGGCGATTTCCACCCGCTTTTCTCTGGGCAAGTCCACACCAGATATCCTTGCCATTAATTTCTACACCTCCTATGCTTATACTGTCAGACCCAAACTGCAGCCCTAGTACCGTCGCAAATGCCAATTAGCCTTGCTTTTGTTTATGTTTTGGGTTTTCACAAATCACCATAACTGCGCCCTTACGTTTAATAATTTTACATTTTTCGCAGATAGGTTTCACTGAAGGTCTAACTTTCATGACCAATCCTCCTTTAGAGCAACCTACTTAAATCGATATACAATCCTGCCCCGGGTTAAATCATACGGAGAAAGCTCGATTGTCACCCTATCCCCGGGTAGGATACGGATAAAATTCATCCGGATTTTTCCGGAAACATGAGCCAATACCCGGTGACCATTCTCAAGTTCAACTGTGAACATGGCGTTGGGTAGTGGTTCGATAACCTTACCCTCAATTTCTATTACATCCTGCTTGGACATTAGGTTTTTCAACCTCCTTGCACTCTCTCGAATCAGCTCTCGAGATTAGCCCTTAACCCTTCAATTACTTTACGAATATCAGCATTAATAACCCGCTGGCCCTGCTTAAACTTTGCCGCCAACTCCTCAGTCATCTGCTGGTAAGGTTTCAGGTGCTTGACACTTTTGCGCTTGGGGGCTTCCACCCGCCGCAGGTCACCATCAACGACCCGCACAAAGGATTGATCCAGCACTTCGTAAATCAAGAAATACCTTCCCGCATCCCGGCCGGCTTTAGAACTTACCAGTTGACCGATCACCCAATTGCTGCCAATCATGGTCTGGCACCTCCCCCGATCCCGTCATTACTAAAGCTTGGTTAATATTTCGGGACCCGCATCGGTAATTGCAATGGTATGCTCAAAATGGGCTGATAGACTAGCGTCTTTGGTTACCACAGTCCAATTATCCAACAGGGTTCGAACCTCGTAACCCCCGATGTTAACCATTGGTTCAATCGCCAAAGTCATACCTGCTTTGAGCCGCGGTCCTCGCCCCGGTCTGCCGAAGTTGGGTATCTGTGGTTCTTCATGCATATTACTACCGATGCCATGACCCACATAGTCCCGTACTACAGAATAGCCAAGAGCTTCTACATGGGACTGAACAGCATAGGAGACATCCGAGAGCCGGTTTCCGTCTATTGCCTGTTCAATTCCTTTAAATAATGATTGTTCCGTTACCTCCAGGAGTCTGGTAGCAGCTGTGGAAACATTGCCTACCGGAAGGGTCAGGGCACTATCTCCAAAGTATCCATTTATTACCGCTCCAACATCAATACTAATAATATCCCCATCTTTCAACTTCCGTAAACCAGGGATACCATGAACAACTTCCTCATTGATGGAGGCACAGATACAAGCCGGAAAACCATGGTAACCCTTAAAAGCAGGTATTGCACCTTGTTTGGCAATATACTTATCCGCTAAAGCATCCAGTTCCTGAGTAGTAACTCCTGGGGAAACAGCTTGCTTAACCTCTGCAAGGGCTCTGGCCACTATTTTGCCAGCATCACGCATATAGTTTAGCTCACGTTCCGATTTACAGCTAATCAAGGCGACCCCTCCCAAGGAATTATCTACCGTTACCCAACGTAAGGTACTATTTTATAAAACCCTGGTAATGTCGCATGAGCATCTGAGATTCCACCTGTTTCATCGTTTCCAGAGCCACCCCTACTACAATTAGCAGGGCAGTACCACCAAAGAAAACATTGGGAATTCTGGTAATCAGCAACATGAAGTTAGGAAGAATGGCAATCAAGGCCAGGAATACTGCACCCGCCAAGCTCAATCTTACCATAACTCGATTCAGGTACTCGGCGGTAGGTCTACCCGGGCGTAAACCAGGGATAAAACCTCCGTACTTCTTCATATTATCAGCCACATCCATTGGATTAAAGGAAATTGCCGTATAGAAGAAGGTGAACCCGATAATCAGCAAGGCATACATAATAGTGTGTAACACAGAGCCCCAGCTGAAGTACTGAGTAATCCAGCGAGCTACTATATTCGTCGGAAAATAGCTAGCTATAGTAGTAGGGAAAATCAGCAATGAGGAGGCAAAGATAACAGGAATTACCCCAGCTTGGTTTACCTTCATGGGAATATGTGTGCTTTGGCCCCCATAGACCTTCCGGCCTACTACTCGTTTAGCATATTGAACCGGGATTCTCCGCTGACCTTCCTGAATAAACACGATAGCTGCGATAACCAATGCTCCCACCACTACCAGGATGATTACGCTAAAGGGGTTAATAGTGCCGGCATTGAGCAGTTTATAGATGTTGGTAATCGCCGAAGGTACACTGGAAACGATCCCGGCAAAAATTATGATGGAAATACCGTTGCCGATTCCATTTTCAGTAACCTGCTCACCCAGCCACATTAAGAAGGCTGTTCCGGCGGTCAGGGTAGTAACAAAAACAAACCAAGTGAATACATTGCGATTATTAACAGCTGCCCCCAAGGCAAAGTAAATACCACTTGCTTGGATAAAGGCTAAAAACACTGTCCCGTAACGAGTGTACTTCACAATTATCTTGCGGCCTTCTTGACCCTCTTTGGCCATTTGTTCCAGTGCGGGAATTACTACAGTAAGTAACTGCATAATAATTGAAGCGTTAATGTAAGGAGTAATACTCATAGCAAAAACAGAGAAGTTCTTAAAAGCACCGCCACTGATAACATCTACCATCCCAAACAGCGCCCCGCCTTGCTCCATGAACCTTGCGATTGCCTCTAAGTCTACTCCAGGTACAGGAACATGCGCCCCAATCCGGAAAACTAGGATAATAAACAAGGTGAACAGTATTTTCGCTCTTAATTCTCCAACCTGTAATGCTTTGGACAGTGTGGCTAACAATTAAATCACCTCTGCCTTTCCGCCAGCGGCCTGTATTTTCTCCACTGCGGACTTGCTAAAGCCATGAACCTTAACTGTCAAAGCTTTTTCCAGTTCTCCTGTTCCCAAGATTTTAACCCCGTCCTTAACAGCTTTAATAACCCCGCTCATTACCAAAAGCTCCGGAGTTACTTCAGTACCACTATCAAAACGGTTTAAAGTAGCTATGTTAATAGCAGTTATCTCTTTTCTAAATACCGAATTATTAAATCCGCGTTTGGGAACTCGTTGTTGCAAGGGCATTTGTCCACCCTCGAAACCCGGTCTTACTCCGCCGCCGCTACGGGCCTTTTGTCCTTTATGACCGCGACCGGAAGTTTTGCCCAAACCGGAACCAATTCCTCTACCTTTACGGGTAGGCTCTTGCCTAGATCCTTCTGCCGGCTTCAGCTCATGTAATTTCATTGCGTACACCTCCTTAATTAAACCTTCTGCTTCTAAAGCTGCCCGTTAGAACTTTAAACTTCTTCTACTTTAACTAGGTGTTGTACTGTGTTAATCATGCCCCTAATTTGCGGGGTATCTTCGTGAATAACTGAGTTTTGCAATTTACGCAAGCCCAAGGTCCGTACAGTAACCTTTTGGTTTTCAGGACGTCCAATAGAGCTGCGTACCAATGTAATTTTTATCTTGGCCACTCTACTTTCCTCCTAACCCAAGAGCTCTTCTACAGTCTTACCTCTAAGTTTGGCAACATCCTCAGCCCGCTTAAGGTTCTTCAGACCTTCCATGGTAGCATTAACCATGTTATGAGCATTGGCTGAACCCAGAGATTTAGTTAAAATATCATGAACCCCAGCCAACTCCAGGATAGCTCGGACTGGGCCACCGGCAATTACTCCGGTACCTTTGGATGCCGGCTTTAACAAAACTCTTCCGGCGCCATATCGTCCAACTATCAGATGGGGAATTGTGGTTTTTACAATTGGGACATGGATTAAGTTCTTTTTAGCATCTTCAATTCCCTTACGGATAGCATCGGGAACCTCAGCAGCTTTACCTAGGCCTGCTCCAACATAGCCATTGCCGTCTCCTACGACCACAAGGGCACTGAAGCTAAACCGCCGGCCGCCTTTAACTACTTTAGCGACCCTGGCTATATTAACTACTTTTTCGCTCAATTCCAATTTGTTAGCATCGATGCGTGTCATTTATTTCCCTCCTTTGCCCGCAGATTAAAATTCCAGTCCGGCCTCTCGAGCCGCATCGGCTAAAGCCTTAATTCTCCCGTGATAGATAATGCCGCCACGGTCAAAAACCACTTGGGTTATCCCCTGGGCTTTTGCTTTTTCGGCGATAGCCTGACCTACTAACTTTGCCGCTTCAACATTACCGGCAATCGCAACCTTACCCTCGGCTGATTTTTCTAAAGTAGAAGCAGCCACAATGGTAGTCCCGGTCACGTCGTTAATAATCTGGGCATAGATATTATTTAAGCTCCGAAAAACACTGAGTCTGGGCCGTTCGGCAGTACCGGATATTTTCTTGCGGATCCTCAAGTGTTTTTTAGCTTTAATAGCCTTTCTGTCCTGGCGCTTGATCACTATATTCACTCCTTCCTGGGTCAGAAATTTTCCTCTCAAGCCGCATTATTTAAGAGTTGTTTCCGACAGGCGGCTTTACTTTTTGCCTTTGCCTCCGGTTTTACCAACCTTGCGGCGGACAAACTCACCTTCGTACTTGATTCCTTTACCTTTATAAGGCTCAGGCTCACGTACAGCCCGGATATTAGCGGCCAGTGCACCCACCTTTTCCTTGTCAATACCTTTGACCAGGATTTTGGTAGGAACAGGAACTTCAATTTCCAGACCTTCTAAAGGTTCAATTTCCACAGGATGAGAGAAACCGATTGCTAATACTAATTTATTGCCTTGTTTAGAAGCCCGGTAACCTACTCCAACCATTTCCAATCCGCGCTCAAAACCTTTGGTAACACCAACAATCATGTTGTTTACCAAAGTACGGGTCAGACCGTGGAGAGACCGGTGCAATTTGTTATCACTAGGACGCTCGACTATTACACTGCCATTTTCCATACGGATAATCATATCTTTATGGAGTTCTCTACTGAGTTGCCCTTTAGGTCCCTTGACCGCAACTAGTTGTCCGTCAATTTTGACTTCAACACCGGCGGGAACAACAATAGGCATCCTTCCGATTCTAGACATATTCACACCTCCTGTGCTTGTACTTTGATGACCCTTCTCTAGGCAGCCGCCTGTTTTACCAAACGTATGCTACTACTTCCCCACCCAGGCCCTGTTGTCTAGCCTGCTTATCAGTCATCATGCCCTTGGGGGTGGATATTAAGGCAATGCCCAGGCCACCAAGCACCCTAGGAACTTCATCCTTCTTGGCATATACCCGTAAGCCCGGCTTGCTAATGCGCTTCAAACCACTGATGACCTTTGCGCGCTCCACGCCATACTTCAGGTAAACCCGGATTACGCCCTGTTTACTATCCTCGATATATTCAAAATCCTTAATGAATCCTTCGGACTTAAGGATTTCAGCCATAGCCTTTTTCACTTTGGATGCAGGAATTTCAACCTTCTCATGATGCACTGTATTGGCATTACGAATACGGGTTAAAAAATCTGCAATCGGATCTGTCATCACCATGTTTAACTACCTCCTTCCCTATGTCTTACCAGCTGGACTTGGTGATTCCAGGAATTTCGCCCTTGTAAGATAATTCCCGGAAGCAAAGCCGGCAAATCCCGAACTTCCGCATGTATGCATGGGGCCTCCCACACAATTTACATCTATTATAGCCTTGAACAGAAAATTTGGGAGTCCGTTGTTGCTTAATGATCATCGATTTTTTGGCCACCGTGTTCCCTCCTTTGCTAGTCTTGGGATAGCCACTATTTACTGTGCCCGAAAGGGCATCCCCATCAACCTTAGTAGTTCTCGGGCCTCTTCATCGCTTTTCGCAGTGGTTACAAAAGTAATATCCATACCACGTAGCTTTTCCACTTTATCGTACTCGATTTCCGGGAAAATAAGCTGCTCCTTGATACCCAGGGTGAAGTTCCCTCTACCGTCAAAAGACTTGGGGGAAATCCCACGAAAATCTCTTACCCGCGGTAAAGCCACATTAAAAAGCTTATCCACAAACTGAAACATCCGATCCCCACGCAAAGTCACTTTAGTACCGATAGCCACGTTTTCACGAAGCTTAAAACCGGCGATAGATTTTTTAGCCTTGGTTACGATAGGCTTCTGACCGGCAATCTTGGTTAAGTCACCAGCAGCCGAATCAATTGCCTTGGGGTTTTGAATAGCTTCCCCTAAACCCATGTTGATGACAACCTTCTCCAACTTGGGGATTTCCATGACGTTTTTATAGCCAAACTTCTGCATTAGCGCAGGAGACACTTCGTTACAAAACTTTTCTTTAAGACGGACCATAGTCGATTATGCCCTCCTTTCCCATCGAGGTTAATCTAAAATTTCTCCACACTTTTTACAAATGCGAACTTTTTTATTGTTGTCTTGAATCTGTTTACCAGTACGCACTGCATTATTACATTTTCCGCACCATAACAGCACATTCGAGCTGGCTAAAGGCATCTCTTTTTCAATAATGCCGCCTTGAGGCAATTGTTGAGTAGGCTTGGTATGGCGTTTAACCACGTTTACTCCTTCAATGAGTACCCGGCCTTCCTTAGGCAGCACCTCAAGAACCTTGCCCTTTTTACCGGCACTTTTACCGGTTATAACCAGTACTGTGTCGCCCTTTTTAACATGAATCTTGGGCATGGTCATGGAATTCACCTCCTACGAGTTAAACTGTGATTCTACTCCTAGAGCACTTCAGGTGCCAAGGAGATAATTTTCATGAAATCCCGATCCCGAAGTTCACGGGCTACTGGTCCGAAAATACGGGTCCCTTTGGGACTCTTATCTTCTTTGATAACCACGGCGGCATTTTCATCAAACTTTATATAAGAGCCATCCTGCCGTCTAACTTCCTTATTAGTCCGCACCACAACAGCCTTTACAACCTCGCCCTTCTTGACAACGCCACCAGGTGTTGCTTCTTTAACGGCACAAACTATAACGTCGCCTATGGAAGCATAGCGGCGTAGGGATCCCCCCAAAACCCGGATGCACATAAGCTTCTTCGCCCCAGTGTTATCAGCAACACTTAACAGGGTTTGAACTTGAATCATGGTGTATGACCCTCCCTTCCGTTACATCAATAATTATCAATGGTCATCCCACGAAGATTAAATCTGTTCCTGGCGCCCCATAATCTCCACTACCCTCCAGCGCTTATCCTTACTCAAGGGTCTGGTTTCCATGATCTTAACTGTATCGCCAATTCGGCAAGTGTTCTCTTCATCATGGGCCTTAAATCTTTTGGTTTGTTTAATTGTCTTGCCATAGAGTGGATGACGAACTAAATCTACTACAGCTACTACTATGGTCTTTTCCATTTTATCGCTCACAACTGAGCCAATTCTAACTTTCCGCATAGCTCTTTCCACAGTGCTAGAGCCTCCTTTCCAAATAAACAGTCCTCTTTAGGCTTCTTGCGGTTGTAATTCCCTTAGGCGAATTACTGTTTTAACCCGAGCAATGCCCCGGCGTACATCCCGAATTCGCATCGGATTTTCTAATTGACCAGTGGCTAACTGAAACCGCAGCTTAAAAAGCTCATCTTTTAGGTCGGTAAGCTTTTTACCCAGTTCATCGCTAGTAAGGTTTCTGATTTCACTAGCTTTCATCTCCGTCACCACCCGTTTCTTCACTTTTTAGCATAAACCTAGTTTTAATCGGAAGTTTGTGGGCGGCCAAACGCATTGCTTCTCTGGCAGTTTCCTCAGGAACACCAGCCAGTTCAAACAAGACGCGACCTGGCTTTACCACAGCTACCCAATATTCAGGCGAGCCTTTACCACTACCCATCCGGGTTTCAGCTGGTTTGGAGGTAATTGGCTTATCAGGGAAAACCTTAATCCAAACCTTTCCGCCCCGCTTAATGTAACGAGTCATCGCAATCCGCGCTGCCTCGATTTGACGATTGGTTATCCAAGCAGGTTCTAGAGCTTGAAGGCCAAATTCACCATAGGCAATGGTGCTTCCGCCCTTGGCAGAACCCTTTAACCTACCCCGGTGAACCTTTCTATGTTTTACACGTTTAGGCACCAACATTATGCTTTACCTCCTTCCGCAGTTGCAGGAGCTGCTGCGGCTGGCTTAGCAACAGACTTAACTGGTAGTACCTCTCCTTTGTAAATCCAAACCTTGACACCAATTTTTCCAAAAGTAGTGTCTGACTCAGCAAATCCGTAATCAATATCGGCCCGCAAAGTATGGAGGGGAACTTTCCCTTCGTTATACCACTCAGTCCGGGCAATTTCTGCTCCGGCCAGACGACCTGCACAGGCAATCTTAATTCCTTGGGCACCAAGTCTCATGGTCCGCGAAACTGACTGTTTCATAGCTCTCCGGAAAGAGACCCGCTTAGCCAACTGGGCTGCAACATTCTCGGCTACTAATTGGGCATCCATTTCAGCTACTTTAATCTCGGCAATATTTACATTGACTTGCTTGCCAGTTTGTTTCTCTAACTCTTTGCGCAGAGATTCTACTTCAGTACCACCACGACCGATAACAATGCCAGGCTTAGCGGTAAAAATAGTAATTTTAATCCTGTTGGCCGCACGTTCAATTTCAATTCTAGAGATACCAGCGGCAAACAGTCTTTTCTTAATATATTTGCGCAGCTTAACATCTTCAATTAACAGCTTACTAAAATCCTTATCAGCATACCATTTGGCATCCCAGTCTTTGATGATCCCAATTCGCAGCCCTTTAGGATGTACTTTTTGCCCCACCGGTTAACCCTCCTTTTTCTCGCTTACTACAACGGTAATGTGGCTGGTCCGCTTGGCAATAGCATCAGCCCGGCCCATGGCCCGAGGCTTGAAGCGTTTAATTGTTGGGCCCGCATCCACAAAAACTTTTGAAATATACAGTGAATCAACATCCATTTCATAATTGTGCTCGGCATTAGCTACCGCTGATTTTACCGCCTTCTCTATTGCCTCAGTAGCGTGATTAGGGGTGAACTTCAAGATAGCCAACGCTTCACCGACCTTTTTCCCCCGGATCAGGTCCACTACATAGCGGAATTTCCGAGGAGACATGCGAATATATTTAGCAACTGCTTTCGCTTCCATTTTAATACCCCCTCTCACCGATTATCTCACCTTGGAAGACCTCTCATCACCACTATGTCCTTTAAAGGTTCTGGTAAATGCGAACTCACCCAATTTATGTCCGACCATATCCTCAGTTACATACACTGGAATATGCTTGCGTCCATCGTGTACGGCAATTGTATGTCCGACCATTTGCGGGAAGATTGTGGAACGACGAGACCAAGTTTTGATAACCTTCTTCTCGTTCCTGGTATTCATATCATCTATCCTCTTTAGCAAATAATCATCGCAAAAAGGTCCTTTTTTCAGGGATCTACCCATATCATTACGCCTCCCTTCTAACCGGATAACAGTTAATTACTCTGGTTAGAGTTACCTCTAACTGCTTAGAGTTGCCTCTAACTACTTAGTCCGTCTCTTAACAATAAATTTATCACTGGCATTTTTCTTCTTCCGGGTTTTAGCACCCAAGGCAGGCTTGCCCCAAGGAGTAACCGGGTTACGTCCGATGGGCGACCGGCCCTCACCACCACCATGTGGATGGTCAACAGGGTTCATAGCCACACCTCGGTTAGAAGGTCTGATTCCCAACCAACGGGATCTACCGGCTTTACCTATGGTGACGTTTTCATGATCCAAATTGCCAACCTGACCGATTGTAGCCCGGCAATCCAAAAGAATCAACCGTACTTCTCCGGACGGCATCCGGACATGGGCATATTTACCTTCTTTAGCCATTAACTGAGCAGATGCTCCAGCGGAGCGTACTAGCTGACCGCCTTTTTGAGGCTTCATTTCAATGTTGTGAATAACTGTACCTACCGGGATATTCCTCAGGGGCAGCGCATTACCCACCTTAATGTCTGATTTAGGGCCAGAATAAAGCACATCGCCCACCTTAGTTCCTACAGGAGCTAGGATGTAACGCTTCTCCCCATCGGCATAGCTTAGTAGGGCAATTCGAGAAGACCTGTTAGGGTCGTATTCAATAGTTGCGACTTTTGCCGGGATATCATCTTTATCCCGCTTAAAGTCAATAATCCGAAACATTCTTTTATGTCCACCACCCCGGTGCCTTACAGTCAAGTGACCGTGGGAGTTACGCCCACCGGACTTCTTGAGGGGCACCAGCAGAGACTTTTCCGGTTTGTCGGTTGTCAATTCTTCAAATGTAGAAACTGTGACAAACCTGCGCCCCGGGGAGGTGGGCTTAAAGGTTTTGATAGCCATTAAAGGTTTACCTCCTTCTCGCGACTTGCTACTCTTTTCTGATTATACACCGTCAAAAACTTCAATTTTGTCCCCATCTTTCAAGGTGACAATAGCTTTTTTCTTGTCAGAATCTTTGCCAACAAAACGACCAACCCGCTTGGCTTTGCCTTTTACATTGATGGTCTTAACATCAGTAACCTTGACATTGAAAGCTTTTTCTACTGCATGTTTAATTTCAATCTTGTTGGCATCGGGGTTAACCAGGAAGGTGTATTTGTTTTCAGCCAACAGCCCCATTGTTTTCTCAGATACCACTGGTTTCTTTAGTACATCATATGGACTGCGCATTAGGCCAACACCTCCTCTACCTTTGCCACTGCATCTTTAGTAATTACCAGTTGATCATGCTTTAACAGGTCATATACGTTTAAAGCACTGGCCTGAGCTGGTTTAATTCCTGGGATGTTCCGGGCTGACTTAAACACGTTGACATCCACATCGGAAGTAACCACCAGAGCCTTCTTTTCAACTTTGAGATTATTGAGGATGCTTACCATCTCTTTAGTTTTGGGTTCACTAATGGCCAGTTGATCCAGCACAATAATTTCCCCAGCTAACACCTTAGAGGAAAGCGCAGATTTCAGCGCTAGTCTCCTAACTTTCTTCGGTAAAGTAAATCCATATTTTCTAGGCTTCGGTCCAAAGGTGATAGCACCACCCCTCCAGATAGGAGAACGGATTGTACCATGACGAGCGCGACCGGTACCTTTCTGCCGCCAAGGCTTTTTGCCTCCACCGGCTACTTCACCGCGGCTTTTGGTTGAGTGAGTTCCCTGACGCTCAGCAGCGCGCTGTAATAATACAGCATCAAAGAGTACGTGTTCGTTAGGTTCTATCCCGAATATTTCATCCTTGAGCTCTACTTCGCCAACCTTTTCACCGCTTATGTTATATACTGCAACTTTTGGCATCTCAAGTTTTCCTCCTTTCCCAGCAAATCCTTTAAGCCTTAATTGAGTTCTTTACGATTAACAGGCCGTTTTTAGGCCCAGGAACTGCACCCTTAATCAGTAAAAGGTTACGTTCTTTGTCAACTCGGATTACCTCCAGGTTTTGCACGGTAACTCTTTCGCCGCCCATCCTGCCTGGTAGCTTCCGACCCTTAAATACTCTAGCTGGTCCTTTTGCGCCAAGTGAACCCGGGCGTCTGTGGTACTTGGAACCATGAGCCATTGGTCCACGGTGGAAGCCGTGACGTTTAATTCCCCCGGCAAATCCTTTACCTTTGGAAGTACCAGCCACGTCTACACTCTCACCTGCTGCAAAAACTTCAGCTGTAATTTCCTGTCCCAATTGATAGTCATCAACATTTTCAATCCGGAATTCTTTGACATAACGCAAAGGCCTAACTCCACCCTTGCCAAAATGTCCCTTGGTAGGCTTGTTCACAAGCTTTTCTCTGATTTCGCCAAAGCCAACCTGGATGGCATTGTAACCATCAGTCTCAGCAGTCTTCTTCTGAACAACAACACAAGGACCGGCCTCAATGACGGTTACAGGAACTACTTTACCTTCTTCCGTAAAAAGTTGGGTCATGCCTAACTTCTTACCCAAAATTCCCTTAACCACGAATTGCCACCTCCTGTACAATCAATACCTTCAAAGTCCACGCCGCCTGGCGTGCCATACTTAAAAAAACAGACTAAAGCTTAATTTCAATATCTACACCGGCAGGCAGATCAAGCCGCATTAAAGCATCGACAGTTTTAGGTGTTGGCTCGAGGATGTCGATTAATCGCTTGTGTGTCCTCATTTCAAACTGTTCCCGCGAGTCTTTGTTTACATGAGGAGACCTTAAAATAGTATAAATATTCTTCTCAGTTGGCAACGGAATAGGTCCTGCCACAGAGGCACCGGTTCGCTTCGCGGTCTCAACAATCTTTTCAGCGGATGAATCCAAAATTTTGTGATCAAAGGCCTTTAATCTAATTCTGATTTTTTGTTTGCTCATTATAATTACCCCTCCTTTTCGCCCGATTTCACGGACATTCTCAGTGAAAATTCCCTTTTCCCGGTAGAAAAGCAACCTTTCACCTCATCGCCTGTCAAACAGCCAACAATGATATATTATATCTTAATTTTCCACATAATGCAAGAGCAGTTTACGGCTGTTGAAATTCCCCGTCTAGCTTTGTCACCAGATTTAACAAGATCCTCAGCGTACACAGAGTACGCCTGCGGTCTTGTTAAATCTGTTTCCTTGCTATACGGGTTTTTCAACAGCTACTCAGATCATTAAAGTGAATCTTTCAACAAACTTACCAAGTACCGCAATCCTAAGATTGCGAGTACTTGGTAAGTTACCGTAAACCTAATTAGGCTTTAACAGCAGATACAACACCTGAACCAACAGTCCGGCCGCCTTCGCGGATAGCAAAGCGCAGACGTTCTTCGATAGCGATAGGGGCGATCAGCTCAATGTCAATTTTAACGTTGTCGCCAGGCATTACCATTTCTACCCCTTCAGGCAAGGTGCACACGCCGGTAACGTCAGTAGTCCGGAAATAGAATTGAGGCCTGTAGCCTTGGAAGAAAGGAGTGTGACGTCCGCCTTCTTCTTTACTCAGGATGTAAACCTCAGCGGTAAACTTGGTGTGGGGCTTAATGCTGCCAGGCTTGGCTAAAACTTGACCACGCTCGATATCCTTACGCTCAACACCCCGGAGTAAACAACCAACGTTGTCACCAGCCTGAGCTGCATCTAACAGTTTGCGGAACATTTCTACACCGGTAACTATAGTTTTTCGGGTAGCTTCAGCTAAACCGACAATTTCAATTTCCTCGCCGACTTTAACAGCTCCCCGCTCAACCCGTCCAGTAGCAACAGTACCCCGACCAGTAATGGTGAATACATCTTCTACAGGCATCAAGAAGGGCTTGTCAATTTCCCGCTCTGGATTGGGAATATAGTTATCGACAGCATCCATCAATTCCCATATCTTGCCGCACCACTCGCATTCGCGCTTGCCGCAGCCACATTCCAAAGCTTTGAGTCCGGAACCAGTTACAATTGGGATATCATCGCCAGGGAATTCATACTCAGTAAGCAACTCCCTAACTTCCATTTCTACTAATTCCAAAAGCTCAGCATCGTCTACCATGTCAGCTTTGTTCAGCCAAACAACAATGTGGGGAACACCAACCTGACGAGCCAGCAGAATGTGCTCACGAGTCTGAGGCATAGGACCGTCAGCAGCGGAAACAACTAGAATTGCTCCATCCATCTGAGCAGCACCGGTAATCATATTCTTAACATAGTCAGCGTGTCCAGGGCAGTCAACGTGAGCATAGTGACGTGCGTCAGTCTCATACTCAACGTGGGCTGTATTAATCGTGATTCCACGCGCTTTTTCTTCAGGAGCCGCATCGATTTCATCATACTTCTTAATCGTGGCCTGACCTTTTGTAGAAAGTACCGAAGTAATAGCAGCAGTTGTAGTTGTTTTACCATGGTCAACGTGACCGATAGTTCCAACGTTTACGTGGGGTTTGTTTCTTTCAAATTTAGCTTTTCCCATTTTTTTAATTCCTCCTTACAAAACTATCTTAAATAATTTTACGCACCTTGGCGTTTAGATACAATGCCTTCTGCAATGCTCTTGGGAACTTCTTCATATTGGCAGAACTGCATAACATATACTCCTCGACCTTGGGTTCTGGAGCGTAAGTCAGTAGCATAACCAAACATTTCGGATAGGGGTACAAAGCTGCGAATAATTTGAGTGTTACCCCGGGGTTCCATGCCCTCAATGCGACCACGTCGGGAGTTAATATCCCCGATAATGTCACCCATATACTCCTCAGGAACTGTAACTTCAACTTTCATAACCGGCTCCAAAATGACCGGAGTTGCCTTTTGGGCAGCAGCCTTGAAGGCCATCGAACCGGCTATTTTAAAGGCCATTTCAGAAGAGTCTACATCATGATAAGAGCCGTCATACAGGGTAGCTTTAATATCAATGGCCGGATAGCCCGCCTGAATGCCGTTTAACATGGCTTCCTTAATGCCTGCTTCAACTGGAGCAATGTATTCTCTAGGAACCACACCGCCCACAACTTTGTTGACAAATTGATAGCCGGAACCTGGCTCGAGGGGTTCTAATTCAATCCAGACGTGACCGTACTGACCACGACCACCGGACTGACGAACAAACTTACCCTCTTGCTTAACCTTGCCGCGGATAGTCTCTTTATAGGCAACCTGAGGTCGGCCTACATTGGCATCCACTTTGAATTCCCGAAACATCCGGTCAACAATAATTTCTAAGTGTAACTCACCCATGCCTGCGATGATTGTCTGTCCAGTCTCGGTATCGGTATGCATTTTAAAGGTAGGATCTTCCTCAGATAGGCGCTGCAGGGCAGTACCCATCTTCTCCTGGTCAGCTTTGGTCTTAGGCTCAATGGCAACAGAAATAACCGGATCCGGGAAGTCCATAGACTCCAAAACAATAGGATTCTTCTCATCACAGAGGGTGTCCCCGGTGGTGGTATCCTTAAGACCTACAGCTGCAGCAATATCTCCGGTGTAAACCTCAGAGATTTCTTCCCGGTGATTAGCATGCATTTGTAAAATCCGGCCAATCCGTTCTCTCTTCTCCTTGGTGGAGTTGTAAACATAAGAACCGGAGCTAAGGGTTCCGGAATAAACCCGGAAAAATGCTAACTTACCCACATAGGGATCGGCCATTATCTTAAAGGCTAAAGCTGAAAACGGTGCTTTGTCGTCAGCATCCCGGCCCTCTTCTTCACCGGTTTCAGGGTGGATACCCTTAATTGCCGGAACATCGACCGGAGAAGGCAGATAGTCGATTACTGCGTCTAACAAAGGTTGTACACCTTTGTTCTTAAAGGCCGAACCACAGAGCACCGGGGTCAGCTTAACGGCAATAACTGCCTTGCGCAGGCCGGAGGTAATTTCCTCAGCAGTAAGTTCTTCGCCTTCAAGGTATTTCATCATTAACTTATCATCTGATTCAGCAACAGCCTCTATCATCTTGTCCCGATATTCAGCAGCGATTTCTTTCAATTCCTCAGGAATTTCTACTGTGTCGCTGTTGGTACCAAGGTCATCGACATAATAAGTTGCTTTGTTAGTAACTAAATCAATGATACCTTTGAACTGATCCTCAGCACCAATTGGCAATTGAATAGGAATAGCGTTGGCACCCAGACGATCCTTCAGCATACTTACGCCATGAAAGAAATCGGCTCCGATACGATCCATCTTGTTGATAAAGGCAATCCGTGGAACGCCATATTTATCAGCTTGACGCCAGACCGTTTCCGACTGAGGTTCTACTCCGCCAACGGAACAAAATACAGCTACCGCACCATCTAGAACTCGCAGGGAACGTTCAACCTCAACTGTGAAGTCCACGTGCCCTGGCGTATCTATAATGTTGATGCGATGCCCCCGCCACTGACAGGTAGTAGCCGCAGAAGTAATGGTAATGCCACGCTCCTGCTCCTGAACCATCCAGTCCATAGTTGCTGCGCCATCATGCACTTCGCCTATTTTGTGAACCCTACCGGTATAAAATAAAATACGTTCGGTAGTAGTTGTTTTCCCGGCATCAATGTGAGCCATAATTCCAATATTTCTAGTTTTATCTAGGGAAAACTGTCTAGCCACGTATATCCCCCTTCCCCTGATTAGTCGGGGCTAATCTTACCATCTGTAGTGTGCAAAAGCCTTGTTTGCTTCAGCCATTTTATGGGTATCTTCTTTTTTCTTAACGGCACCACCGGTTGAGTTGGCAGCATCCATTAATTCTCCTGCCAGCTTCTCCATCATGGTTTTTTCACCGCCACGTTTCCGAGCATAATCCACCAGCCAACGTAGGGCTAGAGTCTGTCTGCGATCAGCACGTACTTCAATAGGAACCTGGTAGTTTGCACCACCAACCCGGCGAGCTTTAACTTCCAAAACAGGCATCACATTACGCATTGCCAGTTCAAAAACCTCCAAGGGTTCCTTGCTGGTCTTTTCTCTAATTACATCAAAGGCATCGTAACAGATAGTTTCTGCTACACCCTTCTTGCCATCTAACATAATTTGATTAATAAACTTAGTTACCAACTTACTGTTGTAAATTGGATCAGAGAGAATTTCTCTCTTGGGTACATTTCCACGTCTCGGCATATGTTTTCCCCCCTTTACAGTAAAATTACCTGAGACTGTATTATTTTTTTACTTCTTGGCAGCTTTAGGTCGCTTGGCACCGTATTTGGAACGACTCTGATGGCGATCCTTCACCCCAGCAGTATCCAGAGCCCCCCGGACAATGTGATATCTTACTCCGGGAAGATCCTTTACCCGGCCTCCCCGAACAAGAACCACTGAGTGCTCCTGTAGGTTGTGACCAATACCGGGAATATAAGAGGTAACCTCTACACCGTTGGTTAAGCGAACCCGGGCTACTTTCCGCAACGCGGAGTTAGGCTTTTTAGGAGTAGTGGTATAAACTCTAGTGCAAACACCTCGTTTTTGAGGACATTCTTTCAAAGCAGGAGCGGTGGATTTTTTGATAATCTCTTCCCTACCCCTACGGATTAATTGACTAATAGTAGGCATACGTGCACCTCCTTCCTAAAAACGTCGGATGAAATAAATAAAACAGGCGTTGACCCCTTACCCTTAGCAAAGGGCCACCACCGTCGGGTTTCTATTGGTTAACCCTATCAACTTAGGAAAACACTATTCGAGAATAGCCGCCGAAGCGCTTCCTACTTCAATACCACAGGCCTTACCCAATTCCCGCATGGATTCAATTTCTACCACTGGTATACCCTTTTCCCGGCATAACCGGACGAGAGGGAGAAGTACATGCCCCTCAGCATCAGCTGCTACAAAGACATGTTTAGCCTGACCTTTTTCTACAGCCTTCATAGTCTGCTTGGTGCCAATAGTCTTCTTCTTAGCCAGTTGTAGCTGTCCTTGCGGCATTATAGACCCTCCTCTTAGAATCCAGACACTATAATAATATATCACCTTTAGATTTTGGTGTCAATATCTTTCCCTTCTGTTTCCGCAACTGTTTCCGCAGCCTTGATCCTGATGTTGCGGTACCGGGACATCCCGGTTCCGGCAGGAACCAGCTTACCGATAATGACATTTTCCTTCAGACCTAAAAGTGGATCCATCTTACCTTTGATAGCAGCTTCAGTCAGTACTCGTGTAGTCTCCTGGAAGGAGGCTGCAGACAGGAAGGAATCCGTGGCCAGAGATGCCTTGGTTATACCAAGAAGCACTGGTCTAGCTGTGGCTGGCTCACCACCCCCGGCAATAACCCGGGCATTCTCATCTTCAAAGTCGAAGATGTCAATTAGGCCACCGGGAAGTAACTCCGTGTCCCCGGATTCTTCCACTTTAACTTTACGGAGCATTTGCCGAACCATAACTTCAATGTGTTTATCATTGATATCAACACCTTGGAGGCGGTAAACTTTTTGGACTTCATGGACCAGATACAGCTGTACGCCCTGTAGTCCTTTAATCTTCAGCATATCGTGGGGGTTTACTGAACCTTCGGTAAGTTCATCACCTGCAGCTACCTTGGCACCTTCCCTGACCTTCAAGCGTGAGCCGTAGGGAACTTGATAGACTTGATGCTCCAGCGTATTCCCACCATCAATTTCAATTTCCCGGCGACCCTTGTTTTCCGTGACATGGACCGTCCCGTCTCCTTCAGCAATGATAGCCTGACCTTTAGGTTTCCTGGCCTCAAAGAGTTCTTCTACCCTAGGCAAACCTTGAGTAATATCGTCACCTGCAACACCACCAGTGTGAAAGGTTCTCATGGTAAGCTGGGTACCCGGCTCCCCGATGGATTGGGCGGCTATAATACCTACAGCTTCCCCGATATCAACTCGATGGCCAGTGGCCAAGTTTCGGCCGTAACAGTTAATACATACTCCGTATCTTGACTTGCAGGTGAGTACAGAGCGTATTTTTGCTTCCTCAATACCGGCTGCAGTGATCCTTGCGGCCTGAGCTTCAGAAATTTCCTTATGGGCCTCAGCCATAACCTCTCCCGTTTCTGGGTGGACAATATCTTCAGGCGGCATCCGGCCTATTATCCGGTCTTCCAGCTTTTCGATTGTTTCGTTACCATCTTTGACTTCTCTAACAGTAATACCATTGGTAGTGCCGCAGTCTATTTCCCGAACTATTACATCCTGAGCCACGTCTACCAAACGTCTGGTTAGGTAACCGGAGTCCGCAGTACGTAACGCAGTATCAGCTAAACCTTTCCGGGCTCCGTGGGTTGAGATAAAGTATTCTAATACCGTTAGTCCTTCCCGGAAGTTAGCCTTAATTGGAAGGTCAATAATTCGACCGGAGGGGTCAGCCATTAGTCCCCGCATCCCGGCTAACTGACGAATCTGCTGGATGTTACCCCGGGCCCCTGATGTAGCCATCATGTATACCGGATTAAACTTATCCAGCGTTTCCAACAAAGCTGCTGTTACATCCTCAGTAGTCTTGTTCCATACATCGATAACCTTGCCATAGCGTTCTTCATCAGTTATCAGACCCCGACGGTACTGGATTTCAATTTGTTCAACTATCTTTTCAGCTGCAGTGAGCAGCTCCTTTTTCTTGGTCGGGACAGTAATATCGGCAATACCGATAGTAACCCCAGCTCTGGTTGCAAATCTGTAGCCCAGTTTTTTGATACCGTCTAGCAAATCTGCTGTAGCAGAATAGCCCAAATCCCGGTAACTACGAGCCACAATATTTCCTAGTTCCTTCTTGTTCGCAACTTGATTGAAATAGCCTAATTCGGCTGGGATAACTTCATTAAAGATTATCCTGCCTATGGTAGTCTCTAAAGTTGTTCCATCTGGTTTGCGGACTTTAATGGCGGCATGAAGGTCAGCTGCTTCGGTTTCGTAGGCCATTATGGCTTCAAGCTCATCCTTAAAGAACAGCCCTTCACCAAGAGCCCCTTGCTTTTCCAAGGTTAGATAATAGGCTCCCAAGACCATGTCCTGAGTCGGGCTGGCAACAGGCCGTCCGTCTTTAGGGTTTAAAATGTTATGGGAGGAAAGCATTAGTAACCTGGCCTCGGCCTGAGCCTCAGCAGAAAGAGGAACGTGAACTGCCATTTGGTCCCCGTCAAAGTCGGCGTTATAAGCTGTACAAACCATCGGATGGATTTTAATTGCCCTGCCTTCTACTAATACAGGTTCAAAAGCCTGAATACCAAGCCGGTGCAGCGTTGGTGCTCGGTTTAGCAGCACCGGATGTTCTCGGATGACCTCCTCCAGTACATCCCATACCTCCGGTCTTACCCTTTCCACCATCCGTTTAGCGCTCTTAATATTATGAGCCAAACCGTCATTAACCAGCCTTTTCATCACAAAAGGCTTAAACAGTTCTAGAGCCATCTCTTTAGGAAGTCCACACTGGTGAAGCTGTAGTTCCGGCCCAACTACGATAACAGAACGTCCGGAATAGTCTACCCGCTTACCCAGCAGGTTCTGACGAAAACGTCCTTGCTTGCCCTTAAGCATATCGCTTAAGGATTTTAGGGGTCGGTTACCCGGTCCGGTGACGGGTCGACCACGGCGCCCGTTATCAATCAGCGCATCTACAGCCTCTTGAAGCATCCGTTTTTCATTGCGAACAATGATATCCGGTGCCCCTAAGTCCAATAATCTCTTTAAGCGGTTATTCCTATTAATAACCCGGCGATAGAGGTCATTTAAATCAGAGGTAGCAAAGCGACCACCATCTAACTGAACCATCGGGCGTAATTCCGGGGGAATTACCGGAACAATATCCACAATCATCCACTCAGGTAGATTGCCGGATTTTCGGAAGGCCTCCACCACTTCTAAACGGCGAATTGCCCGAATCCTACGTTGGCCGGTAACTTCTTTTAGTTCCTTGCGGAGTTCCAAAGAGAGTTTATCCAGATCCATCTCCATCAGTAGTTCCTTGATGGCCTCGGCTCCCATGCAGGCCCGAAAAGAATTTCCGAACTTGTCACGGTAATCCCTGTACTCAGTTTCGGTTAAGAGCTGTTTTTTCATCAGCGGAGTATCCCCGGGCTCGATTACTATGTAGGAAACAAAGTAAAGCACCTTTTCCAAAGAACGTGGGGACATATCCAATAGCAAGCCCATTCGGCTCGGAATACCTTTGAAATACCAAATATGTGATACCGGGGCAGCAAGCTCAATATGGCCAAGCCTTTCTCGGCGGACCTTAGAGCGAGTTACTTCTACACCACAACGGTCGCAAACAATTCCTTTATAGCGCACCCGTTTATATTTACCGCAATGACATTCCCAGTCGCGAGTTGGACCAAAAATGCGTTCGCAGAAAAGCCCGTCCCGTTCAGGCTTAAGCGTACGGTAGTTGATGGTTTCCGGCTTTTTGACCTCGCCGCTGGACCATTCCAGAATTTGTTCCGGAGAAGCTAAACCTATGCGCATGCGGTCAAAATTGTTGACATCCAACAAGGGCCTCTCTCCCTTCACCATCGAAATTTGTGACAATGGTTCTCGGTTATTCCTCATCGTCAAATTCCAAATCTTCTTCGGCTACAAAATCTTCGGCAAATACTTCTACCGTTTCATCCAACTCTTCCTCTGGTTCATCTGCAGCCGGCAAGTCAACTGCAATGACTTCCTTCGTCTCCTGACCTTGGATATCAATTCCCAGTTCCTTAGCTGTTTCGCTAATATCCTCTTCCTCTTCTTTAATAACAATTTCCTCATCATCTTCGGATAGTACCCGGACATCCAAGCAAAGGCTTTGCAGCTCCTTGATTAACACCTTAAAGGACTCGGGTACTCCTGGTTCAGGAATATTTTCCCCTTTAACAATGGCCTCGTAAGTCTTAACCCGACCCACTACATCGTCTGATTTGACGGTTAGTATTTCTTGAAGGGTATAAGCAGCACCATAAGCCTCTAGTGCCCACACTTCCATCTCTCCAAAACGCTGGCCTCCAAACTGGGCTTTTCCACCTAAAGGCTGCTGGGTAACTAGAGAGTATGGTCCGGTAGAACGGGCGTGAATCTTATCGTCAACCAAATGGGCTAGTTTAAGCATATACACATAGCCTACGGTTACTGGATTTTCAAAGGGTTCACCGGTTCTTCCATCAAACAATATACTTTTGCCGTTGGCCGGAAGCCCGGCTTTCCTCAGAGTGTCAAAAACATCCTCCTCAGTAGCTCCGTCAAATACCGGGGTAGCAACTCTAATGCCCAGTGTTTTAGCGGCCCATCCCAAGTGAGTTTCCAAAACCTGACCAATATTCATCCGCGAAGGTACACCCAGTGGATTGAGCACTATTTCAATTGGGGTGCCGTCCGGCAGGAAGGGCATATCCTCTTCCGGGAGAATTTTAGAGATAACCCCTTTGTTACCATGCCGTCCGGCCATTTTATCCCCTTCGGAAATCTTCCGTTTCTGAGCGATATAGCAACGGACTAATTGGTTAACCCCTGGAGGTAATTCATCCCCGTTTTCCCGGGAAAATACTTTTACATCTACTATCTTACCAGCTTCACCGTGCGGCACCCGTAGGGAGGTATCTCTAACTTCCCTGGCCTTTTCTCCAAAGATTGCTCTAAGTAGGCGCTCTTCAGCAGTGAGTTCAGTTTCTCCTTTGGGTGTAACCTTACCTACTAGTATATCCCCAGGGCGAACTTCAGCCCCAACTCGGATAATACCGCGATCATCTAAATCTTTAAGCACCTCTTCACCCACATTGGGGATATCCCGAGTGATTTCTTCTGGACCAAGCTTGGTATCCCGGGCATCACATTCGTATTCCTCGATGTGAATGGAGGTAAAGTAATCTTCTTTGACTAGCTTTTCGTTAATTAAAATAGCATCTTCATAGTTATACCCTTCCCAAGGCATAAAAGCCACCAGTACGTTACGTCCTAAGGCTAGTTCGCCCTGGTCGGTTGACGGGCCGTCAGCAATTATCGTTCCTGCCTCCACCTTAAGGCCTTTCTGAACAATAGGCTTTTGGTTCATGCAAGTCCCTTGGTTGGATCTGGTAAACTTCATTAGCTTATAGGAATCAAGTAAACCATCATCGTTTTTAACGGTGATTTCCGTGGCGCTTACCCTAGCTATCGTTCCGGAATTCTTGGTTACAACTGCCACTCCGGAATCTTTAGCCGCCTTATATTCCATTCCGGTACCTACATACGGAGAATCTGTGCGTAATAGCGGTACTGCCTGACGCTGCATGTTCGAACCCATTAAGGCCCGGTTAGCATCATCATTCTCTAGGAAGGGAATCAAGGCAGTAGCGATACTAACCACCTGCTTGGGCGAAACATCCATGTAATCTACTTTAGCAACCGGTACTACCAGAATTTCTTTGCCGTGGCGGGTGTTAACTTTGGCATCTATAAACGCCCCGTCTTTATCTAAGGGAATGTTGGCCTGAGCCACGATAAAGTCATCCTCTTCATCGGCGGTAAGGTAGTGAATTTCTTCAGTTACAATACCCTTTTCCTTATCAACCTTCCGATATGGAGTCTCAATAAACCCAAACTCATTAATCCGAGCATATGTACTCAAGGAACCAATTAGTCCAATGTTCGGACCTTCAGGGGTTTCAATCGGACACATACGGCCATAGTGAGAATGGTGAACGTCCCGAACTTCGAAACCGGCCCGCTCCCGGCTAAGACCACCAGGACCTAAAGCTGATAAACGTCGTTTATGGGTTAGTTCAGCAAGGGGGTTAGTTTGATCCATAAACTGGGACAACTGGCTGCTGCCAAAAAACTCCTTAATAGCAGCTACTACCGGCCTAATATTAATGAGAACCTGTGGAGTTATTACATCGACATCCTGAATGGTCATCCTTTCCCGGACAACCCTTTCCATTCTAGACAAGCCTATCCGGAATTGGTTTTGGAGCAGCTCTCCTACTGAACGTAACCTCCGGTTGCCTAAATGGTCAATATCATCTGCCCTACCCTCGCCGTCCATCAGTCTGAGCAGATGTTTCAAGGAAGCTAAAATATCATCTCTAGTCAGATTTCTATTCTCCCCAGGAATACTAACTTTAAGCTTTTTATTTAATTTATAACGACCGACACTAGCGAGATCGTAGCGTTTAGGGTCAAAAAACAAGGTTTCCAATAAGGATCTGGCACTTTCCACGGTTGGTGGTTCACCTGGCCGCAGCCGTTTGTATATTTCTACCAAAGCTTCTTCCTCAGAGTCGGTGTTATCCCGTTCTAAGGTTACTTTTACCCGGGCATCATCACCAAAGAGCTCCAGTAACTTAGCATTAGTACCATAACCAAGAGCTCGGACTAATACCGTGGCAGGCAGTTTTCTGGTTCGGTCAATCCGCACAAAAATATTATCATTAATATCCGTCTCGAACTCCAGCCAGGCACCCCGGTTAGGAATAATAGTGGCACCATAGACTCTTTTCCCACTGGGATCAATCTGTTCCGCATAATATACTCCGGGAGACCGGACTAACTGGCTGACTATTACCCGCTCAGCCCCGTTAATGATGAAGGTGCCCTTTTCGGTCATCAGAGGGAAGTCCCCCATAAAGACCTCTTGTTCTTTTACCTCTCCGGTTTCTTTGTTGATTAACCTAACCTTTACCCTTAATGGAGCAGCAAAGGTTACATCACGTTCTTTGCAGTCATCAACAGGGTATTTAGGTTCACCTAAATTATAATCAACAAATTCCAGAACCAGGTTTCCAGTAAAATCCTGAATGGGAGAAATGTCTCTAAACATCTCCCGTAGCCCCTCCCGTAAAAACCACTCATATGAGTTTTGCTGGATCTCAATTAGGTTAGGCATCCCAAGGACTTCCTGGATTCTGGCATAACTCCACCTTTCGCGCTTACCGACCTTTACCGGATAGAACATGCAGAGCCTCACACCCCTCGCAAAGATTTCAATAGTTACTAATATCTTCTGATTAAATTAAGCCACAGCGTCGGTTGACAGTTCGCAGGTAGCAGTTGCGAGTTAATCAACTACTACTTGCCAACTGCCAACAAAAACCTAAATATAAACAAGTTAACTATCTTAAATATTATTGCCAAATATTATACATCTATTCGATCCTAGACACTGAAAAAGGCCTTTTCTGCCAAGAAGGGCAGAAATAGGTAGTCTAACACAGCATTTTATTATAATAGCACATGCAGACCACCTTGTCAATAATATACTTTGTAATTTTTATTCTTTAGCAGTGCTTTATTTGTTTATTTGCTTGCTTAGTTTCTAATCTGGAATAGAGAAGCATTGAGGCACCCTGACCTCAGAGTGCCTCAACATATTAAAGTTATTTGGAGTATTTTAGGATCCAATTACTTAACTTCAACAGTTGCTCCGGCTTCAACCAGTTTAGCCCTGATGCTCTCAGCATCTTCTTTAGCGATTTTCTCTTTGATGGACTTTGGAGCTCCATCAACTAGATCTTTGGCTTCTTTCAGACCAAGACCGGTAATTTCCCGAACTACCTTAATAACATTGATTTTCTTTTCGCCAGCACTGGCTAAGATTACGTCGAACTCAGTTTGCTCTTCAACAGCAGGAGCAGCGGCAGCTACAGGACCAGCAGCTACAGCTACAGGAGCAGCGGCACTAACACCAAACTCTTCTTCAAAAGCTTTAACCAGTTCAGCCAGTTCCAATACAGTTAAATTCTTTACACTTTCCAATATTTCAGCTACTTTAGACATTTCAAAATCCTCCTTAAATTTAAACACATATTTTTATTTTAACAATCTTGGTATTCTAAGCCTCGCCGGCCTTTTGCTTACGGATAGCTTCTACTACATTAACCAGGTTACGCAGGTTAGCCTGCAGTACATTGGCGAAACCATACAGAGGTGTTTGCATACCGCCCAGAACTTTGGCCAATAGCACTTCTCTTGACGGTAATTCCGCCAAAGCCTTTACCGCGTTTAGGTCAATTACCTTGCCTTCCAGGATTCCTGCTTTAATCTCCAGATCTTTATTAGTTTTTGCAAACTCTGCTAAAATTTTAGCCGGTGTTACTGCATCCTTAAGACCAAAAGCTATTGCCGTAGGACCTTCCAGATAAGGATTTAGCCCTTCTATTCCTAATTCCGCCGCAGCAAGCCTAGTTAAGGTGTTTTTAACAACCTTATACTCAACTCCCGCTTCCCGAAGTTGACTCCTGAGTTTGGTAACCTGAGCCACATTTAGCCCCCGGTAGTCGGCCAGAACCGCACCCTTGGAAGCCTCAAGTTTAACTTTAATTTCCTGTACAACAGGTTCTTTAGCCTGAATGTTTGCTTTTGCCACACTTCCACCTCCTTTACCCAATACTTGCAAATCCAGATAGTAAAAAAATAAAAACGTCCCCGGTAGACAGTACCGGAGACTTTAAGTATACTTACGCAAGTTTATCCTAAACGTAGATAACTTAAGCTATTCTCCAGCCTCGGTGGGCGGATGTTAATCCTTTAAGTCCCGTAGGACACCAACTGTCTACAGCTAGCCAAACTATTTCTTAAACAAACCGTATTATAGCAGGCCATTCGGTCGGAGTCAATAGCTATGAGCTATAAACTACGAGTTGCTTTAGTAGGATTTACTTTTACCCCAGGCCCCATGGTTGAAGCGAGGGTTACGCTACGAATATACTGACCTTTAGCAGCGGAAGGCTTGGCTTTCACCAAGGTATCCAGCAAGGTGTAGTAATTCTCACTTAGTTTTTCTTCGTCAAAGGAAACCTTACCAATAGGGGCATGAATAATTCCCGACTTGTCGGTTCTGTATTCAATCTTACCAGCCTTGATTTCTTTAACTGCTCTATCTACATCAAAGGTAACAGTTCCGGTCTTAGGATTAGGCATTAAACCTTTAGGCCCAAGCAGCCGTCCCAGTTTACCTACTGTTCCCATCATATCCGGGGTGGCTACAGCTACATCAAAACCGACCCAGCCCCCTTCAATCTTGGAAATCATATCTTCGGCACCAACGAAATCAGCTCCGGCAGCCTCTGCTTCCTTAGCCTTATCACCTTTGGCAAAAACTAAAACCTTTGCAGTTTTGCCTGTGCCGTGAGGAAGTACTACCGCACCCCGTACTTGCTGGTCAGCATGTCGAGGGTCTACGCCTAACCTGACAGCAACTTCGACTGTTTCGTCGAACTTAGCCGAGGCAATTTTTTTGACAGTTCCAATGGCTTCTACAGGCTCCAGGAGAGTATCCCGATTTACCTGTTTAGCAGCTTCTTGATACTTTTTACCATTCTTAGCCATGATTAATTTTCCTCCTTTGTGGTCGTAACGGATAACATCCTCCCACTCGAGTACATCAAATTAGCCTACATCAATACCCATACTACGTGCAGTTCCCTCGATCATCCGCATAGCGGCTTCGACGGAAGCAGCGTTCAAATCCTTCATTTTGAGTTCGGCAATTTCCCGAACTTTGTCTATGGAGACCTTAGCCACTTTCTTCTTGTTAGGTTCCCCGGAAGCAGTTTCAATGCCGGCAGCCTTCTTAAGAAGGATTGCGGCAGGGGGAGTCTTTGTAACAAAAGTAAAGGATCTATCTTCATAAACAGAAATTTCTACAGGAATAATCAAACCTGCCTGAGCCGCAGTCCGCTCGTTATATTCTTTACAGAAGGCCATAATGTTGACCCCGTGTTGTCCTAGAGCAGGACCTACAGGAGGAGCAGGAGTGGCCTTTCCCGCAGGACATTGCAGTTTAATTAAGCCAACTACCTTTTTTGCCATATTTTCCACCTCCTTAACAATAAAATGTGGTAATCACGGGCCGAAAGACCCTCCCACCGGAAACCCTAATCAGCACGCTCAACTTGAGCAAACTCTAATTCAACAGGGGTTTCCCGCCCGAACATAGAAACAAGGGCTTTAAGTTTACCCTTTTCGGGGTAAATCTCTTCAACAATTGCAATAAAGTTTTCAAAGGGACCGGAAATAACCCGCACATTCTGGCCAAGGGCAAAATGAACCTTGGTCTTTAATTCGTCCATACCCATCTGCTTGAGAATGTGCAAGGCTTCAGCTTCGTGCAAGGGGATGGGTTTAGCACCACTTCCGACAAAACCAGTTACTCCCGAAGTGTTCCTAACCACATACCAAGAGTCATCAGTCATAACCATTTCTACCAGCACATATCCCGGGAATATTTTACGTTTAGAGATTTTACGCTTACCGTTTTTAATCTCCACTTCATCTTCCATAGGAACAAGAATCCTAAAAATCTTGTCACCCATATTCATAGATTCCACGCGTTTCTCTAAGTTTGCTTTAACCTTGTTCTCATATCCGGAATAAGTATGGATGACAAACCACTTTTTCTCCATAGTACAAGGGACCCGCTATTCGTAGGCCCCTCACCCCCCAGCTCTCATTTTACTTTTTTAACAATATTTGCAAGAGGGCACTTAAGCCCAAGTCAGCCACCCATATTAGAACTGCCATTAACGCCACGGTAACTAGAACTACTGAAGTATAGGTAATTACCTGCTGGCGATCTGGCCAGTGTACTTTCCTTAACTCGGATTTAGTTCCGCTAAAAAACTTCTTTAGGTCTTCTATCCTATTAACCCTGACGAGTTCCTTTTTTGGTGCTTCCTTTTTAGCAGGCTCCTTTGTCTCTTTTTTGACAAGCTTACCGGATTCCTTGGCTTCCGCCATACTTTCCACATCCTTAGAGTGAATTACTGTGAACTAAGGCTTAGCCGCAATTTAGCGAGTTTCCTTATGCACAGTATGGGTTTGGCAGAATTTGCAGTATTTTTTCATTTCAATTCTGTCCGGGTTGTTCTTTTTATTTTTATTGGTTGTATAATTGCGTCTTTTGCAATCAGCGCATGCCATTGTAATACCGACCCTCATTATGCCACCTCCCCAAGAACTACGACTCTTCTCAATAAAATCTGATTTGTCCGTTACCCTAACTAATCTATCACAATTAACAAACGGTGTCAATAGTTTCCTAATTGGGGATAATTGATTGTCCGGTCGGGTACCTGCCCCTGTTCGGTGCTCTTAGTTCCGATACCTAGTAGCTCTAAGCACTGGTAGTCTAATATAAACACCCAAACCTCGCAGATTCATCGTCCGTGATTCAGCTGCGAGGCGTCCAACGTCCTGTTGGCCGGGGTGTTTATATTGCCCACCTGTGCTAAGAGCTACACGGTACTCCACTATTAGCACCGCCCAGGGGCAGGTGCCCTCCCTGGGTC
>JBAQLS010000043.1:0-35139 GCA_049302075.1 Carboxydocellales bacterium | reverse complement strand
TCAAGAAGATTGGCTGCGCGAATATTGTTATGCACCCGTGCTTTTAGAAAGCTTTGTCGACACGTCTCACTTTGCAGGCACATGCTATAAAGCCGCTAACTGGCTCTATCTTGGTGAAACCCAAGGTGGAGGAAATCGAAGCAAGTATGCCAGAGCTTTTTGAACAGCTGGTTAAAAAGAAAAAATTCAGGAATTATCTGATCAATAAGCGCTACGTCATAGCCATCGATGGGACTTAGAAATTCATGAGGACCGAACAATGGACCGAAGAACCCATGGTAAGGCATGTCGGTAAAGACAAACAAGCGGATGTTCTAGATCTAACCCGAATAACGACTATTGTTAACGACAATAGTTACCAGTGGAGATTGGCAAGTTAGAATCATCCAACGTATGGATGACAATTTCAAAAATAATTAATGACCCTCTTAGGGTTTGTTTGTAGTAGGATGGTTTAGTCGCCAGACAGATCAGACTTCATAAAGTGTTGTGAGACGAAGGTATAACTTTAATCAATGAGTCATTGTTGCTTAAGTGATTCATCTAATTGGTATAATAATGAAAAATAATTGCCAATGAAAAAAATCATGCTTCAGCTCTGAGTTAATTGACTGTCCTTTGATTTTAGGATGCTTTACAGTTATAATTAAATGTAAAGATTATTCTAACCAGTAAATTAAAGGAGGTATTCCCAGTGGCTAAGCTCACAGCAGAGATGAAAAAAATGATTGGGGAGAACCAGTGCTTTATTGCTACAGTTAATAGTGAAGGTTTACCCAATATCGTACCCAAAAGGTCTACCCAGGTTTTGGATGATGATACCTTGATGTTTGTAGAGGTAACCGGCAAAAAGACCTACCAAAATCTCAGTACTAATCCAGCTGTTTCCATTGCTGTGGTAAACCAAGAGCGTAACGACGGTTATCGTTTTAATGGCAAGGCCGAACTAATTAAAGCAGGTCCACTGTTTGATAATGTCACCAAAAAGCTGAAAGAAATTGGTTTTCCAGTTCCTAAGGCAGTGGTAAAGGTTCCTATCGACGAAGTTTATACCATGAATCCCAAAAAAGCCGGGGAAAGAATAATCTAGACTCTAGCAATAAATATGTTCCAGGCTGTTGAAATTCCCCGTCTAGACATCCATGCCACTAACGTGGCACCAACAGTATATGAAAATTAAGTATGATTTTCAGGATAGCTTTGTAGCCAGCCTTGAACATCCATCTGGGGAAGAGACCATCGGCTGAAGGGTGGACCAGCTTTGAGACGGACAGCCCCCTACGAGAAACTAAACAGCGGATTTATAGCCGCTGTTTTCCCTGTTTGTCTGGGTTGATGCACCAGTTGGAGGCGGGTTCTGGGGCTGTGCCAATCCCTATGAGCGAATACTTGGGACCTGGCAAACTTGGGAGCAGGTAGCTGTGGTAAAATTTCCGGATCGAGTAGCCCAAGTGATTGCAGACTTGCGGAAAAGTCTCTACCAGCGTTAAGAGGTAGAAAGGCTGATTATACCTGGATTAACGGAGTGAGGGGGTAACATGGATAAACAAAATGATATTTGTGAAATTAACTGTATCCATGAGGAAGTTGTAGCTAGAGTTAAGCCGGAGATGGTGGATGAGCGTAGTGCGGCCATGCTGGCGGAAACCTTTAAGGCCATGGGGGATTTAACGCGAATTAAAATTATCAACGCCCTGTCCTTCGGGGAATTATGTGTCTGTGATATTGCTTTTTTATTAGGGATGAGTCAATCCTCAATCTCCCACCAACTGAGGGTTTTGCGCAACTTAAAGTTAGTCAAAAACCGCAAAGCTGGCAAGATTGTTTTTTATACTTTGGAT
The DNA here is from genome assembly GCA_049302075.1 of Carboxydocellales bacterium. Taxonomy (GTDB): domain Bacteria; phylum Bacillota; order Carboxydocellales; family JAJZTU01; genus JBAQLS01. The sequence goes on along the minus strand of JBAQLS010000043.1, from coordinate 33,298 downwards.
GATGAACATATTGTTAATTTGTTTAAGCAAGGCTTGGAACACGTTTTGGAATAACCCTGCCAAAGTGAAACCGCACCCAAATGCCCAAATTCATAGTTAATATTTCCTCAACATAAGAGAAAACCCGCAAAACAAGGGTTTTCTCTTTTTTAGGTGCGCCCAGCATGGGCGCTTGCTTGTCGTTGAAAGTCCGATACGGGGGTTGATAGTGCCAACCGTTCGCCTAAGACAAGGGTGTCCATCGTGAGGTGGACCACTCTTTGACGGACACACAGAAGGACTGATATATTTAGATCAGAAAGGTTGTGTATCAAATGAAAGCAACACGGTATGATGCAGCTTTCAAAAAAGAAGCAATTGCAATGGTTAACGAATTAGGGCTATCAGTTACTGCAGTGTCAGAGAAACTAGGGGTTCATATTGGGAACAACCCATTTCCAGGCAAAGGGAAATTGAAGCCAGATGATGAAGAAATTCGACGTTTAAAGCGTGAAAATTTAGATTTACGTGAGGAAAATGATATATTAAAAAAAGCCAAGGCCATTTTTGTAAGACACCAAAAATGATTTACATATTTATGTATGAATTCCGCTCAACCTTCAGGGTGCGGAAAATGGCCGAAGTATTAAAGGTGACGCGAAGCGGTTACTATGAATGGGCTAAAACAAGAAAAACCAAACGAGAAATTGAGGACGAACTATATTTGGCAAAGATAAAAGAAACCTTCGAAAAAACACGTAAAACCTATGGTCCTCGCAGGATTAGCAAGGCACTAAAGGATAAGGGAATAATAGGCAGAAGGCGTGTTGAACGCAATACCACTAAATGCTTGTATAGAGTCCTTCTTCGGCACGCTCAAAACTGAATTAGTTTATCACGAACAATACAAAACCGGAACACAAGCTAGGCTGAGTATTTTTGACTATATTGAAACATTTTACAATAGAATAAGGTTGCATTCTAAGCTTGGTTACCAATCCCCAGAAAACTACGAAAAAGAGAGAATTTCAGCGCGGGCGGAGAATTGCAGTTTGGATTTTTTGGGTTTAACTCAATATTTTTACCAGCGCGTTTATTTTGTAAAGCCTGCTATTTTGTGTAGTTTTTCACAAAATAGTACTTAAGTCCTATTATTTTGTTTTCAAGCTTAAGGTACAATAGACTCATTAGATAATATGTCGAATTATGTAGATTTATAGAACGGTGGAGGTGTAAATTATGAGATTGGGAATCAAAGGGAAAATTGTAGGAGCATTTGGAGTAATGGTTTTGGCCATGGTGTTAGTGAGTGGAGTGATATACTACCAAATAAACGGCATGGAACGGACTTCTTCCCTAGCTCTGGAGAAAACGAAAACCATTGAATTTTTAGTACGCAAGGAAGTTGACCATTTATCTTGGTTAAATGGTTTGGCCAATGCTTTACTGTTGAATCAGGAGTTTAAAGGGCAGCTCAACCACGAACTTTGCGCATTCGGGAAATGGTACTATGGAATCATTCGTGGCAATGATTTTAAGGACTTCAGTCCAGAATTGCAAAAGGCGCTTTTAGCCTTGGAGGAACCCCACGAAAAACTTCACAAGTCAGCACAACGTATCAATGTGCTCTGGAAGACCTTGCCACGCCAACAGGGCAATCAGGAGACTCTGGCCATTTATCAAAATGAAACTCAACAGTATATCGGCGAGATTCGCAAAGGACTTGCACAAGTAGAAGAACTGTTGGCTAAAGAACAAGTGGTTTTATTAGCGGAGGTTGCTGCCCAGGGAAAAACCATTCTCAAAACCATGCTGGGAGTTCTTGGCGTGATGCTGGTTTGTCTGTTCTTTGGTGTATGGATAGCTAACAGGATTGCCCGTCCTATTACCCAAATGGCTGAAGTGGCTGAGGAAATCGCTCGCGGAAACCTTACGGTGGAAATTGTTGACTGTGATACTAAGGATGAAACCCATAGGCTGTGTGAAGTCTTTCAAGCCATGGTTAAAACCTTAAAAGAAATTATGAGTAATGTTGTTCAGGCTTCCGGACAAGTGCTCGTGAGCAGCGGGAAACTAACGGTGTCGGCCCAGAGCACCGCTGCGGCCACCAGCCAAGTAGCAAGAGCCATGGAGGAATTGGCAGAAGGGAATAGTAAACAGACTAATAATATTAGACAAACAGCTCAGACCATGGAACAGTTGACTTTAGCTATAGAACAAATAGCTGCCGGAGCACAGGAACAGGCTCGTAGTGTCACCGATACCAATGCCCAGGTGGATTGGATGGTACGCAAAATCAGCGATGTAGTAGAGCGAGCCGAGTACATAAAATCGGCTTCGCAGCAAAGTTATGAAACGGCTCAGGAAGGCGGAAAGGCTGTTGAAGCCACCATACAAGAAATGCATTTGGTCAAGGCAGCGGTGTTTGACTCTGCCGATAAGATGACCAAATTAGGTGAGCAATCTCAGCAAATCGGGGAAATCATTGAAGTAATAGATGAGATTGCCGAACAGACTAATCTATTGGCACTTAATGCTGCTATCGAAGCTGCCAGGGCTGGGGAGCATGGTAAAGGTTTTGCTGTTGTGGCTGACGAGGTACGCAAATTGGCCGAAAGATCCGGTAAAGCAACAAAAGAAATTGCGAATTTAGTAATGATAATTCAAAAGGGCACTGAGGTGGCGGTAAAGTCCATGGAAGTGGGGACCAATCAAGTGGAAAAGGGCGTAGGAACTGCACAGAGCGCCGGGAGAGCCCTGACGGAGATTGTGCAGATGGTTAACCAAAGCGGGACGGAAATTCAGGCTGTTGTCGCCAGTATGGAAGAAATCAACATCAGTAGTCAAGAAGTACAGAAATCCACTACTAATGTGGCAGCCATCGTAGAACAAAACTCGGCGGCAACGGAGCAAATGGCTGCGGGCAGCAGAGAAGTGAGCACAGCCGTTAATGATATGTCTCACATTGTTCAGGAAAGTTCTGTTGCTACCCAACAAGTATCGACTTCCATGGAGGAAGTGAATGCTTCAGCTATGGAGATTGTTGATGCAGCTCAAGCACTTCAAACTATGGCGGATAAGCTTCGTAATATTGTGTCTTGTTTTAAGTTAGGTTAAGAGATGAGCCGGATGTTCATCCGGCTCGTCTCTTTGTACGCTCGGGATTTAAAAGTTATTTGAGTATTGATAAGGCGGAGAAAAAATAATCAAAAACGGGGGTGCCCAAATGAACTGACGGTTCAGTTCATTTGGGCACCCCCGTTTTATTTTGCTTTTATATTTCTCTAATTACTTATATCCGTAGGCACATTATCGCTAAATTTCATATTGTGCTCTTTGCTGGCGTTATTTTGGCAGGTATCGAAATCAAAATCATTTACCAGTTTTGTCACTGGGGATGTCTGTGTGTACAGTTGTTTAAATGCTCCTGCGAGTTATCCATGGAAGCATACAAGAACGCGCCAGTTGATAGGAACTTACCCCGATTAGTGGACACAAGGTTAAGAGTGTAATTATTAGCGAAGGAGATTAGATATAAATTTTAAGCAACTACAGGTTGTTTCCTGCATGGTGGTGCTTTTTTGCTACCGTTTCCCCAGATAGTAGTAAATTAAATCGGTGCAGGGCGGGGTGAGTGCTAATTGGCGGGCCATGGTGATTATTTGACTCCGGTGGATAAAAAATAAAGCTTAATGTGCATTGGGAAATCCTCGATAATATAATATATTATATATAACACCTTAAGCGGCAAAGCAATAATCTAGGGAGGGATTCAATGTTCACGGACAAAGAAAGTCTGAAAAAAGCTTTTATTGGAAAATTAACCGATATGTACGGTAAGAATCTGGTTGACGCAACCCCTCAGGATAAATATCAGGTGTTAGGCAGCTTAGTGAAGGAACTAATTAACCGGAATTGGATATCCAATAGCGCTAAATGTAATATAAGGAATGACGCTAAACAAGTTTATTATTTTTCTATGGAATTTATGTTAGGCAGATTACTTGGCAATAACCTGCTGAACTTAGACTGGCTGGAGCTATGGGCAGAGGCCTTAGCCGAACTAGGTCTTGACCTTAATGAATTGGAAAAAACGGAATCTGACGCCGGACTGGGTAACGGTGGACTGGGTCGTCTGGCGGCTTGTTTTCTGGATTCCTTGGCTTCCCTTAATTTACCTGGACATGGATGTGGTATCCGATATAAATATGGCTTATTTGAACAAAAAATCGTTAATGGCTACCAGGTGGAATTACCGGAAAACTGGTTAAAGGAAGGCAATGTTTGGGAGACTAGGAAACCGGATAAATCCGTGATTGTTAAACTCAATGGTACGGTGAGGGTTGAGGAAATTGATGGTAAGATAAATTTCATCCATGAGGACTATGACCCAGTACTGGCTGTACCATATGATATGCCCATTATCGGTTACCGGAATGAAAAAATCAATAACCTCAGGCTTTGGAATGCGGAAGCAGCTAAATCCGATTTTGATTTTGCCAGCTTTAACCGAGGTGAGCACTTGAAAGCGGTAGAATACAAATATGAGGTAGAGTCCATTTCTCAGGTACTCTACCCAGATGATCAAAACTATCTGGGTAGGGAACTCAGACTTAAACAGCAATATTTCTTTGTTTCTGCTGGGGTGCAGAGTATTATCCGCCATTTTAAGAAACAAATGCTCCAATGCGGTTCTTCTTGGAAAGACCTCCCCCAAATGGTGGCTATTCATGTAAACGACACTCACCCTGTTCTAGCCATCCCGGAGTTAATGCGGATTCTCCTTGATGAAGCAGGCCTAGGCTGGGATGAAGCTTGGCTAATTACTACCAGCACAGTTTCCTATACCAACCATACCATTATGGCTGAAGCCTTGGAAAAATGGCCTGTGGAAATGGTTAAATCCTTATTACCGCGAATTTATATGATTATTGAGGAAATTAATGAGCGATTTTGCCGGGATTTATGGAACAAATATCCTGGGGAGTGGGATAAAATTCATGCTATGGCCATTATTGCCGACAGCTATGTAAAAATGGCTCATTTGGCTGTGGTAGGCAGCTATAGTGTTAACGGAGTTGCTAAAATGCATAGTGATATACTCAAGAAAAAAGAAATGAAAGATTTCTACGAGTTTTATCCTTACAAATTCAATAATAAAACCAACGGGATTACTCATCGCCGCTGGTTAATCAAAGCTAATCCCAAGCTGGCCAAGCTAATTTCCGAAGCAATTGGCACGGCCTGGATTAAACACCCTTCAGAATTAGTAGGGTTGCAAAAGTATGCGCAGGATACCGGATTCCAGGAAAAAGTTGCTCAGATTAAGTTAGAGAATAAAGTTAAGCTGGCTGCCTATGTCCAAGAAAAGTATGGTGTAACCCTGGATGTTCATTCGATTTTTGATACTCAGGTCAAGCGGATGCACGCTTATAAGCGTCAGTTATTAAATATTTTACAAATTATTGATTTATATAATCGGCTCCAGGCAAATCCGGACTTGGAGGTTATTCCCAGAACCTTTATTTTCGGAGGCAAGGCCGCTCCGGGCTACTTTCACGCCAAGTCCATTATCAAGCTAATTAATACCCTAGCCGATAAAATTAATAATGACCGAAGTATTCAGGATAAATTGAAGGTTGTGTTTATGGAAAACTATCAGGTATCTTTGGCCGAATTAATTATTCCAGCTGCCGATATTAGTGAACAAATCTCCACTGCCAGTAAAGAGGCTTCAGGCACTGGCAATATGAAATTCATGCTGAATGGAGCGCTTACCTTGGGTACTAGGGATGGGGCCAACGTGGAAATCGGTGAAGCAGTTGGTGAGGATAATATTTTCTTTTTTGGCCTGAACAGTGAAGAGGTAATGAATTATTATAAAAATGGCGGATATAATGCACGGAAGTTATATAGTGAGGATGAAGGAATTAAAAGAGTAGTTAGTCATCTGAATGATGGGTTCTTGGGGGTGGGCAGGGAGGAGTTTTCCAATATCTATCAAGGACTGCTTTCTCATAATGATGAATATTTTGTGTTGAAGGATTTCAACTCTTATGTAGCAGCTCAAAATAAAGTAAATACAGTTTTCGGAGAGCGACAGCACTGGATGAGCATGAGCATCAATAACATAGCCCAAGCTGGTAGATTTTCCAGTGATCGGACTATTGCCGAATATGCGACAGGAATATGGAAAATTAGTGAAATTTAAGCGGGAATTTTAGCCAATCTAAGCAGGAGAAAGGAAAAAAATGTCGAAAAATTATATTTATTCTACATACTTATTGACCTACTGCGGTGCGGTGGGTCTTTTAGTATATACAACCTGGAAGTTATGGTTTAAAACTATCTAAGCAATCAAGGAGGTAATTATAGTGCATAGATTTACTCGGATGGTTTGTACATGCGGGTTGCTGTTATGTTTACGGACACCGTACCGGTGTATGCGGAACATACACCCCAAACAACGGGGATTACTTCCCTCTTTAAGGATGTGACCACCAAGGATAGTAACCTAGGCGGAAGCCCGGCAATTTTAGTACCTAAATTTTACCCTGACAATGCTACCAATCAGGGAGTCACCTGGAGCAGCAGCAACAGAGGAGTGGCCACTATGTCCGCGGGAGGGGTAGTTACCCCCATCGCCCCTGGAACTGCCACCATTACTGTAACCAGCGAGGATGGTGGTTTTACAACAACCTGTTATGTATCAGTATTCATACCAATGTAAAGTAAACTTATCCTGATGAAAAGGAGTAGCCAGATGAGCGAAAAGGTTGCTATGACTCAGAACCAGCCGGAAGGGATGAGGGCTAAAACCGGCATAAAGTTAATAGATGGTCTGGGACCACGAGGCAAACGAGTGCTGTTGGCCCTGGTTGTCTTAATACTTGTAGAGCTGGCGGTATGGGGTGGACTATTCCGCTCCACGGAAATGCGGCTTTATGATGGCTGGTTTCGCCTCCGAGGGGTTGAGAATCCGGGGGATAAGGTGGTTATAGTAGCCATGGATGAGGCTTCGGTGCAAAAGCTGGGACGTCCACCTTGGCCCCGGACCATGCACGTTAAGTTATTGGAAAAGCTGAAAGCGGCTAAGGTGGTAGGCTTTGACTTTGTCTTTGACAGCCCTACCACTACGAAGGAAGATACCGCTTTTGGGGAGTCCATTGCCCAACATGGCCGGGTGGTGCTAGCCAGCCGGTTAGGCTTCGAAAAGGAAGCTTCCGGGGAAATGATTCAGGTGTTTCAGACTCCCATCCAGGAAATAATGAATAATCCGGCCGGCCTGGGTTTTGCTAATATGCCCACTGACCTAGATAATGTAGTGCGGCACACCACCCTGGTGGACACTAACACCTTTGAACAGCCTTTTCCATCTTTAGGTATAGCTGTCGCCTTGGTGGGTAGTGGGTTTGATCAATCCCAGCTTAAGCTGGAAGCAGGTAAATTAACTGCCGGGAACAAGACTATTTTGGTAGACCAGCTTAATCAGGCTATGCCGAATTTTTGGGGTCCCAAGGCGGTATTTAAAAACTATAGTTACGCCGATATTGTCTTAAATAAATTACCTCCAGACACTTTCAAGGATAAAATTGTGCTGGTGGGGACAACTACAGAGTCGGAAAAGGATTACTTTTCCACACCCTTTACAACTTCCAACTTGGTTTTAAGTGGGGGGCTGCCTACACCTGGGGTAGAAATTCACGCCACGGTGGTGCAAAGTTTTCTGGAACAACGCTGGTACCAACAGATCTCCCCGTTTATCAACCAGGTTTTTTTGATTTTGGCAGCAAGCCTGACCATTCTCGCTGTGGGGGGACGCAGTCCCTGGGTTGGTTTGGTCGGAACGTTAGTAGTGCTAACTGCAGCTACTGGGACCACAATCAGCCTGTGGTGGAATTCCCGCCTTTGGCTGAATCTGGCAGCACCTCTAACGGTTATTTTCCTAACCTATGCAGTACTTAATGCCGCCGAATTTGTCCAGGCGGAACTAGGCCGACGGAAGGTTAGGGCGATGTTTAACCGGTACGTTTCTCCAGATGTTGTGGAAGAACTGATGGCCAATCCAGACAGTATGAGTCTAGGCGGCAGGCGTCAGCTAATCACAATTATGTTCTGCGATATTCGGGGCTTTACTGCCTACAGCGAAAACAAAGACCCGGAGGTGGTTGTAAACCGCCTAAACGAGTACCTCACCGCCCTAACCCATGTGATTTTTCGCCATGGCGGAACCTTGGACAAATATCTAGGGGATGGGTTAATGGCCATCTTCGGAGCACCGGTTTTCTACCCGGATCATGTCCAAAGGGCGATTCAGGTAGCTATCGAGGTGTTGGAGGAAGTAGAAAAGTTAAATCAGATCTACGTGGCCAAAGGTCAACCACCTTTAAAGGTGGGAGTAGGCATAAACTCAGGTAGTGTGCTGGTAGGTAACGTCGGCAGCCCGGAACGGATGGATTATACCGTTATTGGTGAGGATGTGAACCTGGCCTCCCGGGTGGAAGGTTTAACTAAAAATTTCAATACAATGATTGTAATTAGTGAACGTTCTGTTCGGATGCTAGATGGTATACCCGACCTACCTTGGGAGCTGCGACATCTGGGACATGCGGAAGTGAAGGGCTTTACCGCTCCAGTTGGGGTGTATACTGTGGAGGACCATCCAATTAATAGCTGAGTATACCTTTATTGGCTAACCATTCCATTTGATGGCTGACCATACTAATTCTATTTTAGAAAGGATTGACAAATGACATTATTTGATTTGTTAATAGTAGGCCATTTAATTGGTGATTTCATTTTACAAAATCGTTGGATGGCGGAAGGAAAGGTTAATGCTTGGACACCATTACTGGTTCATTCGGCAGTCTACACCGGCGTTATAGCCCTGGTGGCATTGCTGGCTGGTGGTATAAGTTTACAGGGCATAATGATCATTTTTTTAGCCCATGTACTCCAGGATAGAAGGGTAATTGTCCGCTTTTGGGCTGAGAAGGTCACCCAAGGGTCAGAGGTACCCTGGTTGATGATCATGCTGGACCAATCCTGGCACGTGGTCTTTCTGGCTATTGCCACATTGGTTTAAGCAACAGTATTTGGCTTATGAGGACAATAGTGGTTGATAAGGTCAACATGGGTTTAAAGGACAACGGTAGGATGGATAGGATAAGCTTAGGGTGGAGGGATGCAAAGCATGGAAGAGAGGATTAAGACTTTAGAACACAAAGTCAACCAGTTAACCGCATTACTTAACGCTTCTTTAGAATTGAACTCGGAAATTGAATTAAAGTTGGTCTTGCAGAAGGTCTTAAATTTAATGTGTAATGTTTTGGAAGCTGAGGCAGGCACCCTGTGGCTCTCTAATGAAGATGATAATCTGATTTGTGCCGAGGTTGCCAATGGGCCAACGGCCGATAAAATCTTAAACATAAAAATGAAATCCGGGGAAGGCATCGTAGGCCGGGTAATTGTCCACAACCGAAGTGAACTGGTGGAGGATGTGACCAAAGACCCCAACTGGGCCAAACGGGTAGACGCAGAAAGCGGTTTTATTACCCGCTCCTTAATGACCATACCATTACCGGTAAAAAATGTGGCAATCGGGGCGATGCAATTAGTCAACAAGCGGAACAACCGGTTATTTAATCTAGAAGATGTGAAAACCGCTGATGCTCTGGCTAACCAATCAGCGATGGCTATCCATAACAGCCAGCTCTTCGACAATATGCAAAAGTTTTCCAACAGTGTAATCCGTTCCTTAACTCTGGCTTTAGATGCCCGGGATCCCTATACAGCAGGACATTCCGAGCGGGTGGGCCGCTATTCGGTGTGGATTGCCGAGAAAATGGGCTTAGCAGAGGCGGAATGCCGGGAGTTGGAGCGGGCTGCCCTCATGCACGATATTGGGAAAATAGCCGTCCCAGACAATATCTTAGGAAAACCGGGAGGGCTTACTGATTACGAGTTTGGCATTATGAAAATGCATCCTGTGAATGCGGCCAAAATCTTATCCAAAATGGAACCCCGCAAGCAAATGGCCACCGCTCAGGAGGTTTCCCGCTATCATCATGAAAAGGTCAACGGCATGGGTTATCCAGATGGCTTAAAGGGGGAAGAAATTCCTTTGTTTGCCCGCATTGCTGCGGTAGCTGATGCCTTTGATGCCATTACCACAGACCGCCCCTATAAGCAAGCCAGGACATTTAAAGAGGGTGTTGATGAGCTTATCCGTTGTAAAGGTACTCATTTTGACCAAGTAGCAGTGGATGCTTTTACCCAAGTGATGGATGAGTTGAATTATAAAATTAACAATCAGGAACGAACCATGATAGATGATGCTAGAGAATAGGCAGAGTGTAGAAAATGAGGTGAAGTATGAAGCTGAATATGTTAGGAATAATGAAAATCTGTCGTCTATTAATATTAGGTTTAGTACTGGCAGGCTTGGGATTACTTATACCGGGGCAAGCTATTGCCGAGTCGATTCTTTTACCCCGTGCCTATATCTGTAACTATTACGACGACTCTGTTTCAGTAATTGATGTAGCAACAAATAGTGTTATTGATACAGTTTATGGATTCTCCGGTCCCAGGAGTGTTGCGGTGAAACCGGACGGTACGGAGGTCAATGTAGCCAATAATAATAGTAGCAAAACTGTCTCGGTAATTAATACTGCAACCAACACAATAACAGCTAACCTGACTGTTGGTTTAAATCCACAAGCTATGACGAGGGGAACGGACGGGGTGAACCTCTACGTAGTAGCCGGATAACCTTTACACAATTGACACTGGTACAAAAGAGGTATCAGCTCCGGTGGATTTGGTTTTCATCCCCTATGATTTTACCATGTCAGGGTCTAAAATAAAAATCGTTAGGCACCCACCCAGGAGGTGTACACATTGTCCAAAGACATGTCGAAACTTGGTTATATGCAACGGCTCCCTAATGGTACAGTGATTTTTCACGAAAACGACCAAGGTGCGGAGATGTATATCGTGCTGCAGGGTTCGGTGGAGATTAGCATGGAATCCAATGGCAACAAAATTAATCTGGCGGTTATTGGGGCGGGAGGTTTTTTGGGGGAAATGACCTTGTTAGAAGGTCATAACCGTACAGCGACTGCGGTCACAACCAGTGACAGTGTGTTGATGGTTATTACCAAGCATAACTTTGATGAAGTTATTTCCAGCCATCCAGATATAGCTATGAGGATTATGAAAGCTTTATCTGGCCGAATTAGGGATTTAAATAAACGTCTTAAAGAGACTACAGACCAATTAGAAGTTGCCAGACTGTTAGCATCTGTTAAAGACGGTAAGTGGGATGAAACAACAACAGCAGGTAACCCTTTGGAAACGGGACCAACCGAAATTCAGTCTGCCGGGGAGGAGCTGGATCTGGATTCAGAGAATGATGACCATGCTTCCGAGCTTGTGGACGTGGAAATTAATAACGATGCTAAAGTGCAGGAATTTTATTTTTACGAAAAGGAAGTTACCTGCCCAATTTGCAGTCATAAACTTTCCGTCCAGGTGCTCAAGGATAGTAAATTACGCCAAAAAGATCATAATCAGGAGTTAAGGACCATTTATCATGATGTGGATCCCATACTCTATAATATTTGGGTTTGTTCCCAGTGTTATTTTGCGATGCCGAAAAGTTCCTTTGAAAAAATTGATGGAATTCAGGCCACCGTGATGGCTAATTGCAAACCCCAGCGCCTGGAAAAGTTTAAATTTGATTTTAGCGGTAACCGGACTATAGGCTTTGTGATTGAAGCCCATAAAGCCGCGATAGAATGCATTGATGGCTTGGGAAGAAAGCGGATTGATTTGGCATTGGCTGAGTTATGGCTTAGAGTGGCCTGGTTGTATGATGATCTTCATCAACGTGGCAAGGCTAAAGAAGCAAGAAAGCTAGCCCTTGCCAAGTATAAATCAGGCTATTTGGAGGATGCCGGTTCTGACGAAAAGAGTCAAAAGTTAGAGTATTTGATTGGCACAATTTCCGCCTCTTTAGGAAATACGAAAGAAGCCAAGGATTATATGTTTAAGGCGGTTAGTAGGCGTAATGGGCATCTGCTGATTAAGGAAATTGCTAAAGATGCTTTGCGGTTAATCAAGGAAACGGACGATGCTGAATAGGCTGTTGAAATTTCCCGTCTAGACATCCATGCCACTAACGTGGCACCAACAGTATATGAAAATTAACGTGTTAATTTTCAGGATAGCTAGTCACAAGAATTGCCAAGGTCCTCGACGTACACAGAGTATGCCTGTGGCCTTGGCAATTCTGTTTCCTCGCTATAAAGGGTTCTGAGGGATGGAATTTAGCTTCAACCCCCTTTTTAGGTTTGACCCAATCCCTGTTCGAAATTAAAGGGGTGTTACAGTTTAGTATTCGCAAAGCCGCAGATATAACCTGCGGCTTTTACGTACGTTGGAGTGGCGACTCATGCTATTTCGTGAAAGAATAACCAAATTAGCCAGAATGGTTGAGATTGAATAGTATGTGGACCTGGTTAGAGACGTCAAAGTAATGAATATAGTTGTAGTGCTATTAATTATGTTGTATTTAAGTACAAAGCATACGTGGTCAATTTTATTAGGACATCAAGCTTAGAGCCGCTAAGGTATAGAACTAAGAGACATTCATGCCACTACGTGGCACCATCAGAAGGCTGTAAGCACCAGAAACGTGTACTTACAGGGTAGCACTGAGCTGGGACAGGTACCCTCCCGGTAGCTGCTTAAACACTTAATTTCATTTCCCAAAAGGACAGACCGGATAATGACATTCCGGGCAATTTAAGCATAGTCCCCCATGACCCAGTCTGGTTAAATCCCGCCTGGTTAGTTTTTCGCCGCTTAAAACCCGGGGGAGAATCAAATCGAAAACGCTAATTTGATGGTACATAACACAGCCAGGTAGTCCCATAATGGGTATATCCTTTAAGTAAGCCAGCAGGAACATAGCTCCAGGGAAGAGGGGGGCACCGTAGGAAATAATTTCTGCACCGGAGGCTTTAACTCCACCGGGGGTAGCATCATCAGGGTCGACGGACATTCCACCGGTGACCAGCACCATTTCTACCCCGCTGGCGATCAGCTCCTGGATGGTCGCGGCAATTTGTTGGGCATCATCGGGGAGTAAAATCTGATTGGTAACGGCACAGCCGAAGCTTTCCAGCTTTTCCTTGACTATTGGCCCAAAGCGATCCTTGATCCGGCCCTGGTAAACCTCACTGCCGGTGGTAATTACCCCAGCCCGTAAAGGCCTAAGGGGTCTAATTTCGATGATTGGGCCGCTGGTTTGGCAGATTTTTTCCACCCGTTGGATTTTATCCTGGGCAATTATCAAGGGGATAACTCGGGAGCCGGCAGCAATCTCGCCTTGGGCAATCAAGCTGTTAGTATGCTGGGTGGCTACAACCACCTCTTCAATATCATTGATATTGGCCAATGCTTCCACATTTATTTTCAACAAGCCCGGCTGGGCAGCTAACAGATTAACTTTGCCCTCCTTAGGGTCAGAAAACGCCAGCCCCGATCCTGCCACAGCCTGGGCAATTCGCCGGGCTGCTTCGTTTTCATGCAGTGAATTTTCATCACATTCCCAGATATAAAGGTGTTCTTTGCCCATTTTCAGCAGCTCTTCAATATCCTCCGGCTGCACAACATGTCCTTTTTTAAAAGCGGGTCCTTTATATTCACCCGGTACAATTTTAGTTAGGTCATGACAGAGCAACATGCCCACAGCATCTTCAGTATTTACTTTGCGCATTAGTTATCAGCACCAACTTTCTGTAATGATAAGGACTGAGCGTGACCACCCCGGTGGACTTTAATTAGCTCTGCCAATATACCTACAGCAATTTCCTCTGGGGTTTCGGCGGCAATGTCTAGGCCAATGGGGGAGTGGAGCTTTTGCAAGTATTCCGAAGCAATTCCCTCTGCTGCTAGTTCCTTGATCAGCGCTTTAACCCTACGACGACTGCCAATCATGCCAATATAAGCTGAGGGCCTGGTAATAAGGCCTTGTAAACATACTTTATCATGACGATGGCCTCTGGTGACAATTACTACGAAAGTTTTCGGACTGACTGCTAATTGCTGCACAGCGCAGCCAAAGTCATTACAGATTACCTCTTTGGCATTAGGGAAACGAGATCGGTTGGCAAAGGCAGGGCGGTCATCTACAACTGTAACCTGATAGCCAAGTAAATTAGCCATAGTAGCTAGAGGTAGAGCAATGTGCCCACCGCCGAGAATCAGCAAGTCTACTGGGGTAGGGGCAGGTTCCAAAAACAATTGGACATCTCCGCTAGGTAAATCAAGCAATAGAGTTTTGCCCTCCAGACGTACTTGCTCAGCCAACTGTAGGGCGGCTTGGTTGGTTTGCTCATCCCCCAGGGTGCCTATTAGCTTGCCCCCAGAGGTCAGCACCAGCTTTCCACCGGGCGGAAATTTATCCGTATAGGCGGATTTGGTAACTGTAATTAGGATAGGTTCTTCCCCGGCGGTGATGGAATGGAGATACGCCAGCAGCAGCTGTTTATCCCCACCAATTCCATTATTTAAAATATCAATATAGACACTCATTGTGCCGCCACAGACCATTCCTTCAGCTTCGGCCATATCATTAGTCATATTGACCAGGTATTGGGTTGGGGCACTCTGCTCCTGAGGCTAAAAGCAACTGAACCAAGCTCTCCTCCAAGCCCACTAATTTACCGTTCTGTTCTTCAACATTTCGTTCCAGCATTTTGGCAGCCATCTTATCCCAGCCGGACATATCCCGGGCTTTTTCCAGGCAAGCTTTCATCTCAGGTGGGAGGAAGAATGTAGGTATATTGCGGGCAAGTGCGAAAAATATAACCTGAACGGTAAAATTTAAGGCTTGTGCGGTCAAAAATTATATTTTAGATGAAAATGTTGGATTTGGGAGGAAACAATCGCTTGGGCAAGAATGTATTATACGGATAAAGTCTCGGCAAAATTATAGGGGGTGGGGCTTGAATGTTTAGTTCATACCAAAAAAAGACAGTCAAAGAACTGCGAAAAAATCTGGGGATGACGGTAAAAGAATTGGCAGAATGGATAAAGTGTGACAATATAGAAGTTATGAAGATAGATGAGCTGCGCCTAAAAGAGGTTCCAGAGCCGATGAAGTCCAAGTTGACTCCGGTTTTGCGAGGAGATATTTACGACAAGATGCCTTGGTAATAAAACATTGTAGTAAGGAGGAAATAGGTTGTGACGATGTGGCTTTGGTCATTATTGGCCTTAATCAGCGGAATTGTACTACCCCTTCAGGCCGGGATTAACGCCCAATTACGCAGCTGGTTGGGTCAACCGGTTTTAGCTGCCTTCGTTTCTTTTGGGGTAGGTACTATTGCTCTATTGGGTTACTCTTTAGCTTTACGCCTGCCTTGGCCAGCAACAGGCAGAATAGTTTTAGCTCCCTGGTGGGTTTGGACTGGAGGGTTGCTAGGTGCGTTTTTTGTTTGGGTTAATCTCACTCTGGCACCTAAATTAGGAGCTACTGTTTTAGTAGGGTTCATCATTGCTGGACAAATGTTAGCCTCCTTATTGATGGATCATTTTGGAGTTGTGGGTTACCCCAGGCACCCAATTGGGCTTTGGCGGGTACTGGGTGTGGTGATGATTATGTCTGGTGTAATCCTAATTCGAAAATTTTGAAGAGGTGATTTAATGATAGCATTAGATGAAGCCCAAAGTTTAATCTACCAACAGATAAAGTCCCTACAGACGGAAAAAATCAGCATCCTGGAGGCTTATGAACGAGTTTTAGCCGAGGACATTCACGCTCCCTTAAATTTGCCTCCTTTTAATCGTAGTCCTCTGGACGGTTACGCACTACAAGGGGAAGATACCCAGGGTGCTAACCCGAACCAGCCCTGCCGCTTAAAAATAATTGAAAAAATCCCCGCCGGATATGCCCCGCAAAAAATAATTGTCCCAGGTACAGCGGCCAGGATTTTTACCGGAGCACCCATCCCCCCAGGTGCCAATACCGTAGTTCGCCAGGAGGATACCCGGGAGGAGCAGGATGAGGTAGTTATCCTGCAAACGGTAGCTCCATTTAGTAATTTCTCTCGGTGTGGGGAGGATGTAATACGGGGTGAACGGGTAATAGAAAGCGGACAATTGCTTAATCCAGCTTGTATCGGGATGTTAGCTTCCATGGGAATGGTGGACGTATCAGTGTTCCAGCGTCCGCGAGTTGGGATTATTAGCACCGGAGATGAACTTGTTGCTCCTCCCCAGCCTTTACCGATAGGTAAGATTTATAACAGTAATCTGTATACCTTTGCCGGTTTAGTAGCTCGGTCGGGAGGCTTGCCCAAACTCTATCCTACAGTGGTGGACCAGGTAAGCTTGCAGCAGCAGGCTTTGCGGCAGGCATTACAGGAAAATGATCTGGTAATCACAACCGGGGGAGTTTCGGTAGGGGAATTTGATGTAGTAAATGAAGCAATCGAAGCACTAGGGGGAACGCTGCTGTTTTGGAGAATTGCCATGAAACCGGGCACTCCGGCTTTGGCAGCTAAGGTGGGGGATAAGCTAGTGATTGCTCTGTCGGGAAATCCGGCGGCGGCAACCATAACCTATCACTTGCTGGTCCACCCAGCTATTCAGTTAATGGGTGGCTGTAAAGAATTGGGGCTAACTATAGTTCAGGCCAAGTCGGAGGATGTCTTCTCCAAAACCAGTGGACAACGCCGATTTTTGCGGGCAAAAGCTTACCATCGGGACGGCCAATTGTGGGTTAAATTAACAGGCAAACAAAATCCAGGGGTGCTCAAGTCCATGCTCTATTCTAACGCTTTAATCGACCTTCCACCCAGGCAAGCACTAACCCAAGGGGATATGGTCAATATCATCCTGTTACCTTTTTAGCTTTTAATAAATAATCTTCCTCCAGAAGGGAGCAAGGAGAAGCACCATGACTGGCAGACTGCAGAGCAAAATAATTATCAAACTGCATAGTAAAATGCATAGCAAAATAATTAGCCGGCTTAAGCTTAGTTCCATCATTATCGGGATACTGCTATTTACTAACTTGTCAGGCTGTAACTTTGCTCAGAACGGAAGTCCCCAGCCTAAAAAAATTACCGTCTCGGCGGCAATTAGCTTAAAGGAAGCACTTACTGATCTGCAGATAATTTACCAAACCAGCAATCCAGGCTTAAAAGTGGATATTAACTATGGTTCTTCCGGTGCTTTGCAGCAACAAATTGAACAAGGAGCGCCAGTGGATCTCTTCATTTCCGCTGGTCAGCAGCAAATGAATGCTCTAGAAAAACAAGGGTTATTAGTTCGATATTCCCGTAAGGATTTGCTGGGTAACCGGTTGGTGTTGGTGGCAGCTAAGGATAAGTCTGGGCAAATCAAAGGCTTTACTGACCTATCTGGAGAGCAAATAGGCAAAATAAGTATTGGGAATCCGGAAACAGTACCTGCCGGGAAATACGCCCAGCAGACCTTAAACCAGCTAGGACTTTGGGAAAAATTACAGGACAAACTGGTTTTAGCCAAAGATGTTCGGCAAGTGATAACTTACGTGGATACAGGGAATGTAGATGCTGGATTAGTCTACGAATCTGATGCCCGGGCCTTGAAAAGTGGGGTAAAAGTCGCCACCGCCCCCCAGAATTCCCATCAGCCCATTATTTACCCTGCCGCTCTATTGAAAAACAGCCAGGCAGCAGAGCAAGCCGGGGCTTTCCTTAATTTCCTAGCCGGTCGTTCAGCAGCTGAAGTCTTTTCACACTATGGTTTTAAACCTTTAATGGATAAATAGCAGGAAGGAGGGGAAGAAACTGCTGGCACCAGTGTTATTATCCCTAAAAGTGGCCCTCTTGGCAGTTTGTGTAGTTTTTGTACTAGGCTTGCTAATGGCTAGGTTAATGGCTAGACATGAGTTTGCTGGACAGGATGTACTGGAAGCAATGTTTACACTTCCCCTGGTGCTGCCTCCATCAGTTATTGGTTATGGACTGCTGGTTTTATTTGGTGTCCATGGCCCGTTAGGCCAACTATTCGAGTCAGTTTTGGGGGTTCGGATAGTGTTTACCTGGGGAGCTGCAGTGCTGGCCGCAATTGTAGTTTCCTTTCCGTTAATGTACCAAAGTGCCAAGGGGGCCATTTCCGGAGTGGATCTAAACCTGGAGCGGGCTGCCCGTACTCTGGGGGCAGGGGAGTGGCGAATTTTTGTTACTATTACTCTACCCTTAGCCTGGTCGGGAATTGTGGCTGGGTTGGTATTATCCTTTGCCCGTGCCCTGGGTGAATTTGGGGCAACCTTAATGATTGCCGGGAACATTCCGGGACAAACTCAAACTATCCCTCTAGCTATCTATTTTGCAGTGGAGTCTGGAGATACTGCCACCGCCCAAGCCTTAGGGGGGATTATGGCGTTATTTAGTTTTGCGGTAATTTTTGGACTGAACTACTGGACCAAGCGGAGAAAGCTGCGCAGGGAAGGGAGGGGCTAAAATGTTGGAAGTGGCAATAATCAAGACGTTGCCCCATTTTTCCCTAGAGGTTAATTTTACGGCTAGCCAGGAAATATTAGTGTTGGTTGGTCCTTCCGGTGCCGGTAAAACCACAGTATTGGATTGTATAGCCGGCTTAAGAAATGCTCACCAGGGGGAAATTCGACTAGGAGGTAGAATACTGTTTTCCTCGGTGGAAAAAGTAAACCTACCGGCTCGGACGCGGAAAATCGGGTATGTATTTCAGAATTATGCGTTGTTCCCCCATATGACGGTAAAAGAAAATATTATGTACGGCATTCCTAAAGGCAGTCGCCTGGAAGCTGGAGTTTCGGGAAATATTTCCATTGGGGAGGTTTTAGAGCTGTTTAAGCTGACCCATTTACAAGGGTCATTCCCAGCCCGGCTTTCCGGCGGGGAAAAGCAAAGAACAGCCCTGGCCAGAGCTTTGCTGGTAGAGCCTGAACTGCTGCTTTTGGACGAGCCTTTGTCGGCTTTGGACCAAGAAACCAGAGGAATACTCCAGCAGGAGTTAAAAGATATTCATAGGTTGTGGCAAATCCCCTTTGTGCTAATTACTCATGATCAGGAGGAGGCTAACATTATGGGGGATAAAATTATTCGCTTAAATCAGGGTAAACTGCAAAAAAATATTGAAAAAAATAATCGGGAAATACCTTGTCAACCCCGGTAAAGTTGATTATAATTAAATTAATTAGGGTCATGTAGGCTCTAGATTTATCAGGTTAATCGTTGCATAAAACTCACGGGTAATTTGACCATGGAGGTCATTGATCTGCCACCGGCAGAGAATGTCTACGTGGTTTTTTATATTTCGGAACGGAGGAGTTTTATGGGACAGTTTTTTTCAGTGCTAATTCTAGGATTTTTTCTGGGGATGAAACATGCCACTGATTCTGACCATGTTATTGCGGTAAGTACTATTGTCAGCAGGCAGAGGAAGCTGAGTATGGCAGCTTTGATAGGTGTCTTCTGGGGAATTGGTCACACCCTCACTATATTTCTAGTTGGCGGTGCGATAATCTTATTTAAGGTTGTCATTCCCCACCGGCTAGGCCTGACCATGGAATTTGCCGTGGCTATTATGTTAGTACTGTTGGGGATGGCTAACTTTCGGAACATTACCAAAGCAAATGTAGTTGCTAACAAAAGCCATGATCACGATTTGGCTAATTCACTTTTTGACCGACTAGGCATTAATAACGGGATACGGCCCTTTTTAATTGGCATTGTTCATGGGCTGGCGGGAAGTGCTGCCGTAGCTTTGTTAGTTTTGGATACTATCAAGGATCCCTACATTTCAATTTTTTATTTACTAGTCTTTGGGATGGGCACTGTGGTGGGGATGATGCTAACCACTTTAGGAATCGGGGCTCCTTTTATTTTAACAGCCGGAAGGTTTACTAACTTTAATCGTTACCTAGGCTTGACAGCATCGGTACTCAGCTTTGTGTTCGGCATATTTTTAATGTACCAGTTAGGTTTTGTTGACGGCTTATTTTTATAGGTACACATAGGAAGGGGTTGGGAAGAAATGTGTGAAGCCAATGCGTATATTCGCCAAGATGGAGTGGATGAGCTTTTGATTGAACGGGTGGATAAAATTATCCCTCAGGGAAATGAACTTTATCTGGAGAATATTTTTGGTCAGCAGAAAAAAGTAAAGGCTAGAATTGTGGAAATGGCTTTAGTTGACCACAAGATTATCTTAGAAAGAGTCCTTTAGGACGCCAAAACAGGTCCACTGATAAAGTGAGACCTGTTTTGGCATTAGTAATAATAGTTTTGTTAATATCCGTTATTTACCAAAGAGACCTTGCCCTTGAAGACTCGGTAAACGTAGATGGTATAAAAAAGTACTATAGGTACACCGGACAAAGCGATGATTAACATAGTTTTCAGGGTTAACTGGGAGGAGGCAGAATTATAGATGGTTAAGCTTAAACGAGGGTCAAGGGCGGGAACCAAGTTTGGGAAAAGGTCTACTGCCAAGGTTAAAATCATCCCGGCTATGGCCAGGGAGCTAGCCAAAAAAGCGTAACCGTAATTGGATGCCTTTACTGCCAGAGGTGCCCACAGTATTCCCCCAATGGCAAGGAGGGGAACTAAGTAGAGTATCGGGTACTTTATATAGTTAGTAAATAGAGTAGGGATAACAATATATGTAGCTAAGGAGGCTACCAGGTACAAACTAACAAATATTGACCAAATTCTCGGAAACAACCCTTGGGCCTGGGTCTGAAGGATACCTTCGGTTTTCAGCAGGACATAGGTATTACCTTGGAGAAGCATGCCGAATAAACCTAACAACCTTATCAATAAGGGTTAAGGGTTAAGCAGGCGAAGGAATCCACCGGTATAATTGTAGGAGCTGTCTAAAGGTAATCCAGCGGCAATGTTGCCAACGGCAACCCCAAATAACAAGGCGGGTAAAAAATGCCTAAAAAGAATAGTACATCCCAGCGAGCTTTCCAGGTCGGACTATCAACCTTATTCCGATACTTAATTGCTACCGCTTGAAGGATCAAGCCAAACAAAACTAACATCATCGCTAGGTAAAAACCACTGAAGACAGAAGCATAGACTAAGGGAAAAGTAGCAAACAAAGCTCCAGCGCCGGTTAATAACCAGACTTCATTACCATCCCAGAAAGGGCCAATTGCCTGCAAGAGTAGCTGTTTTTGCTCTTCTGTTTGATATGCTATTGTAACTACCATTCCCGCCTGTGGTTAGGTTAATAGTCGGGAAATCCTCACTTAAAGCTTTCTGGACTTCTCGGCGGATAAGGTAGACAACTACAGCGGCCAGCCCGCTATAGACTATAAAGAATAATATGGTAGTTAGCAAAACCTGATACGCCGGTAATGGCGAGGCTGCAAGATTAGTTTTTAGGATACCGTAAACTATCCAGGGTTGACGGCCAATTTCAGCGGCAAACCAACCCAGTTCGTTAATCAGCAAGGGTATAAGCACCGCAAAGATAATAGTAAACAACCTAAACCAGAACCTGGCCATTTGGTCATAAAGCTCTTTGCCAGTACGCCAGTAAAGGAACTCGATAATGGCAATAATTGTGATCATACCAATTGTGATGGGTGGAAATAAGAAATGAAAAAAAGCAGAAAAAACAAATTGTAGCCGGATAAAAAAATAGCATCCATTAATTAAACCTCCTATCAAAGTATACTATTAGAGTGAACAAATAACTAAAAAAAATAATTACTTAAGTAAATCACCAAAATTGTGTTTCTGTAACTCTAAGACTAGTTGGGACTGAACATTGGCGAGGGTCTGATGAGGGCTACAGCCTGTTTATTAAACCGATTTATCGGCTGCCATGTTCTGGTAGTAACCAAGCTATATGGAGAAATACTAAAAACAGAGGATATGTGTATAAATAGAGAAAACTAGAGTGATACTGAACATGAGAGAGAAATTGAGAAAAGGGCAGAGGGATTTTGCGTTGTTGAAAGGGGAGTTTTTTCATTAGGCAAGAATTAACAAGCCACTTGACTATTAATATAATGGACCTTATAATAATAATGATTACTAATTGGAGGTGAAAAGTATTGAAGAAATGGCGTTGTACTGTCTGTGGCTATATTCACGAGGGAGAGAATCCACCGGATGTTTGTCCAGTTTGTGGAGTGGGACCAGAGATGTTTGAAGAGGTTATTGATGATCAACCTGTAGCTCAGGAGACCGCTAAAGTTGTTGCTGAAGCCTATAAACAAGATGCGGGAACAGCCTTATTTAAGATTTCTTATGGTCTGTATATTGTTACCTCGGTGTCGGGAGAAAAGTTAAACGGACAGTGTTGTAACTCCTTGTTTCAAATTACCAGTCAACCTCCCCAAGTAGCAGTAGGGATTAATAAAGGCAACTTAACTCATGAGTATATTATGGAAAGTGGGGTGTTTGCAGCCACAATACTTGGTCAAAACGGTCATGACTTGGTACGGAGGTTTGGCTACAGTTCAGGTCGGGAGGCCAATAAATTAGAAGGAATTGATTTTTTTAAAGGTGAAGCTACTGGAGCGCCTGTTTTCCCCAAAGGTATTGCTTATCTGGAGTGCAAGGTGCTTCAGGATAAATGTGTTGATGTAGGCACCCATACTCTAATAGTTGCTGAGGTTGTAGGTGGCGGAGTCAAAGCAACCGGAGAACCCATGACTTATGCATATTTCCGTCAAACAAAATAAATATAGCCGGCTCAACAAGATGTCTTATTAATTAGAACAAAGGAGGAGCGCTTAGATGTCTAATAAAACTGTGGAAAATCTCAAGGCGGCTTTTGCTGGAGAAAGTCAGGCTCGGAATAAGTACACTTTCTTTGCTTCAGTTGCTCGCAAGGAAGGTTGGCTGGAGTTAGCCGAGGTTTTCGAAGAAACTGCCCGCAATGAAAAAGAACATGCAGAGATTATTTACAAGCTGCTTAAGGGAATCGGTGACAGCAAGTTTAACCTGGGAGAAGCCATTGCGGGGGAAACCTATGAGTACCATGACATGTACCCTGAGTTTGCCCGAGTTGCGAAGGAAGAGGGACAACTAGAGGCAGCAAAATATTTTGATGAGGTAGCCAAAGTAGAAAAGTTCCATGCTGAAAGATATCAGCAACTGCTGGAAAACCTGGAAGCTGGAACATTACTCAAAAAAGCTAATCCAACTAAATGGCAATGTCGGGAATGTGGCTATATTGTGGATGGGCTTGAACCTCCAGTCAAATGCCCCCTGTGTGCCCATAGCAAGGAATACTATAAGCCTATCTAAGGAACACTGGTTGACTGTTTCAGGCTGCTAAATCGCAAGCTAAGGTACAGTAATCCAGTTTGGGAAGAAAAGAAAGGGGGACTATAAATGCAACTATGGAAATGTGGAGTCTGCAATTTTCTCTATGAAGGTGCAGAGGCCCCGGAAAAATGCCCGAAGTGTGGAGCGGCTAAGGAAAATTTCACCGCTCTAACTGCTGAACAAGTGGAAATGATAACCAAATCCAGGCGTACAAATCAACTCCATATGCAGTTGGCGACGCTCATGGATACCATCCAATCAATTAGCCAAGAAGGTATTGGCTTAAACCTGGACCCTCCTTGTGTAGTAATATTTAACAAAGCTATGGAGCAAGCTCGCCTAACCCAGCAAATGATTAAGGCTGAATTAGAAGGTCATATGAAAAAGGGTAAATGGGGCTAAAAGCAGGCTGTTAAAATTCCCCGTCTAGCTTTGTCGCCAGCCTGGATAAGGTCCTCGACGTACAAAGAGTACGCCTGCGGACTTGTCCAGGCTGTCTTCGTGCTATACGGGTTTTTTAACAGCCTGCAATAGTCAGAAAAAGGCCAGGGATTTAATCTCTTAAAGGCGGTTACTACTACTCCCCGAGTAATTATGGCAATTCCAGAACTTTCCTTGCCTCTTACTGCAATTCAGGTTAGCTGCTCATGAAATTGCTCCCGAACCAGGGGTTATTCATTATGGGATTTGGGTTTTGCTGGCTGGAGTGGTCACCGTTATTGGCTGCTTAGGTCTGGGACGGTTAACTCTGGGCGCTAGCCGGCCTGGTAAGCGTTGTTAGTGGCTTTATCTGGGGTACTGTTTCGGATTATATTGGCCGCAAGTGGGGCTTGGCCATTTGGAGTATCCCGGCGATTATGAATGCAGCTTCGGGAGATTATGTAGGGGGGACTTTTGGGATCTCCGCTTTAGCCTGTTTGTTAGGTGCTGGAGGTTCAATGCTTCTGAAAAAGAGAGCTTAAGTATAGCAAAAGAGAGCTTAAGTATAGCAAAAGAGAGCTTCAGTATAGCAAAAGGGTAGCAATACTCAGCTATTATAAATACAGTACTTATTTAGGCCTTATGGTTGGGGTAATACCAGCGTAGCGGATATAGACAGCAAAGTAGATGTATAATGCTGGAAGTTTTATAAGTTAATTGAGGTTTGTGCCGATCAACGATATAATATATACACAAGATATTTCCAGCATTGAAAGGGTTGATTCTTTTGGATGAAAAGTTTTACGATTTAATGACTAAAATGTATAACGAAATGCAAAAGGGTTTTACCGATCTTAGAGAAAACCAGGCTAAATTAGAAAAGGATTTCAGAGAAGGACAGGTTAAATTAGAAAATGAGTTAAAAGAAGCCAAAGAAACTCTTTTTGATGGTTATAAACATACTTGCGAAAAACTTGAAGTTTTAGAAAATAAAGTTGATAAACTGACTACAACTGTTGAGAGTCATGACGTTTAGATAGAAGTAATAAGAGGTGTAAAATAACATTATTAAGGATGTTTCAATTTATGAATGAAGCCGGTATTAATAGGCCCGGGGTGGTAGAAATCTACTACCCCGGGCCTTTTTTGCAGACCTAATATATAAAATAAAAGAATAATTGGAAGGAATTTACAATCTAATGGCGAAAGTAGCTTATGTAAAAGCCAAAAAAATGTAAAAGGAGAACTGGATGAAAGGTTTTTGGGGAAGATTTGCTTCATGCTTTTTAATTCCGATTTTGCTGTTAAACCTAGTTTTGTTTCCGGAGGCATCCCAGGGAAGTATGGAAGCTAGCGGTTTTACTGACTTAAAAAATCATTGGGCGGAACAAGAAATTCGCCATATGGTGGGCAGAAAAATTGTGCAAGGGACAATTGAACATGGAAAACTATTGGCTTTACCGGAGCGCCCCATCACCAGAGCAGAATTTGTTACCGTTTTAGTAAGGTTATTAGAGCTATCTACACTAAGCGAGTTAACAGATGAAAACCAAAACAAAAGGCCAATCCAGCCTGCTTTTACTGACTTGGGGAACCACTGGGCCCAGGGCTATATTCTTGCTGCCCAGCAAAAAGGACTGGCTAAGGGTTATCATGATGGCAAATTCGGCCCAGATCGACTGATTAACCGTGCCGAGGCCGTTACCCTATTGAGCAGGTCCAAGAACTGGAAGCTGCCAGCAGCTGAAATAGCTGGGACAAAGGCAAATATACCAACCACAACAGAGACTTGGCCAGTAAAACAATTATATAGTGATGTAACTGTAAATCACTGGGCTTATCCCTTCATCCTTTTAGCTCAACAAAATAGGGCGGTTAGCGGGTACTCGGACGGTACTTTTCGTCCCAATCGCAAGGCCAGCCGGGCTGAAGCGTTTGTGCTAATAAGTAAGGGTTTTGTCCTGCAGGAGCAAGCAAGCACTGCGGTGACCGTTTCCGAACCTACCATACCAACCCTAGACACAACGGTTTTGGAACTGTATAAAGTTACCAAGGGAACTGCAGACGATGATGGTGATGGACTAAATAATCAACTGGAAATCTTATTGAAGCTTGACCCTACAAACTCAGACAGTAATCATAACGGGATCACCGATAGTAAGGAAAATTTTGATGGGGATGGTTTAACCAACCTTCAGGAGCAAACTTATGGAACTGACCCTAGACAAGAGGATACAGATGGGGACAGGCTGAGTGATGGGCAAGAAATAAATATTTATCATACCAATCCGCTAGCGCCAGATACTGACCATGATGGATTGTCTGATGGTACAGAGGTTCAATATGGTCTCTTACCGCTTAAGCCTGACACAAACGGAGATGGGACTCTCGATGGACAAGAGCAACTAACCCAGAAAGTATCCTGGCAGACAGCATCTAATTGTCAGGTTGCAGTTGATATTAAGGCTCGAGGTGATTTAGCCCAGTTAGCCAACCTCAGCGATGCTTCTGGTAACCCGGAGTTATCAGCTATCCCGGGACTAATCGGCCAACCGGTAGATATTGCCGTAAAGGCTGAATTTGATACCGCTACTGTGGAATTTTCCTTCGATTCAGCCACCCTTCGAGGGTCTGCTGACAGTAATTTACAGATTATGTGGGTGGATGAGGAAAACCAGCGCCTAGTACCCTTAGAAAAGCAATGGCTAGAACGGAATAGGCATAAAGTTTATGGGAACACCACCCATTTCAGCAAGTATCTAGTAGTAGACAAGGTGAAATGGGAGCAGCCTTGGAATATTCCATTACAGAAGGTTCCGGAGCAGGTGGATAGTTTAAGCAAGCGTCAGGGTGTGGTTAGCTTGGCCCTGGTAATTGATAGTTCCCTATCTATGTCCCGCAATGACCCTAGCGGAGAACGTTTAAAGGCGGTGAAAAATTTTGTCCGGGGCTTACTTCCCGGGGACAGTGCTGCCTTGATTGACTTTGACCATAGTGCTAGAGTATTACAACCCTTAAGCACTAATCTGGATAACCTAGTACAGGCAGTAGCCCTAATAGACGATGCTGGGGGAACGATAATTGACGGGGCAATCCAAAAAGGGGTGGAACAACTAGCTTTGGCTCCACCCCAAACGAATAAATACCTAATTTTAGTGACTGATGGTAAAGATGAGGCAGGTAGTTTTGACGATAAAGTCATCCAAGAGGCAATTAAGCAAAAGGTAAAGATCTTTACCGTTGGGCTAGGAACAGAAACTGACCAGGTAGTACTGCAAAAGTTGGCGGAAGTAACCGGTGGTAAATATTATCCCATCCAAGCAGCGCTGGAAATCCATAAGGCCTTCGAACGTATCTCCGACTATGGGGTTATGCCTCTGGACTCCGATGGAGACGGTCTATCGGACCAGATGGAAACTGCTGGAATGCGCATTTTTACCGGGCAATTAGTGAAGACCAACCCGAAGTCCAAAGATACTGATGGGGATGGAATTCCCGACGGCTTTGAGCTGGGCGAGGTAGTTAGTGATAGCTTAGGAAGGGAGTATTATCGCCTGCGGAGTAACCCTACTCTAGCCGATTCTGATGGGGATGGAATTGTGGATGCCGAAGACCCCCAACCCATGAATAGCAGCTTTCCCTTAAAGGCGTTACCCATCCTTTTCCTCCACGGGGCGATGGCTTCTGTATCGCCTGATTTTAAGCAAGTGGGTAAATATAATCAGGTGCTAACTAACATAACACCCTTAAAAGGGGGCTATGACGGATTTTTCAACGCTATGGAGGAGGCAGGCTACAGGGATTATCTGCATTTTGCGTGTTATGACTGGAGACATAACACTAAGCATAGCGTGGAAAACTATTTGATTCCGGCAATTGAACGGATGGATAAACAAATCAAGACCAAAATTAAAGCTGAGCTCGGAGCGGAATTTGCTAGGTATAGACAAGCTAATCCATATTTTCGGGAAATCTCTACCCAGTCAGTACTAAAATTTAACATAGTTGCCCATTCCATGGGAGGAATAGTAGTTAGACAGCTTCTAGAAGGTGAATATCCGCCCTATAACACCAGGGTTAACAAACTAATCATGGTAGGGACTCCCAACCAAGGCTCGGTAAATGCCTATACCATCTGGCAAGGAGGGGTAGGCCAAGATTTAACCTACAAATTATTGCTCAGGTTCTTTCTGGGAGAGTTTTACCGCCAGCTTTATGGAGGAAAACCCAGCCTAGACTATGACAGCGGTAAAATGCTCGGCATCATTAGAAACTACTTCCCTTCTGTAAAAGCACTACTCCCAACGTGGAACTGCTTAGTTCGCCCTGGAAAGCTGCCTGCCAGACCTATATACCAGGGTTTAGGTGCTGAGTCGATCAACGATACTTTGGGCTGGTTAAACAAGGGTGAAAACCTTAATAAGCTTTACCGCCGAACTAAGGTACTGACTATCGCCGGTACAGGGCAAGAGGTGTATAAGGGTATTTGGTTAACGCCTAAAACTGGTCTTGAAACTGGTCTGCTCTGGCCAGACGGAAAGCCTGCTCGGGATGGCTTTGGTAACTTTCGGTTTGAAACTGACCCGGTGGGTGGTGACGGCACCGTCCGAGTAGATGCGGCGAGACTGTTAGCAAACTCTATTCTGCTGAAAGGGGAGCATAGTTTGCTCTTAAGTGAAAAGGCAGTGGTGAATAAAGTGCTTTCCGAATTAGCTATTAACTATACTTGGGCTGGGGAATTAAGTTTGTTGGATAACCAAGCGGTGATGTTAAATGACATTGCAGGTATGTAAGGATGCCATTGTGGTGGAGGTTGCGGAGATTAACAAGAGGCAAAAACAGATTACTAACGAAAAAGAGCCATCGGGCTCTTTTTGTTTTAGTTAAGGAAATTACCGTATTACAGGGCTGTGGATAATTTCCTTAACTGGGGTTGTTAAGGGGGAGTCCCCCTTATGTAAATCAGAGGAGGGTCACAGCGTCAGTGACCTAGGGAACCTAGGTTCCCTGGGTAAGAACAAAAGCATATCTTAGCGAAGGCATCAGAGATGCTTTTGTTTTTAGGATAGGGGAGGAAAATAGCAAAATATGTTGAATATATAAGAAAATAGGTTTTAGGCCTGCTGCCTTTTGTAGCGGGTTTTTAATTTTTAGGAGGGATTCGACATAATTACCGAAATAACGACAGAAGAAATAAAGACTTATCTTTTACCCAGCCGTGAGGTTAAGGTCTATTGGAAAAAGATAGCGACGGTATTTATCCTTTATTCGACAATAATCACTATTGTAGGAATATTATTAGCTGAGGTTAAAGACGATCTGCTTTCTTTGATAATCATTGTTCCGCTTTGGCTGTTAATTTCCGGATTAGGAGTATATTTTCCGATTAAGAAGTATTCACTTGACAGATCCTCATTTCGGCTAGTTGTTGATGATAGCAAAATCAAACTAACTCAAAGGAATCTTCCAGATGTTGAAATATTTTGTTCTCGAGTAAAAAGTATACGGGAACTTGCAGAGGGTATCTTAGTTGAAAGCTATTCTGACGGGCACCCCTGCTTCGTTTTAGTACCTAAAGAATTGGAAGGATACCTAGAAGTAAAAAATCACTTAGCGACCTGGCGGGACATCGAACCTTATAAATTTAATCTAAAAGAACGAATCCAAAATATTTTTCAGTTTATACTTTTCCGTATCTTTCTTCACATTGCTCCGCTATTAACACTATCCTTTTTATTAACTGATAATTATTGGGTAAAGGTATCTTTTTCCTTCGTAGTATTTATAGGAGCTTTTTCTGTGGTCATTACATCCAGAAAGTCTTTAAATCTTCAAAGAGTGTTTAAATGGGGCATTAGGTCATGCCAGCTCTTAATAATTCTAGCGGGTAGTATACTTTTGTTTGTACTTTTGGTCCCGCCAACAGTTACTAGTTATATTACACAAGCTAATAAGTTTGTGGAATCCGATGAATATGAGCTAGCAATCAATTATTTTGAAAAAGCAATTAAAATTGATCCCAAAAATGCGGAGGCCTACATTGGAAAAGCCCAAGCCTTGGACTTGCTAAATTTATATTCGGAATCTTTAGAGTACGCTAACCAAGGGATAACACTAAATCCTAATGATGCCCAAGCCTATATAATAAAAGCGATAGCATTAACCGATTTGAAAAGGTATAGTGCGGCTTTGATAACTGCCAACAAAGCTATAAAACTGAAATCGGAATCAGCAGAAGCCTATAATGCTAAAGGAAATGCCTTATATTTTTCGGAACGCTATGAAGAAGCTTTAATATGCTATGAGAAGGTCATAAAACTTGACCCCGGACTTGTTCATGCCTATAACAGCAAAGGGAATACCCTATACAGTTTGGGAAAATATGAAGAAGCAATAAAGAGTTATGATGAAACGATTAATGTGGATTCTGACTATAAGGACGCTTATTATAGTAAAGCGGATATCCTTTATAAATTTGGGAAATATCGTGAGTCAATTGAGTATTTTAATAAATATATTGAACGTGACTCTGAATATGCTCCGGCATTCTATTACAAAAGCCGTTCTCTTGCTAAGCTTGGAGTTTATGACGAGTCATTGGCAAGCTTAAAAAAAGCTATAGCACTTGATAACTCATATATACAATCAGCCAAGCAGGAAGAAGCTTTTGAAAAAATGAAAAGCTCTGAGGAGTTCCAGAAATTAATAGATAAAAATGTACGCAGTGGGGGGTAATCTTATTCAAGAGCAAAGTGATACGACGGACAAAGATAAAATATCAACTTTCCGGCCTTGGCTATTACCTTTTATTAGTCTGGAGTCCCCTTTAGCCAAAATTTTAGTTAATTTGGCTATTTTTTTGACAATATTTATTTTTATAGGTATTGATGGTTCCTTTCCAAGTAACATTGAACAATATAGTAATGGGATTAAAAATTATAATGATGGAAATTATCGTCAGGCGATAGTTGGTTTTGATGAAATTCTAAAAAACAAACCCCAAGACTTTACAGCCCTCTACTACAAAGGGAAAACTTTAAGTGCGTTAGGAAAATATTACGAAGCTATTACTCATTTTCTTAAAGCAGAAGAGGTACAGTCGACAAGCCCTGAGCTATATAGTGATTTGGGATATGCATACTTTCAAATTGAACATTATCAAGATTCTCTACAGAGTTATAATAATGCGTTGCGGTTTGACCCAGATAACCCAGAGATATATGTTTGGAAAGCATATAATTATGTTAATCTTAGTGAAGATGATACTGCCTTGGAACTTTGTGACCGGGCAATAGCTATTAATCACAAGAACTCAGTTGCTTATAATATTAAAGGTTTAGCTAATTTAAACAAAAATCAATATACGGAAGCTAATTTCTTTTTTGATAAAGCAATCAGCATTAATAGGGAATACGAGGATGCCTATGTAAATAAAATATCTGCATATTATTACCAGCAGGATTATACTGGGGCGATGAAAACAGTTGATCAAGGCTTAAAGCTATTTCCACAGAATCAAGACATTATTCTTTACAAGGCAGCAATTTATTCAAAACAATCCGAACACGACAAAGCTATTCAGATATATGAACAATTACTTAAAACAAACCCTAGAAATGATAAAGTGCTTACATACTTAGGCATAGAATATTATTACCTTGAAAACTATGTAAAGTCTGCAGGGTATATTAACAAAGCTCTGGAAATTAATGTTGAAAATAAACTAGCTAAAGATATTAAGGTAGAACTTAATAATGAAAAGAGACCGGAAAACGTTAAGATTGCTGAATTTATTAGAGAGAATTATTTATATTTTGACCAATTAGAGAATTATAAGGAGCAAGAACAGCAGTTTCTTAACCAAAAAGGTACATCATCGCAAGAAATATCTTCCTTTGTTAATGCAATAAAACATAATAAAGACAGGTATACATTTGTCATATCCGGGATGGAGTATGATCGGTTATCAGCATTCGAGGAGCATCCTTGGATAATATCAAAACTATTAAGTCCAGATATCCACTATGTAAGAATTTATTTGTTTACACCGAATGTAGATACTGAATTTAAGAAAATCATAGATAAAATTAAGACACCTGAAAGGAAATCCCTAGTTATTGATTTAAGGGATAATCCCGGAGGACTAACTGTACCAACGAACAACATCCTTGATCTGCTTTTGCCAGAAGCTACAATTAGTTACAATATATATAGAGACGGAACTGTAGAATCGTATAATTCGGATGAAAAAGAGGTTAAATTTAAAAAAATATTTGTACTAGTAAACAGATATTCTGCTAGTAGTTCCGAACTCTTAGCCCTAGGTTTAAAAAAGCACTTAAACAACGTGACCATAATTGGTGAACCGACTGTGGGTAAAGGAGTCGGGCAATTAGTTTTTGAAAATAAAGCTAGAAAATATATGATTTTCTTAGTAAGTTTCTATTGGAACATAAAAGAGAAGAATATCATGGATGAAAAAATTGTTCCTGATATTATAATAAAAAGTGGTAAAGATGTGGATTACTTAAACAAAGTTTTTAAATTAACGTTGTAGTTGTTGACTTTGGCATTTTAGGGTCATAAATTCATATTAATATAATAAAGGTGAAAACAGACTAAGCAGTGAGCAATTAAAGTAAATCACGACTATTTGGCGATAGGTAACGGATTCGGAAGTTATTTCCGGTTTCATCTTTGTCAGAAAATTACGATACAATTAATATAGCAAGGTATTGCGTGTGCTTCTGAGAAGGGGGCGGGAACCATGAGATTTGAACGTAATAATATGGAACAACTCATGATCCAAATTAGTGGTCAAGACTTAGCCTTACGCAATATAAAAATGGGGGACTTATGGGTAAACAGGACTTTAGCCAGAAGGCTTTTCAGGGAAATGATGGGTGTAGCGACTGACGAAACGGGTTTTTTATTAGACGGTTCCCCAATAACTCTAGAGTTTTATGAGTGGGGGGGAGATGGATTAATTATGGTAGTTACTAAACTGGCTCCCCAGCGCAAACTTGAACTTCTTCCGCCCGGTGAGCAACCCTTGGTTTTCGAATTTGAATGCTTTGATTTAGTGGTTGACAGCGGTATAGAGTTAAAAGCTTTTAGTGGGCAAAAGGTCAGTCTTTATAACCTCGGGGGTAAATACTATCTCTACTTTGAAGTAGAAGGCTTGAGTAAAGAGGACTATCAAAATGTCAAAGCCTTGTTGAGTGAATATTCCTGGAAAGTGGATTTTACCAAGGAATACCTTGATGATTACGGAACAAAAGTCATGAACGGTGATGCCTTGCAGATTATCCAAAAGGTATTCACAGCATAGGGATAACATGAGCGGCCTGGTCCAAGGTGACCAGGCCGCTTGCTTGTGCCCGAGCTTGTACCGGTCTGGATGCAAGCCAAATAATGACCGGTCGGATACCTAACCTCTCGTTTTGAGCACCCTTGAACAAGAGATTAATAATTTTGAACGATTCAAATTTCCCTTGAACACCGATCAATCGCTGCAATCATAAGGATTGACACTAAGAAGATCCAAGAGCTGTTTCGCTTTT
>JBAQLS010000042.1:0-40845 GCA_049302075.1 Carboxydocellales bacterium | reverse complement strand
AAATACCCCCAGCCAAATAAGTGCTGAGCTTATCGTATCAGATCGGAGCTTGGAAAGCCAGCTATTTTTTAGTTAGCCTACCGATTAATAAATATTAATTTCCACTTTATGCATGCTCAAAATGCGATTAATTGGGGATGACGCCCCCAATTTTCCCGAAATTAACGGGAGGGGGCGTTTATTAGTTATAAAAATGAGGAGGGTATTAACATGGCAAAGAGACTGAGACAGATAGCAATTTACGGAAAGGGTGGGATTGGTAAATCCACTACAACCCAAAATACCGTGGCAGCTCTAGCCGAGGACGGCAAAAACATTATGGTGGTGGGCTGTGACCCTAAAGCGGATTCCACCAGATTATTACTCCACGGGCTAAATCAAAAAACAGTGCTGGATACTTTACGGGATGAAGGTGAGGATATTGATTTAGACGATATCCTCAAGGGCGGCTTTGGAGGAACTAAATGTGTAGAATCGGGAGGACCTGAGCCTGGTGTGGGTTGTGCAGGCCGGGGAATTATTACCTCCATCAATATGCTAGAATCTCTGGGCGCCTACACCGAGGAGCTGGATTATGTGTTTTATGATGTGCTAGGGGATGTTGTCTGCGGTGGTTTCGCCATGCCGATACGGGAGGGAAAAGCTCAGGAAATCTATATCGTGGCTTCAGGGGAAATGATGGCCTTATATGCAGCCAACAACATCTCCAAGGGTGTGCAGAAATATGCTAACACTGGCGGGGTAAGGTTAGGGGGCATTATCTGTAACAGCCGGAATGTTGACAATGAACTGGAATTATTAGAGGCCTTTGCCAAAGAACTAGGATCCCAATTGATTCACTTTGTACCCAGAGACAATATGGTTCAGAAAGCAGAAATCAACAGGAAAACAGTCATTGACTTTGATTCGGTACATCCCCAGGCCGATGAATACAGAACGCTGGCCAGAAATATTGACGGTAACGATATGTTTGTAATCCCTAAGCCTATGACCACAGACCGCTTGGAAGAGCTGCTAATGACCCACGGTATTTTGGACTAGTTAACGATAGCATCGGTATGCTGAACTAGTTAACCAGGCACTGAGCACAAATCAAGCAGAAAAATGATTTAACCTATACGAGGAGGGACGTCCATGTTGATGATTAAAGCAATAGTACGACCGGAGAAAGTCAACACCATTCTGGCTGAGTTAAATGATGCCGGTTTCCCCGCAGTAACTAAAATAGATGTGGTTGGCCGGGGTAAGCAACGGGGTGTCAAAGTAGGGGATGTAATTTACGACGAAATTCCCAAGGAACTATTATTAATGGTTGTCCGGGATGAATACAAAGATGATGTAATCAGTGTAGTGCTGAGAAATGCCAAAACAGGCACAGGCGGGGCTTTTGGAGATGGTAAAATTTTCGTTTCTCCAGTAGAAGAGGCCTATACCATCAGCACCGGCAAAAAAGAGCTGTAGGGATATATCAATAGCGGTAGGGGGTACATTTATGAAAGAAATTATCGCAATCATTCGGATGAATAAGATGGCGCCAACTAAAAAGGCCCTTAGTGAGGCGGGATTTTGCGGACTTACTGCAATCAAGGCCATGGGCCGGGGGAAACTGCTCAAGGATCTCACTATCCTTGATAAGGTGCAAGATGAAAACCGGGATATGGTGCTGGAGAGTCTGTTAAAGGGCGGCCGATTGATTCCCAAGCGGTTACTAAGCATTGTGGTCCCGGATGAACAAGTTCAAAAAATTGTGGATACCATACTGGCTGTAAATAAAGAAGGTAATATTGGGGATGGCAAAATTTTTGTACTGCCAGTGGTCGATGTAGTTAGGGTTCGGACCAGTGAGCGGGGGGAAGTTGCAATTTAAGCGGAAGGGGAAAGCATTATGGCAATTAAAGAGCAAGCTATGGACGACCTGCTGAATCAATATCCAGCCAAGGTTAAGAAAAACCGGAAGCAACATATTTTAATTAAAGATTCTGCAGCCGGAGTTCAGGAGATAGAAGCTAATACTAGGACAATTCCAGGGATTATTACTAACCGCGGTTGCGCTTTTGCCGGTTGTAAAGGGGTTGTGCTAGGGCCGATTAAGGATATGGTGCACATAGTCCATGGCCCTGTCGGATGTGCCTACTATTCCTGGGGTACCCGCAGAAATAAGGCCAAATCGGAAGATGCCAGCCAAAACTTTTTAAACTATTGTTTTACTACTGATATGCAAGAAAGTGACATCGTCTTCGGCGGGGAGAAGAAGCTAACTAAGATGATTGACCAGGTTGCCGAAATATTTAAACCCAAGGCTATTACCATTTCGGCAACCTGCCCGGTAGGTCTGATCGGGGACGACTTAGGGGCGGTGGCTAAAGCGGCTGAACAGAAGCATGGTATTCAGGTGCTGCACTTTAACTGTGAAGGCTATAAAGGAGTTAGCCAGTCCGCCGGTCATCACATCGCCAATAACGGCTTATTGGAACATGTGGTGGGAACGGGAGAGTTGACTGAAGCACCTGGGAAATATGCCATTAACTTTTTAGGTGAGTATAACATTGGTGGAGATAGCTGGGAGATTGAGCGAGTGCTGAATGAAATTGGCTATAATGTAATCGCAGTAATGACTGGTGATGGGTGTTATGAAGCTATTAAAAACGCCCATGTGGCTGAGTTAAACTTAGTCCAGTGTCATCGCTCCATCAACTATATTGCCGAAATGCTGGAGACTAAATATGGTACCCCATGGCTTAAGGTTAATTTTATCGGTGTGCAAAGCACCATCGAATCGTTGCGCAATATGGCCTTATATTTTGGTGATCAGGAGCTGCTGGACAAAACGGAAGCAGTCATCGCCCGTGAGGTAGCCAGAGTGGAGCCGGTAATGGAGCAATATAAGAAGTTATGTCAGGGCAAAACTGCTTTTTGTTTCGTGGGTGGTTCCCGAGGTCACCATTACCAGCGGTTGTTTGGCGAATTAGGAATTGAAACCGTTCTGGCTGGTTATGAGTTTGCCCACCGGGATGACTATGAAGGGCGGCAAGTTATACCTTTTATTAAACCTGATGCGGATAGCAAAAACATTCTGGAATTGCATGTTGAACCGGATGCTAAGTTTTTTAGATTAAAAATCTCTCCGGAAAAAGCGGAGGAATTAAAGCAACGTATTCCGTTAAGCCAATATCCAGGCATGAATGCGGAGATGAAAGACGGGCAGATCATTGTGGACGACTTAAATCATTTTGAAACGGAACAATTCATCAAATTATTAAAACCGGATATCTTTGCTTCCGGGATTAAGGACAAATATATGGTCCAAAAGATGGGGATTCCTGCTAAACAAATCCATTCATATGATTACAGCGGACCCTACGCCGGTTTTAATGGAGCAGTAAAATTTGCGGAGGATGTGTCCAATAGTTTTGTAAGCCCCACTTGGAACTTTATTACTCCACCGTGGAAAAACCAACCACTGCTGAGCGGGACAGTTTCAGAAGATATCTAAAACAGGAAAGGAGCGGTATAAAATGCTGGATTGTACACCCAAAGAAATAAATTTGCGCAGCGCCGGCAAGATTAACCCAGCCAAGACCTGCCAGCCCATTGGGGCGATGTATGCCGCCCTGGGAATTCATAAGTGTCTGCCCCATAGCCATGGTTCCCAAGGGTGCTGCTCGTACCACCGCATGCATTTGACCAGACATTTTCGGGACCCCATAGTGGCTTCTACCAGTTCATTCACAGAAGGAGCTTGTGTATTCGGCGGCGGTGCGAATCTAAAAACTGCGATCAAGAACGTATTTGCCATCTATAAACCTGAGGTTATGGCGGTACACACCACCTGTCTATCTGAAACCATTGGGGATGATATTCCCCAAATTATCGGTTCAGCGGAAATTCCAGAGGGTAAGCTAGTCATTCATGCCAATACTCCTAGTTATGTAGGTTCCCACATTACGGGATTTGCCAATATGACCAAAGGGATGGTCCAGTACTTGGCTGAAGCAACCACTAACCCAAAGCAGGAGCAGGTGAATATCATCCCCGGTTTTGTAAATCCCGGGGATATGCGGGAAATAAAGCGGATTGTCCGGGCTTTGGGCGTTAAGTTTATCCTGTTTCCGGACACCTCCGGGGTGGTGGATGCCCCCATGACTGGAGAATACGTCATGTTCCCCAAGGGTGGCACCACGGTGGAAGAACTAAAGGATAGCGGTAATTCCAAACTGACCATAGCTTTAGGTTCCTTTGCTTCCGCTGATTCAGCTAACCTGTTGGAACGGAAGTGTAAAGTTCCTGCCCTTACCCTCAAAACACCCATCGGAGTAAAAGCCACCGATGAATTACTTTTAGCCCTAAGGGGTAATTTTGCAGCTGAAATACCAGAAGAGCTGGAAGAAGAAAGGGGACAATTAGTGGATATCATGACTGATACCCATTTCCACTTCCATGGTAAAAAAATAGCCATTTTTGGTGATCCGGATGTGGTGCTGGCTTTAACTGAGTTTGTGCTAAGTCTGGGTATGGTCCCAATCCACGTACTCACAGGCACCCCGGGAGGAGCTTTTGAAAAGACAGCCCGAGCAATGCTAGAGGGGGCGGGAATTGTTGCTGCTAGGGTGAAGGCTGAGGGTGATCTATTTGAACTTCATCAGTGGATTAAAAATGAACCGGTGGACTTACTGATTGGTACTACTTATGGCAAATATATTGCCAAAGCTGAGGATATTCCCTTTGTCCGTCTGGGCTTCCCGATTTTGGACCGCAGCGTCCACTCTTACCTGCCAATAGTCGGCTATAAAGGTGCTATGCGCATTATTGAAATGATTAGCACCGCCTTACTGGACAGGGCAGACCGGGATGCCAAAGACGAGGATTATGAGCTGGTAATGTAAGTGTCCAGAGTAAGGAGTGACTGATATGGCGGAAGTGATTGATATGGCGGAAGCGGACCTGGCTATTGAGGAAAGAAGTGCTTCGATTTCCACCAAGGGAATGCACAAGCACCAGCACAAGCACCAGCTAAAATGTGATACGGATAGCTTGGCCGGCTGTGTCAGTCAGCGAGCCTGTGTTTATTGCGGGGCCAGAGTTGTGTTAAATCCCATTACCGATGCCATTCATTTGGTGCATGGCCCAATTGGCTGTGCCAGCTATACCTGGGATATTCGGGGCAGCTTGTCTAGTGGGGCTGACCTGTACCGCAACAGTTTTTCTACCGATCTAAAGGAAAATGACATTATTTTCGGTGGTGAAAGGAAACTGGCTTTGGCGATTGATCAGCTGGTGGAAAAGTATCCGTCCCCTTTGGTTTTTGTTTACTCTACCTGTGTGGTAGGGGTAATTGGCGATGATTTAGAGGCGGTATGCCAGGCTGCTGCCCAGAAGCATCAGATTGAAGTTATTCCAGTTCAGTCCAGCGGCTTTATCGGTAATAAGTCAGCCGGCTACAGAGCTGCCTGTGATGCCCTGCTAAAGCTAATCCAGCCAGCAGATTTCTATAAAGTTAAAGAGGATAGCCTAGGTAGTGAGGAACGACTGGCTAGCACTAAGCAGTTGAGTATATCTGAGCACATGGATGAAGGTAAAGCTCAGCTAGGGCCAAGGCCTTTAGGGAAGCCGGCTCTTAATTACCTAGGTGATTTTAACCTGGCCGGGGAGGCTTGGATAATTCAAGAGTACTTAAAGCAGATGGGGATTGAGGTTAATGTTACCTTTACCGGGGACTCCAGTTACCGAACCTTTAGCAAGGCCATCGATGCTGACCTGAACATTATCCAATGTGCTGGTTCAATGCATTATCTGGCGGATAAAATGACCGAGCTTTATAACATTCCCCAGCTCAGTGTATCCTTCCTAGGCATTGAAGATACTGCAGAGTCCCTAAGGAAGGTTGCTGCATTTTTTAATCAGCCAGAGATAGCAACCAGAACGGAAAAACTTATCCAAAGGGAAGAGCAAGCTGTCAGGCCGGTAATCGAAGCTTACCGGGAAAAACTCCAAGGTAAAAAAGCAGCCGTCTATGTTGGCGGAGGGTTTAAGGCTATCTCCCTAATTAAGCAATTTAGAGAAATTGGCATTGAAGTGGTGATGATTGGCACTCAAACGGGTAGAAAAGAAGAATATGCAACTATCAACGAGTTAGTTGAGGAGGGCACCGTGATTTTGGATGATGCTAATCCCTCAGAACTAGAAAAGTTTATGGTAGAAAAAGGGGCCCATCTGCTGGTGGGCGGGGTCAAGGAAAGGCCACTGGCATATAAGCTGGGTATGGCTTTTATTGATCACAACCATAATCGTAAACACCCCTTAAGCGGCTTTGTAGGAGCGGTGAATTTTGCCCAGGAGGTATATTCCACTGTTTGTTCCCCGGTGTGGCAATATACGGGAGAAAGGAGGGGTGGTTATGGGGAAAGAAACTGAGAGCTACCGCAATGTCAATGAGAATCCATGCAATATGTGTATGCCTATGGGGGGGATTTTACCCTTCAAGGGAGTGGAACAATCCATGGTGATTATCCATGGTTCACAGGGTTGCAGTACCTATATGCGCAGGCACATTGCCGAACATTTTAATGAACCGATTGATGTGGGTTCGTCCTCCCTTGATGAAAAAGGAACAGTTTACGGGGGAGAAAAAAACTTAAAACAAGGTTTGGATAATATTATCAAGGTTTATAACCCAAAGTTAATTGGTGTTTTGACCACTTGCCTAGCGGAAACTATTGGTGAGGACATTACCAGGATAACCGGAGCTTACTTGCAAGCAAGGGGCTTGGAGGATATCTCTATTGTAACTGTACCCACTCCGGGTTATGGGGACAGCCATGCTGAAGGTTATTGGCTAGCCGTGAGGAATATTGTTGCCCAGCTGGCCAAGCCGGTGGCAAACCATACCAAACTAAACATAATCACCCCTAATCTCAGTCCTGCCGATATCCGGGAGATTAAACGAATCCTAGAGCTAATGCAGGTTGAATATACCTTGCTGCCTGACTTCTCCGATACCTTGGACCGTCCTTTTGCGCGGCCGTATCAAAAGATACCCTGCGGTGGTACCAGCATTGCTGATATTGTCCGGATGTCAGGGGCCCCAGCCACTATCCAGATGGGTATTACTGTAGATGATAAACTGTCCCCAGGTAAATTTCTGGAAACTAAATTCGGTGTACCCTTGTATAATCTGCCCATCCCAATGGGGATTGAAAGCACAGACTTATTGCTGAGGGTTTTAGAAACGATAACCGGTAATACTGCCCCGGAATGCCTGGAGCGGGAAAGAGGCAGACTGTTGGATTGTATGATTGATGCCCACAAATACAACTTTGAGGGTAGAAGTGTTATTTTTGGCGAACCGGAATGGGTTTATGCGATTAGTAAAACCTGCCTAGAAAACGGGGTATTTCCAGTGGTGGCAGCCACCGGAAGCAATACTACAAAATTGGCGGCCTTACTTGGCCCTGAGTTAGCCGGTCACCAAGCCGAAGCTCAGGTATTAAGTGCCACAGATTTCACCCAAATCCGAGCAATGAGTAAAGCAAGGGAGGCTAATATTGCTATCGGCCCTTCGTATGGTAAATATCTAACTGAAAAAGAGGGGATTCCTTTAGTCAGGATAGGCTTTCCAATCCATGACCGGATGGGGGGACAACGCTTGTTATCAGTGGGCTATGTAGGTACAACTATGTTTATTGACCGGATTACCAACACCCTGTTAGAGAACAAGCTAAATAATTATCGAAAATCCATGTATGAACAATTTTACCATATTAAAAGCTGAGGTGAGAAAAATGAACTGCGGCGGAAGCTGTACCCAACAACAGAGTAAAATCTTATCGTTAGATACCATAGAGAAAACGGATAGGCATCCCTGTTATTCATCAGGAGCTCACCTGAAATATGCTAGGATGCACCTGCCTGTAGCCCCCAAGTGCAATATAAGCTGTAATTACTGCAACC
The DNA here is from genome assembly GCA_049302075.1 of Carboxydocellales bacterium. Classification (GTDB taxonomy): domain Bacteria; phylum Bacillota; order Carboxydocellales; family JAJZTU01; genus JBAQLS01. Next base: position 32,898 of record JBAQLS010000042.1, on the reverse strand, counting down.
GTAAATTTGACTGTGTTAATGAAAGCAGGCCTGGAGTGACTAGTGAGGTATTAACACCTGAGCAAGCCTGGGCAAAGTATAATCTGGTAAAATCAAAAATCGAAAATTTAAGTGTGGTCGCCATAGCTGGACCGGGGGATGCTCTGGCTAATTGGGATAATACCCAAAAGGCTATTCAATTAATTAAGCAAAGTGACCCCAAGGTGGTTTTCTGTCTATCTACTAATGGTTTGCTGTTGCCTATATATGCTGGAGAATTAGTTAACCTTGGTCTAAAGCATATCACCGTAACCGTTAATTGTTTGGACCCGGAAATCGGGGCTAAAATCTATAAGTATATAAATTACCAAGGGAAAAAATATTCGGGTGTTGAGGGAGTAAAAATTTTGTTCGAGAATCAATTGGCCGGAATTGAATATTTAACTGGTCAAGGTGTGCTGGTTAAAGTGAACATTGTAATGCTTAAGGGCATTAATGATCAGCATATACCGGACATTGTGAAAAGGATGAAAGAATTAGGGGTATTCGTAACCAATATTATGCCACTCATCCCCGCCGCGGGCAGCGCTTTTGCCCACTTCCCGCAAACTAGTACCAAGGAATTACAGCGAATCCGGACTGTATGTGAGGTGGATTTGCCCCAAATGCGCCATTGTAAACAATGTCGGGCGGATGCCATTGGGTTGTTAGGTGAAGACCGGTCCTTAGAATTTAGGGAATACAAAAAAAGCTATAAAATTGCGGTCGCTTCTAAGTATGGTAAGTTAGTGGATTTACACTTTGGTTATGCTACAGAATTCGCAGTATATATGGGAGATGGAGAAGCTTTTGAGCTATTAGAAAAACGGCAGGTGGGGAAATATTGTGCGGGAACCCAAGAGTTTAGGAGTGAAAAATAATGATTAAACCGAAATATCATTTGTTGGTTTGTACCAGCTCCAGGCCAAATGGGCAACAAAAAGGTTTTTGTCATTCTAAGCAAGCAGGGAACATTTTGGAGGCTTTTATGGAAGAAATTCAGGACCGGGATTTAGGTGGAGAGGTTTTTGTGTCTAATACCGGGTGCCTAGGCTTATGCGAAAAAGGACCAATCGTAATAGTTTATCCCGATAATGTCTGGTATGGTGCAGTTAGTTCAGAGGATGTAGAAGAAATTATGGATCAGCATATTGAGGGAGGCAAGCCTGTGGGGCGACTGGAGATCTAGGAAGTGCTTAATTTAGGCTTGCAGATCAAAAATCTGAAATCAGGGTGCATGAAACCATGGGTTAAAGGTGCAAGGGAGGCTGTTAAATATGCAAAAGGAAATTGGAATATATATGAATGTCCAAGGCGAAACCGCCTCGCTGAATGAACCCGGGAGAATAGTGGTCTTTCAAAAAAAGCAGGGTCAATGGAGCATTACTAGAGAACAGCCCTTTAACCCAGGAAAAAGTGTTGGGTTAGCCGGGTTACGCCGGAAGATGGAGGAATTAATCAGCTTTCTGGCGGATTGCCGAATTTTTGTGGGCTTCTCGATAGTTGGAATAACTTATTTTAGTTTAGAAAAGGCAGGTTTTAGTATTTGGGAATTCCATGGAAAGCCGGAGGAGTTTCTTGATTATATCCAGGAACAAGAAGCACTAACAGAAAATGACGTTAAAAAATGTGATAACCAAAAAAATGACCAGATAATACCGTTACCTGTAGAAACCTCGGCTGGTTGTTATCAAATTTCCCTGAAGAAAATCCAAGAAAATAATCTGGGCTTAACTTCTAAACAAGTATTACTGCCATTTTTGCGCCAGGGGAAATTTTTTGCTTTGGAAGTAATCTGCAGCCATCTCCCCCCCTGGTTGGAAGCAGAATTGTTGCAAGGAAATTTAACTGGTGCGGTGGAAAAAATCGGGCCCAATGAACTTAAGGTTACCATCTCGAACAAAAGCATCTCCGATGCTTCGCTAGGCTATAAAAAATGCTGCCAGGAATGTTAGTAGAGGGGAAGTGGCTAAGATGAGCCGGATTGTGGATACCACCTTACGGGATGGTGAACAAGCAGCAGGAGTAGTCTTCTCCCTCCGGGAGAAAGTATGGATTGCCAGCATGTTAGATGAGGCTGGAGTGGAGATAATCGAGGCTGGAATACCAGCAATGGGAGAAGTTGAACAGCAAGCCCTAGCCGCTATCCTGCGGTTGGGGTTACAAGCTAGAATTACCTCCTGGAGCAGGGTTAATATCGGGGATATTCAGGCCTCCATTGCCTGTGGGGTAAAGGATATACATCTTTCCGTCCCGGTATCTGACCTGCAAATAACCACCAAACTGGGCCGAAATCGCCAATGGGTTTTGGATAAACTGGCTGAGGCTATGCGCTTTGCTAGGGGGGAGGGATGCCGAGTATCGGTAGGAGCGGAGGATGCTTCCCGGGCTGACGAGGAATTTTTACTACTATTTGCCAAGACGGCAGAAAAGGAAGGGGCTGAACGCTTCAGGTATGCTGATACCGTTGGGGCTTTGGACCCTTTTTCCACCTATGAGCGAATCAAGCGTTTGGTGAGGAAGGTGGACCTGGAGGTAGAAATTCATGCCCATAATGATTTCGGTCTAGCTACGGCTAATGCTCTGGCCGCCCTCCGGGCAGGTGCTGTTTGGGCCAGCACTACAATAGGTGGGTTAGGAGAACGGGCTGGAAATACCGCTTTGGAAGAGTTAGTAATGGTACTAAAATATTTACAGGGGATGGAGTTAACTATAGACCCCAGTCAATTAGTAAAAATGGCGAATTACGTAGCCAAAGCGGCAAAACGCCCAATCCCTCCAGCTAAGCCCATTGTAGGGAGCAATGTGTTTTGTATGGAAGGGGATAGGCCAACCGGCATGGTCCGGGTGATTGATCCAGGTGCTGAAGGGTTGCCCTGGGAATTAGTTATCGGAAAACATTCCGGTTGGCCCCAATTAGTCCGGAAGCTCCAGGAGTCGGGGATAAACTTAAATCCTGCCCAAGCCCAGGGTTTAGTAGCAAGAGTGCGGAATATGACTGTGGTAGTAAAGCGTAGTTTGTTTGAGGCGGAATTACTGGAGCTGGCACTGGAGGAAATTGAGTTCCCGAGCAGTTCAGATATAATGTATACATGAAGTAATTTTATAAAAACCATTGTAAATACAAAAAGGGTATGGTAATATAAAAACAACAAAAAAACATTTTGTGATGCAAAGATGTATCACCACGAGCGATGACGCTTTTTGGAAGTAATTCTTCCGAAAAGCGTTTTATTTTTTGTTAAGGAAATTAAGTCAACGCAGGAGATTTCTTGTTATAAGGAGGTGGGTAGGTACAAGGTTAGTATATCGGTCCGTATTCAAGGCTATTTTAGGTTGTTAGGCAATTGAATAATGTACGAGGTTGTACAATTTTTAGCGAGGGTGCTTTGCCGGGGGGGAAACTTTAAGTTTACCGGTAAATGTGCTCTTTTCTGCTTTTTGGACTTTTAACATTTATTAAATTAAGTTATTATTAAGGAGGAATCATCATGAGCACTAGATTAATGAGAGGTTTATTTTTTGGATTACTGACATTGTTAGCTTTACCTAGTCTGGCTTGGGCTGCAGACGCTCCGAAAATTGACACGGGTGATACAACCTTTGTGTTAATCTCTTCAGCGATGGTCATGTTAATGACCCCGGCTTTGGCACTATTCTACGGCGGTATGGTTCGTAAAAAGAATGTGTTGAGCACAATTATGCAGAGCTTTATAATTATTGCTATTGTTTCTGTACAGTGGGTACTGTTCGGCTATTCTTTTGCCTTTGGTCCTGACCAGGCCCATTTAATTGGAGGCACAGATTGGCTTGGACTAATCGGTGTAGGTGCTGAGCCTAACGCAGATTATGCCGCAACTATTCCCCATCAAGCTTTTATGGTTTTCCAGTTAATGTTTGCCATTATCACTGTTGCTTTAATTTCCGGTTCTTTTGCGGAACGACTTCGCTTTCCTGCCTTCCTGCTGTTCACAATTCTCTGGACTAGTTTAATTTATGATCCCCTGGCCCACTGGGTATGGGGAGTTGATGGCTGGATTCGCAACCTGGGAGCACTGGATTTTGCCGGTGGAACGGTAGTGCATATCAGTTCAGGGGTTTCCGGGCTGGTAGCAGCTATAGTCCTGGGTAAGCGCAAAGGCCATGGTACCGAAACAATGCTGCCCCACCACATCCCTATGACTGTACTGGGTGCCGGTTTGCTCTGGTTTGGCTGGTTCGGGTTTAATGCAGGAAGTGCCCTAGGGGCTAATGGTCTTGCTGCCAGTGCTTTTGTGGTAACTAATACCGCTGCAGCTGCTGCCGCCCTAGCTTGGGCTGCTGTAGAAAAACTTCATCGTGGCAAGCCTACCGTTTTAGGTGCCGCTACTGGTGCAGTTGCTGGCTTGGTTGCTATAACTCCTGCTGCCGGTTTTGTGTCTCCCCTTTCGGCCCTAGTTATTGGTGCCGTCGGTGGTGCTATCTGCTACCTGTCAGTGGCGGTTCTTAAGTCCAAACTTGGTTATGATGATGCCCTAGATGCCTTTGGGTGCCATGGTGTTGGTGGAACGTGGGGAGCTATTGCTACTGGTCTCTTTGCTTCCAAGGCGGTTAACTCAGCAGGAGCTGAGGGGCTGTTCTATGGTAACCCGGATTTACTAAAGGCTCAGCTTATTGCCGTAGCAGCAACTATTGTTTTTGCCGCTGTTGGTTCGTTTATCCTGCTTAAGGTGGTCAGTATATTTACTCCGCTACGGGCAACCGAGGGAGAAGAACAAGCTGGTCTGGATCTTACCCAACATGGTGAAGAGGCCTATCATGACGCAATTGTCGGTGGATCTTTGCTGAAAAGTTTATTAGAGGAAAAGCATGCCACTGGAACTAGTAAACAACCTGTCGGACAGGGTTTATAAAATATTTATGGACTTGGCGGGTAACTTGGAAAGAACTCATAATAAAGGGGGATTTTTATGAAAAAGATTGAAGCAATCATTCGACCTAGTAAATTGGATGATGTAAAAGACGCCTTGGATAAGTATGGGATTCGGGGGATGACCGTCAGCGAGGTGGTAGGTTGTGGTTTGCAAAAAGGTCAAACCCAAATATACAGAGGGCAAGAATATAGTATCAATCTGTTAGCTAAAATAAAAATTGAGTTAGTAGTTAAGGATACGATAGTGGAAGATATAGTCAGTCTGATTGCTAACACCGCCCGTTCCAGTGAAATTGGGGATGGGAAGATATTTATCTACCCAGTGGAGAATGCAGTACGGATTCGGACAGGTGAAGCAGGGGAGGAAGTTGTTTAAGCTTTAGGAATAATTAAGCGAATTTTAAGTAGGTTTTAAGTAAATTTTAGGCAAACGCAAAAACAGGAAGCCTCGAAGTAAAAATTGAGGTTTCCTGTTTTTGCGTTTGCCGTCAGCCAAAAACCTGGTGGAGGAATAAATGTCTTGGGTTTTTGTAATAATGGTGGACAAGAACCTGTTTAATAGGTGGCAGGAGGTGGCTGAGTATGCGCTATAAACGCTTGCGTCAAAGAGAGAGTTATAGGATGCATGTACGTACATCCAAGCCTAATTTTCACCCCCAAGAGCTGGATTTACCCTGGTACGGTTTTTCACCGGAGGTGGGACAGGTTTTTTCTCACTTGGATGGAACCTTAGCGGGAACCTATCAGCATGAACAGGGTTTACTGCAAAGCTTGGCTGATTTAGATTAGAAAAAACCGCCTGGCCAATAAATCTTTTCGGGTGTAGTTCTAAACCTCTGGAAATTTCAGTAAGCTTTACTGAAACAAATTCAGGGGATTCCCGGAAAGGGGAGTGGACGGCGGTGGAGTTTAAACAACGGCTCCCGCTGGCAGGCGGGATTTTATCTGCAATTTTATTGGTGGGGATTGTGGGTTGGGCTAGCTGGTACTTTTTCCTACAAGGTCCGCCAGACCCGAAACTACTACTCACCAAGGCTTGGCAAAATACCATCAAGGCCGAAAGCTATAGTTTTAGCAGCTCTACCGAAATGGTGGTGGACGGTAAAAAAAGGGTACTGAGCAAGTTAGAGGGTCAGATCCAAAAGGATGGGTTTCGGGTAAAAGGTGAGATGCTAAGTACCCCAGTGGAACTTTATCAAATTGGCAAAATAATTTATTTAAAGGATGTTTTTGGGGGAAACAACTGGAAGGTCTTTGAAAACTCGGTATTAGAGCGCCAACCTCTAGTTACTGCAGAAATTAATCCCATAGGTTATCTGCAATTTAAGGATACTTTTGAGGCGAATATAATTGGGGAAGAAAAGTTTAACGACCGGAAAGTCTACCGGGTGGAAGTCCAGCCCGATGTAGATAATCAGTTTCTGGCCATGTTGTACACCAACTTTCGGGCCACTTTTCTGATTGGCAAGCGGGACCACTTGATTTGGAAAGCGGTACTCACCGGGGTTAGTAAACAAAAAGCAGAAGACAAGATTACCATAGACATAACTATCAAGGATTATAAGCCGGTTAAATTAGTACCACCGGTCAAAAAACTACCAGAGCCGCCTATTCCCCAAAAGCAGTAAATTAGCAGAGTTAGGGTCGGCGCTTGAAATATCCTCTAAAACTTGTTATAATTTTCTAATGATATTTCAGGTAGTTATAGAGGAGGCCGGGCAATATTATGATTGCTGAAGCTGAAAGAATAATGTTTTCCCAGGAAGCAATAGCAGCCAAGGTCCGTGAACTAGGTACCGAAATTTCCCGTGATTACAAGGGTGAGGAAATCCTAGTTGTGGGCATCCTAAAAGGGGCTGCTATTTTTATGTCTGATTTGGTGCGCAGCATAGCCTATCCGGTGGCCTTTGATTTTATGGCGGTTTCTAGCTATGGTGTTTCCACCGAATCTTCCGGTGTGGTTAGAATTATTAAGGACTTGGACCGGAGTATAGAAGGCAAACATGTGCTAATTGTGGAAGATGTGGTGGATACCGGCCTAACCTTAAATTATTTAGTGGAAAACCTAAAATCCCGTAATCCGGCCAGCCTTAAACTGTGTAGTTTGTTGGACAAGCCTAGTAGGCGGAAGGTCAAGGTTAAAGCTGATTACCTTGGGTTTGAGATCCCCGATGAGTTTGTGGTGGGCTATGGGTTGGATTATGCGGAACATTTTCGAAATTTGCCGTACATTGCGGTATTGAAAAAAGAAGTTTATCAAAAATAATAGGGCTTACAACTGGGAGGAAAGACAACTATGCAGCAAACTGAACTAGTGATAGTTTTAGACTTTGGGGGGCAGTATAGTCAACTAATTGCCCGTCGGGTTCGGGAATGTAAGGTGTATTGTGAGATGCTGCCCTACAGCACTCCGGTGGAAAAGATTAAAGCAATGGCACCTAAAGGTATTGTGTTTTCCGGGGGACCGTCCAGTGTATATGGTGAGAAAGCCCCTAAATGTGATCCGGAGATTTTTAACTTAGGTATTCCTATTCTGGGGATCTGCTATGGCATGCAGTTAATGGCCCATGATTTAGGTGGCCTGGTTGCTCGGGCAACCAATCGGGAGTACGGCAAAACGGTTTTACAAATAGAGCAGCAGGATGAGCTGTTGGCCAACTTTTGTGACCAAGTCCAGTGCTGGATGAGTCATGGTGATTATGTAGCGGCTGCACCACCCGGTTTTACGGTTAGTGCTACTTCCAGCCACGCCCCGGTTGCGGCCATGAGCCATGCAGGTAAAAAGCTTTATGGTGTGCAGTTTCACCCCGAGGTGGTCCATACCCCCAGGGGCAAAGAACTATTTGAACGGTTTCTCTACCAGATTTGTGGCTGCCGAGGGGATTGGACTATGGGTTCCTTCGTGGAGCAAACAGTGCAGGAGATTCGCCAACTGGTGGGAACAAAGAAAGTGCTGTGTGCTTTAAGTGGGGGCGTTGACTCCTCTGTGGCTGCAGCTCTGGTGCATAAAGCCATTGGGGACCAACTGACCTGTGTGTTCGTAAATCATGGTTTCATGCGTAAAGGAGAGCCGGAACAAGTCCGAGAAACCTTTGAAGGCAAGTTTCATATGAATTTAGTATTCGTGGATGCAGAAGATAGGTTTTTAACCCGGATGGCCGGGAATACCGAGCCTGAGGCCAAACGAAAAATTATTGGGGAAGAGTTTATTCGTCTTTTTGAAGATGAAGCCAAAAAGCTAGGCCAAATAGATTACCTGGTGCAAGGTACCTTATATCCTGACGTGGTGGAGAGTGGAACAGAAACAGCGGCGGTAATTAAGTCCCACCACAATGTCGGCGGCCTACCGGAGGATATGCAGTTTGAGTTGATTGAGCCGCTGCGCTGGTTGTTCAAGGATGAAGTTCGATTAGTGGGCAAAGAGCTAGGTTTGCCAGCGGAAATTGTCTGGCGTCAGCCTTTCCCTGGACCAGGTCTAGCTATTCGAATTCTCGGAGAAATCACTAAGGAAAAGCTGGACACCTTGCGAGATGCTGATGCTATTGTAACTGAGGAAATTCGCCTAGCTGGACTAAACCGGGAAATCTGGCAGTATTTTGCGGTCCTACCTTCCATGCGCAGTGTGGGAGTAATGGGAGATGAACGGACCTATTCCTATACAGCGGTGGTGCGGGCGGTAACCAGTGATGACGGCATGACCGCCGACTGGGCCCGGATGCCCTATGAGCTGCTGGAGAAGATTTCGTCCCGCATCGTTAATGAAGTGAAGGATATTAACCGGGTGGTGTATGACATTACCTCCAAGCCTCCGGCAACCATTGAGTGGGAGTAGGGGCAAAAGGTCTTCTGAAAGGTTGATACACAGGTGTTTTAATTGATTTGGTATATGAGAGTGGCGGTTATGATGTCGCTAGTTTTTAGCGACATCATAACCACCACTTTTTGTTTTATCAACTCCTGCTACTCAGAATTAGAAACCTATGTTCATGGTGTACATAGGTTATCCTTTCCTAAAGCGTGGTATGGGTTTTCACTTACAGATAAATATTTGCCGTGGTGAAAAAACAACACTGCAGGATTTTTTGGTAATTTGTAGAAAAGTATTCAATATATTTGGAAAATATGTTTAATTTTGAGGTGGGAATTATGTCGCAGATTGCAGGTGAAAAGGTCTCATTAAAAAACTGTTTAGTGAGGATTTCTTAAAAACTCGATTATAATGTTCTGTTTTCGTAACTTGTGAAAAGCTCCATTATCGTTAGCTTTCGACAATTTTTTAGAAACGCCATGCCTTCCTTACGCACCGATATGCGTAAATACTACCATAAAATTAGGGCTTTTAGCCTTATTGGCGTATATATTCTATAGTAATTTGTAATTTCCTACCACTGAATATTACGAATATACCGACACATAATGACATTGTTCGACAATAATTGAGTAAAATGCTGTCATGTCAATAAAACTACTAGTGAAAAAATAGACCAAGGTATATCGAGCAAAACATGTGTGCTCGGAGATACCTTGGTCTTTTATGTATGTGTTAATTCTCAAATAATACTTGAAAGCAATTCTGTAACCTGCTTTTGTAGGTTGGTTCTCTGATCATTATAAATGAGCAGGGTTTCCACCTTTACATGTCGACTTAATTTTTGGACCATTACCACATTTCCATTGGTAGCCTCTAGAGCCGCTGTTATGGATGAATGTCTTAATCTATGAGGACTCATTTTTTTAGTTATTCCTGCCGTAATCGCTTTGGTTTTTACGATAAGAGCTACAGCCTCGCCCGATAATCGGTGTTCCTTGTGTGCTCTGTCTAGGCTAATAAATAAAGGGGCTTTTGGATTTGTTTCTTTTCTTGCATTGAGCCATTCCTGAATAGCCTGAGAGGTTTTGGTACTCAGGCTAATTTTTTCTTTTTGGCTTCCTTTGCCTTTTCCTAAAATAAGCAAAGTTTGGGCTTCTGAGTCGAAATCTTCTATGTTAGTTTTTATAATTTCTCCCCGTCGAAGCGCATTATCCCATAAGAGTCTTAAAATTGTATAATCTCGTTTTCCTTTAAGGGTTGAACGGTCAGGTATATTAAGCATGGCAGCAACCTTTTTTATAGGTATACCGCTGGTGTCTCGGTAAGTTTCAACTTTCTCACCTCGAACATTAGCAAGGTTCCAATCACAAGCACCTACCCCATTGGCGTAGGAAACTAGAGAACGGATAGCTGCTAATCGCCTGTTTACAGTAGCTTCCTTCAACCCCCGTTCCAATAAATTAGCTTTGTATTGATAGACCATTACTGTGGCTTGATAACGGTCTAAATTCAGAAACCAATGCACTAGATCCTGGGTCATGGGTTCCATGGAGAGTGTGGAAAAAAATTCTTCTAGGTCTTTTTTATACGCTCTTTTAGTGTTTTCACTCCGTTTATCAGCTAAAAGCTGAGTTACGAGGTTTTTATGCCTGATCATTGCTGTCGTCATTTCTGCGTACCTCCATCTAGATTTTTTTTATTTCATTCGTATTGTAACATTCGTATTGCGGACACGGTAAGTTTAACTTGTGATAATGGAGCTTTACACAATCAACTCTCTCTTTAGATATGTTTATTCAAGGCAGAAAAAATTCCGCTTATCACAAATGCTGTAGCGGATAGTATTGATGTAAAAAAGCCAATAGCTTGGCGAAAGAAGGTGATACTGTGAACGGCCAAGGTCAAAAGGAAGTTGTTGTGGAAGCGGAGAATCCCGCTGACGGGACTGAAAAGTTGCAGCCACAAGTAGAATATCTTGCAGAGGCTGATGAAGCAACGGACGGCTCGGTGAATATTAAAGACGGGGTTGTTTTGGTGGCTGATCCTCAACTGGGCGGTCGTTTTCCGGTCATTACTCCCAGTGAAAATACAATTATCACTGTTAATGATGAACGGATTTCTGAACCGACAGTGGTGAGCAGTGAGGACCATATATGGGTGGGAACTGCCCAATCTAAGCCTGAGCAAAAAGTGGAGATTGAGGTAACTGAGGACAAGCTGACTGCATACCTTAAAATTCTACGATTTCCCGGAGGTGAATACATAGTTGAAGATTCCACCCACACTCTTGAACTTAAACCCCGGGCTCGCTTAATCAAAGTTGTGCCCCCTGTTCCGGTAACCCGGAAGGATGTGGAAACAATTGCCCAAATGAGCGGGATAACCTACGGACTTGACCTGACAGATATAGAAAGGGCTATAGATGATGTGGACAGCGCCGAAACTAAAATAATCATAGCCCGGGGGAAGCCGCCGGTAGATGTCCGGAGTGGGAAAATTGTCCTGAGATTTAATCAAGGCTCCCCAATTTGGGGTATCAATCCTTATGGAAAGGGTTTGGTTAATTCGGTGGAGGAAGGGATGGATATTTACGGGAATCCCATTCCGCCACTGGAGGCTGTCGAGATGAAGCCAATAGCCAAGGATGGGGCCCAAATTGTCCAGAATGGTACGATAGCCGCAGCCTTGATTGCCAGGCGTCCGGCAGTAGAGAGAAAACACAACAACATTTTTAGGGTTATCCCTGTTCATACTGTTCACGGCGATGTTGACATCAGTATAGGCAACTTTAAGTTTAAAGGGGATATTCACATATTAGGAAGTGTTCTGGATGGGTTTCGTGTGGAAGCAGGGGGGAACATCAAGGTGTACGGCAGTGTTATTCATGCCGAACTGCTGGCAGGGGGGAGCGTTGAAGTAGGTAAAAACATTATCAGTTCCAAGGTAACAACCGGCGGTCAAGCAGTGATATTTAAACTGGTGGAGCCTCTCTTAAAGGAAATTAGAAACAATTATAAAAAACTCGATGGCTTAGGATCTTTAAGGATTAAAGAGAGCAAAGAATTGGCACTCCTTGTCCAGAGCATAGATGAGTTATTCCGGGAGATAGAGGATTTAATCGCTGCTCCGTCTGACGTTCATGCGGATTATATTCAGAACTCCTGGATAAAAGCCAGCGGAGATATTGTTATTTCCGGTGCGGGGAGTATTATTTCCAATCTTAATGCCGGACGGGACATTATAATCAATAATGATTACGGTGTGGTCAGGGGGGGCCAGTTAACCGCCCACGGGCTAGTTAAGCTCAAGGAAGTGGGCTCCTCCTCTGAAGCTGCTGTTACCATTAATTTGCTTGGAAATAGTAAACTTGAAGCAGATTTTATTCATCCTATTGTGATTGTTGAGCATGGAGCACAGAAATACCGTTTCGAAACCCGGCCGGCCAGATATGTGGAGGCATATGCAAATAAGGAAGGAAAACTGGTTTTCAATAAACTTAACAGTAAAGGATAGGAGGGTCTGCTGCCGCAAGCCGACTCCTTTATTACCATGCTATTGAGTACGGTCATAACCTGCAGCTGTTGTTTCGTGCCGCTGCACTGGAATGTGAATTGCTTAGATCAAAAGGAGTCTATTTAGGCGGAGAAGTAGCAGAAAGGGGGGGGCTGGGTGAATTTTAATTTACGGCAAAGCGGCCTTTTAGTCGATGCTGTTCGTGTGCCGATTGCGGCTATTGCGTTTTTCAGCCTTTTCAGGCAGGCTGGGATTGAAGATAGCAGAGCTATTGTCGGTGTCGCGGTTATGTTATACAGCGTTGTTTTTCTGTTTTTGAGGTCAAAAAACCATAAGACAAATCAGGTTATCGAGAGTATAAAAATTATTATTGACAGCTTCTGGATTTTTTTGATCAGTTCCCTCCTGGAAACCCATGTGTTGTTAGTAACTTTACAATTGCTGCAAATTTTTGGGGTCTTGCTCCATTTCAGGTTTAGGGTATTTGGATTTGCCCTGAGCGTTCAGATTAGTTTCCATATTGCTGCAGAAATATTCGGGTTTACCGGGAATATATCTAATTATCTTCATTTTCGGATTGCCAATTATTTTTATTTCATTGTGATATTAGGCTTAACCTTTATAGCATGGTATAGGGACAGAAACCTTTATATAAACATTCTGAAAAGCCTGAACGATAAAGCTTTAAAGATGAAAAACAGTATTGAAATCCGCCGAGTTCTGGACTTTTGGGACAACAAGCTTTACATTGAAAAGCATCTGTATCGGATTACCCTTGAAAACATTGGCATGGACGGTATTTTTTTTGCTTGTCAAGGTGACGATGCAGAATTAGTGGTCGGTGAAGTTAAAGGCTTAGGGGATGGTTTATTGTACGAAGTAACCAGCCGGGAGTCTATTGAAAATCTGAACCGGATGTACAAAAATATGTCCGCATTTTATACTGATTTTAAGGGAAACGAAAATACCGGCGAACTTCAGAAATTGACTGGCCTATGGCCTGGTATATGTACACAATATTTATCTTTTGCGGGATTTCCACTGCAATACCAGGGTGCTTTGCTTGGGCTGGTCCTGGTTTTTTCGCCGGAATCAAAGGTTTTTACAGAGCTGGCGTTAGCCGGGTTTAATAAGACTATCAGTAAAACTTCATTTGCACTAAAGAATTTGCAAAGCGATTCCAAGGATAATGCGAGTATTGAAGGCGCTGCAGATAATTTAACATCGCAACAGGGTAAGGGGGAAAAGATTCCTTTAAAAATAGTCGATGCTGCTGCGGCGATGCTGGGACGAATGTATAGCGCTGACAAATGTTTAATTGCGTTGTTTGATGATATTGGGCGGGAATTCAAAATCCAAGGCATCTATGGTGCAGTAAAGGTTCCTGTGGGATCAAAACTGGATCTGCGGGAAAACATCATCCACCAGGTAGTATTCAGGGGTGAGGCGGTTAACCTTCGGCTGGGTAGTCCGGCTATCATGAGGAATTTTTTGGGTGAATCTGTTTCCAACCTTTTGTGCGTACCCCTCTGCTCAAAATCCCAAAACCTCGGGTTTATATGCTTAATAAATAAACATACTGAACTGACCGGTAAATTAGTTGATTTTGATGACGAGGATGAGCTATTATTGCGTTCACTGTCGGATCATGTAGGTGTAAGCCTGGAAAACAAGGTGCTTTACGAGGTGCTGGAAACAACTTTTCTTACCACTATCCGGGCAATGGTCAATGCCCTTGATGCCAGGGATCCCTATACAAAAGGCCACTCTGATCAGGTGGCCAGATACGCTTTGTTGATTGGTAAAGAGCTAAACTTTACCGAAACGGAATTGGAGAATCTCCGCTATGCCGGGCTTCTCCATGATATCGGTAAAATCGGCGTTGCGGAAAGTATTCTTCACAAACCTACAAAGCTAACGCCGGAAGAGTATTCTCAAATGAAATTGCATACATATTTTGGGCGGCAGATTTTGCGGCCGGTCAGCTTCTTTCAAAAACTACTCCCGGCTATATATCACCATCATGAGCGTTGGGACGGTCAGGGATATCCTGACGGGCTGAAAGAGGATGAAATTCCGTTGGAAGCGAGAATCCTTGCAGTTGCTGATACTTTTGACGCCATTGTTTCGCAGCGGGTATACCGGAAAGGCCGGGAGAAAGAAATGGCTATGAATGAATTAATCAAAAGTACCGGCCGTCAATTTGATCCCAGGATTGTGGATGCCTTCCTAACTGCCATGGATAAGGCCGAGTTAAGTGGAGAAGAATTACTGCATTGGAAGCTGGATGTCATCCGTAACATCTATAGGGATGTGCTGCTGGCCGTGACCCAGGAGCAATTGGTTTTGGCTGATGGCTCCGAATTGGCAGAGGTTCTGAAATATGGAAAGTTAAAGCTGGAGCTAAAAGTCAACGAAAAAAGTAATCTCCCGGGAGTGCGGGAAAAGGTCAGCCAGTTCCTGGAAAAACTAATGATTGATAAAACCCGTCAGAAAAAGTTCATTTTATGCGTCTCGGAGACTGTCAGTAATATGCTGAAACATGCTAACGGAGGTATTGTGCAACTGCTGATCAGTGATCAGAACATCTGGTTTGTTGCCAGGGATAACGGTCCGGGCATCAGGTTAAGGGATATTCCCAAAGCAACCCTGAGGAAAGGTTATTCTACCAAAAAATCGCTGGGCTTTGGTTTTTCAATTATGTTGGAATTATTACCACGAGTATATCTTGAAACACATGAGTATGGAACTACAGTCGTTTTGGAAGAAAATAGGTAGTTTTATCCCTGTAGTTAATTCCAGAGGCTCTAATTCAACGGCTGTTTTCGTCTGGAGAATTTTCCCTGCTTAGGCATATCTTATAGGGAGATGTCTTGGGGGGTGGTTTTCATTAAAAGTAAATACAAGCTAGCTAATTTTTTTACTGTGGAGTCCTTCAAAAAAACAGTTGAACGTTGGGGCTTGCCGATCCAACAGAGCTATCCTGAACTTGAACAGATACTGAAAAACTATCAGTTTAAATACAAGCATGCCATCAGAGCCCCAATCCCCTTAGCTTTTGGCCAAAGGGGTCAAGTATACAGTGCCCAGGTGGCCCTTAATGAGCAGCATTCCTATCAGGTCATTTGGAGTGTGGTTGCGGCTAACCGAGTGATTGAAAAAGTGAATCTACCTATAGTGACGGTTACCCTAGCGGAAATTGTCGCTAGAGTGGACCAAGAGGGCGTTCGTGTAAATTATCTACCGAAAGCCCTAAAAAATGATCGGCCGATTATCCTGGCCAACTACCCTCAGCTGCGGGAGGAGCCTAAGCTGTTTATTATTGACGGCAACCATCGGGTTATGGCCAGACTTAAGGAAGGTATAGCAAAAATCCCGGCCTATGTGTTAACCCCGGAACAGCACCTAAAAGCTATGACTAGAGAACGTTACCGGGTACTTTATAAAATCCATTTTAATTGTTTAATGATTGTCCGCTGCATGGGTGGTCAAGTTTCCTATCAGGAGGCCAGCTCAAACTTATATCAACTTTAAGCAGCAACTAAGTCAAGTTCTTGTATTATTAAATTCTCTTATTAATTTTATTATGTTAAAATCAAATGGTAAATAGAAAGCAGATAATGGGTAGAAAAAGCTAGGGGGAACATAAAGTGAACAGTGCAGTCAAACGTTTATATGTGGAGAAAAAAAGTGGTTTTGATGTGGAGGCCCATACCTTTTACTGTGATTTAACCGAGCAGCTGGACATTAAAAGTCTTAAGGGTGTACGAGTCATCAACCGCTACGATATTTCCGGAATATCCGAGGCTGAGTACGCTCAGGCTAGGAACACCATTTTTTCTGAACCTCCAGTAGATAATGTCTATGATGAAGAATTAGCGATAAGCCCGGAGGAAAGAGTTTTTGCCATGGAGTACCTTCCTGGTCAATATGATCAAAGGGCGGATTCTGCTATGCAATGTGTGCAAATTCTAACCCAAAAAGAGCGACCTCAAATTGTTTCTGCTAAGGTGATTATGCTCCAAGGGGAGCTTAGCGATGAGCAGTTTGCCAGAATAAAGGCATATTATATTAATCCGGTTGAGTCTAGGGAAGCAACCTTGGACAAGCCTTCCAGCTTGGAAATGGAGGTCGAGACCCCGGAAGCTGTGCAAATGTTAGCCGGTTTTATCAGCAAAACTGCCGGAGAACTAAGGGAGTTTATGGAGGGGATGGGCCTAGCCATGAGCTTTGCCGACTTGCAGTTCTGCCAGGGTTACTTTCGGGATACGGAGCAAAGAGACCCTTCCCTTACGGAAATTAAAGCTATTGACACTTACTGGTCAGACCATTGCCGCCATACAACCTTCTTTACTAAAATTGAAGAAGTTAGTATTGAGCAAGGGGAGTTTGCTCAGCCAATTGCGGTGGCTTATCAGGAATATCTGGAGTCTCGGGCTTTTGTCTATGGCGGGAAACAGGAAAAAGATATTTGTTTAATGGATATTGCTGTTATGGCAATGAAAGAGCTAAAACAACAGGGCAAGCTTCCGGACTTGGATGAGTCGGAGGAAATCAACGCCTGTAGTATTGTGGTTAATGCTGATGTGGATGGGCGGAGTGAAGAATGGCTGGTGATGTTTAAGAATGAAACCCACAACCATCCTACGGAAATCGAACCCTTTGGGGGGGCGGCAACTTGTTTGGGTGGAGCTATTAGAGACCCCTTGTCCGGAAGGTCTTATGTATACCAAGCCATGCGGGTTACGGGCAGCGGTGATCCTAGAACTAGAATCCAAGATACCCTGCCGGGGAAACTGCCCCAGCGGACCATTACCACTGGAGCAGCTTCCGGGTACAGCTCCTACGGCAACCAAATTGGACTGGCCACAGGTCAGGTTGCGGAGGTATATGATCAAGGGTTTATTGCCAAAAGGATGGAAATTGGGGCGGTAATTGCGGCTGCTCCCCGGAAAAATGTGGTTCGGGAAATCCCCTGTCCGGGGGATGTGGTCATTTTACTGGGAGGTAAAACCGGCCGAGATGGTTGTGGCGGGGCTACCGGTTCTTCTAAGGAGCATACTGAGGAGTCCATTTTTACCTGTGGGGCCGAGGTGCAAAAAGGCAATCCCCCGGAGGAAAGAAAGATTCAAAGATTGTTTAGAAACCCAGCAGTCAGCACGCTGATTAAAAGGTGTAATGATTTTGGCGCCGGTGGTGTTTCGGTAGCAGTGGGTGAATTAACCGACGGACTGGAAATTAATTTAGATGCTATACCCAAAAAATACCATGGTTTGGACGGTACTGAACTAGCTATCTCCGAGTCCCAGGAACGGATGGCGGTGGTGGTGGCCCCGGAAAATACCGAGCGCTTTATGGAATTTGCCAGACTGGAGAACCTGGAGGCTACAACTGTTGCTAGAGTAAGTCAAGCCAGGCGTCTGGTTATGAAATGGCGTGGGCAAACCATTGTGGATATTAGCAGGGAATTCCTAGATACTAACGGAGTTAAACAAACTACCCAAGTAAAGGTAACTGCCCCAGAGCAACGGCAAAACTACTTTAAGACCATCGGAGCGGGAGCGCAACAAGCGCTGCCTGACTTAAAAGCAGCCTGGTTAGCCAACCTGCAGGATTTAAATGTCTGCAGCCAAAAGGGTATGGTGGAAAGATTTGATAGTACCATCGGAGCAGGTACTGTGCTGATGCCTTTTGGCGGGAAATATCAAGCTACACCGTCGGAGGGGGTGGTAGGCAAGCTTCCTCTACTCAGCGGGGAAACAACCACAGGTACAGTGATGACCTACGGCTACAACCCTCAATTAGCTAAATGGAGTCCCTTTCATGGAGCGTTATATGCTGTTGTGGAGGCAGTAGCTAAAGTGGCAGCTATTGGGGGGAATTATCAAAATGTCCGGCTGACCCTTCAAGAATATTTTGAGAAACTGGGTAAAGAATCAGCTAGGTGGGGTAAACCCTTTAGTGCTCTGCTGGGAGCTTATTATGCTCAGAAACAACTAGGAATTCCGGCTATTGGTGGGAAGGACAGCATGTCGGGAACCTTTAAGGAGCTAAATGTGCCTCCGACGCTAGTTGCCTTTGGGGTGGCCGCTTTGGATGTTCGCCAGGTGGTTTCACCGGAATTTAAGCAGGAGCATAGCCAAGTAGTGCTAGTTCCCCTGGCCCGGGATCAACAAGAACTACCGGATTTTATAGCCTTTAAACACAATTTGGCTAAGGTAGCCCAACTCAATCAGGACGGTAAGCTTCTGGCGGCTCAAACTGTTAAAATGGGCGGACTGGCAGAGGCCATCAGCAAAATGTGTTTTGGCAACAAAATCGGGATGATTTTTAATGCTCCAGTTGAAGCGGAGAAGCTATTTTCTCCTGAATACGGTTCCTTCGTGCTGGAAATGGCTGCGGGTGAAGACTTGGCATTTGCCTTTGGTGATATGGATTATCAGGTACTTGGGCATACCCAGGCCAAACCGGTAATAACAGTTAATGCCATCGAAATTAGCCTGGAAGAGGCTGTCGCTGCATGGGAGCAGCCTTTGGAAAAGGTTTTCCCAACTAGAACGGAGAGCATTGCTGAACAGCCTAAGGTAATTAGCTTTAAGGTGCAGCATACCCTGAAGCCAGTGGTGAAAGTGGCCAAGCCGAGAATCCTTATTCCCGTTTTCCCAGGTACCAATTGTGAATATGATACCGCTCGGGCCTTTGAAAAGGCGGGAGGGGTTGTAGAAACTTTAGTAATCAGAAACCTGTCTGCTGCAGAAATTGAGCAATCCATCGCTGACTTGGTCACGGGGATTAAAAACTCTCAGATAATTATGCTGCCCGGTGGCTTTAGCGGCGGGGATGAACCGGATGGTTCAGGGAAGTTTATTGCTACGGCCTTTAGAAACCCTCGGGTTAAAGAAGCTGTGCAAGAGCTGCTGCAACATCGGGATGGACTAATGTTAGGCATTTGTAATGGTTTTCAGGCTTTGATCAAGCTAGGACTGGTACCTTACGGGGAAATTAGGGAAATAACCGAAGCTTGCCCCACCCTGACCCATAATGCTATTGCCCGCCATGTTTCCTGTATGGTTCAAACTAAAGTAGTTTCCAACCTGTCCCCATGGTTTAACAATGTTGAGGTGGGGGACGTACACACTATTGCTGTTTCCCACGGGGAAGGCCGGTTTATGGCGAATGACCAAGTTATAGCCCAAATGACTGCAGCCGGCCAGATAGCCACCCAGTATGTAGATTTAGCGGGAAACCCCACCTATGATATTACCTATAACCCCAACGGTTCCCGACATGCTATCGAAGGGATAACCAGTCCGGACGGCAGAGTTTTAGGCAAGATGGGACACTCAGAGCGAATTGGCCAACATGTGGTGACTAATGTCCCGGGAGCAAAAGATCAGCAGATCTTTGCAGCGGGTATACGGTACTTCCGGTAGGGTCAATTATTTCATTAGACCATTACGAATATTTATTCAATAGTAATAAAAATTGTTCGTGTTTTACCTTGACTGCTGACCAATGCTTTGTTAAGATAATATTGTGTTAAGCTTCTCGTATAAGTTGGGGAATATGGCCCCGACGTCTCTACCGGGCAACCGTAAATTGCCTGA
This sequence comes from Carboxydocellales bacterium, assembly GCA_049302075.1. GTDB lineage: Bacteria > Bacillota > Carboxydocellales > JAJZTU01 > JBAQLS01. Next base: position 13,037 of record JBAQLS010000042.1, on the reverse strand, counting down.
CTACGAGGAAACGGATACCCAGGGTTATGAAACCAGACCCGGACGGGTAGGTTTCCTTATGTTAAGACGGAAATCTATGCGTCCGGGTTATTTTACTTGTAGGGTGATAAACTATACCTACAGGTGGTTTAGTTACGCCTGGTATCGAAGTTCCTTATAGCATAATGAGACGAGGAGGCGGAAAAATGTTAGAAAAAGTGTTCAGAATCAAGGAACGGGGTTCCAATGTCAGGACAGAGGTTATTGCTGGGATTACCACTTTTATGACCATGGCCTACATACTGGCAGTTAACCCCATCATTCTTTCCGGGGCCAAAATGGACCCCAACGCAGTATTCTTTGCCACTGCCATTGCTGCAGGTGTTGTGACCATCGCCATGGGTTTATTTGTTAACTTTCCAATTGCTCTTGCTCCCGGCATGGGGCTAAATGCCTACTTTGCCGCAGTGGTTGCCCAGGGATTAATGCCCTCTTGGCAGGCTGCCTTAGCAGCAGTGTTCATTTCCGGAATTATTTTTATTATTTTAACAGTGACCAACATTCGGCAATTGTTAATTGTAGCGGTGCCTAATTCCTTGAAAAAAGCTATAACTGTGGGAATAGGCTTGTTCATTACCTTCATTGGACTGAAGATTTCCGGTTTAACTATAGCTTTTGTAGAATTATTACCCGGTCAATTTGGCGGTAATATGGAGAAAATCATCGGTGCCGGCAAAGGTGATTTGTCGGGTGTAGAGTGGGGTATCAAACTAGGTAGTGTGGCGCACGGACCAGCGGTACTGGCCATAATTGGATTACTGATTATGGGAATACTGTTAGTCAAGCGGGTAAAAGGTGCGCTGCTCTGGGGCATTCTCATTACCACTGTTGTTGGCATTCCTTTAGGGCAAACCAATATTACCGGTTTTAAGTTCAGCTTGCCTAATTTTCAAAATCTGGCTGTCGGCCAACTGGATTTTGCCGGTGCCCTAAGTGCGGGGATTCTAGGTGTTGTTCTCACCTTTACCTTTGTAGAGCTTTTTGATACTTTTGGAACTCTGGTCGGAACTGCGGGTAAAGCAGGACTGCTGGATGAGCATGGCAACAACCCAAAAATAGGTAAGGCTATGCTGGTAGATGCTTTTGGAGTAAGCTTCGGGGCGTTGATGGGCACCAGTACTGTTACCTCTTATGTGGAAAGTGCTGCTGGAATTGGCGAGGGTGGTCGTACCGGCTTAACCTCGGTAACCACAGGAGTACTTTTCCTACTAGCCTTGTTTTTGGCTCCAATCTTTATCTTAATTCCCGGTTCAGCTACCGGGCCGGCTCTAGTCCTAGTGGGGCTGCTGATGGCTTCTGCAGTAAGGGAGATTGATTTTGAGGATTTAACTGAAGGACTCCCGGCCTTCCTGACCTTGACTTTAATGCCTTTCACCTATAATATTGCTAACGGTATTGCCGCAGGGATTTTATTCTACACCATCCTTAAGGGAGTCAGCGGCAAAGCCAAAGAAGTGCACTGGTTAATGTGGCTGTTGTCCCTAATTATTATTGGACGTTATATTTTTCTGGGAGGGGAATAATTATTTAGCTTTAGAAAAACCCAAGTATGTAGACATTAGTCCGCTTACTTGGGTTTTATTTTTTTAAGGGAGCATTAGCAAAAAAATCTTAATTTTAAGAGGGAGGTATCGGGAGTGTCCAAACCAATCGTGGGAATAGTGATGGGCAGCGATTCCGATTTGGCGGTTATGAAAGGAGCGGCAGAAATTCTCGAGGAATTTGGGGTTACTTATGAGGTAGTAATAGCGTCTGCCCACCGAGCACCAAACAAGGCTCATAAGTTTGCAACAACTGCCGAGGAGAAAGGAATCCGGGTGCTCATCGCCGGGGCCGGAATGGCTGCTCATTTGCCGGGGGTAATTGCGGCGGCAACTCCCCTGCCGGTCATTGGGGTACCTATGTATAGTGCTGCCCTAGATGGCCTAGATGCCCTATATTCCATAGTGCAAATGCCTCCTGGGATACCGGTTGCTACTGTAGGTATTAATAACGCCCAAAATGCTGGAATTTTAGCAATTCAGATGTTAAGTATCCATTACCCGGAATTGGGCCAGAAGCTTAAAGCCTATAAACAACAATTGGCAGCTGAAGTGGAAGGCAAGGATGCCAAGCTTCAACAATTGGGCATAGGTGGTTACCTAGCCCAGCAGGAGAAAAAATAATCATTAGAAAGAATGCCAGTAATGGAGGGGACTTATATTGATCGAGCGTTATACCTTGCCGGCGATGGGTAAGATTTGGGAAGCTCAAAATCGCTTCCAAAAATGGTTAGATATTGAGATTGCTGCCTGTGAAGCAATGGCCGAACTAGGCAAAATTCCCGCTGAGGCGGTAAAGGTCATTAAGGAAAAGGCTAACTTCAATGTTGAGCGTATTAACGAAATTGAGGAAGTAGTCAACCATGATGTAATTGCCTTTCTAACTTGTGTAGGTGAATTTGTAGGTGAGGAGTCCAGATTTATTCATCTTGGGATGACTTCCTCTGATGTATTAGATACAGCTACTGCCATTCAAATGAAGGAATCGGGTCAACTGCTGCTGGCTCAACTCCACACCATCCGGGGAGTGTTGGTAGAAAAGGCTCAGGAATACCGCATGACCCCAATGATTGGCCGAACCCATGGTATCCATGCCGAACCCATAACCTTTGGTCTAAAAATGCTGCTTTGGGCTGCCGAAGTAGATCGGGATATTAAAAGGATGGAAGCAGCAATTGATACAGTGAGTGTGGGAATGATCTCCGGGGCGGTTGGAACTTATGCCAATATTGATCCTCTGGTAGAGGAAATCGCCTGTAAGAAATTAGGGTTAAACCAGTCCCTGGTGTCTACCCAAGTATTACAGCGTGACCGGCATGCGGAATTTATGGCAACTCTGGCCGTTATTGCGGGCTCCTTGGATAAGTTTGCCACCGAACTGCGTAATTTGCAGCGGACAGATATTCTGGAGGTGGAAGAGTATTTTGGTAAGGGGCAAAAGGGTTCCTCAGCAATGCCTCATAAACGTAACCCAATTACTAGTGAGCGGGTTTCCGGACTATCCAGAGTAATCAGGGGCAATGCCATGGCGGCCATGGAAAACCAAGCTCTGTGGCATGAGCGGGATATTACCCATTCTTCCGTAGAGCGGGTAATAATTCCAGATAGTTGTATCCTGATGAACTATATGATGGATAAATTCATTAAAATCATGCAGAATCTTCTGGTCTATCCTGAGAACATGATGAAAAATATTAATAGAACCCACGGACTGGTTTTCTCCCAGCGAGTAATGTTAGCCCTGGTGGAAAAAGGGATTTCCCGGGAACAGGCCTACGAACTAGTCCAGCGCAATTCCCTGAATGCCTGGAATTCCGGCCAGGATTTCCAAGGTCTGCTGCTGGCTGATGCGGAACTAGGGGAGCGGTTAAGTGCGGAGGAGATTAAGGCTCTGTTCAACTTTGACTACCACCTGGCCCAGGTGGACGCCATCTTTAAGCGGTTCGGCCTGTAGGCCGATAGAGTTGGTTGCCGATTTGTGGTCTTATGCTCTCGGGTCGAATATCTCCGGTCGGATGCCTGCCCCGGTTGGGTGCTCTTAGCTCCATGCCTTGTAGCTGTAAGTTCGGAGGGCTAATATAAGCACCCAAACCTCGCCGATTCGTCGTCCGTGACTCAGCGGCGAGGCGGCCACCGTCCTTGGTGGCCGGGGTGCTTATATTGCCCACCTCACTAACAGCTTCTACGGCTCTCCGCCATGAGCACCTGCACCGGAGCAGGCATCCGACCTGGGTCAAGGACCTGGAGAGGCATCAGGGTCAATGCCAAGACGGCAACTCAGCCTTCAGCACATACCTTGGGGTGGGTAACTTAATTGGGCCTGACTTTGTTAGAACATCGGGTCATGGCTAAAAAGTCCTTGGCTAGGAGACCTTACTTGGGCGTCTGTTTAAGCCTTTAGTCGCAAAGCAATACTTGCACACCCACACGAGCGCACCCGGGGCTGATAACTCCTGGGCTTGAGGTTGCTTATAAGCAGGACCCCAAAACTAGCGAAAAGAATTAAGGAGGTAATCAGCACCATGCAAAAGCTGGAACAGTTATATGAAGGCAAAGCTAAGAAGATTTATCGGACTGATGACCCGGATGTGGTTTGGATTGATTATAAGGATGATGCCACCGCCTTTAATGGCTTGAAAAAAGGCACTATTACCAACAAAGGGGTACTGAATAATAAGATTTCCGCCTTGTTTTTTGAACTGCTGGAGCAAAAGGGCATACCCACTCATTTTGTTAAACTAGTCAATGACCGGGAAATGCTGGTGAAGGGTGTCAAGATTATTCCGGTGGAAGTGGTGGTAAGAAATATTGCTGCTGGCAGTTTAGCAAAGCGCCTGGGCTTGGAAGAGGGTACTCCCATGAAACGTCCTGTGGTGGAGCTTTACTATAAGGATGATGAACTAGGGGACCCGTTAATTAATTACTACCATGCCCTGGCGATGGAGATTGCTACTCAAGAGCAAATGAACCTGATGGAGGAAATGGGACTTAAGGTCAACGCTATTTTGCAAGAGTACCTCCAGGATAAAAAGGTTATCTTAGTGGACTTTAAGCTGGAATTTGGCCTGTTCCATGATCAGGTGCTCTTGGCGGATGAAATTTCTCCAGATACCTGCCGGTTCTGGGATGCGGACACCAAGGAAAAGCTGGATAAAGATCGTTTCCGCAGAGACCTGGGTCAGGTGGAAGATGCATATGAGGAAATTTTACGGAGATTGACTAAATAACCCAGAGCCAGAAGGAAAAATGGCGGAGGTAGTGTAATTATGAATTTTAGTGTTAATGTGAGGGACTTTGGGGGGATAGAGGAAGACTGGGAGGATAGTTGGCGCTCCGACAAACCGGCAGAGGAATGTGGGGTATTCGGTATCCGGGGGAGTAATCTTGATGTATCTAGGGTTACCTATTACGGACTTTATGCCCTCCAGCACCGAGGGCAGGAGAGTGCAGGGATTGCAGTTTCCGACGGAACCACTATTAAGCTTCATAAAGATATGGGTTTGGTGCCGGAAGTGTTTAAGGAACAACACCTGGATAGCTTAAAGGGTAATATGGCTATCGGACATGTCCGGTATTCCACCACCGGGGCCAGCTTGGCGATTAATGCTCAACCTCTGGTCTTTCGTTATGCCAAAGGTATGCTGGCAGTTGCTCATAACGGTAATCTGACTAATGCCAGGGAGTTACGTACTGCCTTAGCTAATACCGGTTCAATTTTTCAATCAACTATTGATACCGAAGTGCTGGTTAACCTAATTGCCCGATATTGCGGGAACAGTATTGAAGAAGGTATCATGAAGGTAATGATTGATGTTAAAGGGTCTTATTCCTTAGTGGTGATGAGTGAAAACAAGCTAATCGGGGTTAGAGACCCCTATGGAAACCGCCCACTATGCATAGGTCGTTTAGGTGAAGCCTATATCATTGCCTCGGAATCCTGTGCCTTGGATACGGTAGGTGCCGAATTCCTCCGGGACGTTGAACCTGGAGAAATTGTAATGATCGATGACAGTGGGATTACCTCGATTCAAGCTCAAAACAGCAAAAAAAGGACTTGCATCTTTGAATATATTTATTTTGCCCGTCCGGATAGTGTAATTGACGGGTACAATGTTAACTGGTGTCGCCGTCAGATGGGTCGGCAGTTAGCCAGGGAGTACCAACCGGATGTGGACTTGGTAATGTCTGTTCCTGATTCCGGTAATGCAGCGGCCAAAGGGTATGCGGAAGAACGGAGTCTTCCTTTTGAGGATGGCTTAATGAAAAATCGCTATATTGGCCGGACCTTTATTCAGCCCTCCCAATCCATGCGGGAAATTGCTGTCAGGTTGAAGTTAAACCCCATTAAAAGTGTAGTTGAGGGTAAACGCATTTTAATGGTGGATGATTCCATCGTTCGGGGCACCACCAGCAGAAAGATTGTTAGTATGTTACGGAACGCCGGGGCTAAGGAGATTCACCTGTGTATTAGCTCCCCACCGGTTATCGGTTCCTGCTACTATGGTATTGACACCTCCAATCCTGAGGAATTAATTGCCTGTAATATGACTCATCAGGAAATTGAACAGCATATTGGGCTGGACAGCCTCTATCATTTGAGTAAGGAAGGCTTACTAAATGTCTTTGGGGAAGATAAAATTGGCTTTTGTACCGCTTGTTTTGACAATGACTATCCCATTGAGATTCCAGCAGATTTGCGCAAACTAGCTTTGGATTAAGTGGAAAGTGGAAAGTGGAAAGTGGAAAGTGGAAATAGCTAAGTTGGGTTAAAGGAGTTGGGTGGAAGTGAGTGAAGAGCGCAAAGCAGACAATCAGGGCTTAACTTATGCCGCAGCCGGGGTGGATATCAGTGCCGGTAGTGAGGCAGTGGAGTTAATGAAGGGTCATGTGCGCAAGACCTTCCGGCCAGAAGTATTAACCGAGCTGGGGGGGTTTGGGGGATTGTTTGCTCTGAATGCCCAAAAGTACCGGCAACCAATCCTTGTTTCAGGAACGGACGGGGTAGGGACTAAGCTTAAAGTTGCCATGCTGATGAATAAACATGATACTATCGGTATTGATGCAGTGGCCATGTGTGTTAATGATGTCCTGGTTCAGGGAGCAGAGCCCTTGTTTTTTCTGGATTATTTAGCGGTTGGTAAGCTGGAACCCACTCAAGTGGCCGACATAGTTAAAGGAATTGCCGAAGGCTGCCTCCAGGCAGGCTGTGCCCTTATTGGTGGAGAGACTGCCGAAATGCCGGGTTTTTATCCTCCGGGAGAATATGATGTAGCTGGTTTTGTAGTGGGAGTAGTAGATCGGGATAAGCTAATTGATGGGCGCACCATTAAAGCAGGAGATCAGGTAATCGGTTTAGCTTCCACCGGCTTACACAGTAATGGCTATTCCCTGGCTCGCAAGGCACTTTTAGAGGTAGGGGGCTTTAAGCCAGAGGATTTTCACCCCCAGCTGGGACGAGCTGTGGGGGAAGAACTACTAGAGCCTACTCGGATTTATGTGAAAACCATCTTGCAGCTGCTGGAGAAATATGAACTTAAGGGTTTGGCCCATATTACCGGGGGCGGTTTGACGGAAAATATACCTAGAATTCTGCCTTCAGGGGTGAAAGTAGTTATCAAGCGTAATTCCTGGGAGATAAAGCCTGTATTTCGGGTCATTCGGGAAATTGGGAATATTGCTGAAGGGGAAATGCTCCGGACCTTTAATATGGGTATTGGTATGGTGCTAGTTGTACCGGCAGAACAGGCTGCTCAGCTTTTGACGGAACTTGCTTCCCAAGGGGAAAAGGCATGGTTAATTGGTGAAGTACAGCCGGGAAATGCAGTTGTGGAATATGAGGATTAGCCCAGGCAGGACAGGAGGAAGGTCATGCCCGAACATAATCACCCTAAAACAGCTCAAACAGCTAAAACAGCAAACTCAGTCTTAAGACTGGGAGTGCTAGCCTCTGGCAAAGGCTCAAACCTCCAGGCGATAATGGACGCAATTATTAACCGTAGGTTAGAGGCCGAGGTGGCCATTGTAATAAGTGACAATCCCACAGCTTATGCTCTAGAAAGGGCAAGGGCTGTGGGTATTGTTGCGTTGGTTTGTAATCCAAGGACTTATGCTGACCGAGTTGAATATGAACAGGCTCTGGTTCAGGCTCTTCGGGAACAGCAAGTGGAATTGGTAATACTAGCCGGTTATATGCGCTTAGTAGGGAACACCTTATTGGAGAACTTTCCTAACCGGATTATGAACATTCACCCGGCCCTGCTGCCTGCTTTCCCAGGTCTGCACGGTCAGGAGCAGGCCTGGGAATATGGTGTTAAATTCAGTGGCTGTACTGTGCACTTTGTTGATCAGGAAATGGATTCCGGCCCGATAATTCTTCAGGCCGTCGTCCCGGTGAGGGATGATGATACAGCAGAAGTACTAGCTGCCCGGATTCTGGAACAAGAACACCGCATCTACCCTGAGGCTATTCAGTATTATGCTCAGGGAAGCCTGGAGCTTATCGGCCGTAAAGTAAAAGTAAGGCCTAAACCATAAGGCCTAAATCATAAGCCTTGCGACTAGTCTTATTACTTAAGCAATAGCAAACCAGATGAGGAGGTTACTAGATGAAAATTAAGCGAGCGTTAATCAGTGTTTCGGATAAGACTGGAGTTGTGGAGTTTGCCAAAGGCTTAGCCGACCTAGGGGTGGAGATGATTTCCACCGGGGGTACATTTAAAACCATTAAAGAAGCGGGACTTAAGGTTACCTATGTTTCCGAAGTGACCGGATTTCCAGAGATTTTAGACGGAAGGGTGAAGACTCTCCATCCCAAAATTCACGGCGGTATCCTAGCCCGCCGGGAGCCGGAGCATCTGCGCCAGCTGGCGGAAAACCAGATTGAACCAATTGACCTGGTGGCGGTAAACCTTTATCCCTTTAAGCAAACTATCGAGAAGCCGGGAGTCACTTTGGCAGATGCCATTGAGAACATCGATATTGGTGGCCCAGCCATGGTCCGGGCATCAGCTAAAAATTATACCGATGTGGTTATAGTGGTTAACCCGGAAAACTATGGATTAGTTTTAGAGCAGTTGCAAAGCTCTGGCAATGTAACACCGGAGACCCGCTTAGACTTAGCGGCAAAGGCCTATACCCACACTGCCCAGTATGATACCCTGATTAGCGCTTATCTAAGTAATCTAGTGGCCAATCAGCAAAGTCTAGGCGACAATAGCGTTGGAAATGCCGATAATGCCCAAGCTGAGCTTCCCGTTAGGGTTAGCCTTAATTACATAAAGGCTCAGGACCTAAGATACGGTGAAAACCCCCATCAAAAAGCTATTTTTTATAAAGATCCCCAGGTGGTGGGGCCATGTATTGCTAACGCCAGGCAGCTTCAGGGTAAGGAATTATCCTTTAATAATATTCTGGATGCTAATGCAGCCCTGGAGTTAGTGCGGGAATTTTCCGAACCTGGGGTAGTAATTGTTAAGCACAACAACCCCTGTGGAACCTCAATCGCCTCGGACTTGGTTACAGCGTATAAGCATGCCTTTAACGCCGATTCCGTTTCGGCCTTCGGAGGAATAATCGGGGTAAACCGGGAATTGGATGAGCAAACTGCCCGGGAAATTGCCACTACTTTTATGGAAGCGGTGGTTGCCCCCAAATTTAGCCTGGAGGCGTTGGGAGTTCTCAAAGAGAAGGCTAATATCCGCCTATTGGAGGTAGGAGAAATCAACCGGCCGGTGCTGCCTAAACAATGGGATTTTAAGAAGGTCAATGGTGGTTTGTTAGCTCAGGAACTGGACACGGGTTCAGTGGATGAAAGGGAGATTAATGTTGTGTCAGAAAAAAAACCTTCTCCTGAACAGCTGCGGGAACTATTTTTTGCCTGGAAGGTAGTTAAACATGTGAAGTCTAATGCCATTGTGGTAACTAAAGGAGGCAGAACTATCGGCGTTGGGGCCGGGCAAATGAACAGGGTAGGGGCGGCTAAAATCGCCTTTGAACAGGCCGGTGCACAGACCCTGGGCGCTGTTTTGGCTTCGGATGCTTTTTTCCCTTTTCGGGACTCCATTGATGCCGCTGCCTTAGCAGGAATAACAGCAATTATCCAGCCAGGTGGGTCAATGCGGGATGAAGAGTGTATCCAGGCTGCCAATGAGCACGGGATAGTAATGATTTTTACCGGAATGAGACACTTTAAACATTAAGAGAGGCAGAACTTGCAGAATGATTAGCTGGCATAGGGGAGGTATAGGTCATGAAGGTACTTGTCGTCGGTGGCGGAGGCAGGGAACATGCTCTAGTTTGGAAGTTAAAGCAAAGCCCAAGGGTGCAAGAAATCTACTGTGCCCCTGGTAATGCCGGAATTGCTCAAATGGCAACCTGTATAAATATACGGGCTGAGGATGTGAACCTGCTGCTGGCTTTTGCCCGGGAAAAGGGCATCGACCTAACAGTGGTAGGACCGGAAGCTCCTCTCCTGAAAGGAATCCGCGAGAAATTCCAACAGGCCGGGCTAAAAATTTTCGGACCCAGTCAGAGGGCAGCGGAGATCGAAGGTAGTAAAGCCATAGCTAAAGAGCTTATGGAGAAATACAACATCCCCACAGCTGGGTATGCTGCCTTTACCGATGCGGCAGGAGCTAAAGCTTATATCCGGGAGCATGGAGCGCCATGTGTAGTCAAGGCTGACGGTTTAGCTGCGGGAAAGGGAGTAATAGTGGCTATGGATGAGGCCACAGCTATAGAAGCTATTGACACAATTATGCAAGAGCGCGCCTTTGGGGATGCAGGGGACATGGTGATAATCGAGGAATACTTGGAAGGTGAAGAAGTCAGCATTTTAGCTTTCACCGATGGGGAAACGGTAATCCCCATGGTTTCAGCCCAAGACCATAAACGGGCCTATGATGGGGATGAGGGTCCGAATACAGGCGGCATGGGAGCTTATTCTCCAGCGCCGGTGTATAGTCCGGAATTGGCAGAGCAGGTTTTGCGAGACATTCTTATTCCTACTGTTCAGGGGCTGGCTCAGGAAGGTCGAACCTACAGTGGAGTGATCTATGCCGGTTTGATGATTACTAAAGCTGGCCCAAAAGTACTAGAGTACAATGCCCGTTTTGGCGACCCGGAAACTCAGGCTGTGCTAGTTAGGTTGGAAACAGATCTAGTGGACATAATCGAAGCAATCCTCGGGGGAAATTTGGCTCAACAAGAAATCCACTGGAAATCCGAAGCTGCAGTGTGTGTGGTAATTGCGGCAGGTGGTTATCCCGGTGAATACGAAAAAGGTAAGCCCATTAGTGGCCTGGATTCTGCCGGGGAGCAAGCAGTTGTTTTTCATGCCGGAACCTTTCAAGTGGATAACCGGCTTGTCACTAATGGCGGAAGAGTGCTGGGAGTTACCGGGATAGGCAACACCATAGCGGAAGCAATAGCTAATACCTACGAGGCGGTTGGGGAAATTGTCTTTGCCAATATGCACTACCGTAAAGACATCGGCTACCGGGCACTAAAGCGATTCTAACAACAGGTTGCACCCCCAAGGCTGACCCGTTATAATGGAAAATGATGCGAGAAAGTGTGGCCGAAGGGGGAAATAGAGTGGATTATCGGTCCAAACTCAAAGAACCGCTGATTGATAAGCTATTTGAAGCAGTGTTACTGCTGAAAACCGAAGCGGAATGCTACCGCTTTTTTGAGGATGTATCCACTGTCGCCGAACTCAAATCCCTAGCCCAACGCTTAGAGGTGGCTAAGATGCTGGAAGCTGACGTCACTTATAGTTCCATTGCCGAAAAAACAGGTGCTAGCACTGCCACCATTAGTCGGGTTAAACGAAGCCTCAATTACGGGGCAGATGGTTACAAGCTGGTACTTAAAAGACTTAAAGAGCAGGGTGAGCAATCGGAGAAGTAATCTGCTCAATAGTTAAGATTGGTTAAAGGATGATGTAATGATGGAAGATAATAATGACCTTAGGCTTAGGGTTCCCATAGGGGTAAAAGACATGCTCCCTGAAGAAGCTTGGCGCAAGCGTCAGTTAGAACAAGAATTTGCCCAACTTTTTTACAGGTGGGGCTATCAAGAGGTGGTTACCCCTACCTTCGAATTTTATCAAGCCTTAGCAGTGGCTGGAAGTAATGGAGAACAGGAACAAAATCTATTTAAGTTCATGGATAGACAGGGACATATTCTGGCTCTGCGCCCGGATATGACCACTCCCATTGCCAGGCTGGTAGCTACTAGAATGAAAGATGCTCTGGCCCCTCAACGCTTGTTTTATTTGTCCAACGTTTTTAGCTATGCCGAGCCCCAAGTAGGCAGGCAGCGGGAGTTTTTTCAGGCTGGGGTGGAATTTATCGGTTCAGCTAGCGGGGATGCGGATGGAGAGGTAGTTGCCCTGGCGATAGAAGTGTTAAAAGCAGCCGGTTTGAAAAATTTTCAGCTTCATCTAGGGCAGATGGCTGTGTTCAAGGGCATCATGGAGGAAATTGGCCTGGAAGAACAACAACAACGTCGGTTCAAAAGTACTCTGGCTAATAAGGATTTCGTCGGCATGGAAGAAATACTGGACACCTCGGGGGCTGATGCATCTGTAAAGGACAGGGTGCGGGAATTGCTTGCTCTGCGAGGTGGTCGAGAAGTATTAGAGCGGGCTGGAGAGCTTATCGCCGATAACCCGGCGAAAAAGGGGTTGGATAACCTTAAGGAGATTTATGCCGTACTAGAAAACTACGGTGTAGCCGAATATGTGGTCATTGATTTTAGCGTCCTCCGAGGATTTGAATATTATACTGGCCTGATTTTTGAAGGTTATGCCCAGCACCTAGGCTTTCCTATTTGTGGCGGAGGACGTTATGATAAGCTGTTGGGTCAATGGGGGCACCCTAGTCCAGCTACCGGCTTTGCTGTTGGTTTAGAGCGCATTATGCTGGCTCTGGACCGTCAGGGGGATGCCCTGCCGGTGCCGGCACCGGATGTCTTACTGGTTTACCCAAAGGAAAAACGCCGGGAAGCTATCCAACTGGCCCAAAAATACCGCCGGGAGGGTCTGGCTGTGGAGACTGTGCTAGAAGATAGCGATGTGGAGAAAGTACGCAGTTATGCCGGTGGACGGGGTATTAGTCGAATTATTGAACTGTAACTGCAAAGATTAAACTGAAAATAGAATATTTTGTCAACAAAACGAGAAATAACTAGAATAAATTAGAAAAAACAAGCAAGAAGTGGAATTCTTGCTTGTTTTTTACTTTTTATACGAGATTTGAGCATATTTGGCTAATTATGGGTAAGAATACATATTTAGTTACTTATAAAAATAGCTGATAATAGAATTGTGTTAAATGAAAAGGTAAGTTCCGTTTTTAAGGGTCATGCGGAAGTTACTATTGCAGAAGTGTAGTAAACTAAGAGAGATATCTATCCTGAGGAATCAGGAGATGACATATTGACGAGTATCAGAAG
>JBAQLS010000041.1:0-41841 GCA_049302075.1 Carboxydocellales bacterium | reverse complement strand
AATGAAACAGCCGTTAATCGCCATTCTTCAGGATCCACGACTAAAACCAATTGCTCAGGAAGCCGTTAAATAATTGACAAAACACAAAAAGGCCATCCTGATTTTTTAGGGATGGTCGTATTTTTTTACCGCCATGGTTAAGAACAATTGATTGCATCTGCTGGAAAACGGATAATCTACACAAGGGTGAAAGAATAAATCTTGATCTGTTGTTTCATTAGCATTTCAACTAAATTGCAGGGAAAATGCGACTGGGGGTAGAACTACTATCAGGTAAAATATTACTCAATATAGGAGGCATTAATGAAAGTTCCATCAACTGAATTACAACAAAGAGTAAGTATCCTTCAGGAAACCTTGCAGAGGGAAGGGCTTGATGGGGCATTACTGGTGCAAAGGGCAGACACTTTTTATTATAGTGGAACAGCTCAAAATATCCATCTTTACATCCCCCAGGTTGGACAACCCCTGGTTATGGCCTTCCGTGATGTAGGCAGAGCTGTTGCAGAATCGGCTTGGAAAGTAATACCTCTTTTGGGAGTGTCTAAAATTCCGGTTTTTATTCAAGAGGCAGGATTGTCTCTCCCTATGGCATTGGGCTTGGAGTATGACGTATTACCGGTTAGCAATTATGAACGCTACCGTAAGGCTTTTCCAGAAGTCCGCTTTGCTGATGTTTCACCGTTTATCCGTTTGCAAAGGGCTGTTAAGTCAGAATGGGAATTAGACCGTTTAGAAGAAACAGCTCAGGTGTATCCGCAAATATTGGCCTATGCCCAAGAAATCTTGCGTCCGGGGTTAACTGAGATTGAGTTCGACACAATGCTTGAGCAAAAAGCACGGGTAGTAGGTCATGAAGGGTATTCACGGGTACGTAGTTTTGGTTCGGAATTTCACTTTGGTGCGATATTTTCCGGTGCGAGGAGTGCGCTTTCTGGATGTTTTGACGGTCCCATAGTTGGTCAGGGAGTCTCAATTGCTTTTCCCCAAGGGCCTTCTCACGCTGTCATCCAGGAAGGGGAGCCAATCATAGTGGATTTAGTTACTGTAGTTAACGGCTACCAAAACGATCAGACTCGGCTTATGGCTCTTGGTCATTTGTCTCCCGAACTTCTTGCGGCACAAGAAACGGCATTAGAGGTCGAGGAAAGATTGCGTATGGCTATGGTACCAGGCAGGATTGCGGGAGAAGTCTACGAAGAAATCGTGACCTGGGTCAGAGAAAACACACCTTACGAACAAAACTTTATGGGTTTTGGCCCTAATAAGGTGAGTTTTGTTGGCCATGGTATTGGGCTGGAACTCGATGAGCTGCCCGTAATCTGTCGAGGAGCCAAAGAGGTGTTAGCCACCCGAATGGTTGTAGCGATTGAGCCGAAGTTCATTTTCCCAGGTGTAGGGGCAGTTGGTATCGAGGATATTGTGGTAGTTGAGGGAGAGGAAGGTGCCCGCTATCTCTCCTTATCGCCAAGGAACCCAATTATAGTTGGATAAGCCAGGATTTGAGTGAGTAGGAACGGAAAGACTTTAAACCGCTAATTGGTAAAAGAGTAGCTGTAGTCGGCACTAGCCCGTTTTTAAAAACTAGCTCAGGTGGCCTTAATTGTTGGAATATTTTTTGATTTTAAACCTTTGGCCTGCTATAATACAGTCAGTAGCTTATCAGTAAATGACGACTCCATTATCGCCATCATCCGGACTGGGCGTTCCGGGATGTTGAAATTTGTTCGCTTATGTTAAGGAGCGTTACGCTTTGGAAGACCGCTGGCAAAATTTGCAGGTTTATCCTTTCCGATATTAGTTATCAGCCGTGAGGGGATGTGCGAAGATGATTCAAGAGGTTGTGCCTAATCTATACCGTTTAGAAATTGAGCTACCGAACATGCCGTTGAAGACTCTCAGCTCTTATCTGATCAAGGGTGTAGGACGAAACCTGATTATAGACACTGGATTGAACCACCCAAAATGCCTTGAGTCCATGCATTCGTATTTGAAGGAGCTTGGGGTCGACCTAAGGGAGACAGATATATTTATTACCCATCATCATGCAGACCATGCAGGTCTTGTTTCAAGCCTTGTAACAGATACATCGATGATTTATTGCAGTAAACATGATTCATATTTGTTTAGCAAGGCAGACGATGTCAACAAATCTTGGGATGAGAAACGGTGCTTTATGGTGAGAAACGGTTTTCCCGAAAATCAAGTTAACATAGCCATCAATAACATTCCTAATAGTACATACGCCTGTCTGAACCACATCAAATTGTCGGAAGGGGACATCCTATGCGCCGGGACATACCAGTTTAGGTGTATAGAAACCCCCGGTCATTCTAAAGGCCATTTGTGTCTTTATGAACCGGACCAGAAATTACTTGTAGCGGGAGACCATATTAATGCTAAAATAACCCCCAACATAGCGCTAGTTTCTGATACTGAAAACCCTTTAAAGGAATATCTTGAAAGCCTGGAAAAGGTGGAGAATTTGGAGGTTGACCTTGTCTTGACCGGACACGGGAGCTTAATTAAAAACTGTCGCCAGAGGATTTTGGAACTAAAACATCATTGCGAGCGAAGAGATGCTGAAGTCCTAGCTATTCTGAAGCAAGGCGAAAAAACTACTTACCAGTTGGCATCGGAGTTAAAATGGGATATGAATTACGAATCGTGGGAGTCATTTTCTCCTACCAATAAGCTGTTTGCAATATGTGAGACTGGTGCCCACCTGATATATATCAAAGAAAAAGGGTTTATTAAAAGCGAAGTAAGTGACCAGCAGGTTGTATTTTCTTTGAATTAAATAAGGGGAAGATGCCAAGTTTTTGAATAGGAGGAGAAGGGATGTGTAATAATGCGCAATGTTGTGATAGTTGGAGCACAAAGAACAGCAATTGGGGATTTTTTAGGATCCTTAAGTACTGTATCTGCAGTGGAGTTAGGGACCATTGCAGTTAAGGCTTCACTGGAACAATGCGGGGTAAAACCTGAACAAGTAGATGATGTTGTTGGAGGAATGGTTTATAAAGCAGGAGCAAAAGGCAATCCGGCCCGACAAGTTCAACTAAAAGCCGGTATACCTGCGACTGCTGGAGCGATGACCTTAGACCAGCAGTGTAGTTCTGCGATGCGAGCCCTTGAAGTAGCAAGTCAACAGATAATGCTTAATAAAGCGGATATTAGTGTGGCTTTGGGAATAGAGAGCATGTCTCAAGTTCCATATCTGTTATTAGAGGCAAGGAACGGCTTTCGGATGGGCCCCAGCAAAGTAGAAGACGGTCTTTTATATGATGCTCTGCATGATGCCTTCCATGGTTACCACATGGGAGTTACGGCAGAAAATTTGGCCGACCGTTATAATATTAGCAGGGAAGAACAAGACGAATTAGCGTATATAAGCCATTCGCGAGCTGTAAAGGCAATCAAAGCAGGTAAATTTAAAAACGAGATTGTTCCCGTAGAAGTAAAAACCAAAAAGAAGAGTATTATTTTTGATACCGATGAGCATCCCAAGGGAGATATTACCAAAGAAAAATTAGCAGCCTTGGGTACACCATTCAAAAAAGACGGTACTGTAACGGCAGGAAATGCTTCAGGGATTAATGACGGTGCAGCAGCAGTAGTATTAATGGCAGAAGAAAAAGCAAAAGAACTGGGTATTAAACCTTTAGCCAGAATTATCACTACAGCTACCTATGGTGTGGAACCTGAAATAATGGGAATCGGCCCTGCTTATGTTATACCAAGAGCTTTAAAGCTTGCGGGCCTTGACGCCAAGGATATTGATTACTATGAAATCAATGAGGCTTTTGCAGCCCAATTTTTGGCCTGTAACCGGGAACTAAAACTTGACATGGAAAGAGTAAACGCAAACGGTTCAGGTATAGCACTTGGTCACCCGGTGGGATGTACCGGGCTCAGAATTATTATCTCAATGATTTATGAGATGCAACGTCGCCAAAGTAATTATGGCATTGCTTCTCTTTGTGTAGGTGGTGGACCGGCTATGGCAACTGTGTTGCAATTATTGTAGTTTTCTGCACTAAGAGTATATTGTAGGTGTCAATGAATTCACTCAGGAAGAAGCTGGCAATGCAAAAGCTTTATTCACTCCAGGGATCAGCGCCGATAATATTGTTGACTGGATTCGCAGTGAAGTAGCTAAATAAGTTTAACTACGTAAAAGGTAGGAAGCTCAATAATATGCCATTATTGAGCTTGTTATAAATCAAAATATCTATTATACCAAAAGGAGGAAAAGATTTGAGTAGGGAAGCTGTCATAGTAGAAGCAATCCGCCTTCCTATAGGGAGACGAAATGGTGTGTTTGCAGAGACCCGGTCGGAATACTTATTGGCCGCCGTCCTCAAGGGCATTATGGAGCGGGTTAATATGGCTCCGCAGGAAATTGAAGATGTACTGGTAGGGTGTGTGACTCAAACAAATGAACAAGGCAATAATATAGGTCGAATAGCTACCCTTCTGGCCGGATTGCCACAGGAAGTATCGTCTACAACCATGAATCGGAAATGCGGTTCCTCACAGGAGGCGTTGAACAAAGCCGCACAGGGGATTATTGCAGGAGACTATGATGTGGTAATAGCTGCCGGCGTGGAAAACATGAGCCGTCACCCCATGGGGATTGATCGGGTAGAGGTACCAAAAGAGTTGACAGATCTGTATGAATTAATTCCCCAAGGTATGTCTGCAGAGCGCATCGCTGAAAAGTGGAATTTGAGTAGGCAGCAACTTGACGAATACTCCCTGCGCAGCCACATTTTAGCAGCACAAGCCCGTAGAAGTGGCCAGTTTAAAAGAGAAATCCTTCCTATTGAAGTGGAGAAGGAAGGGAAAAAGATTTTAGTTACCGAGGATGAGGGCATTCGCCTGGACACCTCGTTAGAAAAGCTTGCTTCCCTCAAATCTGCCTTTAGTGAGAGTGGGAAGATAACGGCAGGTAACTCCAGTCAAATCAGTGACAGTGCTGCGGCAGTGTTGCTTATGTCCCGGGAGAAAGCAGAGGCGTTAGGCTTGAAGCCGCGGGCAAGGGTGCTGGCTAGAGGTGTAATTGGAGATGACCCAACCTTGATGCTTACTGGACCTATACCCCTTACCCAAAAACTTCTCAACAAGGCGGGGCTTACCGTGGAAGATATAGATGTCTTTGAGTGCAACGAAGCGTTTGCCGCTGTTGTGTTAGCTTGGATGTCTGAGATCAGGCCCGCTGCCGAAAAAGTGAACCCCCGCGGTGGTGCCATAGCACTAGGTCATCCTACAGGTGCCAGTGGTGTCCGTCTTATGACCTCGTTGCTTCATGAATTAGAAGATATGGACAAACGCTTCGGACTCCAAGTGATGTGCTGTGCCGGAGGTATGGCAACAGGTACGATTATTGAACGGCTATAAAATTATGTAACAACTGGTAATTTCGGCCGAAGAACCACACTCTATGGTGTGCCGAAGTTTGGAGATATTGAGGCTTAGCCAAATGAACCCCTTGGCTGCATAATTAAAGAGTTTTGCAGGTTGTCGTGGCCATTGGGTTTCATCTCCACACCGATAGAGCAAATAGGAATGCCATTCGGTGAAATCTGAATATCACTTGATTTACTGCGGCGATAAGCCGCAGTAACGATGGGTGTATCGTCGCCTGCCGCGCTTAAGGCGTTCATATCCCCCAAGCAAACCAAGCTTCGCCGAAATGGCAAGGATTTGAGTATGGTAGAAGTGGAATAAGCGGTCAGAGGGCAAGTCGGTTTTCTTAGCGACGTGACGAATTACTTACTCAACCAGACGTTTGACCTTACCCGGCGTTTGACCTTACCCGGCGTGGTGGTAGGTGCTTTCTCACCCTTCTTTCCTTTCTTGGGTTTGCGTTTACGCTCTGAGATTTGACAAATCAAAATTTTTTTATGCAACTTTAGTGAACTATTAGATGAAAGGTAAGTAGCTTAGAAAGCTAAGAAATGAGCTTGACAAAGGGATCCATCATATAATACATTGTTATCAAATAATTGTTGCAGGAAACGTGATAACGGTTGGAACTCGTAGTCATATTAGGGCCTTTAAAAAGGCTCTATTGGGTCTTTTTTCTCTGTTGGCGCCACACGATGGAGAATGCTACGAAGGAGGTGGCGGGTCCACCTGAAGGAACCGACCCTATTTGGCTATATGCTGGATAATATGCAGAAATATTACTTGATATTGCTGGAGAATAGACGTTACTTTTTACAAGGTAGCGGCTTTTGCTATTAGTTCGTTTATTGCAGTTCTTGGGCGGAAGTATGTATGCTCATTTAATAGTATTTATTAGTCCCCTGGATTTTAACTTTTGTGTTTCTATTAACATACTACCCATGGTTATTATTGGGGAAACATCTTCGATTTCCGTGGCTATTTTAGGAGCAAATGGCGCAGGGAATCTTCGTTGGCCTCACCTACTTTCTGCCCGTCTTTATACAACAGCAAAGGGCGATACGGATTAGCAAGCCATTCCGTATCGTACCTGACCTCCACCCGGGAATTAGCCAGCCGTTGTTCAGTTTCGTAGAGGATAGTATCCACAGATAAAGTACCATCATGGTTAATCTTTTGGGTTACCCGCAGTAAGAAATATTCCTCCAACCCAGCCATTTAGAACCGGACTAATATAATTTGAAAATCTACACTTAAACCAAACAAGATACTTTACTCGTGGACCAATCGTTTTATAATGTGAATTCCATGCCAGAGAAGGAAGATATACCATTAATCAAGATGTTAAGCTAAGTTGGATTTTTTACGGAACCTTACTATTGGTGGTTTAATCGGAGTGGTAATGTTGCCAAGGGGGTAATGATGATGATTGTTGACCAGCCAAAGTCACATTATATCTTTGTATTTTCGAAGAAATATGTGTATGGGAATATTCATTATATCAAGCACAAAAACAAACCATTAACCAACAAGGAATATTTGGAACATTGGGGCAAATGGTTAGTGTTAGGGACTAAGGAAGTATTGCATGAACTGGCTGTAAGGCTGGATCCCTATGTTGACAAAGAACAGATTCCATGCATCAAGTTTGACCGTGCGGTACAAAAGGAATTTGTAGACATGTTTTTAAGCGAGTGTGTGATGTGTGTTTATTGTGATGACCGGGATAGAGATGCTGTTTGGCAGATTCTCGAAAAGGAAGGGGTGACAAACAAAGCCTGGAAGTACGAGCGTGATACCATGGCGTTATGGCTCCCCGGAGGCCGCCTCATGGAGAACTGGATTAAAGCCAAGGGGTTAACAGATGAGGAGGCTAAAAAAGTTAGGGAGGATGCTGAGAACTATTTTGCCATAACTTTTGCAGATGACGACGTCATCTTTAGGGGAGTGATTCAATAGTCCGATGCGTTTGGAAAGGGGAAATGAAAATGAGTATTATTGTGCGGCTACCGACCTCTATTGCGTACTTAACCGGTAAAAACGAGGTGATTGAATGCGCAGCTACTAGTGTTGCTCAGTGTATTCAGGAATTAAATCTAAGGTTTTCTGGACTTAAAGATATATTATGTGATTCTGAAGGTGATGTCTCAAATCTTTTCTTTATTTTCCTTAACGGCGATAATATAACTTATTTAAAGGGCATGGAAAGTGCTCTAAAAGACGGCGATGAGCTGACTATTATCCCGGTAGCAGCAGGTGGTTAACCGGGGTAAATTAATTAAAAGAATTGGGGGGTCGCTTTATGAAATGCATTAAATGTGGTTATGAAGCAATCATGTTGGAATTCACTAGGTCAGGCATAAATTGCTGTTCAGGAAGTCATCTCAGGCAATGTCCAAAATGCAATGAGCTTTCACACTGTAACCCTATAATGGAAGAAATATGGGAAGAAAAGTTTCAGCAGACCCAAGGGAATAATGCCGGAGACATCCCGGAAAAGGAGATCAAAACATACCGCTAAAACAGGATTTGCTGCTCCCTTATCTTGGTATGGCTGGGGGGTGATACCATAGCTAAACTTAAACTAAATGAAGTTTCCGGTGCACTAGGGGATTTAGGCACCTTTTTACCCCATGTCATCGGAGCTATTACTTTAGCCAGTCTTAATCCGGCCGGAGTTTTTACCATGTTTGGTTTGTTGTATGTAGCCAGCGGGCTATTTTATCGTATACCCATGGCAGTTCAACCGATGAAGGCAGCTTCCGCTGCCATTTTAATTCAGCAGGCTACACCGGGGGAGATAGCGGCCGCAGGGTTAATTCTGGGGAGCCTGCTAACCTTTCTGGCCTTTTCCGGTCTGATGGAAAAGCTAGCCAAAATTACTCCCCGCAGTATTACCAGCGGGATTCAATTAGGTTTGGGCTTTAGTTTAGCTTTGTTAGGCTTTAAGTTGGTAAGCAAGGATCTGGTTTTGGGGATTCTGGTCCTAGTTGTGATGCTGCCCTTTAGTTTTAGCAAGTCCTGGCCGGGGGCAATTACCGGGGTGATTGTAGGTGTCGTTTATAGCTTTCTAAGTGGTAAAATAACCGGATTTCCCCAAATTCAAGCTGGCTTTTACCTACCCCCCCTGGTACTACCCACAATGGCAGATGTCCAGGCGGGGATCTTTAAGATTGTAATCCCCCAACTTCCGTTAACCATTACCAACGCCATCATTATTAGTTCACTGCTGGCCAAGCGATTATTTCCCCAGGCTAACCGGGTGAATGTACGAAACCTGGCCTTAACCCAGGGTTTGGGTAATCTTATAGCCGCTCCCTTTGGGGGCTATCTCATGTGTCATGGCGGGGGAGGTCTGGTTGCTCACCATCGTTTTGGAGCCCGGACTTGGGCTGCCCCGGTTATGCTGGGGACGTGCTTGTTATTAGCTGGGCTATTTTTAGGTCATGAGGCACTTAAAATTTTCCGGCTTATTCCCGAACCGGCGCTGGGTGCTTTGCTGGTTTACGGGGGATTGGATTTGGCTAGAAGTATGGAGTACCCCAAACGTACCCAGGAAATGTTCGTTATTTTGGTGGTAAGCATTATCAGTGTCTGGACCAATCCTAGCTGGGGTTATCTTCTGGGTTTACCAATTGTCTATGGAATTAATAAAGGCTGGCTAAAACCTTAACGATAAATCTTCGTTAGTAAAACAGATAATACAGAACACAAAAAAACCTATTAAAGCGTTAATTTGCCCAAGGACACCGATTACACCCGGTGTCCTTTAATCATTTGTCTAAAAACTGAAAGGCATTTCACCCCTGATGAAAGATTAGCATAAAATACCCATGAAGAATAGCATTATTGTTAAGGAAATTACCGGCCTATTTTTCTGTAAAGGGGGAACTAAGGTGCAGGTGGAGATAAAGAATCTTTCTAAATTTTTTATGCAAAAAGCGGGACGGAAATTTATAGCCTTAAACCATGTGAATCTTAAAGTTCGTCAGGGGGAATTCGTCGCCCTACTAGGGCCGTCGGGTTGCGGAAAGACCACTTTATTAAATATCATAGCTGGTTTAGACAGTCCTTCAACAGGTCAAGCAACGGTGGATGGTAAAGCTGTTCATGGTCCCGGACCTGATCGGGTAGTGGTATTTCAGGAAGCGGCTTTATTTCCATGGCTTTCTTCTGTGCAAAATGTGGAATTTGGCTTAAAGGTAGCCGGTATTGAGGCCAAAACAAGGAGACATAAAGCCTTAGAATTTCTGCAACTGGTCCAGCTTAGTCAATTTGCTAGTGAGTTTCCCCATCAATTATCCGGGGGGATGCGTCAGCGACTGGCCATTGCTAGGGCGCTAATTTTGGATCCCAAAATCCTGCTCATGGATGAACCTTTTGCCGCCTTAGATGAACAAACCAGAGGGAAGCTGCAGGGAGAATTGGTGGATATCTGGGTCAAAACGGGGAAGACAATAGTTTTTGTTACTCATAATATTCGAGAAGCTTTAATTATGGCCGACCGGGTGTGTATATTTGCTTCCGGACCCGGTAGAATTAAGCGAGAGTTACTTATCCCCATACCTCGACCAAGGTGTGCCGAAGATCCTTTGTTACTATTAATGGAAAAGCAGATTCAGGAAATTCTACGGGAACAGGCTAGCAAGGTTAACCTGGATAAACGGGAAAATCTACTTGAACTGATTGCTGAGAGTTTTTAGGAAATTCTCTAAGGCGGAATTAACTGCCTCCGGTTGCTCGATCATCGGCATGTGTCCAGCTTAGGCTATAATTTCGGTAGTGGCCTGGGGCAAATTGGCTTGCAGGTAATTAGCGTATTTTATTGGGGTGAGGGTATCCTCGTATCCACAGATAATTAAAACAGGAATGCTTAGTTCGGGCAGAGAGCTTCTAAGATCAAAGGCATTGCAGGCTAGGTAATAAATCGTCTGTTCATTTATGGAGATTGTGGGCATCTATATTCCTCCTTTGTCGATTTCTTAAATTATATCATAAATTTAGGAGGTATCTGTAAAGCAAATGTAGAACTTATGTACTCGTTCCTTAAGAGTTACTAGCAGCAAAATACATAATTAAACCGGAGGAATAGTACATGAATAACTCGAAAAGAAAAGCGCTAAAAAGGATTATTAGTACCACTCTAGCTGTGTGTATCATTTCAAGTTCCCTGTTATCCTCCCCTATAGGTGTTTTCGGTATCCAACAAGCCTGGGCAGGTACAGTTATCCAATCAGAAGCTGTTGCCGACGTCGGTCCCGGAGTTACATATAAAAAAGCAGTAGCACAACTAAACGGTGCTCCCGAGGCTATCAATCTGGTACAGGTAGATTTAACCAAGGACTATATCAAACTGCGAACTTCCGCCCCCTACGACCGGTCAATTGGATTAGAGACAGTTAGCTCTCACGCCAAGCGGCAAACTAAGCCAGGTGATGCGGTTGTTGCTGCGGTTAATGGGGACTTCTTTTACTTAAGTGACCCTGCAGGTTTACCTATTGGGATGCAAATTCGGAATGGGGAGATTATTTCCGGTCCTAGCAGCCAACCTGTCTTCGGGGTGACTAATGCTGGGCAGCCTTTTATTGGGCCGCTTACAATGAAAGCAGAGGCTCGTACAGTGGGTGAGACAGTATATTCACTCCTGATAGATTCAGTTAATAAAAGACGCTTGACCAATAATTTAGTTCTCTTTACCCCTGCCTTTGGAGCTTGTACTAAAACAAATAATTTAGGAACGGAACTAGTAGTTACTGGGTTAGAAATGCCCATTCGGCCAAATCAGAACTATACCGGTACTGTTGCCGAAAAAAGGATTGGACTGGGAAATGCCAATATACCTTCCGATGGGGTGGTATTGTCCGCTCATGGTAAATCAACTGCTTTTTTGAATGGTTTTCAAACGGGAGACCAAATTAGTTTTTCCCTAAGTATGGGACAGGAGAATGTAGAGCAAGCAATCGGAGGTATAGCCAGACTGGTTATAAACGGACAATTGGCCCCGCAGAGTGAGTTTGTAAAGTTAGAGCATGGACTATCTCGCCAGCCTAGAACGGCTGTCGGGATTCGAGGAAACCAAGTGCTGATTGTAACGGTAGATGGACGACAACCTGGAATTAGTGCCGGTATGACCCTGGAGGAATTGGGACAACTTATGGTGGATATGGGGATGGAGCAAGCTTTGAATTTTGACGGTGGGGGCTCTACAGCATTTGTACTTCGCCAGCCCGGAGATGCTCAGGTTAGCTTAGTCAATCGGCCATCTGATGGTAAGGAAAGGTTAATCTCCAATTCACTCCAAGTGGTTAGTACAGCTCCCTTGGGGGAACTAAAACACTTACTTGTCACTCCTGGAACTTCGTTAATTTTTAGTCAAAGCAGGCTGCAATTCTCCCTGAAGGGTACAGATCAATACTATAACCCAATTAACTTAACGGATAAACAGGTGCAGTGGAGTGTATATGAAGGCTTAGGCAGCATTGACCAACAAGGGAATTTTACCGCAGGCAGTAGTTCTGCAGCAGGAAATATAACTGCCAGTATTGATGGTGTAGAGGTAACTACCCAGATTAAAGTTGTGGACAAAGTGGCCAGGTTAGCTCTGTATCCTAATCCACTGATCGTACAACCAGGCAGCAGTGCGAAGCTTAGTTTATTAGCTTGGGAAGAACAGGGTAATCCGGTAATTATCAATAACGGGGGTATTCATTGGTCTGAAACAGGAGGAACCGGAACAATTGACGGCACCGGTCTATTTACAGCAGGGGAAAAAGTAAAGGAAGGTAGACTAACTGCCATTGTAGGAGATAAGTTTACCAGTGTTAAAATTTATTCTGGGCGTCCACCTGTAGTAATCGAAGATTTCGAAGATGTTTCCGATTGGCAGAGTTCTCAGTTGAAAGCGTCGGCAGTATTTAGTAAAGTGCTTGGTCCGGAACCTGTCCGGAATGGATATTCCTCTGGAAAATTAATTTATAATTTTTCCGGCAATGGTATTTCCAAACCAGCTGTTGGCACATCGGCTGCATATGCACTGCGTAAGTCTAAGCTTGTCTTGGAAGGCCGCCCTTTACGCCTGGGTTTATGGGTATATGGAGACGGCAAGCAGCATTGGCTGCGCAGTGTGTATTACGATGGCAAAGACAAGAAACGTTATCTGGACTTCGCTCCAGGAACAGGTGTGGACTGGACTGGCTGGAAGTATCTAACCGCCAATATTCCTATCGATGTCCCTCCCCCCTTGAGTCTGGAAAGCATTTACTTGGCGGAAGACAGAATGCCGAAAAAGGATAAAGGGGTAATCTTCTTCGATGACCTGATAGCGGAATATACTGAACTAACGGGAGGGTTAATTCCAACTATTTCCATTAAGTTACCGGGAATGGAGGGTATTACTGAAATTATTGACCTACCTGTTGATCAGTCCTTCCAAGCAGGGAACGGAAAATATTTAGTTAACCTAGATTTGGCTCAGCTTAAGCTTACCCAACTGAATCTCCAAAAAGTTAGCTTGTACAAAATTCTAGATGATGGAACAAAAAGAATCCAACAGACCAGGTATGAACCGGCAGGGAATAAGCTTAAGGCTTTAATCGAAGGTTTAGGGGAATATGAATTAGTAGAGAACCTACCTACTTTTGGGGATGTGTCCGGGAATGGTAAATTTGGTTGGGCGAAACAGGATATTGAAATAATGGCCGCTAAGGAAATAGTTAAGGGTAGGGGTGAAAATCTGTTTGACCCCGAGAACAAGGTAACTAGGGCTGAGTTTATAACCATGCTGGTCAGAGCTATGGGGCTTAAAACAAATGCTAATTTACCAGTTAATTTCAAGGATATCCAAGCTGGGGAATGGTATCGGGAGTCCATTGGGACCGCTGTAGCAGTTGGAATTACTAAAGGGTTTGATGATGGTACTTTCCAACCCAATAAACAAATATCTCGATTAGAAATGGCGCTGCTATTAAGTAGGGCAGCTGGTATTTCCGGTGGAAACGACACTTCGGTTTCTCCGAAAATTCTTAAGAAATTTAAAGATTATAAAAAAGTCCCAGTTTGGGCAGTGAAAGATCTAAGTTTTGCCGTCCAGATGGGATTATTGCAAGGTAAAGGTAAGGACAAGCTAGCTTTTGCAGAATTAGGTAATCGGGCTGAAGCTACAGTTTTAATAAAAAGATATTTTGATCGTTATGGAATAGCCGAACAGAACTGACCCAAAAATATATTCTACAGCTCAAGACTAAACATAATATTGGTATCGATGAAGCTGGGGTAGCGGCAATTATTAATCACGCTCGGAAGTTGATAGCCGATGATTTTTGGCAATTTGAACAATGCGTGACCGGACCGGTTAGTTGAGTTAATGAAAGCCCACACCAAAACTTAGCAAGTATGGGAAATAAATTTTCAAATCAAGTACTTATGGGTGCTCATCGTGGATGAGTTATTAATTTATGGAGGGATTTAAGCTGAAAATATATTTAAAATCACCATATGTACTACTTACCTTAGCTACCTTGTTTTGGGGAGCTAATGCGGTAGTGGGCAAAATTGTAGTCCATGAATTAGCTCCCCTGACAATTACCACTTTACGTTGGATTGTAGCAGCCTTCATCCTTGTTCCCTATGCCTATTCTCAGGAAGGGGACAGGCTTTGGCAGGGCTTGATTCATTGGAAACCGCTAGTACTGATGGGCTTTACCGGCGTGTTTGCCTTTAATACATTAGTCTATTATGCAGTAAAATACACCAGTCCAATTAATGTTTCCTTAATTAATGCCGCCGGTCCTATAGTAATAGCGGTAATTGCTTTTCTGATGACCAGGGAAAAGCTAAAAGGTATCCAATTGCTAGGGATGCTTATGGCTATGTCCGGTGTGGTTTGGGTAATCAGTAAAGGGTCCCTGCAGTTATTATTTAAGCTGCAATTAAACTGGGGGGACTTACTAATGCTTGGTGCAATAATCATCTGGAGTATTTATTCCATCACCGTCAAAGTGGCGGTTAAAAACATGTCCTCACTTACTGCTACAACCCTAAGTACCTTAATAGGTCTGGCTGGACTAATCCCTGTTTCCCTATGGGAAATGAGCCTTCACCCGGTAGGTAGAATAACCTGGACCAGCGTTGTAGGAATAATTTACCTAGGTGTTTTCGCCTCTGTACTAGCCTTCCTTTGGTGGAATCTAGGGGTTAGCTTGCTTGGTGTGAGCGGGGCAGGGATCTTTATGTACTTAACACCTGTCTATACTGTAATTCTCACATATATCCTGCTTGGGGAAGTGTCTAATAGCAGTCAAATTATGGGAGGATTGTTAGTAGCTTTTGGGGTATATTTAACTACTCGGGTATCCAACTAAGTACCTGCTAATAAAACTCTATGGGCCTAAAAAAAAGTACCGTTCACCCCTTGAAAACTACCATTCAAAATTAACTACTGGCATTTAGAAGAGTTTTGTGTATAATAATAAATGCGGCTCATCGATGATGAACGGTTAATTTATTAGTCTTAATTACTCATTATAGATGAGCCGCAACTTGGAAAAAACTTTTAACTACAGAAGGATTGTAATTTTAAGTCCGAATGGGAAAGTTAAGAAAGGTGGGATAGATTAAAACAATTCTAAAAAACAAGTTTAGGTGATTCGCAATAATTAATTTGAGGAGGCGAACTATGCAAGTAACTTTAACATCGGTTCACTATATTTATGTTGCAATGGTTTTAGTTGTTCTTATTACTATGGCCCTTCGCCGGGACACCGTGTTACCATGTATAATTGGTCTTTTTGCCATCGGTTATGCTGCCACAGGTAATTTAGTTAAGACCATCTCAGTTGTATTCAATTCTATTACTACTGCCGGTGGTGAGTTTATTGGTATTATTAGTGTTATAGCATTAGTTGTTGCTATGTCCAAAATGATGGAGGACATTGGTGCTGATTATTTAGTTATGCGTCCGGCTGCAAGAATAATGGGAAGTGCCGGTGTAGCGTTTTGGGTAACAGGTATCGCTATGATGATCACCTCTTGGTTTGTCTGGCCGTCTCCGGCGGTTGCCCTTATTGGAGCAATTTTACTCCCAGTAGCAATCAGGGCTGGTTTGCCGGCTATCGGTGCAGCTATGGCAATGAACCTTTTTGGTCATGGTATTGCTCTATCCAGTGACTGGATTATTCAGGGTGCACCTAGCATAACTGCAAAATTCGCAGGTCTTGCTGATGCCTCACTGGTTACCAATGCAGGTGCTCCCCTCTTCTTGGTAATGGCTATTGTAACAACTGTCACCGCTTATTTTATGCTCAAAAAGGATATGGCTAAAAATAAGGATGTCTACGACCTAGAGATTCAAGCTCATCGGGAAGCTGCCGCATCTGCACAAGGACGCAATTACGGGACAATTGCCTGGATTATTGCCATTGTAACTCCTATTGCCTTTATCCTTGATGTGGTTGCAATGTTAAAGCTCGACCTAAAAGGTGGGGACGCCACTGCTCTGGTTGGTGGTACAGCAATAGCAATTATGTGTATAGGTGCAATCGGTCAATATGGTAAAGATTCTCTAGAAAAGATAACCGACTACGTACGGGATGGTTTCCTGTTTGGTATCAAAATATTTGCCCCTGTAATCATCATCGGTGCCTTTTTCTTCCTGGGTTCTGCAGAAACTGCCCAAAAAATACTTGGACCTGAGGCTACAGGTTTAGTTGATGACCTTGGTAAGTTCCTGGCATCAAGTGTGCCTTTAAGTACAGCTCCTGTAGCTTTCATTGTAATGTTAGTTGGGGGAATTGGTGGTTTGGATGGTTCTGGTTTTGCCCCTCTTCCGCTGGTGGGTTCTCTGGCTGCCACTTTTGGAAGCACAATGTCTATTGATATTCCTGTTTTAGCAGCTTTAGGTCAGATTTCCTCAGTGTGGGTTGGTGGTGGTACTATCATTCCTTGGGGCCTAATTCCTGTAGCAGCAATTTGTGGAGTTGACCCTATGGAACTGGCTCGTAAGAACTTTATTCCTGTAGTATTTGGTTTAATCATTACAACAATTGTGGCAATCTTTCTTATGTAGGACAAATCAGAAGAGAAGGCATACTGCCTTCTCTTCTGATTCACACTCAGAATATAATTTGCTTGTATTTTGATAAATTGTTGCTAGTTTTTATCTCCTCGTGCTAGAATTAAAATAAAACACTTAGGGAGAATATTATGCTTTCGGAAAAGGAAAGACTAGAAATTAAAATCTTAAGTATTATCCATTCAGGTGTTGACCCTGTCGGTTCGGGGAACATTAGTGAACAATTACGGTTAGCTGGGTTTGAAATTAGTGAAGCTACCGTAGGGAGAATTCTCCGAAGCTTGGATCACCAAGGTTTTACCGCACGAGTTGGTTTCCAGGGTCGGCTGCTTACCTCCGAAGGGCTTCAAAGACTGACCCATCTACGCAAGAAAAAAGATCAGCACTATTATAGTACTGAATTAATGAGCGCTCTAAAGAGTACCAGTAAAGAGAACTTACTGGATTTATTAGTAGCCCGAAGAGCTATAGAAGGAGAAATTGCTAGATTAGCTGCTATTCATGCCACACCTGAGCAGGTTAAACTAATGCTTAAAGTTATTGAGAAACAAAAACGGCATGACGAGCTAGGTATTGCCGGTGCCCACGAGGATGTACAGTTTCATCAGCTAATTGCCCAGGCCGCTGGGAATAAGGTATTGGAAGCGGCTTTAGCTTTGATTCGCCAATACGGACAGTTAAGTCCCATTCTGGAACTAATCCGCAAAGAGGTCCGCAGTTACGTAGTCGTAGATCATGAAAGAATATTGCAGGCTATCCAGGAACATGAACCTGAGGCTGCCGGCAAAGCTATGGTTGAGCATTTAGAAAGCCTGATTAATGATGTTGAGGAATATTGGCGTCAACAACATAATCTAGAAAAACATAAATAAAATAGTGTTTAAAAGGGAAAAATTTTTAATAGTAGCAGGAGATTGAGAATCATTGTCGAATTAAATTTGTAAGGTGAGTGACACACCTTAATCTTAGCTCGCCAGCCAATCATCAATGATGAGCAACGAAAGTCGTCTAAGGTAATTCTTGGGAGGTGTTATTTTGACGGTCGATCCTTATACAAGTCAAATGTTTAAGCATAATCCATATGCTCAGAAGCGGGTTATAACCGGAAAACTTTGTGTGATTCTAGATGGAAAATTAGAGGGAAGAGGGCTGGAATTAATCAAACCAATCTCCCGTGCTTTACTTACTGGAGGAATTCATGAACTAATTTGCACCGACCAACCAGAGGCTGCTCCCGGATCTACGGTGGAACGGATTGCATATATAGGTTTTTTTGAGGTTACCCAAGGTGGAGTTGTTGTAGAAGGAGACCAGGTTTTTTGTGGGAACAAACTGTTAGGGGAAATTGCCGGTTTTGATGAAACCCATTGTCCTAATCATTGGAACATAATAATTCGCCATACTTCTCGAGACAGTGGGACAGACTTGCAGCTTAACCTAGAGGAAACTATTAGCATCAAAAAAACTTAGTATAAACCTAAGTGCGGCAAATCATCATTGATGAGTAGTAAAGTTTTTTAATTATTTTTGCGATTTTTGAGCAAATTATGAACAGAATTTTTATTAAAGAGGTGAAATTAAGGATGAGTTATGAACAGAAATTGCTGGAAATGGGTTTAACTTTACCACCAGCCCCTAAGCCTTTGGCCGCCTATGTACCGGCAGTAAAAATGGGTGGCTTTGTCTACACTTCAGGGCAAATTCCGATGGTTAATGGACAATTAGAGTATCAAGGTAAACTTGGTGCCGAACTAAGTGTGGAACAAGGTTATCAAGCAGCCCGGGTATGTGCCCTGAACTGTTTAAGTGTAATTAAAGCTCAGGTAGGCAGTTTGGATGGCATTGAGCAAATTGTTAAGGTAGTAGGTTATGTAAACAGTGCTGCTGGTTTTAGGCAACAACCCCAGGTAATTAACGGGGCCTCCGAACTATTTGGTGAAATTTTTGGCGATGCTGGCAAACACGCTCGTTCCGCTGTAGGTGTAAATGAACTTCCCATCAATGCAGCTGTAGAAGTTGAAGTTATCGTAAAAATTAAAGAGTAGATGATAAAAGGAGAGGTTTTCATGGCTAAATTTAAGCACAAATTTCAAATGTACAAGCATTTACAGACCAGCATTCCCCAAATCTATGCGGACGCAAAAAAAGCCGCTGATGAATTAGGCATTCCCGGTGATCTTAGAGGAAAGTTTGGTTTAACTGGTGCGATTTCAGGTTGTCCGGCCCCACTACGCCAGGACATTTTAGAAGCAGGGGAACGGGAAGCAAAGAAGGTAGTACCTTTAGCAGTTTATGTAGAACAAATGCGGGAATTGGTTAAAGATGTCTATGGTGATGAGTGGGATGTCTGCCCGGTAAATACCTGTGAAGCTGGTTTGTGGACTGCATTTGACTGTTTATTTACACCTCCTAATCTGGGGCGGGGTGATAACTACCGGACCCGTTATATTGCTCCCTATGAAAAACACTTCCATCATCAAGGGGCCTATGGACGTCCTTTCCCCAGTCGTTATAAAGACATTTTAGCTGACCGGGGAACTACAGCCGGTGAATTGGGTTTCTATGGCAAAAGACAAAACAATCTGGACACTTTAATTGTACCCTTAGAAGGTGCCAGATACGATGTGCATGGGATTAAGTATCATCCGGTACCCTTACTTACAGACGTTGACCCTGTGGCTTCCGGGAAACGGCTGGCTGAAGTAGCAGCTACTCATGCCACCATGCTCAGCGGTTTTACAAGTTTGGGTTATGAGACTCCAGGTTATGGCTACAGTGTTAAAGATACCGACGGTACTCCCCTTCTACAGAAGAAGATTGCCGAAATTGCTAAGCAATATAATGTACCCTACGTAATCGATAATGCTTGGGGCTTACCTTTCGTGGGAACTGATCCCCGGAAAAACGGTTGTGACGTGATTATCTATAGTATGGATAAGGCTACCGGTTCACCTCTCTGCGGCTTGATTATCGGTAAAGAAGAGTTTATGGTTCCCATTCGTCGGGCTTTGGGTATGCATGGCGACCGTTTTGGCACTACAGCTTCATACGGCAAAGCAGCTTATGTTACCAATGATCCAGGGAAAGAAGCTTTGGTCGGTGCTGTTCAAGCTCTTAAAGTACTGAAGGAAAAGCCAGAAGTACTAACTAAGCCTGTAGATGATTTAGAGCGGATTGTCAAAGAAGAATTTGCTCAAATTGACCCTCAACTCAAGAATGGGATTATTATTAACAAGTCCTATAATTCTACAGCAGTGGAAGTTAACTATGAAGGTACTTGGAAACAAGGTAGAATGGGTATTCCCATCTTCTCCATCGAAGACATGTATGCCGGTACTAACATCTTCCAGACCGGTATGGCTCAGATGGGAGTTATTCCGACAGTTGCTTATGATGGTAACATCTACATTTCAACTGGACTGGGAACTACTGATGAAAACGGTCAGCTCATCGAGGATCGCACTCGTTATGCCATTAAAGCCTTGGTGAAATTAATTGAGATTACCAGCCGTCATGCCGGAATACTAGAATAGCAAAATTACATACGGACAACCGGATGGTTGTCCGTAAGCATAAGGAGGAGAATTCCATGCCAAAGGCAATAGTAGTTGGTGGAGGTTGGGCCGGAGTAAGTGCTGCCCTTGCGGCAAAACAGGCTGGTGCCGATGTTACCATTCTCGAGCGTGCAGACATGTTATTAGGTACCGGTTTAGTGGGCGGAATTATGCGCAATAACGGCCGGTTCACCGCTACCGCAGAGGCAATTGCCATGGGTGCTGACGAAATGTTCGCAACTATTGACAGTGTTGCTCGCCACCAGAACATTGAATTTCCTGGCCATATGCATGCTGATTTATACGATGTGGCCAAAATTGAACCGGCAATTAAAAAAATGTTACAAGCTGCCGGTGTAACCGTACGAACTATTGCCAGGGCAACTGATGTCCAGATGGAAGGCAATAAAATTAAAGCAGTGGTACTAGAAGACGGAGAAGTTATCGAAGGCGAGGTTTTCTTAGAAACTACCGGAACAGCTGGTCCGATGGGTAACTGTGCCAAATACGGCAATGGCTGTGTAATGTGTATCTACCGCTGTCCTTCTTTTGGCCCCAGAGTCAGCATCACCGCCAAAGCGGGAGTAAAGGAAATGATTGGTCAAAAAGGTGACGGCAGCTTCGGAGCTATGAGCGGATCTTGTAAACTACACAAAGAATCTCTGTCTGAGGAAATTGTTGAACAACTCAATAGGACCGGTGTTGTAGTGGTACCAATCCCAGAGCATTTAATGAAAAAAGGCGCTTTAGAGATGAAGGCTTGTCAACAATATGCCCTTAAAGAATTTGCGGAAAACGTTATCTTGCTTGATACAGGGCATGCTAAACTCATGTCTCCCTTCTATCCCCTCGATACCCTGCGCCAGATTCCTGGTTTTGAAAATGCCAGATTTGAAGACCCATATGCGGGAGGTAAAGGTAACTCCATGCGTTATCTAGCCTTATCCCCTCGGGATAATAAGCTGCAAGTGGACGGGTTAGACAACCTTTTCTGCGCAGGCGAAAAAGCGGGACTTCTGGTAGGTCATACCGAAGCCATTGTCACCGGATTCTTAGCCGGCAACAACGCCGTTCGAAAGGTTGTCGGCCAGCAATTAATCGAACTTCCCACCACCCTGGCTATTGGTGATGCCATCGCTCATGTTAAAGAACAAATGGGCACAGAGGACGGGCGGAAACAAAAATACACCTTCTCTGGTTCGGTATATTTCAAGCGCATGCAGGAAAAGGGTTTGTATTCAACTGACCTCGAGGCTATTAGCAAGCGGGTTGCCGATGCCGGGTTAACCGGAATATTTAAACAAAAGGTTACCGAAGCCGTTCCAGTATAGTTTTTAGTTGAAGCGGCGGCTGGGGTACCCCGGCCGCCAGTTTTAGATTTTTTTTACGCAGTCGATTTTCTTGATTTAGGAGGTGACGAGGATGGCAGAGACAGCATTGCCTCAAGTTATTGACGCAATAGATATTGAAACCTTTGTGGTCTGCAGCAGTGAAGCGGAAGGCAGAAAAATCGTCCTCCAATTAATGCAGGAAATGGGGCTTAAAGATACCGATATAGTTTATCTACATTATACCGGTCCTGGTGTCCGGGTACGTGCCCGGGGCTATATTCATCGTCCGGGAAGTCATTATGGCTGGTTGCAAGGCACTAAACGAGTAGGTTAGGGGGTGTCCGAGGTGGGAAATAACTCAAAACAAAGGGTTCTGTTGGCCCCGCTAGACCCAGTACATGACATTGGTTTAAAAATTATGAAACGTCACCTGGAAGCCAACGGACACGTGACTTTTATGCTACCTCCAGATTATAAGGCGGAAGAAATCATCCAGAAAGCAATTGACGAAAAAGTTAGTACAATTCTAATTAGCCGCACTCTCGGTTACGGAGTGGCTGAACTATTAGCCGGGTTTGTAGATCTTACCGATGCAGCTGGTCTGCGTAAAGATGTGCGCATTGCTATTGGTGGGATGGCCATCAGGCAGGAATTAGCAGCCGAGTTGGGCTTTGATGCCGGTTTCGGCCCAGGGACCAAGCCTGATGAAGTCTTGGCTTTTGTGGAAGGTCGGGAATATATTCCTGATCTGAGTAAAGAAGTTAAGCAGAAAAGGGATATTAGTGCCGGTTATTCATATGAATACAGGCACGCTAAAATAGGACAACTTTTGGATCAAATCGTAGATTTAATTTTCTTATGGGCCCAAGACAAGACTTCCCCTGGAGTAATCCGGGCAGCAATACGGGGAAAAATGCTGCAGGCTGAAGTGGATTTTAAGGCTGGAAAGACAACTGAAAATGAATATGAGAAAGCTCGAACCGAGCTTCAGCAAGAATATTTGGCTCAGTCCGATGATACAGTGCGCAAATTCTTTAATTCAGGGATTATTCCTTCCAAAACTCGTCCGCTTAGTGATAGTGAACTCACTTCTCTGGAGGATTATGTCCGGGATACTGAACTTAGGATGAGTATTAAGCGAGTTCAGCATATTGAGCAAAACCCCACTGTTTTTATCCAGTACGGCACTGGTTGTCCGTTTATGGATATTGCCCACATCAAAATGAGTGAGTCCTGGGGAGCAGACGGGGTTGTCCACTTCGATCCTTCTTGGGGGGCGAGAACGGAAGGCTTTTTGTCTGGATATCTGACTCATGAAGAGGATGGTTCCATAATTACTCCGGAAAATCTTCGTCGAATTAAGCAGTCCCTAAGTGATTCCACCCTTTGGCAAGTAAGGGCTCACCGCGGTTTAAATACTCCGGAAACAGTGTTGCTGGCGGGTGCTATCGGTGCAGACCTAACTAAAATCAATATTGCTTATGGTGCCATGGGTGCGGGAACCGACCCAGCCAGAATGTGTATTGACGGTATTGCCGCAATTAAATATGCAGCCGATTATAATATGGCTTTTGATATTGTCACTAATGAAGAATTAGCTGGTGTTCCAGCGTTTAAAGCTTTTGCAGGCATGCTGGTGGTTACCCAGCTGGCCCGTCGTCTTGGAGCCAAGCCTATCCTCCAGCCACTGTTTTGTTATTCCCCTGAGATGATGATTACCGGGGGGATGGAGGATAATTATGTAGATTTTAATGCAGCTAAAATTATTGCCCTTCGCCAAATCATCGATGCCCCCATGTGGCCAGGTGCGCCAATTGGGTTTTTAACGCAAACTGAGGACCGGGTACAATCTTCCATGACTACAGGACTGCATGCTGCGTTGGCTTCTTCACTAGAAGTTGATGCTATATCTATTGCTACCTCTGATGAAGCTTATTCTGGAGGACCGATTGTGGCTGCTTCTAGGGTGGATACCCTACAGGCAGTTACCGAAGCCTTCCGCTTTTTTGGGCATACCAAAATCCAGCCCACGGAAAAAACTGAACAGTTGGCCGAAGAACTCATCACTGGTATTCAAAAGGTACTAGAAGCTATAGTGGAAAAGGGTTGTTTTGTCCAGGCTATGTATGATGGAATACTCGGTGCTCCTGAGGATGGTGCCTATCCTGGCCGAGTAGGCCGGGACAGTGTGATCAGCTTATGCAGGTAATTGGCATTGCGGGGACAGCTAAAAACACCGGAAAAACCACCACCACCGCAGCGTTGATTGAAGAAATTAAATTAACCGGTAAACTTCTTGGGCTGACCAGTATAGGTTTTGATGGTGAAGAAACGGACAATGTGACTGGTTTGCCCAAGCCGCGCCTGTTGCTTTCTGTTGGCACTTTAGTAGCAATTGCCGAAAAATGTTTGGCCGCTAGTAGTGCTGAAATTCAAGTGCTGAAGAAGCTGGGTATTTTTACGCCATTAGGGGAAATAATTATTGGTAGAGTGGAAGCCGCAGGTTTGGTGGTAATTGCCGGCCCCAATAAGGCCCATCAGTTAGGTGAGGTGCTCAGCCAACTCCAAGCCTGGCAGCCGGATATAGTTTTGGTGGATGGTGCACTTAATCGGTTAGCGCCAATGGTAGAAACGAGAGGATTAATTTTAGCAACCGGGGCAGCCCGCACCCCTGACCTTGAGTGTCTATACCGGGAAACATTGGATCTGTGTGAGGTCTTTCAATGGCCTGTTCTAGATGAAAAATTGAGAAAGCAGTTTTTTACTGCCGGGAAACCAGCGGGGTCTGAACTGTTAATTTCTGTTCTAGACCAAGCTGGCAGGGTTATTGTTATGGAAGGCAAATCCCTGTTAGGCAATCAACAGGTCGAAAAGCTAATGGGGTTAATATTGCCCACAACTAGGGCAATCTTGATTCCGGGCATTGTTAGCTATACAGCCTTAAAGGCTCTGCTGGACTGCTTGTTGATACAAACAGTGCGGCCGGTGCTAGTGTTTACTGACCCAATTAAGCTGATAGTTAGTCCTGACTTTTTTAAGCTTAAAATTCTACTAGACGGCTGGGAGAAAGCCGGTGGGAATCTAGCCCTGCTTAATAACCTTCCGTTATTGTTAGTAACCATTAACCCTTTTTATCCGGCCTATGATCAGTGCACCAGAAGCTACACCGCCGCGTTTATCGACGGAGAAGAGTTGCGAACAAGACTATCCAAACAATTAAAAATGCCAGTTATTGATGTTAAAAAACAGTCTGTAAAAAAGGTGTTAACAAGTCTA
The DNA here is from genome assembly GCA_049302075.1 of Carboxydocellales bacterium. Taxonomy (GTDB): domain Bacteria; phylum Bacillota; order Carboxydocellales; family JAJZTU01; genus JBAQLS01. Next base: position 17,200 of record JBAQLS010000041.1, on the reverse strand, counting down.
ACTTAAGGTTTTAAATTATGGTAATTATCGCCTGCTATATTATATGGCAGGCTTTTCTTTTTTAAATTTACATAAATAGAAATATTACGCAGGAAAAAGCTAAAAAAATGTCGAATTTCAATTCTTTGTGAGAAAGACAAAGTATGTATTTTTTAGGGGGATAGCTATGAAGGCTAAATATATTTCTTTAAAGTTAAAAATAATAATTTTGGTGTTGTTCGCAATTTTTATCCCACTAGTCTCAGCTTTAATTTTAGCCGATTATCAAATAGGCAAGGTTTTTATCAGACAGCAAAATAATAACTACCTTGCGGTGAAGCAAAGTGTGGTATATAAACTTTTAGATAGGTTTAAGAATGAGCTGCTCCAGGAAACTAAGCAACAGGCTAACACTGAACAATTAAAGTTAGTGCTAAAAACAAAAGATGGGGAAAAGATAAAAAAGCAAATGGGTAACTTCTGGTTCAACTCTAAGGATAATAGGCTTCTGGATTTTGTTGTTGTTCATGTAGAAGATATGCCCCAGTTAATTGTAAATTCCCCCAGTCGAGAAGCATCCAATACCGGGAAAATATCTGCTGCAGCCTTGGGACGCTTGCTCCAGGTAGGTCGCACCAAATCTAGTCAGGAAATAGTTGATTGGGTACTTGACGGGAACAAACTACATTTGGTTAGTTGGGTTCCCGTGAAGGATGAGACCACTATCTTAGGCTACGTAGGAATGGGCAGGGAAGTTAATCGACAACTAGCTCAAGAACTGGCAGTCTTTGGTGAGAATGAAGTTAACCTTGTGACTAACTCCAAGGTACTAAAGAATGAGCCTGCCTTGTATGATGCTGTATTTAATAATGGTGGTAGCTTTATTAAACCAATTATTAAGGCGGGAGTACCTTTTGAAAGGTTATACGGACCTCTAAAGAATCAACAGGGAACAGTTGTTGGCGTGGTAACAGTTGACGATAGCCATGCTACCCTTCAGGAAATGCTAGGGAAAATTAGATTTAATTTTGCCGCCTTGGCATTGGTGCTAGGATGCTTAGGGTTGATTATCAGTTACTGGTTAGGAACTATACTTACCGCACCCCTTAAAATTCTCACCGAGTCGGCAACTAGAGTTGGTGAAGGTAAACTATTTAAAGTAAACTTTAAGCAAGGTAATGATGAGATTGGACAGGTAGGAATAGCTTTTAAAGAGATGCTGATTCGGCTAAAAGATATCATCTGGAAAGTAATCCGGCAATGTCAACAAATGAAAGATTTTACTACCCACCTTGCTGCTAATTCCCTATCTACTGTTATAGCTGCTAACGGGATTGCCACCACTGCTGATCAATTAGCCGCTGGAGCAGAACACCAAGTGGAGAATATTGACCAGGTCATGGGCAACCTAAACCATCTACAAGAAGGTGCTCAACAGGTTATGGACAGTATGCGTGGGGTTCAGGAAATTACCCGAGTAGCCCGACGCATCGGTGAACAGGGAACCGACGTCTTAAATAATGCCATTCTACAATTAGAAGCAATTGATAAAACCATGAAAAACTCCGCCGGGGTTGTGGATAAATTAGGAGAAAAGTCCATTAAGATTGGTCATATTATTGACATTATCCGGAATATCTCCAAACAAACAAACTTATTAGCCTTAAATGCTGCTATTGAAGCTGCCCGAGCAGGAGAACAGGGTCGGGGCTTTGCTGTAGTGGCCAGTGAGGTTAGGAAACTTGCCGAGCAATCTGCGGAAGCCTCTAAACAGGTAGCTGAAATTATTAAAGAAATTCAAGTGGAAACGGGTAGAGCTAATGAAGCTATGGGTCTCGGTACTGAAGGTGTAGCTCAAGGGACTAAAATTGTCAGTGAAGTAGGAACGATTATTAAGGAAATAGTAGAAAATAACCGAGTGGCTTCCAGTAAAATTCACGAACTAATTCCGGTAGTTGAGGAAATAGTAGACCAGGGTGAACGAACTGCCGAATCCGTGCGGGTGGTAGTAACTATTGCCAAAGAAACAGTTTTGGGTACCCAGTCCATTGCCGGAGGGATTGCTGAACAGGTGGCAGCAGCTGAATCCATTAAGCAATTGGCAGTTAAACTAGAAGAAATGACAAATTCTCTGGACCAGTCTACGCAGTACTTTAGGCTAAGGTAAACCTTTTCAGGTTGTTAAAATTCCCCGTCTAGCTTTGTCAAAAGAATAGCTAAGGTCCGGCAGGCGCTGAAATTCCCCGTCTAGCTTTGTCGCCAGCTATGACAAAATCCTCGACGTACATGGAGTACGCCTGTGGTTTTGTCATAGCTGTCTTCGTGCTATACGGGTTTTTCAACGCCTGCTCTTGAGACTGTTAAAAATCCACACTGAAAGTGCATATGCCCACTTACAATTACAAGTATGCCATGGGCATAGGGGCGATTCTGCTTCCTAGCCAGACGGGTTTTTCAACAGCCTGCCTGGGGTCTAAGTAAGACAACAGCCTGTTTTTAAGAAACAGTGATTAAAATCATATACAAAATGTGCAAGGCGTGTAAAAATAAATTGAGATAATTTCACAAGGAGGAGCACTAAATGCATAAGTGGATCAGAAATATAGTACAAATAACTTTTGCAATTTTTTTATTGTACCTTGGTTGGCAGTTTAACAGGTTTGTCAATTTCTTTGAAACGGTCGGGTCTGGAATTGGGGTGGAAAGACCGGCTGGAGTGGAAGGATTTTTGCCCATCAGCGCTCTAGTTGGCTTAAAACATTGGTTAGTCAACGGTCAGTTTGATCCTATCCATCCTGCCGGGTTGACAATTCTGTTAGCAATTTTAACTATATCCTTCCTATGGAGAAAAAGTTTTTGCAGTTGGCTGTGTCCGGTTGGCACTATAGCTGAGGGATTAGGTAAACTAGGCAAAGGGATAATCGGAAGAAATATTAAGCTCCCAAATTTATTGGACACCTTTTTAATGAGTATAAAATATATACTGCTTATATTTTTCTGCTGGAGTATCTTTTTTGGGATGTCCGCCCAGGTGGTTCAGAGCTTTATTTATTCCCCGTATAATATTATTTCTGATGTGAAGATGCTGAAATTTTTTCTAAATCTCAGTGCAACCGCTCTTGTGGTATTAAGTGTTCTGATCCTGAGTTCCGTGGTCATCCGCAATTTTTGGTGCCGCTACCTGTGTCCGTACGGTGCTTTGCTTGGTTTGGTAAGCCTGGCTAGCCCTCTGAAGGTTACCCGGCAGGAGGAATTATGCATCCAATGTAATAAATGTACGGAAGCCTGCCCGAACCGGATTAATGTGGCTAAGGCCACCAAGGTAAGCTCTGTGGAATGCACTAACTGTCTGGACTGTGTGCAAACCTGTCCCCAACCACTCGCACTTCAACCTCGACTATCCTTAGGAATTGGGCAAGTTCCAATTTGGTTGGTTGCCTTGCTGGTGATAGGCACCTTCTTCGCTGTAATTATTGCAGCCAAAGTTACAGGACACTGGCAGACAGTTTTAACCGTTGAAGACTATAGAGTGTTAATACCTGAATGGCGGAATATTGGACATTAGTTACCACGGTGGCAGTCATGTCTAAAATAGCAAGCATCTTTGCACTTAACCCCTTAAGGTGGCACAGAAATAACACTGTGCATTCGCCACTTAAGGGGGTTTTTATTAACTGGCAGGAATCCTGTTTTGTTTGTGGAATAATATAGGGTACAGGGGAGGGAAGTTCGTGCGCAAGCTACTCTTTTTTTTAATGATTACCCTGGCTTTGGCTGGAGGCGGATGTTTAGCAGGTCAAAGTCAAAAGCCTCAAGTGGGAAACCCCAACCAAACCCCGAAAAATAGTGCTGGAGATTCTAAGTCCAGCGGTAACAAGCAAAACAACTCGCTTAATCCTTCAGGGAATAAGGGGCAAGAAGGGCAGGGCAACAACCCTACCCAAAATAATAGCCCTACAGCTGATCCAAGTAATAAGGAAGCCGGAAATACAGATATAGAAGCGGTAGAAACATCTTTTGATTCCGGAAGTTACCCTAGGATATACGGGGAGGTGGTTTGGTCACCAGGAGGTAAACGTTTTGCTTATATCGCTGATGAGCCTGGCGGTAAACTGGGAGTTTATATTACCCAAGTTGGGATTAGCGGAAAAGGACAGAAGCTTAAAGAATTCGCCTATGATACTAAATTTGGTAGTCCTTTTGTAAGTTTAGGATGGAGTGCTAATGAGGGGACTATGCACTATTTATTTAGTTCCTACCAAGGGTCGGAGTATAAGCCGGTATTTAAGTTTGGCAAAATAGACCTTACAACAGGTAAAGATAAGGCTTTCCGGATGAAAGACATTTCTATTTTGTCTGGAACTGTTAATTGGGCGTTAGGGTCAGGTTTTGTTACCTTTTGGGGGGACGGTGGAATTCAAAGAGTGGAACTGGTTTCCGGAAAAATGACTAGATTAGTCAGGGTTGAAAGCAGGGACAGTTTGTTTACCGTTGACGCAAGCCCAGATGGGACCAAACTGGCTTATACCAGAATATTTGGCTACAGGTCTGTATCTCAAGAGAAGGTATTTGTCCTGGATGTAATTACTGGAAAAGAGAATTTGGTCTCCCCGGCAGGACAATACTGTTGGCGTCCAAAATGGTTTAGTGACGGTGAAAAATTAGGCTTTCTCAGCTCCTCCTACCAAAGCAAAGGGTTTGAGATTGTCCAGGGAGAAGCTGGGCCTTTCACTTACAGTGAGGGTGTAGTAATTGTCAAAAGAAATGGTGAATTGGTACGTAACCTACAATTCAAAGGGGAGCATATAGTAGGATTCACACCTCTGGCTAGCCAGCTAGATCAGGTTGAGGTTTATACCGGTCGAAAAGTACAGTTAACTGAACAGGGGGGTATTTCCTTTATTTTGGATACCCACCGGACAATGGAGCTAGCCAAGGGGCAAATAATCTGGGAAAAGAAATTTCCCAAGGTACAATCTGGGGAAAATAATGGTGTTCTATGGGTTGATGAAGATACCTGGGTTAAAACTGCATCCGTAACTAATAGTACCACCAAGAAATTAATTTTAAAAACCTTAGGGGATAAAGATTTGGCTAAAGTTGAAGATGTAGTGGATAACATTTTCGTAACAGCAACCGGATTAGTTTTTGCCAGGCAGGGTAAGACTGGTCAGGATTTATGGTTTTTAAGCAAAGATGGTCTGCTCAGTCAATTAACTAAGACCAATACCACTAAACTAATCTCCGGAGTAAATAATGGCATGGTTGTTTTCCTTGAGAATTCCAGTGATGGTAGTACACAGAAGCTAATTAGTTTGCGGCTTGAGTTAGCAGAAAATACCATCGCCAATTAGCAGGCTGTTGAAATTCCCCGTCTAGCGTTGTCACCAGACTCGCCAAGGTCCTCGACGTACATTAAGTACGCCTGTGGCCTTGGCGAGTCTGCTTCCTAGCCAGACGGGTTTTTCAACAGCCTGCTTGAGGTCTTTGTTATTGCAGATATTTGAAGATCCAGCTGGGAGTTTAGGCAAAAGTGAGTATTCAACCGCCTCAGGCTGTTGAGAATCCAAGGTAAGCTTTGTAGACAGGTTAAGGCGCCTTTGAGATTCAATTCCGGATATAAATTAGTGCACCGGCTTCGCGCTCTTTTATTTTGTATAAAATTATGCAAAATGTATGGACAGCGAAACGACGTAACATTATAATATGAACATAGAGAGCGAGCGAGAGGGGAGGGGTGACGGTGAAAGAAAAATTAACCACAGTAGGTTCGGTGATTTCCGCTTTTTTGGCTTGTATAACCTGACTGGGACCACTTGTATTTGCATCACTAGGTTTAAGTGGTGTTGGATTTGCAGCATTAGGGTCGCTGTCAACTTATAAAAATTGGTTCTATGGCCTGACTGGAGTACTTCTGCTTGTATCTTATTATTTAGTAGCTAAGAATGGCAATACTGGGAATAAGCTAATTCTAGGTGTGGCTACCTTAGTAATTTTAGTAATGCTTCTGTATAACAACCGATTTTTATTGGTGTGAGAGGGGAAAAGTAGGTATGGTAAATAAAATATTAATGGGACTGTTAGTTATAGGTTTGTCCGCGTTAGTGGTATCAGGCTGTGCAAAAGGCACAGATGGTTCAGCAAATTTTTCTTCTAGTCCGGGCTCAAATGCCCCTGGAGGTAGTTATACAGACATTTCAGGAGGTGATCTGCAAACTATGTTGGGTAATCAGGATAAACAAATAATTCTAGATGTAAGGGAAAGTTATGAATATCAAGCCGGACACCTAAAAGGTGCCAAGCTGATTCCCATAGGTGAACTGCCTAAGCGCATAGGGGAATTAGATAAAACTCAGAAGATTGTGGTGGTGTGTGCTTCTGGGGATAGAAGTGCCCAAGCTTCTAAGTACCTTGTAAGTCAGGGGTTTAACCAAGTGTTTAACCTTAGTGGGGGAATGATTAACTGGTCAGGTCCGGTGGAAAAATAGCTGTACCGGCAGAAAACTAGGGAGGGTAAAATGGATAGAATTTTAGAGAACCTTGGGGCCATACTTTTAGGCATAACCTTATTTCTGCTACTTTCCAGAGGTGGGGGCTGAGGGAAAAATTCCTCACAGGGGACCTGTGAACCTACTAAGCGACCCGACAAAAAGTAGTGTCTTAAGTGCCTGCCTATCAGAGATATTGACACCGGATTGCATATTAGATAGACTAAATGAGTAATTATTAGTTCAATGATGAGGTAGGCGGTAATAGTGAAAGTTAAGGGAGAACACATTCGCTCATTGCGTGAGGAGCGGGGTTATAATCTAGTGGAATTTTCCGAGAAGGCCGGTATTTCTCCTTCTTACTTAAGTGAATTGGAAAGAGGTGCCAAAAGACCTTCTCTAAAAACGCTAGATAAGATTGCGATTGTGCTGCATGTTCCCAGAGAAGCTATTGTTGAAATGTCCATGGAGGGTCCAGGACTTGGTTTTGGTGACCGGGTGCATTTTGCCCGGGAGAAAAAAGGCATAACCATATCCACCCTAGCCCAGGAGATGCAGCTCTCTGTTGCCTATTTAACTGAAATTGAGAAGAATAAAACAATGCCAGCTGTTTCCACCATTAAGAAACTAGCTCAGGTGCTAGGGGTTCCGGAAACAGTTTTGCTGGCAGAGAACTCCGCTCTGGGGCTTAAACTTAAGTTAATCAGAGAGGAACAGGGTTTGACTCAAGCAGCCTTAGCTGATAAGGCCTCAGTTTCGCCAGGACTTATAGCCCAAATTGAGCAAGGGAAGGTGCAGCCATCCTTTAAGAGTATTGAAAAGGTTGCCGGAGTACTAGGTGTTTCCCCCTGCTTCTTTGTTTTGGACAATGAAAATCTGGAAGCAATGCTCCCCGCCTTTAGTATGGAACTACGGGAACTACTACATCAGCCCAACGTTCAGGCAATATTGAGGGTAATTTGTCATATGAATGAAAAAGAGCTGCAGTTTGTGTTAAACTTTATTAAGTTATTTAAACAAGCGAGTCTGCCAGACTATCAAAGGTAGACTGCAGGCTGTTGAAATTCCCCGTCTAGCTTTGTCAAAAGAATTGACAAGGTCCTCAACGTACAGCAGTACGCCTGCGGCCTTGTCAATTCTTTTTCCGCGCTATACGGGTTTTTCAACAGCCTGCTTGGGTCTTAGAAACCCTTGGAGCTGTTTATTATTGGAGAAAAATAGTAATCTACCAGAATGGAGGAGTACCACTTGGAGGTTATTGCACGCTACCGGGGAAGCCTTTTGGGTTTAGCGGTGGGAGATGCTCTGGGAGTTCCCTTAGAGTTTAAAAAACCTGGCACTTTTAGTCCGGTCAATGACTTAGTCGGGGGAGGAGTATTTGGACTTGCAGCAGGGCAATGGACTGACGATACCTCTATGGCCCTGTGTCTAGCAGAAAGTTTAGTGGAGCGGCGAGGCTTTGATGCTATGGATCAACTGGATCGATACCTACGCTGGTACCTGGACGGTTACTTAAGTTCTACCGGGAAGTGTTTTGCTATTGGTAACACTGTACGGGAAGCTTTGGAACGGAAGCTATTAATAAGTCAGGCGAAAGCTCTTTAACAACCCATGGAACCGACCTTTGTGTGGATGCCTGCAGGTATTTGGGGGCGTTAATTGTAGGTGCTGTGCTGGGTTATCCCAAAGCAGAGCTATTAGCAGCCAGCTTTGAACTAGTTCCGAGCATTTGGCAGCAGTCCCCCCTGCACCCACTAATTGCCCAAATCGCTACTGGTTCATTTAAACGGCGTAATCCTCCGGAAATTCAAGGCTCAGGTTATGTGGTTGCTTCCCTAGAAGCGGCATTATGGGCCTTTTATCATAGCAATTCTTTTCGGGAAGTGGCTCTGCTAGCAGTTAATCTAGGCGATGATGCGGACACTACCGGGGCAGTATATGGATAGTTAGCAGGTGCTTATTATGGTGAGCAGGGCATCCCTGAGCAATGGCAACGGCAAATTTATCAGCGGGATTTAGTTATAAATTATGGGGAAAGCCTCTATACTTTACATAGCAATAAATGTCAGAAGCAGGAATTGGTAGAAAAGTGTCAAATATAAGGCAATAAGGATATAAATACTCAAATTATAGAGCAGGAGTAAAAATGTCAGCCGAAAACTTTATCCAAGTAAAGCATCTAATAAAAAAATATGGTCAGAACCTAGTCCTCAAGGATATTAGTTTCCACATCAATCATGGTGAAATATTTGGCCTTTGGGGAGCTAATGGTGCTGGTAAATCCACACTACTATCCATTCTTGCAACGGTAACCAGGCCGACCAGCGGAGAGATTATTATTCAGGGCCATAATCTACTAACTCATAGCTCCCCAATTAAAAAGCTAATTGGGCTAGTACCTCAGGAGATTGCCCTGTACACCAGGCTAAGTGGTCTGGACAATCTTAATTTCTGGGGTAATGTTTATGGGTTGAAAGGTAAAGTACTTCAGCAAAGAATTGAGGAAACGCTAGATATTGTCGGACTTCGGGAGAGGATAACCGACCCTGTGGAAAGCTATTCCGGGGGGATGCAACGTAGGTTGAATATCGCGGTCACCTTGCTCCACCACCCGGAAATTCTGATTATGGATGAACCAACTACAGGGGTAGATGTTCAGTCTAGACAGGATATTCTAAAAACAGTTAAACAGCTCAGTAGTCAGGGTTGTACTATTATTTATACCAGCCACTATCTTGAGGAGTTAGAATGGCTATGCGACAGATTGGCAATTCTTCAGGGAGGTATGCTGCAAGCTGTTGGTACGCCTGATGAGCTAAAGAGTTACTTGGCAGGTCAAAAAATACAGTGGGAATATAAAGTACCCACCATAAAAGTAAAGGAGAGAGATGAATGGAGACAAATCTAGACCAAACCCCAGCGGAAACTGTTACCCCACCCCCAGTGAAAGGTGGTAAAAAGACTATCTTGGTAATATCCGCCCTCGTTGTTTTATTGCTAGTGGCTGGAAGTGCCTATGCTTACACCGCACTAGACTTCTTTAAGAGTGACAAGCAGGTATATTTGGAGGCTGAAACTAAAGGCATGGTTGACCTAACCAAAGGTTTGCAGAAAGCGTATGATGGTTACCAAAATAAATACATCAAACCCTATCTGGAGAATACCGTCAATTCTAAAATTGAAATCTCAGCAGATTTATCTGGGATTGTGCCACCAGATCCCACTGCCGCAATCCTTCTGGATGTGTTAAAAAACAGTAAAATTATCGCCGATACTGCCCAAGATATGAAAAATCAACAACTCTATAGTAAAGTTGATTTGGCTGTGGGGGGCAATAACCTTATAGGAATGGAGTATTTTACCGATAAGAATAAGTTAGCCTTAAGAATACCTGCAATCTATAAGAAATATGGCTATGCTGACTTAAAAGATCGCGACAAACTCCAAACCAAGTTTGGCATACCTCGGTTACCCAAACGGTTGGTTACCTATAGTGACTATGCCGACGCTTTAAAAATTTCCCAACAGGATGTTGATTACCTCCTGCAAGAGTATGGTAATTTGTATGCGGATAGCCTTATAGATAGCCAATTTACTTCGCAAAAAACTACTTTTGTAGAGGGAGAAACCAAAATTAAGGCCCGGGAAATTACCCTCACTCTATCGGAGAGCCAATTCAAGGAATTGTTAAAAAAATTCGCTGGAAAAATGCAGAATGACGAGAAACTATTAGACTTGATTTATAACAAACAAAAGACCTGGATTAAATTAATGGAGGATAGTGGTAATAGCTTAGAGAATCAAGGAATTAAAGAGAAAAGTAAGGATGAAATTAAAGCAAGCTTGAAGCAATTCAATCAAGACCTGGATAAGAATCTGCAGCAATTAAAAATGCCAGATGGGGTTAAAATGACCCTTCTGGTTGATGCTGATGATAATATTCTCGATCGAAAAATATCTTTTGCAGAGTCGACAAGTAAAGTATTAATCAGAACTGCCAGTTGGTTAAGTCAGGATAAAGGGAAAAATTACCTAGTTAACATTCGAAGTGAAGAACCCACCAAAGTTGACGTGTTTGACATCCAATACACTACAAAACCGGAAAATGCCCTGACCACCAAAGGAACGTTAGCTGTGACTACCAAAGAAATCATCGCAGGTAAGGAAAAACAGTTAATGCAGTTTGATACCGGTTATACCGTAACGAAAGATGGCAATAAACAACAGGTGGATATAATGTTTAGCGGCCAGATTGAACAAGAGACCCCCCAGAAATTTACCGGGTCCATGAAAACAACAATTGTGGATAATGATAAAGATAAGAGTAAGCAAACAGATTCCGTTATCGAGTTAAAATTTGCTCAGGCTCCCGAGGAAAGCAAAAACGGACCTAGTTTGAAAGTCACCATCAAGGGTAAGGATGAATTTGGCACAAAATTAGTGATGCCAAAGCTGGACGTCAATAATTCGGTAGATTTGGCTAATGTGTCTGACGTAGAACTTATGCAGATACAGCAAGAAATCCAAGCAGGTATCCAAGGTTTTATGATTAAGAATCAAGCTTTGATTATGCCCTTTGCCCAGTAGTTAACAATATGGGAGGGAGCTTGTGGCTCCTTCCTTTATTTTTGGGGTGGATTAAGTAATGGTTTTATTTACAATAATTAAATATGAACTAAAAAGCTTTTGGACAGATCGGGTAGCTGTTATAATGTATTTCACGCTGCCTTTTTTGTTTATCTGGCTGTTTATCCAAGCTTTTTCCCCATACTTATCCAATGATCGCTTTAGTGAGAAGTTTAGCCTAGCCATTGTTGATCAGGATAAGTCTGCTACGGCGAAATTAATTGTTCAGCAGTTTGAGTCAGTAAGTTATCTTCGGGATTATATCCATATACTGCACACTGACCAGGGCTCTGCCCTTGGAATGTTAAAGGCGAATAACATTGCTGGGATAATTATTCTCCCCCCTAATTTTATCGACAGTATTTACCGGGGAGAAAACGCACCCCTGATCTATATTGGCAATAAGTCCCAACAGGCGGCTTCAGATTTAATTAAAAACCAATTAATTAGTGCCACTAACTTGGTATCAGCAGGTCAAAGCGGTGTAATCACCGTTTTGCGGTTCACTCAATGGGGCGGTGGAAGCCCCGAGCTTCAAGAACAGCAATTACAGCAATCCTTATATAAATTCACCCTTAATTCCTTCGGCAGAAATCGAATTTTTACCGAAAAGACAGTCTCGGCCATTCCCGATGTTAATGCTGCTGAGTATTTCACTGCTGCCCTTATGGTGATTTTTGCTACTTTTTTAGGTATAAGCAGTATGAAATCCCTAATTATAGAACAGGCTTCGGGGCTTAGGGATAGGTTTAAGGCTTCGCCAGTAAAAATATACTGGCTAATTGGGGGTAAATTTTGTGCTTGCTATCTGTTAGTGGTATCCCAAATAACGGTAATGCTGATTACCACCGGCTTGGTCTTTGGGAATTATCTGGGGGGAGCAGTGGTTAATACTCTTTTAGTAGTGGCATTATCAGCTTTTGCTGTTTCGGCCTGGTCAATTTTTGTGGCTGCAATCTCCCCAACTACCCAAACCGCCGATTTAATAGGCTATTTGGGGACACTTATTCTAGCCGTTATTGGAGGGAATATTTATCCACTAATGGCAATGCCTAAGGTAATTAAAGTGCTGAGTAATTTTACCTATAATAAGTGGGCAATGGCCGGGTTTCTAAAGCTATTTTCTGGTGCCGGGTCAGTAGTAGTTACTAATGAAGTTTTAGGGTTGTTAATGATAGGTATTGTGCTGCTAATGGGTGCAACAGGTGTATTCGCCCTGGCTTGGAGGAGATAATGGCCGAAATGTTACAGTTGGTTTTATTTAAACTAAAGCTGGTGTTTGCAGATAAAGTATTCCTAGGGGCAATGCTGATAATTCCTCTGGTTTTTACTTTGTTAATTGGCAGCGCTCAAAATTACCAACAACAAAACCCCAACATCCCTGTAGCGGTGGTAGATAATGACCAGAGCGATTACTCCCGGTTGATAGTGGAGCGGTTAACTCATAAGCCGGGTATTAGGGTAATTCAAGTGGATGAGTCTAAAGCAGTGGAGTTGGTAGAAAATTATCAAGTGGAGGTTGCTTTTGTAATTAAACAGGGCTTGAAGGAAGCCATCTTAAATGAGCACATTGATGAAGGGATAATGCTCTATAAGTCTCCCAACTCCTTATCCTATGGGATAATTCAGGAAATGTTGGCTAGTGAGGTTATTAGAATAGCAGCTAATTCTTCAGCAGCGAATTGGGTGGTCCAAGTATATGGCCAATATGGTTTAAAGCATCAAAACAAAACCCCAGACCTTTGGGACAAGGCCTGGGGCTATGCAGATTCCCTGTGGGAACCTGAACCTTTACTTAAGCTGGAATATCAAGAACTAAAGGGTACGGTGGCTGCTAAAACTGCCAGACAACCTATCCCGGTGATCACTTCTACCTCAATAAGTATGCTGATTATGTTTGTCATGCTGCTAATGTTGTTTAACTGCAGTTGGTTAATTGAGGAACGCAATAATTCAACTTTAAAAAGATTGGTGTTAGTTCCTGATTTACTGGGTAGAGTTTATATAGCGAATATAATTGCTTTATTTTTGGTTGCCACAACCCATGTCATTATATTTGCAATGCTTATCAAGTTAGTTTTTAAGCTTAATCTTTTAAGCTCGTATTTGCAAGTTCTGATCCTAGCAGCTTATATTCTAGCGGTAACTGGGTTAGGAATGTTTTTTTCCTCAATATTTAACACCCCAGCGCAACTACAATCAGGGGCACCCATGTTAGCCCTGTTCACTAGTATTCTGGGGGGGTGTTTTTGGAGTTTTATGCAACCACCCGGACTAGTCAGCTCTCTAGCCTTAATCACTCCCCAAGGCTGGGCTCTAAGCAGCCTCTTAGCCATAATGACTAAGGACTATAGGATCACGGATATTTTAACCTCGATAACTGTTCTGGTGGTCTTTGGCGGGTTATTATTAGTAATTAGTTATCAAAGAATTCGTAAACTGGTAAACTAACTGCCTGCATTAGCTAATTTTCTTGCCATGACTAGCCATGACTAGCACTTACTTGCCCAGACTAGTTTGGGGGTTGCTAAAAAAGTGAAATTTTTCATCTAATTTAACAAACCAGGCTGCCCCCTGTTGTTGGAGTAAAAAGGCGATGGTAACCATTAACGCAGCATTGGGACCAAAAGAGGTTGCGGCTAATCCTAGGGAAATGGAGAGATTACGCAATACTGTACCATAAACCAGGGCATAACCGTCTTCCCGGTTAAACAGCTTGCTGGCTACTGTAGTTGCTAGTCCATAGTTAATGACATAAAACACCACTTGTCCGAGTAGCGCCACCCCCACTAAATCCCAGCGTCCGGTAATCCGTTCGGCGTTCATACTGACACTGGTAAACATTATATAAACCATGCCCCAGGCGCTAAAAGCTGGCAAATAAGGCTTTATTTTTTTGTTAAATTGTTCAGGTGAGTACTTGGTCAACAAGGATTTATAGCTTAATACTCCTAGTATCATTGGAATAAATACCACAAAAGCAATAGTCTTCATGGTGGTTATGGGATCAATAGGTACATACTTACCGACCATCACTAATAGATACCAGGGGGCTAGAATTGAGCCCATTATTAAGCTGATCACGGTAAGCTTTACTGCTGCGGAGACATTACCTTTGGCTAACATGGTGAAGGCCACAGTCATATTACTGGTAGGCAACAGGGCGGAAATGGCTAAGCCTGCAAATAACTGAGGGTCACTGCTGAGTAGAGTGGAACCGATAATATAGGCCAGTACGGGAACTATCAGAAAATTAATTGCTAAAGAGACCAGCACCAGCTTCCCATGGGACTTTTTAAGCAGCTGGCTAGGTTGAAAACCAATCATTGTGGGATAAATCATTAGTACTGTTACCGGCAAAATGAACTTTTTTAACGGAGTTGTATCCACAAACAAACCAGTAATGAAACCAACCACCAGTAACAAGGGCACTACAACCACCAGGTTATCTTTGGGGAAAAAAAACAGCCGCTTAAACATTTTACATCACCTCATTAAAATATGTAGTAAAAACGAAATTATTACTTAGTATTATACAATAAAGGCGTTGGAAATGCTACGCAAAATATAACATATAGCGAAATAAATGTGCTGTATGAAAATAATTTACCGGAAGAGTATGCAAGTTCTCAAAATATTGACATATAATCAGAAAATACAATTTACACAATTATTTAGAAGGTAAATCCAAATAAATAGCGAATGATAAATTTATATTTCCAAATTGCATTAAGTTATTTAACCTAAACAATATAGAAAAGAATAAGGAGGTAAAAAAATGACTTTTAGTAAGGGAACAAACGCTTCAGCAGCAACAATGACCAAGCTACGCACAGGAGACAGTAACTGCCCCTTTAGTGGGATGTGTGTAACCTGCCTAGACGGTTGTGCCGGTCTGTGTGAAATCGGAAAATCCTCTGTCCGGGGGAAAGAAATCCTTTACCCTCAACCTTTTGGTAAAATCACCGCAGCCTCAGAGAAGGAATACCCAGTGGATTACTCTCACTTTAATATCGCCGGAACTGCTGTTGGGGCACAAGGCTTAGCCGCTAACTCAGATGTAGCGACATTCCCCGCAGTTAATTTAGAGACTGCAGTGGGAGCGTACGGAGAAATTCCGCTGCGTTTACCTATCGTCATCGCCGGCATGGGCTCCACCAATGTTGCCGCAGATAACTGGGATCACTTAGCTGCAGGTGCTGCTATTTCCGGTGTAGGCATTGTTATTGGGGAAAACGTAGTGGGCATGGATCCCAACTCGGAAATCAAAAATGGTCGGGTAGTTAAGTCACCCAATCTAGAGAAGCGAATTAAGGATTTCCAGAATTGGCAAACTGGCCAGGGTTTTATTGCCGTCCAAGCCAATGTGGAGGACACTAAACTAGGTATCCAGGAATACGCTATCCAAAAGCTGGGTGTGGAGATTGTCGAAATAAAATGGGGCCAAGGGGCCAAAGATATTGGTGGAGAGGTAAAACTAAACTCCCTAGAACGAGCCCAACAGCTTTATAAACGTGGTTATATAGTTTTACCAAACCCAGAAAACCCCGAGGTTCAAAAAGCCTATAAAGCTGGAGCCTTTGCGGAGTTTGAGAGACATTCCAGAGTAGGGATGGTTAGCGAAGATGGTTTCCATGCCAGAGTAGCGGAATTACGGAATGCCGGAGCAAAATATGTTTTCCTGAAAACAGGTGCCTATCGGGCTGCGGACTTGGCCCGAGCGGTGAAATTTGCCTCGGATGCTAAAATCGACCTGCTCACTGTGGATGGTGCAGGTGGAGGTACGGGCATGAGCCCATGGAGGATGATGAATGAATGGGGTATTCCTACCGTTTATATTCAAGCCTTGCTCACAAAATATCTGGATCGCCTGGCGGAAAAAGGCGCCTTTGTACCTAAGGTTGCTATTGCCGGAGGCTTTACTTTAGAGGATCATATGTTTAAGGGTCTAGCGATGTCGGCGCCTTATGTTAAGGCGATTGGCATGGCCCGTTCCCCACTAACTGCCGCTATGGTGGGTAAAACTGTGGGAGCAGCTATTAAAGCAGGGAAAGTACCTAACGAATACAAAAAATATGGCGAAAATGTTGATCAAGTCTTTATCTATGCTTCCGAACTAAAAAATCAGCTTGGTGCTGATTTTGACAAGCTACCAGTTGGTGCAATCGGTGTCTACACCTATTTTGAGCGTCTGGCTCAGGGACTCCGTCAGTTTATGTGTGGCTCCCGCAAGTTTGGCCTAGATTACATTACCAGGGACGATATCTTCTCCTTAACCAAAGAGGCTTCCGAAATTACCGGTATCCAGTATGTTATGGATCATGATGCAGAAGAAGCCGCAAGAATTATCGGCTAATAATTTAGCTATAAAACCAGAGATAACCGAAAGGTTGTCTCTGGTTTTTTTTGACCAATTAACTGTACCCATTTACGAAACTGCTCGATAAAAGAGCCCTCGGTAGTACTACCATTAGATACGTGCCTAAATATATAATTGTGTAAATTATAACCATTTACCAAAACGGGATACATTCTCATCTATTCCAATAAAACAATAGTCCTGATCCAAGGGTATTATCATCCCTAGGCTCAGGACTATACCTCATTTAGAAGCCCTTCTTCAACCTTTGGTTTCGGTCTACCTTTTTCTTATCCAAAAACTCATCACATGCTTCGGCATTCATGTCTATGGGTTTCCCGTTAATTGCCGTATTAGTGATGCCATCACCTAGTTTTGTGGTATTTGCTGTACATATGCCTATCATCGGATTATCCGAATTCCACCCATGCGCACAGTTCCTGCATGTCGCCATAGTTCACTACTCCTTTTATTTACTGGATTTGGTTGGCTATCTAACCCAGTTCCTGCTCCGTACGGGCAATGATGGAATCCTGGGTATATTCGGCCAGGTTGTTGAACTTCGCACTGAAACCAGCTATCCTGACAATAAGATCCTCGTGCTCTTCTGGTTTTTCCTGGGCTTCCTTCATTTCCTCCGTACTGACCACATTGAACTGAACATGGTCGATATTCAGGTTATACCACGCATTCATGTAACTCAGCCACATGTCAAACCCTTTGTCGCTAGTCATCAGCGCCTGGGACA
>JBAQLS010000040.1:0-68168 GCA_049302075.1 Carboxydocellales bacterium | reverse complement strand
ATCACCTTGTGGACGATTTTGCCACTGACCTTGAGGACGGTCACCTTGAGGACGATCACCTTGTGGACGATTTTGCCACTGACCTTGAGGCCTGTCACCTTGGGGTCGGTCACCCTGGGGCCGGTTTTGCCACTGACCTTGAGGCCTGTCACCCTGAGGTCGGTCACCCTGGGGCCGGTTTTGCCATTGACCTTGGGGACGATCTCCTTGAGGGCGGTCACCCTGGGGCCGGTTTTGCCACTGACCTTGAGGACGATCTCCTTGAGGACGGTCACCCTGGGGCCGATTTTGCCACTGGCCTTGGGGACGTTCACCCTGAGGTCGGTCACCCTGGGGCCGATTTTGCCACTGGCCTTGGGGACGATCACCTTGAGGTCGATCAACTTGGGTTCTGTCACCTTGAATAGGTCGTGGCCTTTGGTCTGTTTTTACAACCTGCTTATCACGCTCAGCATGTTCTTTACCTTTATCCTTGCCGCCACCCTTTGCCCGTTCCCGTAACTTTACCACTAGGTCATCCTCAAGAGTACTCATATGATTTTTAACTTCCATACCCATATTGGCTAACCAGTTAATCAAAGCTTTGCTCTCTAAGCCTAGCTCTTTAGCTAATTCATACACTCTTAATTTACCCATTAATTCACCCCCGTTTTTCAGAACTTCAAGCTTTGTTTTATTTCCAAGACTTCTAGTAAAACCTTCGCAAAATGTTTATCAGTCACAACTATCACCGAACGCGGAGACCTGCCGATAATCTCACCTAAGCTAATTTGTGAACCTGTAACAATACATGGAATTCCTGCTTCCGCACAACGGTTGATGTAGCTGTTCCTGGTCCGCTCCGAAGCATCCTGCGCCAAAATAACTAAAAATCCACGTTTCTTTTGCAGCATAGCTTGGGCTGCCGACTCTCCAGACGATACTTTGCCAGCTCTTTGGGCAAAGCCTAACATAGTTACAAATCTTTCCTGCACCTATTGGCTCACCAACCTCTCCGCAATTTGTTGCAGAACTTCCGGGTCTATTTGCTGTTGGAAAGCTTTTTCTAGTCTTTTGGCCTTAATTGCTTTTTTTAAGCAATCTGCATTTAGGCATATATAGGCACCCCGGCCATTTTTTTTACCCGTTGGGTCAATTTCAATGGTATTTTCCGGAGTTTTTACAATTCGGATTAGCTCTTTCTTAGCTTTCATTTCCTGACAACCAACACACATTCTCTGAGGGACCTTGCGCACTTTTACCATATCTATCCCCTTAAATTAACCTTCGCCGAAGGCTTGAGACTCACTTTTAATATCTATTTTCCAGCCAGTCAGTTTTGCTGCCAGCCGTGCATTCTGACCCTCTTTGCCAATTGCCAAGGATAATTGATAATCAGGGACAACCACCCGGGCAATTTTTTCGTCCTCATGAATCTGCACAGAAACGACTTTGGCAGGGCTTAAGGCACTAGCTACAAATTCAGCAGCCTCTGAATTCCAGCGAATTATGTCAATTTTTTCTCCGCGTAGTTCACTCACTACCGTTTGTACCCTTGAGCCTTTAGGTCCTACGCAAGCACCTACAGGATCAATATTCTCATCTGCTGAGTATACTGCTATCTTAGAGCGCGAACCCGCTTCCCTGGCTACTCCCTTTAATTCCACAATCCCATCGTAAATCTCTGGGACTTCTAATTCAAAAAGACGTTTTAATAATCCGGGGTGGGTACGGGAGACCAAGACCTGGGGTCCTTTGGTTGTTTTTTTAACTTCGATAATATAAGTCTTAATTCGATCCCCAGTCCGATACTCCTCGACATTGGTCTGCTCTGAGGGCTGAAGGACAGCTTCAATTTTTCCAAGGTCGATTAAGACATTCTTTTGTTCATAACGTTGCACAATCCCTGTAACAATATCCCCTTCTCGGTTGGCAAATTCCTCATAGATTAGACCACGTTCCGCTTCTCTAATCCGCTGTACAACCACCTGTTTGGCAGTTTGGGCAGCAATTCGGCCAAAGTCTCTGGGGGTTACTTCGATTTCCACAATATCCTCTAGCTCATAACGGAGATCCAGTTTCCGGGCATCATTTAGACTGATATCAGCCCTTTGGTCTAGAACTTCCTCTACAACAGTCTTGCGGGCATAAACTTTGACTTCACCTGTTGTGCGCTCAATTTGTACCCTTACGTTCTGAAGGGAACCAAAGTTCCTTTTATAAGCCGAAATAAGGGCGGCCTCAATTGCTTCCAACAAAACTTCCATAGCTATGCCCTTTTCTCTTTCTAAATCCTCTAGGGCTTCGATGAACTCCATATTCATTTTTAGTCCTCCTTAACCTCCCTTAAAATTCTATTTCCAGTCGGATGGATGCAGCCTTTTCACGGGGAATTCCAACCTGACTGCCATTGACGGTTAAAACGATATCATCACCTTCCAGGCCTTTTAGTTCACCTATAAACTCTTTTTGGTTATCGATAGGAGCAAAGGTTTTAACTCGAACTAAACGACCAGCATATTTTATAAAATCAGCCTGTTTCTTGAGGATTCTATCTAAGCCAGGTGAAGAAACCTCCAGCATATACGCTTGCGGGATAGGATCTAGTTCATCCAGAAGCTGATCCAGTTTATGAGATACCAGACTGCAATCCTCGATTTCTACGCCCCCATCCTTGTCTATGAAAACTCTTAGATACCAGTAGGGCCCTTCTTTAACAAACTCCACCTCCACCAGTTCTAAACCAATTTCCTGGGCAATAGGTAACACCAGCTCTTCTACCATTGTAGGAATGTCTTTCTTGGTCACCAAATCATCTCCTTGAGGTTTAACCTATCCTATCTCTTGCTGTTCTTGAGCTCTTAAACCTATTCTTGCCAAAGGTGGAAGGTACTTATACTGTATGTAAGCTTGGTTGAATTCTAATAACTGCATATTTGCAATATGAAAGAGTGGGCACTCCACCCACTCTTACTACCAGCACACTAGTTTAGCTACTGCAACGACCATAGTATACCACAAAACCTAATGGTTGGCAAGAAGTATCCAGTCCCTACAGTATTTTTCCCATAATTACTTCATCAATATACTCATTACCGATTCTAAATTGTTTCGCTCTTTTGCCTTCCACCACAAAACCAAACTTGCGGAATAAATTCAATGAACGCTTATTACTGGTAAAAATACAAGCATCCAGTTTCTTATACCCATGAGCTTTTGCCCATTCCAAGGCATATTCTAGCATTTTGCCCCCAATACCCTGCTCTCGGTATGGCTTTATTAAATGCAGTCCAATTTCGCAAACATGGGCAGTCTTGAAATGTCTGCCACTACTAGCTTGGTGTGCTCCTAACCCGCCGATAACCTGACCATCTGCAACAGCTACCAGTAACAGGTTTTTAGTAGTATCCATTTCCGCAATATACTGTTTTTCATCAAGTTCAGTCTTTTTAAACTGTTCTGTTAGGATATAGCTTCTTTCCAGAGCTACTGAATTAATGGTTTCAATAATTTCCGAGGCGTCCTCCGGAACAGCAGGCCGTAGAGTTATTTCCTGACCATTTTTGCAAATAAACAGCGCATCTAATTCCATAATTCTCGCCCCTTCCTTTATAACTTCCTAAATATTAACCATTAGCCAGAAAACATTAGAGCTATTTGCTAATATTTTCGCCTTGGTTTCAGAAAATTCCTGCAAAAACCTAAGGAATATTTGTATATAAGTTTTTATTAAAAAAGCTCCATTTGGGTAGTTGAGGCTAATCCTTTTAAGCAACCGTGTTTTTCCAACGTCTCACAAACTGTTTTACTTAGTCTAGCTCTGGCCCGTAAATCTTCCACAGATTCAAAGTAGGTATCTTCCCTAGCCTGACTTATATTTTTTGCTGCAGTTTCTCCTACACCCTGGAGGGCTGCAAAGGGTGGCAAAACACCCTCCTCAGTAATCAGAAACTTGCTGTGGTGAGATTTTTCCAGGCTCACTCTGGCCATAGTAATCCCTCGCATATACATTTCTAAAGCAACTTCTAAAATAGTCAAAAGGTTCTTTTCCTTGGTACTGGCAGCGTTTCCTTTGGCTTCTATTTCTTCGATATGTTGAATAATTACCTCTGGGCCCTGAACTATTAACTCGGCATCGAATTCATCTGCTCGGACGGTAAAATAAGTTGCATAGAAGGGTTCTGGATAGTAGACCTTAAAATAAGCAATCCGAAAAGCCATCATTACATAGGCCACAGCATGGGCTTTGGGGAACATGTATTTAATTTTTTTACAAGACTCAATATACCACTCTGGAACCTGGTTACTGCGCATAGCCTCCTCATCCTCGGGCTTAACCCCTTTTCCTTTGCGTACCCCTTCCATAATCTTAAAAGCTTGCTTTTCCTTAAGCCCTTTAAAAATAAGGAAAATCATAATATCATCCCGAGTTGAAATGGCTTCGGAAAGACGGCAGGTACCATTTCTAATTAAATCTTGGGCATTGTTTAGCCATACATCAGTCCCGTGAGAAAAACCGGAAATACGCACACACTCGGAAAAAGTCTTTGGTTTGGTATCTTCAAGCATTTGCCGGACAAATTTGGTCCCGAATTCTGGGATTCCGTAGGTACCCATTGTGGAACGAATTTGTTCTGGCGTCACACCTAAAGATTGAGTGTTCGAAAAAAGTTGTAATACTTGGGGCTCATCTAAAGGGATGGTTTTGGCATCAATCCCGGTTAAGTCTTCTAACATGCGAATTACTGTGGGATCATCATGTCCTAGAATATCCAGCTTAACTAGTCGGCTGCTGATGGAATGATAATCAAAATGAGTGGTAATAATCCCGGATTTTTTGTCATCCGCAGGGTGTTGTAAAGGTGTAAAGTCATGGACATCACAATAATTTGGAATAACCATAACCCCTCCGGGATGCTGCCCGGTAGTTCTTTTCACCCCAGTACAGCCTGCCACTATGCGACCAAGTTCAGCATTACGTTTAACCAGTTTACGTTCATCAAAGTACTTTTTAACAAAACCAAACGCTGTCTTTTCAGCAATAGTTCCCGTAGTACCTGCCCGAAACACATTCCCTGACCCGAAAAGTTCCTCTGTGTATTTGTGGGCTTTAGGTTGATAATCGCCGGAAAAGTTTAAGTCTATATCTGGCACTTTATCCCCTTCGAACCCTAGAAAAACTTCAAAAGGAATATCATGGCCATCTTTTTTATATTTTGTACTGCATTGGGGGCAGTCTTTATCCGGCATATCTGCCCCTGAGCCAAATGTTCCGTCAGTTATAAATTCACTATGCTGGCAATTAGGGCATAAATAGTGGGGTGGCAAAGGGTTTACTTCGGTAATTCCGGTCATGGTGGCTACAAAAGATGAACCTACTGAACCTCGTGAACCCACTAAGTAACCGTCATCGTTAGACTTTTTAACCAGCTTCTGGGCTATCAAATAGAGCACGGCAAACTTATTAGTAATTATGGAATTAAGTTCTTTATCGATATGTTTTTGTACAATTTCGGGAAGCTCTTTCCCGTACAATCTACGCGCAGTTTCATAAGTCATGTTGATAATCTGCTCCTCTGACCCTTCTAACACCGGGGTGAAAAGGTCATCAGGAATAGGTTTTATTTCCTCCACCATTTCGGCAATAGCTCTAGGGTTGGTAATTACCACCTCCCTAGCCCGATCTGCTCCTAAATAACTAAACTCCTCCAGCATCTCATCAGTTGTGCGGAAATAGAGTGGAGCTTGGTCATCAGCATCTTCAAAGCCTTTGCCTGCCATTAAAACTCGACGGTAAATTTCATCATGAGGTTCTAAAAAGTGCACATCCCCAGTGGCTGCCACCGGTATTTTTAGCTCATCACCTATTTCTACAACCTTTAGGTTAATTTTTCTCAAGCCATTCCAATCAGCGACCTGGCCATTTTTCACCATGAACTGGTTATTGGCCAGAGGTTGAATTTCCAGATAATCGTAGAATTTGGCTATTTCTAAAAGTTTCTCTGCTCCTGCTCCATCCAGATAAGCTCTGATTAATTGTCCGGCTTCACAGGCAGAACCAATAATTAAGCCTTCCCGGTGCTTAATTAGTTCACTTTTCGGAATCCGAGGGGTCCGGTTAAAATATTCCAAATGCGCTTTGGTAATTAGCTTATAGAGATTACGCAGTCCGACATAATTCTTAACTAAGATAATAATATGAAATGGTCTAAGTTGTGCTAAATTAATATTTTTAACCAGTTGGTTAATTGCTAATAGAGTATCTATTTTATGTTCTTGAAGTAAATCCAATAATTTGAAGAAAATTTTAGTAGTAGCTTCAGCATCATCCACCGCTCGGTGATGATTATTCAAGCTGACCCCTAATTCTT
Organism: Carboxydocellales bacterium; assembly: GCA_049302075.1. Lineage (GTDB taxonomy): Bacteria > Bacillota > Carboxydocellales > JAJZTU01 > JBAQLS01. Next base: position 61,818 of record JBAQLS010000040.1, on the reverse strand, counting down.
GAACAAGTGTTTTCAAACGATGATTTTTTAAGTGGGGCATTAGTCCCCTAGCCAGACCAAGGGTATCTAAGGTAGTATTTTCTAAATTAAGCTGTAAATGTTGGGTTAACTTAGTCCGTAAAAAGCCGGTATCAAAGGCGGCATTATGAGCTACTAGCACCTTATCCCCGATAAAATCCAAAAACTTCCTTAGTACTTCCTCAATGGGTGGAGCGTCTTGCACCATATTCTGAGTTATCCCAGTCAGCTCAACAATTTCTGAAGGTATGGGTCGAAGTGGTTTGACAAAACTACTAAACCGCTCGCTAATTTCTCCCTTAATTAATTTTACCGCTCCAACTTCAATAATCTCGTGATTTACCGAGGATAGGCCGGTAGTCTCTAAGTCAAAGACTACATATTCAACTGCAGATAGTGGTTGGTCTGGAGCTCCAATCACAATAGGATTACCATCATCCAGTAAATAGCCTTCCACCCCAAAGATAACCTTAATGCCTAGTTTTCTACCTGCCTCTGCGGCTTCTGGAAAACCTTGAACAACTCCATGATCAGTAATTGCCACAGCAGGATGACCCCATTTGGCTGCTCTGCTAACCAAATCCTCGGCACTACTTACACCATCCATAGCGCTCATCTTCGTATGTATATGCAGTTCAACTCGCTTTTGCTCAGCCCTATCTACTCGACCGGTATATTCAGCAAGATTAATATCATATACATTCATGGTTAATTCCTGGGTATATCGGTCGTATTTGACCGGACCTTTTACTTTGATCCAAAGACCTTTTTTAAGCAGGCTTTCTTCTGAAAGACGGGCCTTTTTTTCATCCTCAAAATATTTAATGCTTAGGGAGTCGGAAAAATCGGTAATATCAAAGGTTATCAGCTTGCGACCTGTGTTTAATTCCCGGATGTCGATATTAACAATTCTGCCTTGAGCAATTACACTTTTTTCTTCATCAATTAATTCCCGAAGCAGTACTGGTTCACCTTTGATTAGCTTACCTAAGAGTACGCCATCTGCCGGTATAGCAACTTTTGGCTTAGTATCATTTCCAGCCTTGCCCGTGACCTGGGTTCTAGCTTCCAATAAGGCTTCGGTTTCAGCTTGGTGCTGTTCTGCCAGCCAAGTCGCTTCAGGTCTGGATTCAGAGTTGACTTGCGTCTCCACCTTAACCTTGAATCCTAATTCCTGCTCGATGACCTTACTTATCTCCTGTAGCCAGCCCTTGCCCCGTAGAAAGGCTTCACCAATATTGTTACCCACCGCAAGGAAAAGGGTGTCATCCTCCCAGCTCCGAGTTGTAGCTTCTAGCCAGTTTCCAGCTATGGGACTTAGTTTCTTTACCGTGTAGACAATTTCTGGCCAATAACCATCAACAATTGCCTGGCAATCCCCCTCTGATTCTCGGTAAACCGGGATGATTTCCAAAGTCTGTAACTGAGCAATTTCATTACAAATTTCTTTAGCCAGTTGATCTAGCCACAATTTTGTAACTAACTGTCCTAACTGATAATAAACCCGCCATGACTGTTTAGCCGTACTAATTTCTACCTTTTGGACACAGCCTTGCAGCAAAGCAGCCTTAAGTTCTGCAGGCAAGCTAGATTTATGTATATAGTCGCCAAAGACAAACGCTTTTTGTTTTTTTGCCACCGAAGCCGTAGAACTTTCCACTAGGTCAACCTCCCAAACAGATGTCTCAAAAAGCAAAGGAGACCGTCTTAACACCTCACTTTTACCACTGGGTAAGGCACTTAGCGATCTCCCAATACATCTTCATCCTTGCTCCAAACCCCTTAACTAAGCCTAGCTTTTCTTCTTTCATGATATGAGTAAGGTCCGCTAATTCTACGTTTTGAACCCTCCACCCATTCTGCCTGGCATAATTAGTCAAGGCCACTTCAATTCCGTAACGGGCAACTTCCATATTGTCAATTTGGCTGATTAATGCTTTGCGCAGCCCTCTTTGTCCTGATAAGTAAGGGGCGACCAGTTGAGCTAAATCGGTAGCTAACCTTCCGTTGGCGAATATTCCTACCGTCATGTCCGCAGTTCCTGACAAAACTGGCTGGGCCAACGCCGACAGGTGTTGGGGCCTTAGACCAATAAGGTCAGCATCGATAAAAATTATTATCTCGGCAGTAGTTTGGGCCGCACCAACTAACATCGCCGCTCCCTTACCTCTATTTTTTGGTAATACTACAACAGTGGCGCCTTCCTGCTTGGCGACTTCCGCAGTTGAATCAGTGCAACCATCACATACTACTATTACCTCGTTCAGTTCAGGTACAGAACGCACCACCCTGACCACACCGCCAACAGTCTGCTCCTCATTAAAAGCTGGGATAACTGTGGCAATCTTCATGAATACCCCTCCAGATTGGCGACTTGGTTTAATTAATACAATTTATTCCCAACATAACCAACCCATGAGCAGTTTATACTCTTTATTTATCCTTGAGCAGTTCAGCTACCATTATGGCTGCTGATTCAACCTGAGGTGTCCATTTTTCACCGTCTCTGCGCCGAAGCACCTCAACGATACCCTCTTGCAGGCCTTTAGGACCGACAGTAATCCGATAAGGATAGCCAATTAGGTCAGCATCCTTAAATTTTACACCTGGTCGTTCATTGCGATCATCTAAAACCACTTCGACGCCTAGGTTAGTGAGTTCAAGGTACAGCTTTTCTACTGCAGCCATTTGTTCAGCATCTTTATTACTGACGGGAACTAGTACCACATGGTAGGGTGCTATGCTCACCGGCCAGATAATCCCGTTTTCATCAAAATTTTGTTCAAGAGCTGCAGCCATTGTTCTGGTTACCCCAATTCCATAGCAACCCATTACCAGTTCCATGCTTTTTCCGTTTTCGTCCAGGAAGGTGGCATTTAAAGCCGAGCTGTACTTAGTTCCTAACTTAAAGACTTGTCCAACCTCTATACCTCTTGCGGTTTGCAAGGTCGCACCACACTTCGGACAAGGTTCCCCTACTTCCACTATGCGAATATCTGCAACCTTATCAGCGGTAAAATCCCTTTCGTAATTAACATTGGTCAAATGGCAGTCTGTTTTATTCCCCCCGCAAACGCCATTAATCAGTTTAGCTATCTCTAAATCGGCTACGACAAGATACAATTCCTGCTCTTTCGCAGCTTTTTTACCTTTAGGTAGTCCTACTGGACCGGTGGACCCTGCCTCTGCTCCAGTTAATTCGTGGATAGCAAAATCCTCGGCCATGTGTAACTGAAGGGTATCTGCTATCTTCTGTAACTTAATTTCGTTCAGCGTCCGGTCACCACGTAATAAAGCCACAACTAAACCTTTTTCCGTCTGATAAATCAAAGTTTTAATTGTTTTCTCAGCGGCTATGTTTAATAGTGCACATAATTCTTGGATAGTTTTTGCCCCCGGAGTAGCTACTTCACTCATTGCTTCCAATTTTTCCGGAACAGGCTCCTGGGCTATAGCCTCCGCTTTTTCTACATTCGCAGCATAGTCACACTGGTCACAATAAACAATGGCTGCTTCCCCAGATTCGGCAATAACCATAAACTCATAGGAATTATTTCCCCCAATTGCCCCCGAATCAGCTTCCACCGCCCTAAAATTCAAACCACAACGGGTAAATACCCTAGTATATGCCTCATACATATTGTTGTAAGTTACATCTAACCCTGCTTCATCCCGGTCAAAAGAATACAAGTCCTTCATAATGAATTCCCGACCCCGCATTAATCCAAAACGAGGGCGTCGCTCATCACGATATTTATTAGCAATTTGGTAAAGTAACAGGGGCAGTTGCTTATAGGAGTGTACCTCTCCCCGCACTAAATCAGTGATTATCTCCTCATGAGTTGGACCTAGGGCAAAGTCTCTACCGTGACGGTCCTTTAGCCGGAAGAGTTCATCCCCGTAAACATTCCAACGGCCAGATTCTAACCACAATTCAGCAGGTTGGATGATGGGCAGGGTAATTTCTTGACCCCCCTTACTTTCCATCTCCTCCCGGACTATATCACTAATCTTTCTAATCACCCTTAAAGCAAGTGGCAAATATGTATATACACCTGCAGCTGATTTCCTAATATAGCCGGCCCGCAACAATAATTGGTGACTAATTACCTCGGCCTCCGCCGGGGTTTCCCGCAGGGTTGGTGACATTAATCGCGAAGCACGCATCTTCTGGAAAATCCTCCTTAGAATTAATTATTATAATAATCTTATTTTCAACTGTTAAGCTTGTCTAGTTCATCCATTAGTACTTGAACAAGTTCTTCTTCTTTTACCTTACGGATAATCTCACCTTTTTTAAATAATAAGCCTACACCTTTACCTCCAGCAATCCCTATATCCGCTTCCCTAGCCTCTCCAGGACCGTTAACCACACAGCCCATTACGGCAACTTTTAGCGGTTTATCCACTTGCAAAAGTTTGGCTTCTATTTGCTCCGCAATAGGGATAAGATTAATTTCACACCGCCCGCAGGTGGGACAGGATATTAGGATTGCTCCCTTCTGGCGGAGTCCCAACACTTTAAGAATCTCAAAACCAACCCTAATTTCATGCACAGGATGCCCAGTTAAGGATACCCGAATGGTGTCCCCAATACCTTCGGCTAACAATGTTCCAATACCTACTGAGGATTTTATTGTACCTGAGGTAACCGTTCCCGCTTCAGTAACCCCAACATGTAAAGGGTAAGCTACCTTTTGGGATAATAACCGATAAGCCTGCAGCATTAAGGGTACATCTGAGGCTTTGAGGGATATTTTAATTAAATCAAAATTTAACTTTTCTAAAATGTCAATATGGCGTAAAGCACTTTCTACCATTGCTTCCGGGGTAGGGTGACCATAACGTTCTAGAAGTTCCTTTTCTAGTGAACCAGCATTTACCCCTATCCTAATCGGAATTCCTTTAGCTTTGGCTCTGTCCACCACAGCCTTTACTTTGGCCACAGAGCCTATATTGCCGGGATTAATGCGTAAACTGTCCACCCCGTTTTCCAGGGCTAGCAAAGCTAAGTGGTGATTAAAATGAATATCTGCAATCAAAGGTAACCTTATTTGCTCTTTAATTCCTTTAAGAGCCTCGGCCGCCTCTTGGTCAGGAACGGCAACCCGTACCAATTCGCAACCAGCCTTGGCAAGTTGCTCCACTTGTTCCACGGTAGCGGGGATATCCCTTGTATCGGTATTAGTCATGGACTGAACAGAAATTGGTGCTCCGCCGCCAATGGCTACCGGGCCTACCCATATTTGTTTTGTATCCCTTCGCGTCAAATCATTCTCTCCTCTAATTACTGCTTAATTAATTGGCTGATATCATTAAAGGTGACAAAAACCATTAGTAACAACAGCATAGCAAAACCAACTAGATGCACCATGTTTTCTTTGGCCGGATCCACCGGTTTGCCCCTTAAAGCTTCCCATAACAGGAAAAGTAGTCGGCTTCCATCCAAAGCCGGGATTGGAAATAGATTAAACAGTCCTAAATTAATACTGAGAATCGCTGCTATTTGCATAACATTCATTAACCCAAGCTCGGCTGCCTTGCCTATTTCCACAGCAATCCGTACTGGCCCTCCAAGCTGTTCTGCTGGCTGTTTCTTAGTAATCATTTGACCAACAAAATTGGTGATTAACCCAGTGACTTTTACCGTATAAACCGCACCTAACCCTAAGGAAGGCAAAATACCTTTATGCACCACCTGGGGCTCAGCAGGTTTAATGCCAATAAATCCTGCCCCTGAGGAAACATCCTGCTTCGTTGGTACTGTTAAGACTAAGCTTTTACCAGCCCGTTCTACACTAATCTCCAGCGTCTTTTTAGGGCTTTGATGGATTTTCGTGACTATATCCTCCCAATTACTAATTGGCTGTTTATTAATAGCGAGTATTTTGTCCCCAGCCTTTAAGCCAGCTACTGCAGCAGGCTCACCTTGCAGTACATCCCCAATCTTCGTAGTCAGTTCCGGAATCCCACTGACTATAAAAATTGTTGAAATAAGCAAAGAGGCCAGGATAAAATTCATAATCGGACCAGCAACAATAACTGCCATCCGTTGCAGGACGGATTTGTTGGCAAAACTTCTTTTCGGGTCTAGCGCCTCTTCTTCCTGACCTTCGACAGCTTCTGCCTCATCATCCTTCTGATCCATGCCTGCCATTCTTACAAAGCCACCCAGAGGAACAATCCGAATATTGTACCTAGTTTCCCTAGAATTAAAGCCAAAAAGCTTTGGCCCAAAACCAATCGAGAATTCATACACTTTAACCCCCACAGCCTTGGCCACAGCAAAGTGCCCTAATTCGTGGATAAAGACTAAAAGACCAAGTACCACAATGGTGGATAAAATGTATAGCATAATTGTTAGAACAGTGGTTAGCACAGTAGCTCACCTTCCTTTTAATTTGGATTGGCCAAAACTTCTCACTTTGGCATAACCCATTAACCTTTCCCTACTAAACTATGCACTTGCTTTCTTGCCCAATCATCCGTACTTAGAATCTCTTCCAGCCCTGGCTTGGAAATGTACTGGTGTTTGTCCATAGTTTTGGCAATCAATACGGGAATATCCCTAAAACTTATTTGTTCCTTTAAGAACATTTCTACAGCTTGTTCATTGGCAGCATTAAGCACGGCTGGCATAGTTCCACCAATATTTCCCGCCTCATAAGCATATTTTAGACAGCTAAAGGTCTCTAGGTCTGGCTGTTCAAAGGTCAAGCTCATCAGCTCAGTCCAGTTTAACCTAGGCCAGGGAGCAGCCCAACGTACTGGATAAGAAAGGGCATATTGAATAGGCACTTTCATATCTGGAACCCCTAGTTGAGCAATAACCGAACCATCAGTGTATTCTACCATGGAGTGGATAATACTTTGGGGATGAACTACCACTTGAATTCGTGAAAAGTCCACATTAAACAGCCTATTTGCTTCTATAACTTCCAGTCCCTTGTTCATCAGGGTTGCAGAGTCAACAGTAATCTTTCGGCCCATGCTCCAGTTGGGATGTTTGAGGGCCATAGGTAAAGTTACTTTAGCTAATTCTAAAGAACTCCAACCCCGAAAAGGCCCACCTGAGGCTGTTATGATTAGCTTCTCCACATCCTGGTGCCGATTACCTTGTAGACTCTGGAAAATAGCAGAGTGTTCACTGTCTACGGGTAAAATAATAGCACCCTTTTCCCTGGCTAAGCTCATAACTAGCTCTCCGGCAGCTACTAGAGTTTCTTTATTGGCCAAAGCAATCTGTTTGCCTAGTTTAATAGCCTCCAAAGTAGGTATTAAGCCAATTGACCCAGAAATCGAAGTGACTACCATTTCAGCTTCCGGTAAAGTTGCAATGGTTATTAACCCCGGCAAGCCGGAAACCAGCTCAGTTTTAGTATCCCCCAGAGCTGCTTTTAATTGCTTGATCAGTCTTTCATCCTTGATACAAACAGCAACTGGGCGAAATTCCCTAACTTGCTTTGCCAATAGTTCCACATTTGTTCCTGCGGCTAGACCAACTACCCGGATTTGCTCGGGAAAGGCCCTGGCAATTTCTAAAGTTTGTTGGCCAATAGAACCGGTACAACCAATTATGCTAATCCCTTTAGGTTTTGTCACTGTATTCTCCCCTAAAACTATATTGTTAACTAATATTTTATCTTAAAAACCCCAGCCTTTACAACTGCTTGAATGGCAATAACTAAAATCGGACCCAAAAATAATCCGGCAAAGCCAATTAGCTTCAGACCCAAAAACATTGCTATTAAGGTGGCCAAAGGGTGTAAGCCCAAACTGTCTGCAACTACTTTCGCTTCCAACAATTGTCTTAAAACAATTATTAAAGCATATAACACCACTAAACTAATGGCCATGACCGGATTACCGGTAAAATATGCCCACAGAATGATTGGTACATAAACAGTACCCGCACCCAAAACGGGGATGACATCCATAAACCCAATTAACAAGCCTAGAGTAAGGGCATACTCAGACCCAATAATATATAATCCCACAATACTGACCAGCATAGTAATTGAGAGGAGAATTGCCTGAGCACGTAAATATTTACCAAAGGCTTCGGATATCTCAACTCCAATGTTAATAAACTTCCGACCGTACGGCGGGGGAATTAAGCGAATCCAAAACTCGGAAACTGCCTGACGGTCTTTGCTAATAAAAAAGGTTGCTAATAAGGTGATAACTAGGATTGTTAATAATGAAGTTAAACTACTGGGAAATTTTTGGACAGCCGCTAGTAGAGAACCTAGTACATCACTTGCCCCTGTCTCCAAAGCTTCTGCCACCGACTTTAAGTATTTACTGATTTGGCTTTGAATTTCGGGGGAAAATCCTTGAACCATTAGGTTGGTCTGCTGCCAAAAGATATTACCTTTATTGAATAAGAAATCAAAGGAATCTACTAAATGACCCCGAAAGTCTGGAAGCTCTTTATAAAGTCGAATAAGCTCAAATATCAACCTCCCAACTGCTAACGAAAAAACCAGCCCAATTCCTCCCATAAAGGAAACCATAGCTAGTCCAGTAGCTAAACCTCTTTGTAATTTTAGCCGCCCGGAAAAAAACTTAACCAATGGCTCTAAAAAAATGCTAAGAAAAACTGCTAGTGCAAAGGGAACCATTAAGGCTGCTCCCGTAACTAGGTAAGGCCAAAAAAAAGGGATAACATACTTGACCATCCAATAAAATCCTAGTATAAAGCCGAAAAAAATAATCCATTTGCGGTTTTCTCTAAGGATGTTTCTTACTTCATTCATGCTATATTCTCCTTAACCCGGGTTAATAACCAAACTAATAAAGTAGTATGTAAGTGGCGCAGTGAGTATTACACTATCAAAGCGGTCTAATATCCCGCCATGTCCGGGGATAAGATTACTGGAATCTTTTATCCCGGCCTCCCGCTTAAGCGCAGATTCTGCTAAATCACCAAGTTGTCCAAAGATACTAATTAGCGTCCCTAGACAAACATAGGCTAACAGAGAGCCTTGCGGAGCCATTCCAGCGAGAGCAACAGCCGCTATTAAAGCCCCGATTATTCCGCCCACAGCTCCCTCTACCGTCTTTTTAGGACTAACCTGAGGAGCTAGTTTGGTTTTGCCTAGGAAGCGGCCAGTAAAATAAGCCGCTGTATCCGAAGCCCAGTTACACACTAATAAAAATAGTAAAAAGAAGAATCCATCGTTGGATATGCTTCTTAAACGGTACAATTGGGCAAAAAACCACCCAGTATACAAGGTAGCCATAAGGTTAGTTCCGGCATCCACCATTGAATATTTAGGGAATCTTAACACAAGCCCACCGAGGTATAATCCAATTACTCCACTTAGAACTAGACCGGTGTCCTGGGGTCCAACTACTACTCCCACTAAACACAAGGCACCACTGACTAAATTCAGCAGCGGTGTGGTTACAATATTCAGCTTAACAAGTATTTTGTTTAATTCCCATTGGGCTAAGCAAATTAAACCCGCCAAAACTATTATCAGTGGCCATCCTCCAAACCATATCATTATCAGGATTAAAGGGATTCCAACTATTGCGCTTAAAATTCGTTTCCACAGCACTTTATCACCAACCTGCATTTCGTTTGCTTTTTGGTTACTTATATATAAAAAATCTATAATTTTAAATTTCACGGTTAAATGTTATTGTTTATTTATTTAAAGTCCTCCGAACCTACGGTTCCTTTTTTGATAATCAAATAAAGCATTAAGTAAATGGATTCTCCGAAAATCCGGCCATAGCACTGGGGAAAGCCAAAATTCAGTATAGGCTAGTTGCCATAGCAAATAGTTACTTATGCGTAATTCTCCTGCCGGACGAATCAAAATATCGGGATCAGGCATTCCCGCTGTATACAAGTGGTCAGCTACTACCTGTTCGTCAATTTCAGCCCAATTTAATTGCCCACTCATAGTTTTTTTGGCAATTTCCTTTATCCCATCGGTGAGTTCCTGCCTACCCCCGTAGTTCAAACAAAGGTTTAGTACCAAACCATTGTTATACCTTGTCTTATCCATTGCTTTATTTAAGGCACCTAAAGGAGCTAAGGGTAATTGTTCCAATTTGCCAAGGGCATTTATCCTTACATTTTCCTTGTGTAACTCCTCAATTTCCTTTTCCAGATATTCCACAAGTAAATCCATAAGAATGTTTACTTCTTCTGCTGGCCGTTTCCAATTTTCCGTGGAAAAAGCATAAACAGTTAAATATTGTATTCCTAACTCAGAGCAGGTAGTCACCATTTCCCGTAAAGATTCTACTCCAATCCGGTGACCCATACCTCTAGGCAGTCCCCGTTTGGTTGCCCATCGACCGTTTCCATCCATAATTACAGCCACATGGGCCGGTAATTTGGAGACATCTAGACGTGCTAACAAACTGTTCTCCTCTGTACGCCACTCATCGTTTTTACCGCCACCACGAATCTTGTTTACCAGACTGCGAAGCATAAAAGTGCCTCCTTAAGTATGTGTTCGTAGCTTAATTATATTCAATGTCTGTAATTAATGATTATGTACGTATTATAACAAAGATAAACCCCCTCTGACAATGAGGGGGTTTGCAGTACTATTCTTGGACGATTGCGCCAGTGGGGCAAGCTTCTGCACAAGCTCCACAATCAACACATTCATCAGCGGAAATTGCGTATACATCGCCTTCTTTGATAGCGCCGCTAGGGCAGGTATCTGCACAACTACCACAGGCAACACACTCATCAGTAATTTTATAAGCCATTTATTCCACCTCCTTTCTCGGGATCGTAAAGTCTCGGTAGGTTATCAGGAGTTCTATTTCATTAGGCCCCCTAACTTTACTGCGCAGTACTCTTGCTTCTCCCGAGCAAGTAACTGCTCCCGGAGGCTTTGTGGAAGCCTCTTTCACAACCGTAACTCCGCATTTAGCTAAAACCTCCAATGCCTCTCCCACTTCAAATCCAATTATATCAGGCATTTCGTTCGACCTCGACCCTTTATCTTCAAAGCACACCGAATTAACCAAAGAATTAGACCTCCATGACCTCTTTTTCTTTATTTTGGGCAATTAGGTCCACTTCCTTGATGTATCTATCGGTTAGCTTTTGAACCTCTTCCTGGGCTCGGCGGTGATCATCCTCGGAAATATCCCCGCTTTTTTCTAAATCCTTGAAATCATCGTTATGCTCTCTGCGCAGATTTCTAACCACAACTCTGGCGTCTTCCGCTTTTTTCTTCAGTACTTTTACTAAATCATTCCGCCGTTCCTGGGTCAGTTGGGGTATATTAATCCGGATTATCACCCCGTCACTATTGGGTGTTAAGCCTAAATCAGATTTCATAATCGCCTTTTCCACATCTGGAAGTAAGCTTTTATCCCAAGGTTGAATAACTAGTAGTCTAGGCTCCGGAGCGGAAATATTAGCCATCTGGTTAATTGGCGTAGGCGTTCCATAATAATCTACATTAACCTTTTCCAAAATGGCTGGAGTAGCTCTCCCTGCTCTTAGTGTAGCTATATCTTTCTTAAAAGCAGAAACAGTCTTTTGCATCTTTTCTTCACAATCCTGGATTAGGTCCTTTATCACCTTATCTTACACCTCCAACTAGGGTTCCGATAATCTCACCCATGATGACTTTTCTAATGTTACCATTTTCGTTGACATTAAAAACAATAATCGGGATATGGTTATCCATACACAGAGATGCTGCCGTAGAATCCATTACACCTAGACCTTTATTTAACACCTCTATAAAGCTAAGTTCTTTAATTTTTTTGGCATTTGGGTTAATCATAGGGTCGGAATCATAAACCCCATCTACTTTTTTGGCCATTAAAATAATTTCTGCTTCAATTTCAGCTGCTCGTAAAGCAGCAGTGGTATCTGTTGAGAAATATGGATTGCCTGTCCCGGCGGCAAAGATTACTACCCGGCCTTTTTCCAGATGCCGAATTGCCCTTCTGCGAATATAAGGCTCGGCCACCTCTTTCATCTCTATAGCGGAAAGAACTCTGGTGTCAACATTTACTTTTTCTAAACCGTCTTGGAGAGCAAGGGAATTCATTACTGTAGCCAACATTCCCATATAATCTGCTGTCGCTCGATCCATACCCTTAGCGCTACCAGCTACCCCACGCCAAATGTTACCACCACCAACAACTATCGAGACTTGCACGCCTATACTGATAATTTCCTTGACTTGATCGGCAATTGATTGGATAATCGCTTGTTCTATCCCAAAGCCTTGGGTGCCTGCTAAAGCTTCCCCGCTTAATTTCAGGATAACCCGCTTATACTTGGGTGCTGTCATAGCCAGTTAACCTCCTGTTTCTTCGCCTTTATTTGTTCTACAAAACCGGGAGAAATCCTTTTGTTTTATAATGTTTTTTTACTCTTTATTCAACCAATTATAGGGATTAGTATTCTATACAAAAATAGGGCTAGCGTCTAAGCACTAGACCCTAGCCTGTTGTTGTGCTCCATTACCGATTAATTATATTTTTAGGCAGTCACGGAAAACGAGCCATTCCATATTTACTTGTTGATTTCCGCCATTACTTCAGCAGCAAAATCATCTTGGCGCTTTTCCAAACCTTCACCCATTTCATAACGGACAAACCGACGAATGGAAATATTCTCCCCTATTTTGGAAATTTTCTCTTTAACAAGTTGATCCACAGTAATGTCTGGGTTTTTTACAAACGGTTGCTCTAATAAACAGAATTCTTTATAGAACTTTTCCACCCGTCCTTCAACCATTTTGTCGATAATTTTTTCCGGTTTACCTTCATTTAAGGCTTGAGCCCGCAATATTTGCTTTTCATGTTCTATTACAGATGCTTCAACCTGATCTCTGGAAACATATTCTGGTTTAGCCGCCGCAATCTGCATAGCAACATCTTTTGCAAAGGCTTGAAAATCATCTGTTTTAGCCACAAAATCAGTTTCACAATTAACTTCTAGTAATACGCCAACTCGGCCCCCACCATGAATATAGGCAATTACTGTACCTTCAGCGGCAATTCTACTGGATTTCTTAGCTGCAGCAGCCAAACCCTTTTCCCGTAGGTAGTCGATAGCTTTTTCCATATCTCCGCCAGTTTCATTTAACGCCTTTTTACAATCCATCATCCCAGCCCCGGTCCGCTCCCGGAGCTCCTTAACCATGGTAGCAGTTACCACAACCATACCCTCCTAACACTTAATTGTTTATCATATACGGATTATTAACAGACCCTTGAGTAAATATATATAGTAGGTAAATAGGGGGACCCTCCGGGGTAATAAATACCCTTTTTGGCTACCCCCTACCATAATTATTCGGCCGTTTGTTGTCCTTGTCTTCCTTCTAAAACTGCATCTGCCATTTTACCGGTGAGCAGTTTAACTGCCCTGATAGCATCATCGTTTCCGGGAATAACATAGTCTATCTCATCAGGGTCACAATTTGTGTCCACAATAGCGACTACAGGTATACCCAGACGCCTAGCCTCAGCAACGGCAATCTTCTCTTTACGAGGGTCAACAATAAAAACAGCTCCCGGTAGGCTTTTCATGTCTTTTATCCCACCTAAGAATTTTTCCAGGCGATCTTTTTCATTATTCAGCTCAGCTACTTCCTTTTTCGGCAAAACAGTGAAAACGCCCTCAGCTTCCATCTTTTCTAATACCCGCAATCTGTCAATCCGCTTGCGGATAGTTTGGAAGTTGGTGAGCATACCTCCTAGCCAGCGCTGATTAACAAAATACATTTCACACCTGCTAGCTTCTTCCTTAACGGCTTCCTGGGCTTGCTTCTTAGTTCCTACAAACAAGACGCTTTTACCTTCCTTACCCAGTTCCCGCAGGAAATTGTAGGCGTCTTCCACCTTTTTAACCGTTTTCTGCAGGTCAATGATGTAGATGCCATTCCGGTCTGTAAAGATGTATTCCTTCATTTTCGGATTCCATCTTCTGGTTTGGTGTCCAAAGTGAACACCAGCTTCAAGCAGTTGCTTCATAGAGATTACTGCCACAATTTCCACCTCCTTTAGTTTTTCCCTCCGCAGTTCTCTTTTTCCGGCAGAACCTTAAATAACGGCACTTCTGCTGGAATCAAATCTACGTGTGTATTTTACACCATTGATTATTTTAGCATAATGAAGGATAGTGTGCAAGTTTTTTTGAAATTGATGGTAGTTACTGAAAATGGATTGTTGTTACTATTATTTTCTTTTGGTCAAAATAGTTATAATCTCTTTTTCACTAGTTCCTTTAACTATTTGGAAAGTCCCCGCCATAAAGTGACGCTCCGCCCGCATTTCTTTCACTTTAAGTCCAAATTTATTTATATCGGTAATTAGACCCGCCTCTTGCAATAACTTGGCAATTTTCCCGGAATTACTGCGTTTGGGTACTATCAAATTTACATAATCAATTGCAGGTTTAGTTACATTAGGGGTAATGACCTGATTATTTGCAGGACTGGTCGTTGTTGCTTCATTAGTTGGGTTAGAGGTTACCTGATTGGAATCCAAATTAGCTTTGGTTGAGCTATCCGCAGGCTTGGTGACTTCTGATGTTGCAGTATGAATATTATTAACAGCTGGCGTAGTATCAGGCGCAGATGTTAAGGTTTCTCTTGCTTTGGAAACTGAGGTTCCGTTAAAACTAAGTACCAATCCGGAGATAATTAAGCCTATTCCCAGACCTCGAAGAAAGTTGCCATTTAGAAAACAGATCAACGTTTATCACCCCTGTTTTGCAAATCCAGCAGTAGTTGAACTTCACCTCTACCAATTTTTACGGACTGGGCAATATCAGCGATGGATATACCTTGTTCCGCCAAGTGTAAAACAGTAATATATTTATCTTTCATTACAAAATTCTTTATTCCTTGTCCGGGATTAGAAGTCTCAATACGTAGACTTTTTGCAGATTCAATGGGCACATTATTTTTATTTCCCTTGGTTTTTGTTTCTCTTTTTTGTTTATTAGATGACTTCGCTTTAGTTTGTGATGAGTGATTATTTTCATTTAAAGTGATTAATTCCTTAATTAATTTTTGTTGAGTTGAAATTTGCTTCAAACTTTCCGGCTCATTTGCTTTATAGGTAGCTTGGACATGTTCTTGGGCTTTATCTGCCCACCCAGTCATTAGCTCAACCACTTTATCTGAAGCACGATCAAGTTCAGCTAGCAGCATAGCTACGTCTTCCCTTGCTTTTTCTGCCTCTTGTCTGGTTTGTTTGATTTTGGCCTCTTCTTGGGCCCATTGTCTCTCCACCCAAGGTCGAATTACTTTATCCCTAAACTTGGGATGTTCGGTTATTAAACCTAAACCAAGACAACACACACCAAGTATGATTAAAAACCATTCCACTTTTACTCACAACCTTTAACCTTTGTCAAATTTTAATGTCTAAATGGGAACCCAATCTGGGATCACCATCTAGGACTTCCCGTTCTTCTTGTTGGTCGTTTGTGAGGTTATGTTCCTTTTTTTCTTCTTGTTTATCTGATTTTGATTTTTCTTTATTTACCTTGTTGCCAGCTGTTTCCTTAGTAGTCTGAACCTTGTTCTGTGCTTGTTTAGTTTGTTTTTGTAACTCGGCTGAAAACTGCTGGGCCTGATTTTGCTCCTGCTGATTTTGGATCTGCTGGGTCTTGCTGACCTCCTGGATGCGGGGAATCAAGACTTGCATATCGATTGGCCTCACAGTCACAATACCTTCACCTCACTTACACTTAATTAAATCTAAATCAGTTAATTTATTTTAAGGGTATTAACTTAATTTCTCCCTTATCATTAAGAAAGCTGGTAAATTGTAAAGGGTCAACTACATAGAAAACTGCTTGGGCAACAGTAATTTTAACCCCGGGATGAGCTAAGTTTGAAATATTTATTTTTCCCCTTTTATTGCTTTCCATCTCAAATTCTTGAGACTGAACCTGTTCAGTTAGGGATTGAACCAGGGCCATAAGTTGAAATTGTGCTCTACTAACCTTAACTAACATAGCCTTTTTATCAGTGGGCAACTCCCCTAGAGTGTTTTCCATGTGCTTAAGTAAATTAAAAGCCTGCTGGGTTTTATTAAGGTTCTGATTAGCCTCCTCTAGGTTCTTAACAGTTTCATTATATTTTTCCCGCAGATCTGGGTTCACCCCAGCCTCCAACTCTGTATTGGTGGAAAAGCTAGAGCCCACTATCTTAGCAGTAATCTCATTGCCGGCACCTGTCACACCACCAACAATTACACCCTTTCTACCTCCGACCTGGATATTGCCTTTAGCATAAACATAACTGTGCATAATGGCTTCTCCAACTATTATATCACCATCTGCTTTGACTCTAGCATTTTCGATAAATTTGGTAAATATATTGCCTCCGCATTTGACAGTGCCTTTGCCCACTCCTTGGATACCGTTTTTAATCTGGAGATGGCCATCTACATAAACTGAGCCTCCGGCGATACTACCCCGAACTTCTACATCCCCCTGAGATTTAACCACAAATCCTTCCGTGACATTACCCTTGATCACAACATTACCGACAAAATCTACGTTACCTGTAGAGAAATCCACATCACCTTGTACCTCATAAACTGGTAAAACACTGATTTTCCCTCCGGTAAAAACTACATGACCATTATCTGCAGCTATTAAAGTGGCATTATTATCGATTAACTCAGTGTTTTTTCCCGCCTTGATGGTCACATCTTTACCAGGTTTGGTAGGGATTACCTTACCAGTTACAGACTTTCCGTCCGTGCCTTCATAAAGCGGTGTTTTTGTGACCAATACCTGTCCATTGGTTACATTCTGAATTAAATTCAGATTATAAAAGTCCGCCCGACCGTCTTCAAGCTCTTTAGGTTGAATTTTAATGCCTCCGAAATTAAAATTAAAATTTAACTCCGCATTTCTACCCGGGTCCATAGGTGTTCCTACTGCTACTGTAACCTCTTCACTTTCGTTACCTAAATCTAGCGCCCTTTGGACATTAGCATCAATTATTCCATGGACAACTCCAAGATTAGCAAGAGCTGCCATGCATTGTTCAAGAGTTATCGGAGTGCCCCCGTGGTTAGGCGGGACTACCCTAATACTCGCTTCCATTTCATCATGACTTACCCATGCGGTTACTTGACCGTCAACTGGTTTAAGGTTTACAGCCTCAGCAATTTTAACAGGTTTACCATTCATCTCCGCAATAGCCTGTATTACTAAATCTGAGTTATATTCCTTGACCCCCTGGGACTCTAATTCCGCAAAAATAGAATCAGCACTTACAATAGCCCCTGTTCCATTAGGTGGATAAATTGTAAGCTGAATACCCTCAGGAAAGTATTCTAAAACCCTTACCCCGTCAAGGTCAGCTACAGTTCCAACAGCAGCTTCTAATAATTCGTCTACTTTTTCATTATCAATTTTGTTCGAATTATTGATTTCCCCATTTTCTGACTTTAATGATTTCTCTTCATTCAAGTTACATCACTCCCAAAACAAATTTTTTGCACCCCTCATAAACTACTGGTACTCTTCTAAAAAATTTTCTTTTTAGATCTTGAGAGCCTGCCTCTTAGTCTTAAAATTGCTTTGGAATGCATTTGGGATATCCGGGATTCGGTTACCCCCAGTACCTGACCAATTTCCTTAAGAGTTAAACCTTCATAATAGTATAAGGCTATAACTAATTTCTCCCGTTCGGGTAACTTTTCAATAGCGTCGCCAAGGGTTGCCTTCATTTCTTGATACTCAGCTACAGTGTTTGGATCTTCAGCATTAGGATCATGAATTACATCCATTAGTCTAATGCCTTCGTGTTCGGAACTATCCCCACCCAGTTGTTCGTCTAGGGATAAGAGGCTAGTTGCACTAGTTTCCATTACTAACCGTTGAAACTGAGAATTTGATAGATTCATAGCCATACATATCTCTACATCATTTGCTGACCTGCCCAACTGAAATTCTAGTTCGGCATAAACCTTTTCTAGCTCCTTGGCTTTTTGGCGTACAGAATAAGGAACCCAATCCATAGCCCTTAATCCATCCCAGATTGCACCTCTAATTCTGGATATAGCATAAGTCTCGAACTTGATTCCCCGCAAATAATCAAAACGTTCCAAAGCTTCCATCAGCCCAAAAACTCCATAACTTAAGAGGTCATCTTTTTGTACATTAGATGGTAAGCCTATAGCCAATCTACCCGCTACATATTTCACCAGCGGGGCATAGGCAAGAATCAGGTCTTCTCTGGCCTGAAGATTCTTTTTTTCCTTAAATTGGATCCACAAACTTTCCTGATTAATTTTCTGCTCTTTTGCTAGCATATATCTATCCCCCAGTTTCCAGCAGGAATTAGTCTAATTCCATCTTCCGTGTAAGCTCCGCAATTCGTTCTGGGTTATTTTTAATCATTTCCTCTAACTTGCGGTCAATTTGTTGCTTATTGGACATCTTCTGAGCTTCCTGGTTGGCTATTACCTCTTTTCTGCCACCGTCTTCAGTAGGTAAAGTTACATCCAGGGCACTACTTTGAGCATCATTTTCCTTCGGTTGTTGGATGGAATTAACTAGTAAACTTTCTAAAATTAGCAACAACCCGAATAAAATAATACTCCAACCTACTCCCCGGAAAATAGCTATATCATAGGAAACACCAGATATTAATCCAATTATGAGTATTAATCCAAAAAAGGTAAAGGAAAGTACTAATTTCCATCCTTTTACCATATTGGCCACATATTGTCCCCCCAATGTCCTCCGAACTATATAATACTCACGCCTTTATCTAAGGTTAAGATGTAAACTTTACCATCTTCAGGATCAAATTTTATCGAGCGACCAAAGTTTCCTCCAATATCTTGTTCCAGTACCGGAATGCCTTCCTGTTTAAGTTTAGCTAGTACTGCAAAACCATTGCGTTCACCAACCCGCATAATATCATTTAGATTATTAAAATTAAACATTTGAGCACCACCGGCTATTTTAGCTACCATTCTCTCTTTTGCAGCCCCTTTAGTTAGCATTATATTAATTAATGCAGGAATTGCCGAATCGGCAAACCTGGCTTCATTGATATTACCTCTAGCTTGAGTGCTGTCAGGTAACATAATATGGGCCATCCCTGCAACCTTTTTCAGTGGGTCATACAGGCAAATTCCGATACATGAACCTAATCCAGAAGTTGATAGTGTATCGGGTGGTGTTACAACCAGCATTTCACACATACCAACTTTAAATACCGACATCTTAATCAGCTACTTTCAGTGCATTCAATATACTCGTTAGGGAGCCTGGGTCAGGGAATAAAAAGAATTTTCCTTCAAGGTGACGATCTTGTTCTGTAAATTCCGTATCAACAATTAATGCGTAATCACTTACGTACCCGTAATTATAAAGCACAGAATTCAGCATAGCGTCAGCCATATCGATGGACATGGCAGGTACAGAAGGTACAAACTTAATCCGGGTAAATTCAAAAAGAGCATTAAGAAAAGATCCTGAAACAATGTTCCCCATTTCCTCGATGGCCGATATGTCTAATTTATCCATAAACCGAGTAGTTCCTAAAGATCTATTCAACATCATATCAACTAAATGCATAGCACTCTGACAACTGAGGATAAACAAAATATTACAAGGGGCTACACCCTCAGCCCGCTGAAATATACCCACAACTTTATCTTCAGCCATCCCGATGACATTGACAACTTCATTTAAGGGTATAACCCTTACCCCTGGTACGGACATGGTAATTTTGCGTCTAAGCAGTTGGGCTAAAGCAGATGCTCCACTACCAGCACCAATATTACTAACTTCCTTGAGAATATCCTTTTGGGTGGAAGAAAGCTGTAAGAATTCATCAACCATTTGTCTACCCCCTGTTTACAGCCTTATTATTAAAAAATAAGACAAGAGCCTTAGGATCAAGGATTATCCATAGTTCGCTGCCTGAGTTAGCCACACCCAGGATATAATCACGCTGGTTTTGAGTATTAACCTCTGGAGCAGCTTCAATTGTCCCACTCGAAAGATGTAACACTTCCGAAGCTTGGTCTACTAAAATACCATAAAGTACATTATCAACTTTTATTACTGCAATCCTACTATCTTCTGTCTCCTTTTGTTTGGCAATTCCAAATAGTTGATGAAGATTTAAAACCGGCACAACTGTGCCCCTTAAGTTGATTACCCCGTCAACATGCTTGGGTGTATTTGGTACCCTCGTAATAATTTGGATTCTTACGATTTCCTGAATATTATTGATAGCAATTGCATAATTGGCCTTATTAATTTTTAGGGCTACTAATTGCTGATCCAACCAGTTTAATTGTTCTTCTCCCATATTCACCACTCCCTAAACTAAGGTAGGTATATCCAGGATAAGGGAAACAGTTCCATCTCCTAAGATAGTCGCCCCACCAATTCCCGGGATTCCGCCAACAAGTTCTCCCAAGCTCTTAATTACTACTTCTTGCTGTCCTACTAACTCATCAACTAATAGTCCTAGAGAACGTCCACTTTTACGTACTACTACCACCAAAAGCTCTTCCTCCTGGGACCATTTTCTGGGAAGCAAACCCACAGCAGTATCCAGTCTAATCAGTGGAAGAATATGCCCACGAAGGAGCATCGAATCTTGTCCCTGGATTTCTTTAATATCTTTAGGAAATATACTAGTGGTTTCTTCAATAAAGCTAAGTGGAATGGCATAGCATTCGGAACTTACTTTCACTAACAAGGCCTGAATAATTGCCAGTGTTAGAGGTAATTGAATCCTAAAGATAGAACCCAAACCGGCTTTAGTAAAAATTCCACACTCCCCGCTTAAAGCCTCAATTTTTGAGCGGACTGCGTCTAAGCCAACACCTCGTCCTGAGACATCACTTACCTGTTCGGCAGTACTAAATCCTGCTTTAAAAATCAAATTCACTGCAGTTAAGTCATCCATTATTTCTGCTTCAGACGTAGTAAGAATTCCTTTTTCGATAGCTTTGGATTTAACCTTTTGAGGGTCAATACCCTTACCATCGTCAGAAACCTCAATAACTACATTATTACCCTCGTGTTTGGCAGTTAGCTTAACAACTGCGGTTTTTGGTTTACCAACACTTGCTCTGTCAGTGGGACTTTCCACCCCATGGTCCACAGAATTGCGTAATAGATGTACCAAAGGGTCGCCAATTTCATCTACTACCGTTCTATCCAGTTCTGTTTCCTGGCCTTCAATGATTAGTTCTATTTCCTTACCCAAATCCTTGGCTAAATCCCGAACCATTCGTGGGAACCGATTAAATACCTGTTCAATCGGCACCATGCGTACCCTCATTACTAAGTTCTGTAAATCAATAAATACCCTGTCCATCTGTTCCACAGTCTCCGATAGGCTGGAATTGCCTGAGGTTTTACCAATTTGGGATAATCTTGTTTTATTGATTACCAGTTCCCCGACCAGATTGATTAATTTATCCAAACGGTCAATATCAACCCTGATTGTGGCCACAGCTTTAGGTTTAGTAATCTGGTTTTTAAGTGGACTGGCATCTTTTTTAATTGGAGCCTGAAAGCCCCCTCCAACCGGCCCTTTTTCTTCTGGTTGGCTAGAATCAGGCTGGGAAACTTTACCTTTGGACTTTCCAGCTTTTTGGTCTATTTGCTGTGCTTCCATTTTAGTTATTTTTGTTTCCTCAAGTTCAGCTACGCCGTTGACAACTTTTGCTAAATCATCCTTACTAGATGAGGAAAGTAGTACAAGTTCAAAGCTTTGCTCAAACCTTTCATCCTCAATATCAGTAACCGAAGGAATGGTCTTAATAATATCACTGTGTTCTTCCAGTCTGCGAACTACCATAAAAGCTCGGACAGCTTTCATTATACAGGAACGTTTTATAGTAATTATGAGATGATAGGGATTAAACCCTAGCTCTCGACCCTCAATAATCAAATTCTTTTCGAACTCATTAAGTATAATTCCTGGCATTTCGATAATTTTTGCTTGCTCAATTGGTGTAGATGGTTTTTCCGGAATTACTTGTGGGCTTGTTGCCCCCCCCTCAATTACTCCATCCTGCAATGCAGCGAGTAAAGGTGCCAAATCAACCTCCAACGTTTCCCCGTTAGCAATGGTATCTACCATGGTTTCCAAGCTGTCTAGGCACCGAAACAGGGTATCGATTAACCCGCTACTTACTTTCACTTCTTCGTTTCGGATTTTTTGCAGTACATTTTCCATTTGGTGAGTAAGCTCAGCAATCTGGTTATAACCCATGGTCGCAGACATACCCTTTAAGGTATGTGCAGACCGAAATATTTCGTTAATTAACCCCAGGTCCTCTGGATTAGTCTCCAAACCAAGTAGTCCTTCATTAAGTTTCTGTAGATGCTCTCTGGATTCTTCCAAAAACATGCCTAAGTATTGTGATAAGTCCATAGTAGTCCATCACCTCCGCTTATCCTACTAAATAAGTTTCATTATTTCCATCGCTATCTTGTTTAATGGCACGATATTGTCAACGGCTTTTTTCTCGATGGCCACTTTGGGCATCCCAAATACAATACAGGAATCTTCATTCTGAGCAATTGTTTTACCCATATTTTGCTTAATTAGTACTAAACCGTCGGAACCGTCGCCCCCCATTCCTGTAAGAATCACCCCTACTTTATCTAGGCTTAGTTTAGCAACTGTTTTAAACATTACATCAACAGATGGGCGATGACCAGAATAAGCTGGTTCCTGATTTAAGTTAATTATTACCCGCCCGCCAACCTCATTAGTAGTCATATGAAAGTCACCTGGAGCGATTAAAGCCAGACCAGCCACCAATTCATCACCGTCCTTAGCTTCCCTCACATTAATTTGGGACATAGAATCCAAGCGGTCTGCTAGGGATTTAGTAAAACCTTTAGGCATATGTTGAACTATTAATACTCCGGCCGGAAGGCTTCGCGGTAAAAGTGGCAATATTTCTTGAAGTGCCTTCGGACCACCGGTAGAAGTACCTATAGCAATAATTTTATTCAGCTTGCGGTTAGTAACCTCAAAATTAGGTTTGGATACTTTAGCCAGAGTCCTGGTGACAGTTAAATGTGAACTTATTTTGGCTTTAGCAGCTATTTTAATTTTCTCTGTTATATCTCCCTTAACTTTACCTAAGTCAATGGAAATTGAGCCAGAAGGTTTGGGAATAAAATCAACGGCTCCTAATTCCAGGGCCTTGATGGTGGCATCTGCACCATCTGTTGTAAGACTACTCAGCATAACTATTGGAGTGGGGCATAAAGCCATTATCTTTTCAACTGCAGTCAAACCATCCATAACCGGCATTTCGATATCCATGGTTATCACATCAGGTTTTAGTTGCTGAGTTAAAGCTAATCCCTCAGCTCCATGCCGGGCTGCTCCAATAACTTCTAGTAGGTGATCTGTCGAGATTATATTCGAAATAAATTGGCGCATAAATGCTGAATCTTCTACTATGAGTACTCTTATTTTCCCATTCATTTTCCCTAACCCCCTATAAAAGACCCTTTTGTCTAAGTTCTCGTTGACGTTCAAATATAAACCTAATTATTTTTTCCCGGTCTTTCTTGTCCAGCAGGATAAACTCCACTCCTATTGAATATCCTGGTACTGTCTCCATGGGATAACACCTAACCACCTTGCCACAGACAGACACTTGGTTATGGCTGGTGAGATTTAACTTCATTTCTAGCTCAGTATTTAGTTGTATAATCTCCATAGAATGAAAGCGCATACCTCCGCCACTTATGTCCCTTGATGTTGATTTAAATATTTGTGGCTCTAAAATATCATCATCTATCTTATAATATTCAATTGAAAACATTACATCTAATCTAACGAAGTTACGCTTCTGCGTGTTAGTCATAAACCGAATTGATTCCTCCTTATTAATTAAAAAAGCGGATCATTTTGGTCAAAAAGCCGCGAACACCTGCAGGGGTTTCCTGGGTACCTGTATCAAAATTATAAAGAAGCTGAGCCGCAAGGCGTTCAAGACATTGGGTTGCATTGGATTTTGGATATTTTAAGAAAAAAGGTTCTTGGAGTTTTACTGCTTTAGATACACAAGGGTCATCAAGCACATAGCCTAAAGTAGCAACTGGAAATTGTAAAAATCTCTGGGCTACCACCGTGAACTTACTAGCTGTTTCATTGGCCTCTTCAGCATTTTCGACCCGATTTACTACGAGATGAACCTTGCTTTCGGGTTTTTGTTGGTAAAGTGCCTTAACCAAACCATATGCATCAGTTATGGCAGTCGGTTCCGGTGTGCAAATAACTATAACCTCATCAGCTGCTAAAACAAAGCTCATTACGTTTCGGGCTAAGCCTGCACCGGTATCGATGATTAAAATATCCGCCATACCCTCTAACTCACTTAAGGAATTAATGAACTTCTGAATTCTTTTTCTGGAAAGGTTGGCAAGTTCCTGCATACCTGAACCGCCTGCAATTACCTGCAAGCCATTTGGCCCTGTACAGATGATATCTTTAATACTTTTACCACCGTTAATAAGATGAGTTAGGTTGAACTCTGTTTTTATACCTAAAACAACATCCACGTTGGCCAAACCTAGGTCAGCATCTATAACAGCAACCCTTTGACCAAGTTCAATTAAGGCCAGGGCAAGGTTAATGGTTAAATTGGTTTTCCCCACCCCACCCTTTCCGCTTGTTACGGCAAATATTCTAGTTTTGGGTACCGTCTCCTGATTTTCTAATTCCGGAGAGGAAGATGAAAAACCAGTTCTTATATCTTCTTCAACCTGGGTTTTTATTTCCCTGGCCAGAATTCTTAGTTTTTCTGCCTGATCCCTCATGATAATTGCCCCCTTATCAATAGGTCAGCAAGACGGGAACTATTGGCAACTTCTATATCATCAGGAACGCTTTGGCCAACAGTAACATAAGATAGCGGTTTTTTGGATTTGTTAACCACATTTAATATTGCGCCATAAGAAGATGTTTCGTCTAGTTTAGTAAATATCAAGCGCGATACTGCCACATCATTGTAGCTATCGATAATTTCCAACATATCATTTGATTTGGTCGTAGAACTGAGGACTAGGAATATATCGCTTGGTTTTGCAGCCTCCAAAAACCCTTTCAGGTCAGACATTTGGAGGGCATTTTTATGACTACGCCCTGCGGAATCAATTAAAATTAAGTCTTTGTCTGCATGTAATTGGACCGCTTCCTTGAGTTCTTGGGGGGTGTAGGCTACTTCCACAGGTACACCAATAATATCTCCAAAGGTTTTAAGTTGCTCCACAGCTGCAATTCGATAGGTATCTGCTGTTATGAGTGCAACTTTACGTTTATCAACAATGGAAAAGGTAGCCGCCAGTTTAGCTATAGTAGTTGTTTTGCCAACTCCAGTAGGTCCAACTAAGGCTACAGTTTGATTTACTGAATCAATAGGAGGGAAAACAATGGGTTTGGGCTTTTTAAGCAGCTTTTCCAAGTTTTTATGTAGTGCGGCATTAATTTTTTCTTCCTCACCAAGTTCTTCTTTAGTTAAATTGGTAAATATAGCCTGTATTAAACTCTTAGCTAACATATCGTCAATATCATTATTAACCATGTTCTGATAGTATTTCTGTAAGACTGGCGGATAGGTCTCAACCCTATCCTTTTGCTCAATTTGGTCAGATACTTTTTCCATTAGGGACCGCATTTCCGCAAATTCTTTTTGAATTTCCAGCTTATCAGCTTCCCTTGACCATTCAAAACTTTTAGCATTAGTACTGGTTGCCGCAACCGGTATACTGTCTGCGTTGTAAGTATGCTTACTACTATTATCATGGTTAGTCCCTTGATTGTTCATATTGTTATTCGCTTGACTGTTTAGGGCATGATTTATTGTTGCCTGGCTTATTTTATCTTCTAAAGCAGCGGTTACCTCTACCATTTCCTTGGCAAAGAAGCCGAGGAAACCTCCTTCTTTAAACTTTCTAGTGTGAATTATCACTGCGTCCTTGCCCATATCCAATTTTACTCTAATCATCGCCTCTTGAATGGTCGGGGCTACAAACCTTTTCACCCGCATTATATACTCACCGTCCCCACTGATTGAACTTGGATTTTAGAATCTAGTTCGTTGTATGAAAGAACCACCAGATTTGGTAGTAATCTTTCGGTTATCCGTTTAAAAAATATCCTGACTACTGGAGCACAAAGCACTATGGGTTGATACCCTTGATTTATTACCCTTTCGACTACTTCTTGAAGTTGTTGGTATAACTCCTGGGCTTTTTGAGGGTCTAAGGCTAGGTAAGAACCATGCTCAGTTTGTTGTATTGAATCCCTAAGTTGCTGTTCTAAAGCAGGATCTAAAGTAATCACATTAATAAGCTCATGGGCACCATATTGTTTAGTAATTTGCCGGGTTAGAGCCTGGCGCACATATTCCGTAAGCATATCTACATCCTTAGTTACTTTAGCATAATCTGCCAAAGTTTCTAGAATAGATACAAAATCTCGGATAGATACCCTTTCCTTTAATAGATTAGCGAGTATTTTTTGTATTTCTCCTAAACTCAACAAATCTGGTATTAACTCGTCCACAACAGCGGGAAAGTTTTGTTTAATGTTTTCCAGCAAGGTTTTAACATCCTGACGCCCTAAAATTTCATGAGCATGGGTTTTGATAACCTCCGTCAGGTGGGTAGCAATAACAGAAGGTGGGTCTACCACAGTATGACCGGCCATCTCCGCTGCCTCTTTCAAGTGTGCAGGTATCCATTTGGCTGGTAACCCAAAGGCCGGTTCTACAGTATCAATACCTTCAACTATTTGATCTTCTAAGCCGGAACTCATAGCCAGATAGTGGTCGACCATTAAAATCCCCGTAGCTATTTCCACGCCCTTAATCTTAATTACATAACTATTAGGTTTAAGCTGCATATTATCTCTCATCCGAATAGGTGGTAAAACAAGTCCCATTTCCAAGGCACATTGGCGTCTTATCATAATTACCCGGTCCAGTAGATCTCCCCCCTGGGTGGCATCTACTAAGGGAATTAGTGAATATCCCATCTCTAGTTCCATAACATCTACATGGAGTAGTGAAACAACATTCTCCGGTCTTCTGGTTTCTTCAACTTCCTTTTCCAATTCTTGATTAACTTGCTGGGCTTGCTCTAGTTGCTTACGACGAGTGATTATATAAGCAATTGCGCTTAATAGGCTTGCCAGTAACAGCATGGGAATTGGCGGCATTCCTAGTAAGGCTAGTAAAATCAAACCGCCTGCTGCAATGATCAAGGCCCTAGGCTTAGCAAAGAGTTGACGGACTATATCATGACCAAGATTACTATCCGAGCCCGCTCTGGTAACAATTATACCTGTGGATACTGAAATCAAAAGGGCAGGAATCTGGGCAACCAATCCCTCACCCACTGTAAGCAAGGTATATTTATTTAACGCTTCAAGTGCCCCCATATTTTTTTGAACCATTCCTACCACAAAACCGCCGATAACGTTAATTATAATAATGATAATTGCCGCAATAGCGTCTCCCTTTACAAATTTACTAGCTCCATCCATGGCACCATAAAAATCTGCTTCCTTTTGAATGTTCTTACGCCTTTCCTTGGCCTCCAGATCTGTGATTTGCCCGGCGTTTAGGTCTGCATCAATACTCATTTGCTTACCAGGCATAGCATCTAGAGTAAACCGAGCTGCTACTTCCGAAACCCGTTCAGCACCTTTAGTTATTACTAGGAATTGAATTATAACTAAAATTAAAAAGATTACAAATCCTACTGCCGGATTACCTCCTAAAACGAAACTACCAAAGGTCTCGATGATTTTCCCAGCTTCGCCGTTTAGTAGAATTAGTCTGGTGGCGGAAACATTTAAGGATAAACGGAAGAGAGTCATTATCAGCAACAATGTGGGGAATACAGAAAACTCCAGAGTTTCTTTGTTATACATAGCCACCATCAGTACTACTAAAGATAAACTGATATTGATGGTAAGCAGCACATCCAAAAGCCCAGGTGGAATTATGATGACTAAAATAATCACCATAAAAATGACCGCTGCGGCAACAACTATATCACTGTAGCGAAAACCTGAGGAAACTAGTGGTGTGGACATGCCTTACCTCCTACTTACTTACTAATTACTTAATTTTACCTTTGAGTCTGTATACGAAGGCCAGAACTTCCGCAACTGCTTGGAATAACTCCGCTGGCACTTGATCTCCTATTTCGGTAGCTTTATATAAAGCTTGGGCTAAAGGCTTGTTTTCAACAGTAACTACACCATGTTCTTTGGCAACTTCTTTAATCCTTAAAGCCAAATTGTCCTGCCCTTTGGCAACTATACTTGGGGCAGCCATTGTTTTAGTATCATACCGCAGGGCTATGGCCAAGTGAGTGGGGTTGGTTATAACCACGTCGGCTTTAGGAATTTCCTGCATCATCCGGCGCATGGACATTCGGCGCATTTTTTCCCTTATTTTACCTTTAATTTGGGGATTACCTTCTGTTTGTTTGTATTCTTCTTTGATTTCTTCCTTACTCATCATCAGTGACTTATTGAATTGCCATTGCTGAAAAATATAATCAATAATTGCCAAAATCATCAAGAGCACCGCACATTGCAGCCCCATTTTGACGATTAGTCCCCCGATAAAAGCCCCAGAGGAAAGCACGTCCATATCCAACATTTTGGGGAAAACCTCAAAATTATCCCGAATAATTCTGTAAACTATAATACCAACCATAGTTAACTTAAATATTGATTTTAACATTTCCATTAAAGAACGTAGGGAGAATAATCTTTTGAAGCCTTCCAGAGGGTTTATTCTATTTAAATTAACAGTTATTGCTTCAGTAGAGAACAGAACCCCCACTTGTAGATAGTTAGCTACCAGCCCTGCTATCATAGTGGCCACCATTAGTGGTAACACTACTTTAGCGAAGATTACAATTGTTTGCTGTATGAGTGAGGTAATGGCTGCTATAGTCAATTCTCCCCTAGATAGCGTACCTAACATTTGCTTAGTATAGAAGAAAATTTGTCCATACATATAGGGGAATAAAACACTTAAAGTTGCAAATCCGATCAGCAGGACAAGAGCGGAATTAAATTCCTGACTTTTGGCAACTTGTCCTTTACTTCTAGCCTGTTGTCTTCGTTTAGGAGTTCCCTTTTCGGTTTTCTCTCCTGCAAACAACTGAAGATTAAGGGGAATGTTTTGGCGAGTATTATCCGGCATAACTACCAACCCAACTCCTTCAATTAACCACCCATGACCTTCATTAGTCGGATTACGTCACCAAAACTACTGTCAAATAGTATCTTCAAAATGAAAGCATATAAGGGTAAGGAAAGTAATATAACCACCATTCCAACAGCTATCTTAACCGGAAATCCAACCACAAAAATGTTCATCTGGGGTACTGTCCTAGCTAAAATCCCCATGGCCATATCGGTTACCAAAAGTATTCCGACCACTGGCAAGCTAATTTTTATTGCCGTAACGAATGTTCCCCCAAAGATATCCATAATCTGCTTAGTAATTGCGGCATGATAATGGAAGGTACTTAACGGTATGTATTGATAACTCCTTAATACCGCCACAAAAATGTAATGATGGGTATTAGTTACTAACATCAGCAGCAAAGCTAGAATATATTTGAAATTGCCCATCATTGGTAAAGCATTACCAAACATGGGGTCAACGACGTTTACAATACTAAAACCCATTTGCATATCAATACCCTGGCCGGCCAGCATGATTGCATAAAAAAGCATGTTTGAAACAAAGCCTATAGTAAGCCCCACTACAACTTCCCCAGCAACCATTAAAATATATGAAGGTAAATCTTCAGGAATCCGCAAGGTACTTACTTGAAGCATTGGAAAAACCATTAAAGCTATAATTGCTGATAAGCCAATCTTTAATTGAGTTGGAATATTTCTGCTTCCTAACATAGGAGCCAGCATAAATATGCCCAAGATGCGGGCCATTATCATAATGAAGATATTTAGCTGTTCAGTAGCTGCTAATAGCTGTTCCAAGGATCTATCCCCTTCTATATCTTACCTGCCAAGGGTGTGTAGTCCACCTAGAATATTAGTAAAAAACGCCAAAATTATATTTAACATCCAAGGACCAAAGAACACAATCGCCGCCAGCACGGCAACAATTTTGGGTACGAAGGCCAAGGTTGCTTCCTGGATTTGGGTGGTAGCCTGAAATATACTTACCAGGAGGCCGACTAATAGGCTTAACCCTAGGATGGGCGCAGAAACCAACAATACTGTATAGAGCGCTTCTCTGGCCAGGTAAACCACATAATCCTGGGTCATTTGTCTTTCCCTCCTATCTAAAACTTAAAATCAAGGATTGAACAACCAAATACCAACCGTCAGCTAGAACAAACAATAATAACTTAAAAGGTAGTGAAATCATCATCGGCGGAAGCATCATCATTCCCATTGCCATTAGTGAGCTGGCCACAATCATATCAATTACTACAAAGGGTATAAATAACAAAAAACCGATTTGAAATGCAGTTTTTAATTCACTGATTGCAAATGCGGGTAACAGTGTCAAGGTTGGAATATCTCGGTATGTCTTAGGTTGGGGCATCTTGGCCAAATTTACAAAAAGGGCTAAATCCTTTTCCCTTGTTTGTTTGAACATAAAAGTCCGAATTGGCTGAGCAGCTTTTTCTAAGGCTGCCTCTTGTTGAAGCTTTCCTGCAAGGTAGGGCTGTAAAGCATCCTGGTTAATTTGATTCCAGGTAGGCGTCATGATGAAGAAAGTAAGCAATAAAGCGAGTCCAACAAGTACCTGGTTAGGTGGCATTGTTTGAGTTGCTAAGGCATGACGTAAAAATGACAAAACAATTATAATCCGAGTAAAGGAGGTCATCATCACCAAAATGGCGGGAGCAAGGGACAGGATGGTCATCATAAACAATATTTGTAGACTAGTAGATATTTCCTGTGGATTATTGGAAGCTTCCACCCCGATTTTTATTGTAGGAAGCGGGAAGGTAGTTGCAGCTTCGGCTTTACCGATATAGAGAAGACTTCCCGCCAAACTAACTCCTACAAAAACACCAAGAGCCAGCAGCTTCCAACTACACTTAGCCAAGAGTATCATCCTTCCCATTCCCCTGGTGTTCTTTACCTTGGGCGATTTCCTGAAGTTTAGTAATTTGATCACGAATATGGGAACTAAAAGGTAACTGCCTTGCTTGAGAACCGTTTGTTAGTAAGCTCCGGAGTGTTTTAATTCCGGTTCCTCCCCATCCAGGTATGGACTTCCTGGTTAAATGGTTTTCGCGCATTTCCTTGATTAAGTCAACATCTAATATTTCGCTAATCACTGTGATATTGTGGTCAGTTACCCCTAGGGCGACTATTCGTCCCCCAATTTCAGCTATATAAATACCCTTGTTAGGACCCAGAAAGTATTGGTCATACACTGAGATAAAATCCCCTCCGGATAGCGGGGACAGTTTCCGGGGCACTAATCTCAATGTGACATAGGCCAAACCGGAAATTACAGCTAAGCTGACAATCATTTTAAGTAAATACCAGCCCATACTAGGTAGTTCTGTTTTTTCCGGGCTTTTTGGCTCACTGTAATCTCCGGTATAGGGCTTAGTCTCTATACTGTTGTCAGAGCTTCCTCCAGGAGCCGCCCAGGCAATAGCACTACTCAAAAGCAGCGAAATTACCAGGATAACTACATATAATGCTCTGGAGAAAATGGGTTTTTTTACCACAACAGACGCTCCTTTATCAAACTGCACATTGACCCTTATTTATTCCAGTGCTTTAGTTACTGCTTCTAAAACCCGGTCAGGCTGAAAAGGCTTGACAATAAAATCTCTCGCCCCGGCTTGAATTGCATCAATAACCATGGGCTGTTGGCCCATCGCACTACACATTATAATTCTGGCATATGGATCATATTTGCGAATTTCTTTAACTGCGGCAATACCATCCATTTCTGGCATCGTAATGTCCATAGTTACCAAATCAGGTTTTAATTCCTTATATCTTTCTACAGCCAACAAACCATTTTCAGCCTCACCAACAATAAGAAAGCCATGTTTGGTAAGTATATCTTTAATCATCATTCGCATAAAAGCTGCATCGTCTACGATGAGTATCCGCTTGCCCATGACATGTCCCCCTCGATTATTGAAGATTTGCGACTCTTTCCATTGGACTTACAATATCAGTTACCCTAACACCGAAGTTTTCATCTATTACTACTACTTCCCCTTTAGCAATCAATTTGCCATTAACCAGCAAATCTACAGGCTCACCGGCCAATTTGTCTAATTCCAAAATTGAGCCTGGACCTAGAGCTAATATTTCTTTAATTGTCTTTCTAGTTTTACCTAATTCTACGGAGATTTGGAGGGGAACATCCATAATCAAGCCGATATTACCGTACTCTTGTATGGACTGAGCGGCATTAAGGGTAGCAAATTGGGCTGGTTGAACTTGCACTTTTGATTGCTGACCAAAGCCCTGTCCAACCATTTGATTAGCTGCAGCAAAGGGTGGTGCTCCATAACCCTGATACATATCATTTTGCCCCGGGTACGGGTTTCCTGCTTGAGGCGGATAGCCTCCTTGAGGACTTCCCATGGGCATTTCTCCACCAGAGTACCCGTTTTGAACTGGGGGCATCTGGCTAGGCATTGGGGTAGGTTTTTGGGCTGCCGCAGGTGTTGGTGACGGATTTTCTAACGCTGGCATCTGCGTAGAATTACCATTAGTGGAGGTCTCTACGCCAGTAACTCCATCAATACTTTGCATTAAATCTTTGAGCATTTGTCTAGTAAACTCTGCCGGGATTATTTGCATAATCTCACTATTGATTATTTCGCCAATCTGCATTTGAAAGGTTACTTTAATAATTGGCTCGTTTTCGTCCACACCTTGAGCTAGCGGTTCTGAAGCTAAGTTTACAGATCTAACCACCGGAATGCTTATATCAATCCTCATACCCAAAACCGAAGACATGGCTGTACAGGATGAACCCATCATCTGGTTCATGGCTTCCCCAACGGCACTTAAATGAAATTCAGAAAGCTCATCCGGTGGGTTAGAACCGTCGTTACCCATCATTAAATCGGCAATTATACTAGCATCCCGGTTGCGAATTACCAACAGGTTTGCCCCTTCCAAGCCCTTAGTATAGCTCACATCTACTACTAGAAAGGGTAACGGATACTGGCTTCTTAACTGACCATAGGTAGTCACTTCTACTTTCGGAGCAGTAATCTCTACTCTACTATCTAGAAGAGTACTCAGCGCAGTAGCCGCTGAACCCATCGAGATGTTACCCACTTCCCCAATAGCATCCTTCTCCATGTCCGAAATGAGATTGTCCAAATTTTCTCCTGAAGCCGTTGGGATAGCTTCACTGGAGGAAACTGACACTGATGTATTATCAACTGCAGGCGTTGCCTCTAAAACTGCTTCTTCCGACTCTACATTGCCTGATTTTAACAGGGCATCTATTTCTTCCTGGGATAACACCCCGCTATTACTCATAAGTATCATCTCCTTCTTTCAATACACTGCTAATCTGCATTCCCATTTTACTGCCCACCAGGCCGGGCCTTCCCAAAAATTTAGTCTTGGAACCTACAACTACTCTCAGTGGCTGGTTCACTGTAGTATCAATCTGCACTACATCGCCAATTTGCAAATCCAGAAGTTCACCAACTGTAAGTTCGGCATTACCTAAAATAACGGACATGGGTATTTTGGCTCGTTCTATATTTCTGCGCAACATATCCAGGTGCTCGGCGGTCATTTTTTTGCCATACCCGCTATACCAGAAATGGGCATTAAGTTTATTCACTACAGGCTCAATTACAATATATGGAATACAGAGGGTCATCATCCCCAGCTTGTCACCAACTTTTACTTCAAAGGTTATCATTACGACCATTTCAGCAGGAGAGACAATCTGGGCAAATTGTGGGTTAGATTCCATCATCTCTAATTTAGGCTCAATTTGCACGATATTTTCCCAAGCCTCAGCAAAGTGCTCTAACATACCATTAATTACCCGCTCCATAACGGTACGTTCAATTTCAGTTAGACCACGTACTTTCTCTGGTGCTTCCCCTGGTCCACCAAATAAACGATCTATAATTGTGAAGGCAATGGAGGGTTTAATATCGAGAATCATGTTCCCTTCCAAAGGTTCCGCAGTTATGATATTCATTATAGTGGGATTCGGGATAGTGTTAACAACTTCATCATAGGTCAACTGTTCCACTGAGGTGACATTTATTTGAACCACTGTCCGCACATGGGCTGCCAGGTAGGAGGAAACTAGTCGGGAAAAGTTTTCATGGATAGCCTGAATAGTATGGAGTTGTTCCTTTGAAAACTTGTTAGGTCGACGGAAATCATAGACCTTAACATTCAGACGCTCGTCCTTCCCCTTGTTTTTAGAGGCTCCACTATTTTTGTCCTCCTGGGGCTTAGGCCCATCGCTCAAGGCGGAGAGTAGTGCATCAATTTCCCCTTGAGACAAAATATCCGACATATATCCACTTCACCTCCACCCTAGCTATTGGGTAATGAAATAGGTAAAGAACACATTCTCTACCCGGCCTTCAGCCAGGAAAGTATTTATCTTTTCTTTGAGTTCCGTTTTCAACTTGTCTGTAGCATCTACCTGCCTAAACTCTTCAAAGGATTTGTTGCGTAATATGCTGATAATGGTATCATCCACTTTAGGGCGTTTATTCTCTAATTCCCCTTTAACTTTTTCGTTGCTCAACTCCATGATTATCTTAACTTTAACAAAACGCAATCCACCCTCAGAGTTAATATTAGTCAGATACTCACCAGCTTCGTAATTAGTTCCCAACTTAGCTGCTTTTGAGGCTTCTTTATTTTCTATTGCCCCACCTTGTTGCGCCGTGGTGGAAAGGACCATTTTTGCCACGCCAAAGGCAATACCGGTAGCCATTATAACCACCAATATCCCGACAATTGCCACTGTCTTAATCATACTATTGCTTTTAGCTTCCGGCGTTTCCTTTACTTTTGGTTCAGCTTGGGGTTTATCGGCCATTTCTTCTACTCCTTTCCCTTAAGCCTAATATTTAAAGTTTTGCTCAATTTAGTTCGGGAATTCCCCCTATTGGGGGGAATTCCCTGAATTATCAACTTGTAACTGGGCTATTTCTTGCTTATAAGCAATTACCCTATTAATAATCTCATCAATAGATTCGGAAACAACCATCTTCTTGCCACTTACCAATGAGATTACAGTATCTGGGTTAGCCTCCACTATTTCAATGTGTTCGGCATTAATCACCACTTCTTGATGATTAAGTCTGGTAACTTTAATCATGGATGCATCCTCCTAACCCTCTACTCAAAATATCTGCCTAAAAAAGTATAGCCCTTAGTAAATTAGCGTTTAAGATTGACCAACTCTTGGAGCATTTCATCTGACGTGGTAATTGTTCTAGAGTTAGCCTGAAAACCCCGTTGAGTTACAATCATATCAGTAAATTCCTGAGACAGGTCTACATTGGACATTTCTAAATTACCCGGAGCAATGGAACCACGACCACCTTTACTGGCTTCACCAATATCAGGCTCCCCTGAGTTATTGGATTTTCGGAAAATATTTTCCCCTTCCTTCACTAACCCGCCTGGGTTACTAAAGTTAGCCAAAGCCACTTGTCCTAACGTTTGAGTAAGACCATTGGAATAGGCTCCGGTAATTGTACCAGTGGTGTCAATGGTATAAGCCCGTAAAATACCTGATTCATTACCATTCTGATCAGTTGCCCGTGCAGTAGTCTCTGCGGCGTATTGGGTAAGTGTGGTGAAGTCTAAAGCAACTGAAACTGCATTGGCACCCCCATCTGGAGTAAAATCGACTGTTGGGCCAGCGGTTGAAGCTACCGGGTCATAAACGCCAAGTGGTGTAAATTTTACATTTACTGGCGCCCCTGGAGCTAAAGTGCCTGGTACTGCTACTCCTGTTACATTTGTTAAGGTAACTTCCCAAGTGTTAGCTCCTTTATTTTCCAACGCCAACGAAACGGCATGAGCTACACCTAAAGAGTCATATACCGTAACAATAATTGGATGAGTATATCCGGCCACAGCCGGAGGTCCAACTACAGGAATGGCGGAAGAAGCATCAAGGTTATTGGCAAAGGTAGCCGCAGTAGTAGCTTTAGGTGGCATTGATGAACCTACTATTACCGACAGCCCGGTTAATGCGGAGGTGGTACTAATTGTTCCGGCAGCATCAGGTAACCAGCCTTGTACTTTGAGTCCAGCAGAGTTAATTAAATTTCCATTACGATCCAAGTCTAGCGTCCCAGCACGGGTATAGACATTTTCAGATCCATTAGAAAGGATGAAAAAACCATCTCCTTGTACGGCTAAATCGGTCATTTTACCCGTGGATTGTAAATTTCCTTGGGTTTGTATTGTATCAATACTAGCCAAGGTTACTCCCAAACCAACCTGTTGGGGGTTGGTACCACCACGTCCACCCTGTGGTGATGATGCTCCCCTAATGGACTGGTTAAGCATATCTTGGAAGTTGGCCCTGCTTTTCTTAAAACCGATTGTGTTAACATTTGCGATGTTGTTACCGATAACATCAGTTTTGATTAAATGGTTTTTTAGTCCGGACACTCCGGCAAATAATGAACGCATCATAGTCAATCTACCTCCTTGTTTTTCTAATTGAACCGCCTCTGTCATTCAGCGGCCATTCGGCTTCCTCAAAGAGGTCCAGCCGGGTTATACAATTATTGCACTATCGATGTTAGTAAAGACATTATCCTTCATGTTCTGCCCATCTAAGGCCGTAATCACTGTCCTGTTCTGGACACTAACCACAAAGGCCAAATCCTGCATTAGAATTAAAGATTGCTTAGCCCCCTTGGACGCTGCTCGTTCAACTGCTGAGCTGAGCTTGGTCACCTCTTGGAGTGATAACCGGATATTCCGGGTAATTAACCTTTGTTGAGCATGTTGGGAAAATTTCAGCTGGCTCTTGCATACTTGCTGATCCAGCACTTTTTGAAACTCCCCTGGTTGCCCTGGCGAAGTATTTTCTGTATTTATTCTTCTCGGCTGATTGACAGGAATTATCGGCTGAGGGAAAAACACACGGTCAGACATTATTAATCACCTCCGGTCTATAACCCTAGCCCTGGTTTTACTCGGATCTAAATCACTTCATTAACTTGTGCTGGGTTTACTAAATAAC
The DNA here is from genome assembly GCA_049302075.1 of Carboxydocellales bacterium. Taxonomy (GTDB): domain Bacteria; phylum Bacillota; order Carboxydocellales; family JAJZTU01; genus JBAQLS01. Next base: position 24,555 of record JBAQLS010000040.1, on the reverse strand, counting down.
TGCCAATAACCAATTTGGCTTGACCATCAACTTTTTTGATGGCATCCACTTTTCCTTGAACTGTAATGGTTTTAGTAGTGTCATTTGGGTCGGCTGTTACTGCCTTAATCTCTCTTCCTAGCAAATTGCTCAATTGCCAGATATCCTCGGTTTTGGCCGTTACTGTTTGGTATGTCTCAACTACTTCTGTTAAATCAACTTTCTTCCCGGTAACTGCTTGGCTTTTGCCATTTTCGAAACTGGTACCGTCTACCAATAACTTGGTTTTACCATTTTCCACAAATGTACCCTTTACCACCCCATAAACCATTTTGGTGATTAATGGATTTTCCAAATCCTTGACGTCGGCGGAAACAGTTTTGCCTAACATACCTGCACCTTGTAACCCTGCAAAACTCTGACTCATATTCTGCATTTGTTCCAGCGAGGTGAATTGAGCCATCTGGGCAATAAATTCTTTATCCTCTTTGGGATTCATGGGATCTTGATACCGTAGTTGGGTGATTAGTAGTTTAAGAAAATCATCTTTGCCTAATTCGTTGGTTATGGCTTTGGGTTTTACTCCACCTTGGTATTTAGTTTGTTCTACAGCAGAAGTTATTTTATTGTCTGTTACCATATCCTCACCTCCTGTTATACCTTATAGTCCACAACCTGATTTGCCTCTGATAAGTCCAAACCATATTCACCAGTAATAGCTCCAAGCTCAAAGATTGCTTCAGTGTTTGGTTGTTTACGGGTTCCTCGACCGGTGTTCTGACTCTGCTCTTTGGTCTGCCCAAATTGGGACTGACCTCCTAGGTTTACCACTAACTGACTCACCTTTAAGCCTTGATTAGTAAGGGTTTGCCGCAAGTTTCCTAAATTAGCTTCAATTAGTTGTTTAACTTGTTGGTTTTCAGCTACAATTTCAGCTTTAACCACACCTTTTTCGATGGATATCTCCAAGGAAACCTTGCCTAAAAATTCTGGCTTTAGTTGAATTTTAATTTCCGAGTGATCTTTTCCGATTAACATATGGCTATTGTTCACGATTTGCTGGAAGACCATTTGGTTCACTATTTCCCTGGCCATCCGCGGTAGCTGAGTCTTAGTAGCCTCTGCTAGCTCCAAAGCCGTCCCATCTTGTTGGGGAGTTGGTTGCAAAGCCCAAAGTTGCTCCGGTAATTCTTTAAATATTGGCTCAGCGCCAGGTAATGTTCTAACCGCTACAAATTCCTTGGAACGCTCAGTGCCCCCTTGGAAGTTTTCACTTTCCGTTCCATCTTCTGGTGCATCTTCCGTTTTAGTAACTTGTTCATCGCTAGCTGCTTGATTAAGCAGTGGCTTAACCTCCTGATTCTGTTTACCCACTTGTTTTATCGGTACCTCACTGCTGGTGGTCACCTTGATTGCTTTTTCTGGATACTCTGGGGTTACGTTACCGGTTGTTTTTTGTTGAACAACGCCTTCCTGCGGCTGGTCTGGAATTGTTGTTTCCACATCTACTGATTGCTTATTGGTTGTTAGCTGTAGTTTAAGTAACTTGACTTGTAATGCAATCTGTTCCATTAGACCGTTATTATTTAGAATAGTTTCGGCAGCAGCAGCAATAGTAACTTTACCTTGGAGTAGTTGCTCTAAAATAGGTTTCAAGCTAGCTGCTAACTTCAGCAGTTCACCTTGGTCCTTTACTAGAACTTTTGATTGAATCATTTGGGTATCCGTGTTCCCCTCAGTTTGGTTGAACCCTGCAGTTACCAAGGAAAGCATCGCCAAATTATTCATTCCCGGAAAACTTGTAATTTGTTCAGAGAAGGCGCCATCTTTATCCGTAGTTAAATGCTGTAATGACTTTAATACTGCTTGTTCTTGTCCGGTTAATTGGGATACTAACACCTCTTGCTCAACTGACTCGGATGCAGGTATAATTTGCCCGGCTGGTCCGGATACTGAGCTGTAATTGGCTTCTAACTCAGCTTCTTCCAGCCCGCCTAGTTTTGCAAGCATGTTCAACAAGCCCATAAATTCCAACCACCAGGATTGTTGCTCTAAATTGGCAGCTTGCTTGGTTTCTTCGCAGTCTGTGGCGACCGAAAGTTCTTGGGGTTTTTCTACGCAAGTTTCCGCTGGTGTAGCTTCAACCGTTCCATCACCCTCCGTTTTGCTTGGCTGTTCTTTAGGTGAGTTGTGCAAGGTGGTAGGCTGAGTGATAGGTTGGTTAACAACGATAGTTTCATTACCAACCGCTTTAATTTCCCGGGGCCCATTCAACCTTGAGCCGGTGGGCTTGTGTTGATAACCTGTTTTGTTTGCACTTTTCAGGCTATTGGCAAGTGCTCTTCCAAAACCAACTGCAGCCTGCTTGTTTTTTAATTCTTGATTATTCTCAACTTTGGGTAAAGAAACTTCCCAATTATTTTGGTTAATCCTGACATTCATTTTCTCACCTCCTTTACTGGTTAATTTTTATCAAAAGACCATTACGGCCGATTGATTGCTAACATTATAAAGCTAATTTATTGACAAGTAGGGCAGCCCTTTTAGGGTCCATTGTGGCTAATATTTTAGCGGTCTGATCACTTTCTAAGTTAACCAAAATGCCAATTACCGTATCATCATCAAGCCTATCCATAATCGCCACCGCTTCTTTTGGCTTCATTTCGGCATAATATTTTGCCAGCTGCTTAAAGGCGGTTTCAGGACCTTTCGTAGTTTGATCCCCTTCTTTAACCACTGTTTCTGCTTGACTCAGTATTTTTTGCTCCAACTCCTGCTGTTTCTGTAACTGGGCCTTGTTTGCCACCTTAAGAGTTTCTAGTTGCTTTTGGAAGTCTTTTATTTGTGTCTTAAGCTGTTGATTTTCCAACTGTAGTTTATTATCGACAGAACTACCATCCACAGGTTTACTACTATTAGGTTGAACACCGTTTTGCTTAGGGCTTTTTACCTCAGCTGTGCCTTTGGATATGAAAGCAGTTATTTTATCCCCACCCGGAATTTTAACCAGCAAAGTCTTAAACTTATATATCCCGAGCCAATCCAGAGCATATACGGCGCCAGCCAAGACAGCCAAAATAGCTATTAACAACGATAACCGTTTAATCCATTTCACCATACCCTTGTCCCCCTGGCCGCCATTTCATCTATTACCCTCTGTTCTTCCCGTAACATTTCCAGACGGTATTCCTCAAAATGCTTTTCCTTCAACTTTTCTAGTATCTTGCGCGCCTTAACAATTTCCAGTAACTTTTCACGGGCATCTTCCACTTCTTTACGCCGATATTCTACCTCAAGTTTTTGCTGCTCGACCTGTGCAGTAAGCATAATCACAAAATCATTGCTAGCTTCCAGTTCCCGAATATTCAAATTGCCCAATTGCAGTTGCCGGATTCTATTATAATTATTTTCCAACCTGGCCAATATTTGATTTAATTCAATAATACTTTCTTCATGGTGGTTGATTTTCTCTTTTAGAACTAGCTTTTGCTGTTCTTCTTGGCGGTAGCGTACATTGAGGCTGGTTTGTAGCCTAAAACGAAAAACTTTCACAGCCCGTCCCCCCAACAACCTTCAAACCTACCCTTAGTTAATCTAACTTAAGCAGCTCTTTTATCAAATTACAACATTCTTCCAGAGTGACATTCTCAATTATATCCTGACGCAAAAAATCATTAGTTCCCTCAATCATCTCGATGGCATAATCAATTTTCGGATTACTTCCTGGGTTATAAGCCCCAATATCGATTAAATCCTTGGCATCTGTATATGTAGCCAAAATAGCTCGAATTTCGGCAGCCATCTTGCGATGCTTTGCATCTACTATTTCATTCATTACCCTACTAATACTATTTAAGATATCAATGGCTGGGTAGTGGTTCTGAGCAGCTAAGGCCCTAGATAAAACGATATGTCCATCAAGTATACCCCGCACTGCATCTGTAATCGGTTCATTATAGTCATCACCGTCCACTAGAACAGTATATAAACCAGTTATCGTCCCCTTATCAGAGGTTCCTGAACGTTCCAGCAGCTTTGGTAAAAGGGCAAATACTGAGGGAGTGTATCCCCTAGTGGCCGGTGGTTCCCCTACAGCTAGACCTACTTCACGCTGGGACATGGCGAATCTGGTAACTGAATCCATCATCAACATAACATCTTGGCCCTGGTCACGATAGTACTCTGCCAAAGCAGTCGCCACCATAGCGGCTTTTAATCTCACCAAAGCAGGTTGATCAGAAGTCGCTACCACTACAACCGATCGCCGGAGGCCTTCTTCACCCAAATCTTTTTCAATAAATTCTCGAACTTCCCGACCTCGTTCTCCCACTAGGGCAATAATGTTAATATCGGCATTTGTATTTCTGGCAACCATACCTAAAAGGGTACTCTTACCCACACCACTTCCCGCGAAAATCCCAATTCGCTGGCCTCGCCCACAAGTGAGCAAACCGTCAATTGCCTTTACCCCCAAGCAGAGCGGTTCAGTAATTCTTCTTCTCAGTAGTGGATTGGGCGGAGAAGCCTGCACTGGGTACTCCTCAGAGGTAAAAATATGCCCTTTGCCATCTAAGGGATTACCTAAGCCGTCAATTACCCTTCCCAGCAATTCTGGGCCTACCCCGATTTTTAGAGTTTTCCCTGTGGAAATTACCTCACAACCGGGACCTATACCCTCCATTCCCCCAAGGGGCATCAGCAAAACCCGTTTTTCTTTAAAACCAACAACTTCGGCAACAACCTTTTGCTCACCTACTCGTGGGTAAATATAGCAAATTTCGCCTAACCTAGTATTTGGTCCTGTTGATTCTATAACCAACCCAATGATTTGAGTTACTTTGCCATTAGTCTTGATAGGTTCCACTTGCTGTAAAGTTGATAAATACTTATCCACGTTGGGAGTACTATCATTAATCTTCATTAGTTCACTTCCATTAAGGCTTCAAATATTTCAGATAACTGACGTTCCACCCTGGCATCAACTGTTCCAATACTAGTTTCTACAACGCAGCTCCCTCGGCTGATGATTACGTCAGAAATTATTTTCAAGTCACCCTTGCCTTGAACTTGCTTGCGAAGTTCATCACTTAAACAAAGCACAAAATCAACATCTTCCGGATTGACCTTGATAATTATTTCATCCATATCAATAGCCAACCCCAGAGCAGCTTTTACGGTATTTACAACTACCTTGGGCCGTAATCGCAATTCTTCCCGAATTACCTTTTCAGCTACAGCTATGGCGAGTTTAACAATATCACATTCTGCCTCAACCATGATTTTAGTTTTTTCCTCGTTAGCAGTTTCTAGAATGCAATCAGCTTCCTTGCGAATTTTCTCCGCTTCCAATTTAACCTCATGTAACGCCCTAGTGTAACCTTCTTGGTAGCCTGTTTGTTCAGCTTGTTCTTTTAGGGAGTCTACTTCATCCTTGGAGCTGATTAAAATGTTTTCAGCTTCTTCTTTGGCTTGTTGCATGATATTTTCCGCTTGCTCCCTGGCTGAAGACAACAACTCCATAACCATTTCTTCAGTCTCTGCCAGAATCATCGCAACTTCTTTTTGAACAGATTCTCTCGTCTCCTGGGGTTCTAAAATGTCAGCCAAATCAGTACTATGGTTTCCCGCTTCCTCAGTTTCGCTAACTGTGGTAGCTCTAATTTTGTTAGCGATAAATTCACTGGCTAATTGATCTATATCAGTAGCATCAAAGGAAAAATATCTGCCCTGCAAGGAGTATGGTAACGCAATTTTCAACCGTTCGGATTTAATAACTTTGGATGCCGAACTAGACAATTATCTCATCTCCTCCACCACGGGCTACGATAATTTCACCAGCATCTTCTAGCTTCCGGATGATATTTACGATACGCTGCTGGGCTTCTTCCACATCCCGTAGGCGTACAGGTCCCATAAATTCGATATCTTCTTTGAGCATATCGGCAGCCCGTTTGGACATATTGCGCCGGATTTTTTGGGCTACTTCCTCACTGGCACCTTTGAGAGCCAGGGCAAGTTCCTTGGTATCCACTTCTCGAAGTACTTGTTGAATAGCCCGGTCGTCCAGTTGGACAACATTCTCAAAGACGAACATCCGCATTTTGATTTCTTCGGCCAATTCCGGACTCTGAATTTCCATAGCTTCCATAATGGTCTTCTCCGTCGATCTGTCAACCCTATTAAGCACATCCACCACTGCCTGTAATCCACCTGCACTGGTGTAATCCTGGTTAACTAAGGAGGATAGCTTTCTTTCCAATACCTTTTCAATTTCTCTTACCACTTCCGGTGAAGTACGATCCATTAAGGCAATCCTCCGGGCTACGTCCGTCTGTCTATCCGGAGGCAACGCAGAGATTAGTATCGCTGATTGTTCAGGTTCAAGGTATGCCATAATCAAGGCTATGGTTTGGGGGTGTTCAGACTGGATAAAGTTCAAGACTTGACTAGGATCAGTTTTACGAATGAAATCAAAAGGCCTTACCTGCAAGGAGGAAGTTAGACGGTTAAGAATATCAATTGCCTTCTGTGTGCCAAGGGCTCGCTCCAAAACATCCCTGGCGTAATCAATTCCACCCTGGGATATATATTCCTTAGCGAGACATATCTGATGAAATTCTTGGATTACATCATCCTTAGTCTTATTGTCGACACGTTTCAGGTTAGCAATTTCAAAAGATATTTTTTCTGTCTCTTCCTCGCGAAAGTGTTTAAAAACTGTTGCAGCTAGCTCAGGCCCAAGGGAGATTAGTAGAATAGCGGCCTTTTGTCTCCCTGTCAACCCCTTTGCCATTTACTACACCTCTATTCCTCTTCCAACCAAGATTTCAATAACTGGGCCACATTACCCGGATTTTGTCTTGTCAAATTTTCTACATCATGGAGTATTTTATCTCTTTCCTTATCCTCTTGAGAAATTTCCGGTTCCATCGGAGCAAATAGTTCCTCAACAGTAAGTACATCAGTAGCAATCACACCTTCAGGTGTTACTAGTTGTTCTTGTTTTTTACGGGCTGCTTGGACCGCTACAAATATCAAGACAATTAAAGCCAAGGTTCCAAGTGCTCCATAGATTAGATACATCCTTTGTTGAGCTTCCTTATCCATTTCCGCTTTTAACTGATTGTAATAATCCGTGTTAAAGGGTATGGCCGAAACCGATACTTTGTCTCCTCTTTCCTTGACTAAACCTACTGCGTTGGTAACTGCGTTCTCCAGAGCGGTTTTTTGAGCAGGGGAGATATTCTCTCCATTAACTAATACCGCCACGGAAAGTTGTTTAATCTTGCCTTGAGCTACAACTGTACGCTCCTTATTAGTAGAAACCTCGTAGTTTGTGGTCTTACCACTTTCGCTGCTTTCTGATTTACCCGTCTGGCTAGTTACTTGTTGGTAGGTCGGAATATTGGTTGTTGTTCCCGGAACACCGCTAGGGTTGGTATTTTCACTGGTGCTGTTTTTATCTGTTACCTGTTGACTACGCACCACATTGTTACCGAAGTTCTCATTATTAATTTCCACTTGATCAAAGTCTAATTGTGCACTTACCCGAACCACGGCTTTTCCGGGCATAACCCGATCCAACATGCTTTGGGCTGAGCGCTCCAAATCTTTTTGCACCTGCTTTTGTAAATCTAATTGCGCTGCGGTCATTTTATTGGCAGCTTGAGGTCCTTTATCTGGGGTAATGTTTTCGGTTAGGTCGTTCATTTTACTATCTATAATCGATACATTTTCTGGCTTTAGGCCCTGGATGGCATTTGCTACTAAACGCACCATTCCTTTAATTTGCTCTTCGCCTAGTTTCTTATATGGTTTTAGTTCAAGCATAATCGAAGCGGTCGCATTTTCTTGTTGCTCCTGAAAAAGCGCTTCTTCCGGCATCACAATATGTACACGAACATTTTGAACCTCTTGCATTTGCTTGATTGTTCTGGTTAATTCTCCCTGGAGGGCACGTTGATACTTGGCCTTCCGGTCGGTATCTGTTTCTCCAAAATTGGTCTGACTAAATAATTCCAAACCAACTACTCCGCCTGTAGGCAAATTGTCATTAACTAAGGTTAATCTGGTCTCATCCTTAACGTTACCAGGTACCATAATAGTTTTTCCCCCATCTGCTAACTGGAAGGGGACTTTCATTTCTTTTAGTTTCTCCTGAACCGAGCCAGCCTCCTGTAAATCCATATTGGTCCACAATGGCTGCCAATCCGGCTGACTGGCATTATATATACTATAAAATACTACCACCGCAAGTATCGCGACAACGAAGCCGAAGAGAAGCTTCCGGGTGGAATTAGTATTCTGCAAAATCTGTTCCAATTGGGCTTTTAATTTTGCTATAGTCTCCTTCATATCCACCTTCCTAACCACAACTTTCTTCAGCTAAATCTAATTAAACCTGCATCCTCATAATTTCCTGATAAGCTTCAATTACTTTATTTCGCACCTGAACGGTTAATTGCAGGGCCAAGTTAGCCTTTTCACCCGCAATCATTACGCTATGTAAGTCTGTAATTTCACCGGTAGTTAATTTGGTGTTAGCCACATCACTAATTTTTTGCAAATCATTAACTTCAGTTAGCGCATTATGTAATAACTCACTAAAGCTAGCCCCAGAGCTAGCTTCATTTTTTTGTACCTTATTTGCTATTTCACCGATTTGACCAATGGATATTGCTCCTGGTATTTCCACACTCATCCCATACTCCTCCAATCATAAAGTTATTTTCTGAAGGATTAACCTCTACCAATTTCCAGTGCCTTCATAGCCATGCCTTTTGCAGAATTAACAGCTGTTACGCTGGCTTCGTAGGCTCTAGTTGCCGAAATCATATCCACCATTTCCATAACGGTATTTACATTTGGCATAGCCACATAACCATCTTTATTGGCATCAGGGTGATCTGGATTATAAATCATTTTCAAGGGGGTTTGGTCTTCAATTATTTCTGTAACTCTTACCCCCCGACCAAGCAGGTCTTCCTGTTCTCCCTGACCTCCCAGTGTCTTTTGTAGCACCTGTCTAAAACTTAATTCACCTGGACGCTCGACGAAAACCGGCATTTGCCGACGGTATGCTCCACCTTTTTCCGTACGGGTTGTATTAACATTGGCTAAGTTATTGGAGATAATGTCCATTCTCAGTCGTTGGGCAGTTAGTGCTGTAGCACTAATATCGAGAGACTGCATAAAACTCATTACTATCATCTCCCTCCATTAATTACATATTTTAATTTTGCAAAGTCCCCTGATACTTTTTGGGTAAGGGCATTATACATAATGGTGTTTTTCGCAAGCAAGGCCATTTCCCGGTCAATATCTACATTATTCCCGTCAACGCGCATCTCTGTTTTATCAAGCTTATGTATCGCCGGTCTAACCTCTAGTCCTTTTGGAGGACCAATCGGAATATGTCTTGCATTGGTTACAGTTCCAGATAAGCTGGAACTCCCCTCTAAGGCTTTCTTTAGTTCGTCCTCGAAAGATACTTCAGATGCTTTAAACCCAGGAGTGCTAACATTGGCAAGATTATTCGCCATTACCTTCTGTTTAGTAGCTGCTGCATCTAAGCCCAACTGCATAATGTCCATTACTGGTGTGGAAATCAATTTGTCAATCATTGTTTCCCTCCTCTACGCCAATAAGCCAAACTCCAGTTATACCGGAGTTTGGCCGAATAGTCAAACCCCTTTTGGTAACCCGGCTACCATGCTGTTTAGCATCAGGCCCGTGGTTTTGCGCCTCTGCCTTTCGACAAATTTGCCCGTACAAAAGTACAAATATTAAGTGTTGTTCAAAAACTATTTAATGTCAAATGCTTTGTTAGACTTTAGTCCCAAATAAGCGTTAATTTCAGCAAATTTATCTCAGTTTTGCCTATTATCAACTAATTTCGCTTATTTCTAACATAATTCCAATATTATATTCGCCAGACACCTGAAAATTCCTTTCTTTTAACCCTAAAAATTCCTATTTTTTTGCTAATAGGTGTATTATTTCTACATAAAATTTTAGAACAATTAGCACAATTTACACATTTCTGTTTATATTGGTATTATTTCGACAAGAAGAACATTTATTCCTCTTTGCAAGGTTTGGTATATCCTACCACCGTTTACGTTTAATTTAAAAATAAAAACACCTTGCATTACGCAAGATGTATCATTATCCTTTAAGTTTAATGTCTCATTTTTTTAATTTCCTCTGTAAGTCGTTCATTAAGAATCCTAATATAGGTTCCCTTCATTCCTAAAGACTTAGATTCAATTACCCCAGCGCTTTCAAATTTTCGTAAAGCGTTTACTATTACTGAACGAGTAATACCTACCCGGTCAGCAATTTTGCTGGCCACCAGAAGCCCTTCATCACCTTGTATTTGTTCAAAAATATGTTCAACTGCTTCTAGTTCTGAATAAGATAGTGTACCCAGTGCAATTTGAACTGCAGCTTTCTTTCTGACTTCTTCTTCCACCCGATCCGCTCTGGAACGCAACATTTCCATACCTATAACGGTAGCACCAGTTTCAGCAAGAATTAGGTGAGCATAATTATATTCACTGCCGAATTTCGCCAACAACAACGTACCTAGGCGGTCGCCTCCACCCATTATTGGCACAACTGTAGTTCTCTTGTTATTAAAAATACAAGTATGTCCACCTTCAAAAACGCAGCTATTAGCCTGGAGGTGAAAATCTGTACAGGTGTCTGTTACTTTGAGCAGAGCATCATTATAGTCTTCTGGAAACCGTTCATCCGTTTCGGTGATAGTGCGCATAGTGTCACACTCATATTTCTCCATGAAAGCATGGCCTAAAACTTTGCCTCTTCGTCCCACAATATAGACATTAGCCCCGATGGTTTTAGCAAGCACTTCTGAGATATCTTCGAAATCTACCGGATGACCTGCCGATTTTTGTAGTATTCGATTTATATTTCTTGTTTGTTCGAGCAATTCTTTCAAGATATTATCCACTAAGTAGTTACCTCCAAGTATTAGAACATGTTTACTATAAAATGTAGCGGCTTAAATCTCGATTGTCGACCACAGTACTTAATTTATCAAGTACATAGCTCTGGTCAATTTCCACAACTGGTTCGGTGTTGTCCGGTGCCTCAAAGGACACATCTTCTAAAAGCTTTTCTAAGACGGTATGCAAGCGTCTGGCACCAATATTCTCTGTTTGTTCATTAACAGTATAAGCGATTTTGGCAATTTCAGCAAGTGCATTTTCAGAAAATGTCACTTTTACACCATCGCTAGCTAATAATGCAATATATTGTTTTATTAAGGCATTTTGTGGTTCTACTAGTATTTGGCGAAAATCTTCCTCAGTTAGGCTTTCCAATTCTACTCTGATCGGAAAACGCCCTTGTAGCTCCGGAATTAAGTCCGAGGGCTTAGCAATATGGAAAGCTCCGGCAGCGATAAATAAAATGTGATCAGTTTTGACCGCACCATATTTGGTCATTACGGTGGAACCTTCAACTATAGGCAGAATATCCCTCTGTACTCCTCCCCGGGAAACATCTGGGCCACCAGTAGACTCTTTGGCCGCAATTTTATCGATTTCGTCCAAAAATATTATACCCGTTTGCTCTGCCCTTTCCACAGCTAGGGACACTACTTCATCCATATCGATCAGCTTTTGAGCCTCTTCACTAGTCAGAATTTTCCTAGCTTCAGTAACAGTGACCTTCCGGTGTTTTTTCCGTTTTGGAAACATCCCGCCTAGCATATCTTGAAGGTTTATCCCCATTTCCTCTGTGGAGCCAGTAAAAACCTCAACTAAAGGGCGGGCGTTATCCTCTACTTCAATTTCCAGGTAATGATTTTCTAACGCCCCTTCCTGAAGTAACTTGTGTTTTCTATCTCGTTCTTCATGAACATTTGTAAGTTTTTTTTGGTAATCATGGTCGGTTTCTGAATCCTGGCCGGAGCCGCTTCCACCAAAAAGCATTTCAAAGGGGTTTTTTATAGCTGATTCAGCATTAGGCATAGGTAATAAATGGTCTAATATTTTTTCTTCGGCCAGCTTGGCTGCTCGTTCTTCTACCTCAGTAATTTTCTCATTTTTAACCATGCGGATGGCGGTCTCAACCAAATCCCTAACCATAGACTCCACATCACGCCCTACATAGCCAATTTCGGTAAATTTAGATGCCTCTACTTTGACAAATGGGGCATTTACTAAACGGGCAATACGTCGGGCAATCTCCGTCTTCCCAACACCGGTAGGACCAATCATAATGATGTTTTTCGGTATGACATCATCCTGCATATCCTTAGGTAATTTTTTTCGGCGAATTCGATTACGTAATGCAATGGCTACAGACTTTTTGGCTTTGGTTTGGCCTACGATATATTTATCAAGTTCGGCTACAATTTCTTTGGGTGTCAAATCAAGCAATTAATCCACCCCCTGTAACTCTTCAACAACAATTTCCGAATTTGTGAAGACACATATAGTGGATGCAATCAACAAGGAGTCTTCCACTATCTGCCTAGGACTTAAATTAGTATTCCGGTATAAAGCCCTAGCTGCAGCAAGGGCAAACCCTCCACCTGACCCGATGGCACAAACCCCGTCGTCAGGCTCAATTACCTCTCCACTTCCGGAGATAAGTAGCATATGCTCTAAATCAGCTACCAGCATTAGGGCGTCTAATTTAGTTAGTACCCTATCCCTGCGCCAATCCTTAGCTAACTCAACTGCCGCTCTTTGCAGGTTGCCCCGGTATTCTTCCAGCTTACCTTCAAATTTTTCAAATAGGGTAAAGGCATCGGCAACCGATCCGGCAAACCCAGCTAAAACCTTATCATGATAAAGTCGCCGAACTTTACGCGCTTTGTGTTTCATAATGGTATTGCCCCCAAAGGTAACTTGACCGTCTCCTGCAAAGGCTACCCCGCCATCTTTACGCACTGCTACGATTGTTGTTCCACGAAACATCAGCATCCTCCTACGCCCTGGGATGGGCTTTGGTATACACCTGCTTCAGGCGTTCCTTGGTTACATGGGTATAAATCTGTGTAGTTGACATTTTTACATGTCCCAGCAGTTCCTGAACTGTACGCAGGTCAGCTCCCGCATCAAGCAAGTGAGTAGCAAAAGAGTGTCTTAAGGTATGCGGACTTACCTGTTTATTAATGCTAGCTAACTTAATGTACTTGGCTACAACATAGCGGATTCCGCGATCAGTAATCCGCAGTCCCTTATTATTAACAAACAGCGGACCACCGCCCTTGGTTTTACCAGTGGTCAATAGGGGTTTTGCCTCGGTCAAATACACCTGCAACGCCAGTAAAGCATAGCTACCAACAGGAACTACCCGCTCCTTCATGCCTTTACCCATTACCTTAATGTAGCCCAAGCCGGTGTCCAGATCTCCCACGTCTAAGCCGACTAGTTCGCTTACCCGGATACCGGTGGCGTAAAATAGTTCCAATAGTGCTTTATCTCTTTTGCCTAACACAGTTGTGACATTTGGAGCATCAAGCAAACATTCCATTTCTTCCCGGTATAAAAAACTAGGTAAATATTTTTCTAGTTTTGGAGTTGATACACTTTTTAGTGGATTGGTCTCTAGCACTTCTTCCCGACACAGATAGCGATAAAAGGAACGAATAGCGGCCAGCTTTCTAGCAATAGATGTTCTGGCTAGACCGAGCACTTTTAACTCCGCCAAGTAAGCACGTAATATAAGGTGGTTAACTTGGTTCGGCTTAAGCTGAGTGTCTGGAACAGCCAATTCTCTTGCTAAAAAATCGACAAACTGAAAGATGTCCTTTTGATAACTTTTCACAGTTAGGGGTGAAGCGTTTTTTTCCACCTGCAGATAATATATGTACGAATCCAGGAAACTGTACATTATGTTCACCCCTAATTACTTTCCATTGTATATTTCCACACAAGCTTACCGCCAAGGAAGCCTTCCGATTAGGTTTAATTTTTACCAAGTTCATTTTCTTGGGTAAAGGCTGCCAGTGAAACCAGTGCCCGTTCAGCTATGGTCCGGTTTTTAAGTTTTTTGTCACGGATACGCTGCTCTAAAGGTGGTAACAGGCCAATATTAATATTCATCGGTTGAAAGCTTTTAGCCTCGGCAGTTGCAATATAGTGACTGTGTGCGCCTATTGCGGTGTCTAGGGGGAAAACCACTGGTTTTTCTCCCTTAGCTAGCCTGGCAGCATTTATCCCTGCTACTAGTCCAGAGGCCGCAGATTCAATATAGCCTTCTACTCCAGTAATTTGTCCGGCAAAAAAAAGCCTCTCCTGGTGCTTAAGTTGGTAAGTAGGTAACATCAGCTGGGGTGAATTAATAAAGGTATTGCGGTGCATTACCCCGAAACGAACGAATTCAACATTCTCTAATCCTGGAATTAGACTAAAAACCCTTTTTTGTTCCGTCCACTTTAAGTGAGTCTGAAAACCAACTAGATTAAATAAGGTGCCCTCTGTATTATCCTGCCTAAGCTGGACAACTGCATAAGGATACCTTCCAGTCCTAGGGTCAGTAAGACCAACTGGTTTTAAAGGGCCAAAGAGTAGAGTTTGTCTCCCCCGTTTGGCCATAGTTTCTACAGGCATACAACCTTCAAAAAATTTTTCCTGTTCGAATTCCTGCCAACCTGCTGCTTCAGCTTCTACCAATTCATTCCAAAACAGATTATATTGCTCTTCGGACATTGGACAATTCAGATAATCTGCATCACCTTTATCATACCTGGAAGCCCGAAATATTTTGTTCATATCCAGACTATCTAAAGTTACAATTGGCGCGGCAGCATCGTAGAAGTACAGGTAGTCGGAACCCGTCACTTTTTGGATGGCTTGGGCTAAAGCACCGGAGGTTAAAGGACCAGAGGCAATAATCACAATTCCATCCTGGGGAATAGCGGTTACTTCAGCGGGGATAACCTCCACATTAGCATGACAACTAACCATTTTAGTAACTGCCTGGGCAAAATTATGCCTGTCCACAGCTAAAGCTCCTCCAGCGGGAACCTGATTAGCATCTGCACATTTTAGAATAACTGAGTCCAGCCTGCGCATTTCTTCCTTTAGTAATCCTACCGCATTTTCCAGGTTATTTGCCCTTAGGGAGTTACTGCAAACAAGCTCGGCGAATTGTCCGGTTTTATGGGCAGGTGTACTGTTGGTAGGGCGCATTTCGTAGAGACGCACAGGGACTCCCCTTTGAGCAGCCTGCCAAGCAGCCTCTGAACCTGCTAATCCGGCCCCGATGACTGTGATGGATTGCATTATTTCCTCCTTGTTACTCTGCTTTTTCCTCGGGGACTACTTCCTGATAATTACAGCCTTTTTTACTGCATTTTAGCATTGTGCCTTTTCGATTGGTTTTCTTGACCATTATTTCACCACAAGTTGGGCAGCGTTCCTGGGTAGGGTGATCCCAGGTAACAAAATCACACTCTGGATAGTTACTACAGCCATAAAACTTTCGACCTTTTTTACTGTGTCGTAACACCATTTCTCCCCCACAATGGGGACAGGGAACTCCGGTGGCTTCTAAAAGGGGTTTGGTAAAACGACATTCCGGGAACTTAGGACAAGCCAAAAACTTTCCAAAACGTCCTAATTTGATTACCAGATTCACACCACATTCCGGACATAATTCTTCACTAACCGGATCTTCTAACTTTACCTTAGGTATTGCCTCATCGGCTTGTTGTAAGGTTTCGCTAAAAGGATCATAAAATTCGTGTAAAAGTTCTACCCAGTTAACCGTGCCATCTTCAATGTGATCCAGTTGGTCTTCTAATGATGCAGTAAAATCTACGTCAATAATTTCCGGAAAGTAGGTTTTAAGCATTTCTATTACTAGAAAACCTAATTCAGTAGGAAAAAACTGCTTCTCTTCCTTGCTAACATACCCTCGCTTTTGGATTGTTTCCACAATTGGAGCATATGTGCTTGGTCTGCCGATACCCTGTTCTTCTAGAGCCTTAATCAAACTGGCATCAGTAAAACGGGGAGGGTGTTGGGTAAAGTGCTGCTGAGGTTCAAGTCGCTCATTTTTTAGTTTTTGACCGGATTTTAGTTCTGGGAGCAAACTGTCCTTTTCTAAAGTCTCCGGTGATTCTGTCTCAATATAAACTTTCATAAAGCCAGGAAACTTAACTACTGAACCATTGGCTCTAAAGATGTAATCACCGGCTTGAATATCCACTCTGGTAGTATCCAAAATAGCGGAACTCATTTGACTGGCCACAAAACGCTCCCAAATTAGGTTGTACAAGCGAAATTGGTCTCTGGTTAAGTGGGCTCTTACATTTGCCGGATTTAATTCTACGTAAGTAGGCCTAATTGCTTCATGGGCATCTTGAGATCGTTTTTTGGTTACATATTGACGTGGCTCAGGGGGATAGTATTCCAACCCAAAATTATCAATTATAAGTTTTTTAGCTTCTTCCATTGCTGTTTCCGAAATCCTGGTAGAATCTGTGCGGATATAGGAAACTAAACCTACAAAACCACGTTCACCCAGTTCTAAGCCTTCATAAAGCTGCTGGGCCACCAGCATTGTTTTTCGGGCAGCAAAACCAAGTTTACGGTAAGCTTCCTGCTGTAAGCTGCTGGTAGTAAAAGGAGCAGCAGGATTACGACGTTTTTCTTTCTTCTGTTGTTCCACCACTGTGAATTTTGCAGTTTTTAAGTGTTGTAAAATGTCGTCAACAGTTTGACTATCTGGTATTGTAAGCTTTTCCTCGTTTTTGGAATATAGTTTACCGCTAATTTTCTCATTCTTGCTAGTAGTAAGTAAAGCTTCCAGTGTCCAATACTCCTCTGGAATAAATTCATTAATTTCCTCTTCCCGATCACAGACTAGCCGGACAGCCACTGACTGCACCCGTCCGGCACTTAGTCCTTTGCGTACTTTGCGCCATAACAGAGGACTTAACTGATAGCCTACCAAACGGTCTAGAATTCGCCTGGTCTGTTGGGCTTGCACCCGGTCAATGTCTAACCTACGGGGATTTTTCACCGCATTTTTAATGGCTGGTTCGGTTATTTCGTTGAACTCAATCCGACATTTTTCAATATCTTCAATATCTAATACGCGTTGTAAGTGCCAAGCTATTGCTTCCCCCTCACGGTCAGGGTCAGTTGCTAAATATATTTTCTTGGCCTTTTTAGCAGCTGTGCGCAGCTCTTTTAAAATATCACCTTTCCCTCGAATGGTAATATACTTGGGGTTAAAGTCATGCTCTACATCAACCCCAAATTGACTTTTAGGTAAATCCCGAACATGACCCATGGAAGCCTTCACCGAATAATTTTTACCTAGAAATTTGGCTATGGTTTTTGCTTTAGCCGGTGATTCAACTACAACCAAAGTTTTTGCCACTAACAACACCTCGTTTATTAACCAGTAGTTAACTTCTATTATTACCGATTAACCAAATTGTAACATTATTTAGTCCACCTTGTTTTTACATTATTATTGATAAAACTAGTTAATGTCAAGCAAGTTAGTGTAATTTCCATATAATAGTTTGATTCCATGGGTAAAAATATGCCTAGAAAGTACCCACCCGAGAAAAATTTTGGCCAGGTTGCTGTTTAACTAAACCCTTTAACTCTAAGAGTGTTAAAACAGCTAACAGGCTGCCTAAACTTAATCTGCTTTTTTCAGCCAATTTATCTATTTGCACAGGCTCCAACTCTAATAGCTTTAACACTCTATCCTCATCTGGAGAAAGAGTGTTGTGATTTGAATTTGGTTGGGCTAGACGGGGAAAAAGGGAATCCAAGGCAAGTTCCTCAAGGATGTCATCGGCACAGGTTACTAGTTTTGCTCCCTGTTTAATCAGTTTATGAGGACCTTTGCTGGTCGGAGAAAAAATATTGCCGGGTACAGCAAAGACCTCCCGACCCTGATCCAGAGCCCAGTCAACAGTTATCTGGGTACCGCTTTTTTCTTCTGCCTCTACAACCACTACGCCCAAGGAGAGTCCACTGATAATCCGATTGCGGGCGGGGAAATTCCAGGTTTGAGGCGGCGTTCCTAAAGGGTACTCGCTAATTACCGCACCTTTTTCTACAAGCTCGGCAAATAATCTACCGTTTTCTCTGGGATATACCACATCTAAGCCACACCCCAAAACAGCAATTGTTTGGCCTGTGGAAAGCGCACCCTTATGAGCAGATGAATCAATACCCCTAGCCAGGCCACTTACTACAGTTACACCTCGGTCAGCCAACTCTCTCGCTAGTCCTTCAGCAACTTGTTTGCCATAATAACTAGCTTTGCGAGTTCCGACCACCGCAACTGCTTCTCGGTTAAAAACAGCCCTGCTTCCTTTAACGTATAAAACCTGAGGAGGGCTATATATATAGCGCAAATTTTCCGGGTAGTGCTGGTCAGACCTAAGCACCATCCAAATGCCAGCCTGGTCTAAAGTATCCCAGTATCCTTCCGCGCAAATCGAAGCTTTTCTGGTCAAAAATGCGTCTACATCATCCCAGTTCCAACCTTGGATTTGATTTAAATACTTTTTATCTGCCTGCCATGCTTCTTTAGGTGATCTGAATCGTAACAGCAGGTTATCTAACTTCTGGCTACTGTAACATGCCCAATGCAAAGCTGCAAAATACATCCTTTGCTCCCTATCAACTGTGCTTATCATCCCAGTATACACCCCTGTTTACATTGATAGGAAGGACTTCTTCGTCTTCTCACCCTTTTCCTGCTAAATTTATATTATTTTACCATTTTATTACAATATTTTTTTAATGTTTTTTTCTCCATTATAGGAAAATAAACATTGCTTACTGTCAACTACAGTTTCCAAGTGCACCTGCCGTCCCCAGATATGATAAACATATGGAAGAGTCTTTTCTAAGTACCGGATATCCAATTCTACTCCTTCAAACATATGCTTTAGATATAAATCCCCATTACGATTGTAGTCCCCATCAACTACCACGATGTATGGAAAACCTCCATTAACTAAATTACTAACCAGACCGTCCCTAACCTTTTCCCAGTCTTTTTCCACTATCTGCCACTGGTGACCAACTTTCTTATACATGTAAATATCCAGTTCCTCAACTAAATCCTCCGTAAGATAGTTTCTTAAGAAAGATAAATCACTTTCCGTTTCTCGCACTTCGAAAATTTGATCGTGGTACCTTTGTTCAATATTTTCCCATATTTTTAGCCCTAAGTAATAGGGATTGATGCTAGTTGAAGAGGGTTGAATAACCCCAGAATGCATTTTGGCAAACTCCACAGCTTCATCCTCATTAATATCCAATTCCCTAATTATTCTGGCATGCCATAAGGAAGCCCAACCTTCATTCATAATTTTTGTTTCTATTTGAGGCCAAAAATAAATCATTTCGTCTCTAACAATGGAAAGAATATCTCTCTGCCAGTCCTCCAAATCCTTGGCATTGCTCATTAAGTAGAATAGTAGATCTTTTTCTGGATTAGGCAGCGCTGGGGTTATTTTTGATGCTTCATCATTTTGCTGCTCCAACCGCTGTTCTAAACTCCAAAGGTCATCATATTTCCCGACCTTACCCGAAACAATCTGTTTGGGCGGTTTAGAATTTTGTTTTAGGTTTGGGTTGGGGTTAATATGTTCCTGAATCGCCAGCACCGCATCGATGAATGGCTCAACTTTTTTCCGACCGTATTTAAATTCATATTCACTAATGCGCAGAGCGCTAGATGCCATGCTATCAACCATTTGGCGGTTAGTGTGGCGGAAATGAAAATTGTTTTTGAAGAAGTCACAGTGGGCATAAACATGGGCTATAACTAATTTATTTTGGATTAAGCTATTTCCTTCCAAGAGAAAGGCATAGCAAGGGTCGGAGTTAACTACCAGTTCATAAATCCTGCTAAGGTTATAATCATAGGAGGTTTTCATTCTATGAAAGGACTTACCAAAGCTCCAGTGGGAAAATCTAGTGGGCATTCCGTAAGCCCCAAAAGTATATAAAATATCCGCAGGACAAATTTCAAAACGCATATCATAAAAGTCCAAGCCGAATTTGTGGGCTATTTCGGAAATTTCTTCAATGGCCTGACCTAATAATTCTAGCTCATTTTGCTTGTTCATCTGACCCCCACCTTCTATTCCGGTATACTGTCGTTAGGGCTGAAAAATGACCGCAAGGCTGGATATACACCGCTTTTATCCCGGATAGTAACACTAGTAAACTTATGGTTAGTAATTTTTTTATAGACGGACATTAATGTACTGTGCCGGTAGTAAGGACCTACTATTTCCCCATAACCGAAAATATTACAGATTTCCGCCAGCATGTTAACTAGTTGGACACACTGGTCATTGTCTGAGGTTAGGTTATCCCCGTCAGAAAAGTGAAAAGGATAAATGTTATAATCTGCTGGGCTATAACGTTTTTCAATAATCTCCAGAGCTAATTTGTAAACTGACGAACACCTGGTACCTCCACTCTCACCTTTAGTAAAGAATTCTTCTTCAGTTACCTCTTTCGCCTCTGTATGGTGAGCTAAAAAGAGAATTTGCACATTTTTGTATTTAGTACGCAAAAATCTAACCATCCAAAAAAAGAAACTACGCGCAATATATTTTTCAAAAGGACCCATCGACCCTGAAGTATCCATCATGGCCAGAATTACTGCATTAGACTCGTATTTAAACTTCTCTTCCCAGGTTTTATAACGCAGATCCTCCCGGTTAATATTTTGGATACCTTTAATCCCACTTAAGGCGTTACGTTTAACGTTTTCTAAAATTGTCCGTTTCCGATCGATATTACTAGTGATTCCTGATTTACGGATGTCATTAAACTGATAAGTGACTGATTCCATTTCCGGTGATTTTTTTTGCTCTAAATTAGGCAAGCCCAAATCCTCAAAAATCATCTCGGCCAGTTCATCGATGGTTATTTCGGCTTCGTAGTAATCTACTCCTGGTTCATCACCTGCACCCGGTCCCTTATCCGGGCCATTTTGTCCGTTTTTATCTGTCCCTAGTACATCCCCAGGCTTGCTGCCTCCTTTACCCTGTCCCCCATGCTTTTGTTTGCCGTGGTCAAATTTAAACCGAAACTCATCAAGAGAGCGGATAGGTACTTTAATGATTTGTTTGCCGTCCGACATAATGATACTCTCTTCGCTTACAATATCCGCCAGATTTTTCTTGATTGCCTCCCTAACCTTTTCTTTATGCCTTTGCTGATCCAATTGTCCTTTGCGGTGCAGGGACCAGTCCTCTCTAGAAATTGAGTTGCTCATTTGGGCCACCTCCTATTCCTGGGAACGTTCGAAATTTTCAGCAGGTCAAAGGGTACAGTCTACAAAAACCGGGTCCAGCCCATAAGCTGAG
Organism: Carboxydocellales bacterium; assembly: GCA_049302075.1. Taxonomy (GTDB): domain Bacteria; phylum Bacillota; order Carboxydocellales; family JAJZTU01; genus JBAQLS01. Next base: position 3,224 of record JBAQLS010000040.1, on the reverse strand, counting down.
GGGCTGAGGCCCGGTTTTTTGCCGTTATTATCTATTGAGCAGACTGCCAGTATATTTAAGTAGTTCATTGGCGCAAACTGGACAGTAACCGTGCTGGTCAATTAAACTGGCAACTACTTCGTTAATTCTTTTCAACTGTTCACCATCAGGGGTTTTGGTGGAAGTTGTAATTTTGACCACATCTTTGAGATCAACAAACAGCTTTTTTTCAATGGCTTCTTTAAGACGTTCATGGTAATTATAGTCAAAGGACTTGCCTTTACGGGCATAGACAGACAGTCTGATTAAAATTTCTTCTCGGAAAGTTTTTTTAGCATTTTCGGAAATGCCAATTTGTTCTTCGATTGAGCGCAACAGCTTTTCGTCTGGCTCAAGCTCTTCACTAGTAATAGGGTCTTTTAATTTGACCCCATTACAGTAAGCCTCAACATTATCTAAATAGTTATTAAACAATGTCCTGGCCGACTCTTCATAGGAATAGACAAAAGCCTTCTGGACCTCTTTTTTGGCCAGTTCATCAAATTCCTTGCGGGCAGTTGAGATAAATTTCAACAAACGATCCCGTTCTTCTTTGGTAATTGAGGGATGCTGATCCAAACCTTCTTTTAGGGCTCGGAGGACATCTAATGCATTAATACACTGAGTATCCCTAGTGATCAATGCACTGGATAAGCGGTTAATTACGTATCTTGGGTCAACCCCAGTCATTCCTTCATCAATTGCTTCATTCTGGAGTTCGATTAGGTCCTTTTGTTTAAACCCATCAACGTCCTCACCATCATAAAGTTTCATTTTTTTGATTAAATCCATCCCTTGTTTTTTGGATTCCCTAAGCCTAGATAAAATAGAAAAAATACTCGCTGTACGCATAGCATGAGGGGCAATATGGACATTTTTCATATCACTTTGTTTGATTAACTTTTCATATATTTTCACTTCATCACTGACCTTTAAATTATAGGGAATCCGCATCACTATGATTCTGGAGTGGAGGGCTTCATTTTTTTTGTTACCAATAAAGGACTTGTATTCCGCTTCATTGGTGTGGGCTATTACCATTTCATCTGCTGAGATTAGCGCAAATCTACCTGCTTTAAAGTTTCCTTCCTGAGAAAGGCTTAACAAATTCCAAAGAAATTTCTCATCACACTTGAGCATTTCCTGAAATTCCATAATCCCTCGGTTAGCCTTATTTAATTCACCATCAAACCGATAAGCCCTGGGATCAGACTCAGAGCCGTACTCACATATAGTGGAAAAATCAATACTGCCAGTTAGGTCAGCGATATCTTGGGATTTGGGATCCGAAGGAGTAAAGGTGCCAATTCCTACTCGATCATCTTCGGAAAAAATAACTCTTTTTACCGGAATATCTTCGATTCTACCACCATACTCGTTTTCTACTGTCATCCGACAAGCTGGACACAAATTCCCCTCAATATAAACCCCGTATTTTTCTTCGAATTCCCTTCTTAATTCTTTAGGAATCAAGTGTAAAGGGTCCTCATGCATTGGACAGCTACTAATGGCATATACCGCCCCTTCTTCCGTCCTAGAGTATTGCTCCAATCCTCTCTTGAGCATGGTTACCAAGGTGGATTTACCACCACTTACCGGTCCCATCAGGAGGAGAATTCTTTTCCTTACATCCAAACGTTTAGCGGCCGAGTGGAAATATTCCTCAATTAGACGTTCTAGAGTTTTGTCTATACCAAATATTTCCGAACTAAAAAATTTATACCTCTTCCCTGTATCGGATTCTTCAATTCCAGCTGTGGAAACCATATTGTACACCCTGGCATGAGCCAATTGAGCCACATGTGGATGCTCAGCCACAATTTCCAAGTAATCCTTAAAGGTTCCTTCCCAGGCTAGTTTTCTTTGATTATGTCGATATTCTTCAACGCGTTTTATGAAATCCATTTGTCCTCCTCCTTTCTCCTGGTCCAACTATCTAAGTTTCATCTCATGGACAATATTCATACTACTTAAAGACCAAGGGTAGAGCTTTTTTTATCCGCCTATTTAATGTTAGGATAAGCTTTCTTCTAAAACTTGGTATATATATATGCTAAGGTCAAAATAAAATGAAAAAATTCCTGAGATATTCAGTCTAAAAAAATATATGATATGCGCAAGTAGTCCAGATTATTCCTCTCTAACTTTAATAGCTCAACCACATCGTTAATATGGGTTATGTAACGGTTAGTAGAACCAATTCCTAAAAGCCTCTCAACATGATATGTTGAAAGGCTTTTCAGGGTGTTAATAAATTCACTTTTTCTTATACTAGAGCTGGCTGCGTGTACTGTCGACCAGTAGAAATCCAACTCCTCGCTGGCCCCCTGCCGGTGCCATTCTCATGGCTGAATATGCTGAATCAATGGGGAATCAATGGGGAACACAAAACTTGATTTTTTTTAGCGTAATTATGATAAAATTATGCTAAACTAGCAAAGGGGTGATAATATGCCACAGATTAGACCAGTTTCAGATTTGCGAAACAATTTTGCTGATATTTCAAGAACGGTACATGAAACAGCAGAACCAGTGTTCTTGACCAAGAATGGTTATGGTGACATGGTTGTAATGAGCATTGAAGCCTATGAACGCAAACTATTTAAAAGTGAAATCTATTTCAAGCTGAAAGAAGCAGAGTTGGAAGCAAAATCCACTGATGTACGATATTCACATGAGGAAGTCTTTTCAGATTTAAGGGCACGAATTGCTAACAAGTTGGATGGTGATAATACATAAGCTGAAATACCTACCTTTGGCACAAAAGGATTTGAGGGATATTACAAGTTAAATTGCAGACACACTAAAAGCACCAAAGGCAGCAATGAATTTGGTTGATGAACTTGACAGTTCAATATCTCGACTTCAACAATTTCCTTACTTTTGCAGGGTATATCAACCAATCCAATCAATTGAAGCTGAATATAGAATGCTACCAGTAAAAAACTACCTGGTGTTCTATGTAGTGACTGAACATGAGGTAGAAATACATAGAATCGTTTATGTAAAGATGAATCTTGAAAAGCTTATCAAATAATTAAGAGTGACACTTGGCTTATTGTTGGGTGTCACTCTTATATGAACTGCCCCCTGTCAAGTAGACAGATGAAAAATGTAAATTATGCTGCTAAGGTCTGATTTCGATATTCTATCGGAGTTAGGCCTTTTAGGTTTTTCTGTAATCTTCTCATGTTATAAAAAGTCAT
>JBAQLS010000039.1:0-65145 GCA_049302075.1 Carboxydocellales bacterium | reverse complement strand
TTTCCCCTCAGGCTATGGAGCAGTCCCCTGAGAGTATCCCACTTAAAATGACACCCTAATCCTCACCGCGGGAGCAGAGGTTAAGATGTTAGACTGCAATTAAGCAGCTAAAGCGTAATCGTTTTTTGCGTTTGTTGTTTGTCCACCGTATTTCGGGCTGGTGGGATCCCGGCTCGCTACTCCTGCCAATCCTTCCCCCGTCGAAACCAGTACACCCCCAAAATTAGCTTTATAGGTTAAGACTTTTGTCTTTCCCGGAAAGAGCGTTCAATTTCTCGCTTGGCATCACGCTCAGCCATATCCTGGCGCTTGTCATACAGCTTTTTACCTTTGCCTAGTGCTAGAGCTAATTTAGCTTTGCCCCGTTTGAAATATACCTTCAGCGGAACCAGGGCTAAACCCTGTCGCTGAACTGCACCTAAAAGCTGGTTAATTTCGTGCTTGTGCAGTAATAGTTTCCGTACTCTGATAGGGTCATGGTTAAACTGGTTGCCTTGCTCATAGGTGCTAATATGCATGTTATGCAAAAAAACTTCACCGCTGCGAATCAAAGCAAAGCTATCCTTAAGATTGGCTTTGCCAGCCCGTAGGGATTTAACCTCCGTGCCTCTTAGCTCCATGCCTACTTCAAAGACTTCCTCGATATGAAAGTCGTGGCGAGCTTTACGGTTTTCAGTTATCACAAATTCACCTGCACCCATGATTAGTCACCTTCTAAAAAAGAGTTGCTTAATAAATCTAACAGAAAAAAGATACCCTGTCAATAGGAAGAAAATCCCAACAGGTAATAATGTCTATATCCTGCCTTACTTCATAAACTGAAAGCGGGGAGGGATGGTTTTGGTTAAAGTTAGGAATACCCTGGATACCACCAAAAGCTATATTAATTCCCTGCGCAATCGACTAATTTCGGCGGAAACCGAAGCTCTAGGCGGAATATTGGCAAGTGAGCTTGGGCAAGTTACTTTAGGCTTAAATGCCCTATTAAAAGAAGAAAACCCCTGCCTGGACAGGGTTCAGTTTGACGAGGTACAGATTATCGAAGGCAAACCAGCTAATCAGGTGCAAATGTTGGTAATTTTAGAGAGCATGCTAAGGCTGCCCTTAGGTCTGGGTAAAGCGGATATTTATTTGGAGAGCATGCACTATTTGGCTGCTGCCGAGGCCTTGATTCGTCGACTTAGAGAAGCTACGAGTGCAAAAGGTCTTACTCCATCGGAGGTTGTTCGAGCTTTAAGTCTCTTAAAAAGCCGAGGAGTTAACCCGGACCTTTTAAGAGGAGTGCGAAATCTGGTGGTTTGCCTGCCCACTTTGCAGGATGCGGGATATTTTGCCCATTACTTTTTCCAAAGTAATGTTATCTGCTGCCTATGGGGGACGGATAGTCCGGAATCTTTATGCCATGAGATTGGGCATTTGTTAAACTATCGGCTGACCGACAATCCGAAGATAACTCCTCAGGGTTATCAGGATGTGCTGGCAAAATTGGCAACTGCAGGGCAAACTCATCGCACCCGTTTTGGAGCTAATTGGGGTAAAGGTAGAAAAAGCCTGACTGAAACTTTTGCTGATGACTTTGCCGTTTATTTACTCCAGGAAAATGAGCTTGCCCATGAATTACACCAGTACTTTAGTAACCTGCTGCACTCTCTGTCCTAAAGCTCTATACCTAAAAGCTCTGTCCTAAAGCTCTGCGATAATCCGCTTAAGCTATGACAAATTCAGCATGCTGCTTAGCGACTAAAAACTTGCCTTCTGCTTCGATAGCCACCGTACCATCAGCCAGGATGAGCTGGCTATGGGTTTTGAACAGTCGTCCTTTATGGGAGATAACCCGACTGGTGATAGTAATTGGTAGACCAATAGGCACAGGGGCTTTAAACCGTACGTTTAGTTCTGCGGTGGGGGCGCTAACCCCTTTTTGCCACAAAAATCGACCCATAACTTCATCAACCAGGGTACTGGCAATACCGCCATGCATTACCCCTGGATAACCCTGATGGTTTTCACCCGGGGTAAAGACAGTCTTATAGGTATCCCCTTCCACGGTAAACTCTAGGTGTAGCCCAATGGGGTTGTCTTTGCCACAACCAAAGCAGAAATGGGGTTCTAAGCTGCCAGTCGGGCATTCGGGTTGCTGTGGTTGGGGGTTATTTTTTGTTGTCTCCACTTTTATGTCTCCTCTCTTAGCAAGCAAATTATTACCAATTATAGCACTTTCTCAAGAATAAAGCTAGCTTGGGTGGGCTGGGGATGGACTGTGCAGGGTGGTGAGATTAAAGCGTTGGGTGGCGTTGGAGTAGAACAAATTAGACCTGGAGCAATTTGCCCCAGGTTTAATTCGTATGGCCTTAAGCTATGGATTTTAATTTAAGTACAGTCATTTCAATTTAAGTACAGTTTTAGTTTCAGTTTTAGTACAGTTATTTTAGATTATAGAAGGTTTTGTTACCCCGATAAACAGCCAGGTAATCCAGTTCTTCCTCAATGCGCAGCAGTTGGTTATACTTAGCAACCCGGTCGGAGCGGGAAGGTGCCCCGGTTTTAATTTGACCGGCGTTGGTGGCTACAGCGATATCGGCAATTGTGGAATCCTCAGTTTCCCCTGAACGGTGGGAAATAACGGCAGTATAACCGGCCCGCTTGGCCATTTCAATGGCATCTAGAGTTTCGGTCAGGGTGCCAATCTGGTTAACTTTAACTAGTATAGAATTGCCTATACCTTTCTCAATGCCTTCGGCCAAGCGCTGGGTGTTGGTGACAAACAGGTCGTCCCCGACTAGTTGAATTTTTTTACCTAAAACATCAGTCAGCTTTTTCCAGCCTTCCCAATCATCCTCGGCTAAACCGTCCTCAATGGAGATGATGGGATACTTACTGGTCAAATCTTGATAGTAGGCAATCATTTCATCGGTAGTGCGGGTAATACCTTCACCTTCCAAATGGTATTTGCCCTCCTTGTAGAATTCGGTGGAGGCAACGTCCATAGCTAATAGCACATCTGTGCCCGGCTTATATCCTGCTTTGGTGATGGCTTCAATAATTATCGTTAGCGCCTCTTCGTTGGACTTAAGATTGGGGGCAAAACCGCCCTCATCGCCGACTGCAGTATTTAAGCCTTTACTCTTTAAGACCGCTTTAAGGCTATGAAACACTTCCACACCCATCCGCAGACCGTCGGCAAAGGTTTTGGCTCCTACGGGCATTACCATGAATTCCTGAATGTCCACGTTATTGTCGGCGTGCTTTCCCCCATTGAGGATGTTCATCATGGGTACAGGCAGTTCTTTGGAATTAGTGCCCCCAATGTACTGGTAAAGAGGTAGGTCAAAGGATTCGGCTGCGGCCTTGGCTACAGCCAGGGAAACACCTAAGATAGCATTTGCACCTAGATTGGCTTTATTTGGAGTATCATCCAGTTCAATCATGGTATGATCAATCCCTATCTGGTCAGTTGCATCCATGCCCACTATTTGGGGAGCTATTATATTGTTGATATTCTCAACAGCTTTAAGCACTCCTTTGCCCAAATACCTAGCCTGATCACCGTCTCGCAACTCAACTGCTTCATGAGCACCGGTTGAAGCACCGGAAGGTACTGCAGCCCGACCTAAAACACCGTTTTCTAGAATTACTTCAACCTCTACAGTAGGATTACCGCGGGAGTCTAATATCTCCCGACCAAAGACGTACTCAATAATTGTTGACAAGTTAATTCCTCCTAAAATTTAATCAGAGTTCTACCAGTCATTTCTGCTGGCTGGGTAATGCCTAAAATCTGGAGCATAGTGGGGGCAATATCCTCTAACTGGCTGGGTTCAAGTTTGGCCCGTATAAACCTATCACTTACCAGGATAAAAGGTACTTCGTTTGTGGTATGGGCGGTTACCGGGTTTCCTTCATCATTCTTCATATGTTCAGCATTACCGTGATCAGCAGTGATGATTGCTGTGCCGTTCCGTTGCAAAATTTCCGGCACCAATCTACCGAGGCAATGATCTACAGTTTCCATGGCTTTAATTGCAGCCTCCATATTCCCGGTATGTCCAACCATATCTGGATTGGCAAAGTTACAGATGATTACATCAAACTTTTCTTCCGCCAGGTGTGCTAAAAGTTTATCCGTAAGTTCATTGGCACTCATCTCCGGCTGTAAATCATAGGTGGGTACTTTGGGGGAAGGAATTAAAGTACGGGTTGCACCCCGATAAGTAGTCTCTAAGCCACCATCAAAAAAGAAGGTGACATGGGCATATTTTTCCGTTTCGGCAATCCGCAGCTGGGTTAAATTATTTTTAGCCAGCACCTCACCTAAGGTGTTAGTTAGACTCTGGGGCAAATAGGCAATGGGAGCCTTAATCGTCTTATCGTACTGGGTCATGCAGAGGAAGTGGACATTAGGCTTAGTCCTGCGGTAAAAGCATTTAAAATCCACATCCACAAAGGCTCTGGTGATTTCCCTAGCCCGGTCGGGGCGAAAATTGTAGAAAATGACGCCGTCCCCTTCTTGAATCTGACCTACCGGTCGCTGATTTTTATTGACAATAACTGTAGGAAGGACGAATTCATCCGTTTCCTTCCGCTCATAAGCATTCCGAACAGCCTCTTCCGCATTAGTGACCTTCTGTCCTTCACCAAAAAACATCGCCTTATAAGCTTTTTCCACCCTTTCCCAGCGCTGGTCCCGATCCATGGCATAATAGCGACCCATCACGGTAGCTATGGTACCTGTCTCCAAAACACGGCACTTCTGCTCTAAAGGAATTATGTATTCTAAAGCATTATCAGGCGGCACATCTCTGCCATCTAGGAAACAGTGGATGAAAACCTTAGTTAGGCCTTTGCTTTGAGCCATTTCTAACAGGGCAAAGAGGTGCTCAATGTGGCTATGCACCCCGCCATCGGAAAGTAGTCCCATAATATGCAGCTTTTTATCACTGGCTTTTACCATGGTCATTGTTTCAAGGATGGCTTTATTTTGAAAAAATGACCCTTGGCGGACATCCCGGGAGATTCTAGTCAAGTCCTGATAAACCACCCGACCAGCACCAATATTCAGATGACCGACTTCGGAGTTACCCATTTGGCCTTGGGGGAGGCCAACCACTTCACCGGAGGCTCGTAAGGAGGTATAGGGGTATTTGCTTTTGAGCCTTTCCAGGACAGGTGTCTGGGCCTGGGCTACTGCATTGCCCCGCTTATTCTGGCTAATCCCCCATCCGTCCAAGATGAATAGAGCTAGAGGTTGTTTCGGCATTGTGCTCATTCCTTACTTCAAATTTTGCTATTGGTCCAAAGGCGTTTATTAAAATTTTATTATTGGTCCAAAAGCATCTACTGTTAAGCTGGCCCCACCTACCAACGCCCCATCGATATCAGGCTGAGCCATCAGTTCGGCAATATTATCTCCTTTAACGCTACCACCGTACTGAATGCGTACCAGGTTAGCCAGCTCTTGGCCATACATTTCAGCCAGAATCCGGCGAATAAAACCGATTACCTGTTGGGCATCTTCCTTAGAAGCGGTCTTGCCGGTACCAATGGCCCAGACAGGCTCATAGGCAACTACCAGTTGTTTAACCTGTTCCTGGCTTAAGCCGGCCAAACTATTTTCCGTTTGTTGCCGGACTACTTGCTCAGTTTGCCCAGCTTCCCGTTCTTCTAGTAACTCTCCCACACAAACAATGGGTAAAAGTCCATATTGATATGCAGCCTTGATTTTATTATTTACAGTTTCATTAGTTTCACCAAAAAACTGGCGGCGTTCGGAATGGCCAAGAATTACATACTTGCACCCTGCTTCCTTAAGCATGGTGGGGGAAACCTCACCGGTGAAGGCTCCTTTTTCCTCCCAGTACATATTCTGAGCCCCAACGGCAATATTACTGCCCTTGGCGACTTCCGCAGCCTTAGCCAAAGCGGTAAAGGGCGGGCAGACTACTACCTCCACCTCAGTTATACCAGCAACAGCGGCTTTAAGCCCGCTGACCAGTTCCGCTGTTTCGGCTATGGTTTTATGCATCTTCCAGTTCCCGGCAATAATTGGCTTGCGCATGGGACACCTCCTTATTAGTTTGGGTCAAGTCACCGTTCGGGTGACTAGCCTTTGTCTGGGGTCCTTTATGACCGGTCGGACACCTTTATTATAAGCTGTTAATGACCGGTCGAGCACCTATCCCGGTATGGTGCTCTTAGTTACGATACCTAGTAGCTCTAAGCACCGGTGGTCTAATAGAAACACCCAAACCTCGCCGATACGGCATCCTTGCCTAGGCGGCGAGGCGGCCAACGTCCTTGTTGGCCGGGGTGTTTATATTGCCCACCTGTGCTAAGAGCTACACGGTACTCCACCATGAGCCCCCTACCGGAATAGGTACCCGACCTGGCCGACATGCATAGCCATGGCAGAGGTGTCCTCCCTGGTAGGGTATGTAGCACAGACTAGGCTTCCTCCTAGCATAGGACATCGGACTTAAAGCACGGGATGGGTGTCCTCACTGGCGCTTGGGCTGTGGTAAACAAAACCGTAGCCAAGCCTTTGGGGACTACCCAGGCATTCAGGCATTTCTTCAGCCAGATGACGTGCTAGTAAAAAAGCCTGTCATTTAGCAAAGTGGAAATTCAGTTACTGTCCCGGTCAATCTCCGGAGCTATGCCAGTCATATATGAGCCCTTAGGTCGTACCCAACCCTGACCCAGGGAGGATGCCTGCTCCGGAGTAGGTGCTCCTGGCGGATTGTCGTTGTAGCTCTTGGCGGAATAGTGCAATAGAATTGACCTTGCCACCAAGGACGGTGGCAACCTCGACGCCTAGGCAAGGATGCCGTATACCCAAGGGCACCCCACATCCGTACGTCGTTGTACTCCTACGGCTGCGTCGTCGTCGAGGTCGGTCAATTCTATTAGCACCATTACGCTTAGAGCTACACGACATGGAGCTAAGAGCTCCTACTCGGGGCAGGCATCCTCCCGGACATCCTGCTTGCACCGACCCGAAATTGGACCGGACGCTGCTTACTTATCGGCTAAGGCTTCTACGCCTGGCAGGGCCTTGCCCTCCAGGAATTCTAGGGAGGCTCCCCCGCCGGTGGAAATATGGGTTATCTTGTCGGCTACGCCGATTTTTTCGATGGCTGCTACCGAGTCCCCGCCACCTACTATGGTGATGGCACCTGAGTCGGCTAGGGCTTTGGCAACTGCTTCCGTACCCTTGGCATAGGGCTCCATCTCAAAAACACCCATGGGGCCGTTCCAAACCACTGTTTTAGCGGATTTGACCGTTTGGGCAAACTTGGCGGCTGTTTGGGGTCCGATATCTAGGGCCATCCACTCAGCAGGGATGGCCTGGACGTCTACTACTTTGTGGGCGGCCGCGGCGCTAAAGGCCTCGGCTATGACTACATCTGATGGCAACAGGAGTTCTACTCCCCGCTGCTCAGCTTGTTTAATTAGCGTACCGGCCAATTCTACTTTTTCTGCTTCAATTAGTGATTTGCCTATTTCGTAGCCTTGGGCTTTTAAAAAGGTGTTGGCCATACCCCCGCCGATGATTAGGGAGTTAACTTTGTTCAGCAGGTTTTCAATTACACCAATTTTATCGGATACTTTGGCCCCGCCAATAATGGCTGCAAAGGGGCGCTCGGGTGCTTTGAGGGCTTTGCCCATAATTTCAATTTCCTTTTGCATCAGGAAGCCTGCCACTGCGGGAAGGAATTTGGCTACCCCAGCGGTGGAAGCATGAGCCCGGTGGGCTGTTCCAAAGGCATCATTGACATAAATATCTGCCAGGGAAGCTAATTCCTTGGCTAAGTCTTGGTCATTTTTCTCCTCACCGGGATAGAAGCGGACGTTTTCCAGCAAGAGCACATCTCCGGCCTGAAGCTTGTTGACGGCCTGCTGTACTTCTGGACCGATGCAATCGGCAGTTTTAGTCACCGGTCGGCCTAAAAGCTGAGAAAGCCTCCCCACTACCGGGTCTAAACGGTATTTCTCATTTACTTGACCCTTAGGACGACCGAAGTGGGAGACAAGAATTACTTTAGCGCCTTTATCCTGCAGATACTTGATTGTAGGTATTGCTGCCCTGATTCTAGTATCATCGGTAACCTGACGGTTTTCATCCACAGGAACGTTAAAGTCAACCCTGACTAGCACTTTTTTGCCTTGAACCTCCACATCCTGAATGGACTTTTTGTTCAAGTTAAGTACACCTCCGTTATTAAAGCGCTCCCACCTGTAGGGGTGGGAGCTGATTAAATCTACAGGTTCACGAATTCTACACGGTTCACTTAAGCTAAGGTTCACTTAAGCTAGGGTTCGCACGAATAGTCCTATATACCCTTTTTGGCCATGAATAACGCTAAATCTACAACCCGGTTGGAGTAGCCCCACTCGTTATCATACCAGGAAACTACTTTGGCCATGTTACCGTCAATGACCATGGTGGAAAGACCATCCACGATGGAGGAATGGGGGTTGCCATTAAAATCCTTGGAAACTAAAGGCTCATCGGTATACTCCATTATGCCTTTAAGGGGGCCTTCTGCAGCAGCTTTAAGGGCGGCATTGATTGCCTCAGCGGTGGTGGGTTTAGCCAGTTCTACTACTAAATCCACGACGGATACGTTAGGAGTGGGAACCCGCATGGCGAAACCGTTTAATTTTCCTTTTAACTCAGGAAGTACCAGAGCAACTGCTTTAGCAGCACCGGTAGTGGTGGGAATGATAGACATGGCCGCAGCCCTAGCCCGGCGCAGGTCACTGTGGGGAAGATCGAGGATCATCTGATCATTGGTATAAGCATGAACTGTAGTCATTAAGCCTTTAACAATGCCATATTGCTCATTGAGAACTTTGGCAAAGGGAGCCAGGCAGTTAGTAGTACAGGAAGCATTTGAGATTACATGGTGCTTGGAGGCATCATATTTATCATCATTAACACCCATAACAATGGTGATGTCTTCATCTTTAGCCGGAGCGGAAATGATCACCTTTTTGGCTCCTGCTTCCAGATGCTTGGCAGCGTCGGCTCTATTAGTGAAACGACCGGTAGATTCTATTACTACCTGAACTCCTAATTTACCCCAGGGCAGTGCGGCAGGGTCTCTCTCAGCTATGACTTTGATGTGTTTGCCGTTAACAATAATTTCCCCGTCTCCCGCTTCTACCTTGGCATCTAAAATGCCGTGTATGGAATCATATTTCAACAGGTGGGCCAAGGTTTTAGCATCAGTTAAATCGTTTACCGCTACCACTTCAAACCCCGGTTTGTTCAGGGCTGCCCGAAATACGTTCCGGCCAATACGGCCAAATCCATTAATTCCTACTTTTACTGCCATTTTCTAAACCTCTCCTTTATATGTAAATTATGTGTACAGGGTACAACCTGGCGGCAGCCCCTTACCTCGCAAAAATTAAAAGCTAATTAGTTGGGCGCAAAATGGCTCTGGCTGCACCCTCATCTGTAACCAGCACCTGTTGGGGGCGATTGGCAACTACTGCTTTGATGGCTTCCCACTTCCCACTGCCGCCGGCAACGGCAATTACTGTGCTGACCCTTGTTAAATCATGGACAGGCAAGCCCAAGCCACCTGTTGCCTCAACCTCCAGCCCCTCCCGGTTAAAATAGGAACCCATTGCCTCGCCAACAGCACCCTTGCCCAGTAATTCTGCTACCTTCCCCGGACTAACTCCCCGGCGATTGGCCATTTCTTCGGCACAACCTATCCCATGGACCACTATGTTGGCTTGCTGGATTTGACTTAAAACAGCTTGTATTCCGGGTTCGCTGCTAAGCACCTCTAATGCTTCTTTACTGAGATTGTCAGGTACATGGAGCAGACGATAAGAACCGCCAAGCTTCTGGGCTAATTGGGCGGCAATGACATTAGCCTGAATCTCCACTTCTTCACCTAAACCACCCCGGGCCGGAACCACCACCAGCTCCTCTGAGCCAGGGCTTTGGGTCATGGCTTGAGCTACTTCCAGAGTGGTAGTTCCTCCGGTAATTGCCACTACCATCCGGGGTTTGATTATTTGTCTGAAATAGCGCGCTGCTGCCCGACCCAATTCCTTTTTGACAGTATCATCTTCGTCCAAATCCCCGGGAACGATGAGTACTCGTTGGATATTTAGCAGGTGGGCTAGTTCCCTTTCTAAAGTTCCTAAGCCTTTGACCTGATGCATTAATTCATCTAGGCTCCCTAACAGGCTTTCACCTTCCGAGGTAACCCACATTCCTACTGTGTCCGCGGTAAGTAAACCTTGGTCTTTAAGCGCTCCAATATCACTGCGAGCTAACCGTTCTCCCATTCCTAGCTTGGTTGCCAGTACCCTGCGACCAACAGGTTGGGAAAAATAAATAGCTCGCAGAATATTATACCTTCTCTCGAGTACTTGTATTAGTTCTGGGACGATTTTTTTTTGAAGGACTACTAGGTTTTGCATTGGACAACTCTCTTTCAAAGTGGATGGCCTATTTGCGTCCCGGCTATGGATAAATTGCCCCACCAAGACTAAATAAGGTTTAAAATTTTCCATTAATACCACCTAGTATATTTCGTTATACCCTGCTGAATTCCTGCTTTTAGTTTATGCAGAAAATTAAAAATTACCTTGTATTATGCCGAAAAACATAAAATAAAAACTTCCCTGAGTATACTCCCGAGAAGTTAACTGGTTATAGTAAATGGTTAGTCTAACTATTTATTTAGTACCGGCGCCTTTTGCTGGCAGCCTGAATACCCATTTCATTACGGTATTTGGCTACTGTGCGGCGGGAAATATTTATCCCCCTGCTGACTAAAATGTCACCTATCCGCTGGTCACTCATAGGCTTTTGAGTGTTTTCCGCTTCCACTAAATTGCGGATCATATATTTAATGCTTTGGGAGGAAATCATTGTTCCGGAGGAATCATCCACCCCACTGGAAAAGAAAAACTTCATTTCAAAAACACCCCGTGGGGTCTGGATATACTTATTCGAGGTAGCTCTACTAATAGTGGACTCATGCATACCAACTATTTCGGCTACTTGGCGCAGATTCAAGGGTTTAAGCTTGCAGATGCCATGGTCTAGAAAATCCCTTTGGAGCTCGACTAGACAGTTAGCAACCTTGTATAAAGTAAGCCTGCGCTGCTCAATACTTTTAATTAACCAAGAAGCAGAGTTTAACTTGTTTTCTACGAATTTCTTAGCTTCTTCATCAGCCTGAGCTCCGGATAAAACATTACGGTAGGCGGAATTGATTCCCAAACGGGGGGCTGAGGTATCATTAACTAGAACGATATACTGGCCCTCAATCCTTTCTACTATTATATCAGGAATTACATAGCGAACCTCATTCGGATTACTGAACTTGCGGCCAGGCTTAGGGTCCAAAGTCTTGAGAATATCAGCCGCCACCTGGATATCCTTGACAGTTGCCTCTAATTCCTTGGCAATCTTCAGCACTCTACCTTTGGCCAAATCCGGAAGATAGTGCTGGATAATCATCCTTAAATATTTATTGTCAATATTTAAGCTGTCTACTTGCATGAGTAAACATTCAATCAGGTTTCTGGCTCCAACTCCCGCAGGGTCAAAGTTATGAATAATCTTAAGCACCTTATCCCCTTGTTCAAGTTTAATATCTAGTCCTGAACAAATTTCCTCCAAGGGACAACTTAGATAACCATGTTCATCGATATTGCCGATAATGTACTCCCCAATTTCCCGTTCAACCTTGGATAAATTGGTGAGGCTAAGTTGGACTATTAACGTCTCTTGAAGATTGGGTGTTTGAGACATGTAACTCTCAAAACCAAAGCTTTCCGGTTCTCCACCCCGCTCCCGTTGAACATAGGATTGATCACCACGATCCTGAAAATACTCCTGCCAATCAATGTCAACTTTGTCCTCCTGTTCAGTAGTTTCTACAGGAGGTGCATTTTCTGGCTCCCCTTTTTCAGTCTCCTCTTTTTTCTCTAGTACAGGGTTCTCCAATAATTCCTGCTCAATATATTCAGCAAGATCCACAGATGAAAGTTGCAGGATAGTAATGGCAAGACGAAGTTCCGGGGTCATTATTAATTTTTGGGTTTGCTCTAAAGAAAGCCCAAATCCAAGTCGCATAATATCACCCCCTTCGTACGTAACCCCCAAAAACGAGTATATACTACACTTTTTATCGTTACTCAAAGTGCAAGGTATTCCAGCAAATTAATGTTATGCTGAAGGTTATATTCTCTTTTCCTTACTTATATTCCTGCTCATTTATCAGTTTATTCTAACAATCGTCCCTTGATACTACTGGGCCAGATGTAATTTTCTGGATTGGCACACCGCCAACGGTGATGTTGGGCGGGACATCGCAATTGACTAAGGAGCAAGCGGCTACTACTGAGTTATCACCAATGGTAACCCCGGGAAGTATAGTGGTATTAGCGCCGATAAGCACACACTTGCCGATTACCACTGGGCCCAGGTGGTAGGAGCGGTGTAGGTACTCATGGGTAAGTAGTGTGCAATTGTAGCCGATGGTGGTATCCTCACCGATGGAGATTTGCTCCGGGAAGAAAATATCTACCATAACCATCAGTCCGATGGAGGCCTGGGGACCAATCTTCATCCCTAAACCAAATCGGTACAGCCAGCTTTTAAAGGTCAGGGAAGGACAGTACCGACCAATTTGAATGATGATAAAGTTTTTGATTACCTTCCAGGGGTTGACGATTTGATGCCAGTGCTGCATGGCATTTTTGTCCTGGACCTGGTAGCGCTTGTAGTTCCGCATTATTCATCCCCAGCCTTTGTTAGATAGGCAGTCAGGTCGAGATGTTCCATATCCTGAGCCGCCCTAGTGGGGATACCAGTCATTCCTTCCACATACTCGGCCATTTTAAATCGAATATCCTCCGGCTCTACACAGCAGTAATTAAAGTGGGAAAGGTAACAAAGCTTGACCTGGGAATTCTGAAGTAAGTGGGCCAAACCAAGGCCGGTAATGTGCCGATGAACCCAGGAATTGTGGCTGGTGATGTTGGCAATCAGCACATCTACTTGGGAAAAGGCTTCCCGAATATCCTCCCGATAGCGCTCTACTTGCTGAAAATCCATAATAGGCCCAAAACGCTTTACTTCTTGGATACCCTCCGGGGTTGAATAAGCTAGGATGTAATTGGTATCCCCGGTATAACCCAGGCGAAGCCCCCCCGCCTCCAAAATAAAGCCGTAATTTTCCCCGCCGTGGTAGGCTCGAACAGGGGTTAGCTGGACATCCTTGATGGTTAGGGTTTTACCGGCTTCTAAATGTACCACCTCAGGTCCACCCATATATCCATACTTTTCCGTTTCTCCTTGGTGAAACCGGCTAATGCTATGTTCTACTTCAAAGATGTTTTTTGGTCCCATGAGCAGTCCTCGTCGGGTAGACATAGCCCAACACATGCCTTCGATAATACTTTCGGCACCGGCATAATGGTCCACATGACCATGGGAGATATAAACTGCGTCTAGGTTACCCAAATCAACCCGGGCTTCCAGTACTCCTTGTAAAGCTCCCGGGCCAGGGTCAACATACATAAACAAGTTCCCGAATTCCACCAAAAAACCGGCAGTCCGGGGACGCTGAGCAATCACTGACTCAGGATTCCCTCCTGTCCCTAAAAAGGTTATCCCCCATCCGGGATTTCTTTGGGAACGGCCCTTGCGTTCTTTCCATTTTTCACGGGAATTTAAGATTGCTGCTTCGGTTTTGTCCCGCAGTATTAAATCCAAGTCTTGCATATTAGCCATGGCATGCTCTCCATTCTTAAACCGCTAGTGTTTTTTTCGTAGTTTACTGGCTAATAATTCTAATTTACGAATTCGGTGGTTTACTCCAGATTTACCTACTGGGGGGTCCATTAGTTCTCCCAGCTCCTTTAGGCTTACCTCAGGATATTGAAGACGAATTTCGGCTATCTCCCGCAAGCCAACCGGCAGCTTTTCAAGGCCAATAGTGTTAATAACTAACTGAATACTTTCCATTTGCCGCACGGCAGCATTGACCGTTTTATTTAAGTTGGCAGTTTCGCAATTGACCAAGCGGTTAACCTGATTGCGCATATCTTTAACAATCCGCACATTCTCAAAATTCAACAAGGCATTGTGAGCGCCAATAATATTCAGCATGGCCACAATAGCCTCACTGCCCTTCAGGTAGACAACCTGCCAGTTTTTCCGAACACCTACTTTAGCGGGTAGTTTATATTTTTTGATTAGACGGCAGATAGCTTCGGCGTGTTTGGGGTCACTGGTGATAATCTCCAGGTGATAGTCCCCCTCTGGGTCGCTAACCGAACCACCGCCAAGAAATACCCCGCGCAAATAGGCCCGGCGGCAACATTCTTTAACTAAATACTCATTATAGATTCCCTCGGCAAATTCACCCTCTAAATCTAACACCCCAATTGCTTTGAGAATTGTCTGCACCTTTTCCGGATCAGCAACCCGAACTAGGTAGGAGTTATGTTTTTTTAAGCGAATCCCTTTCCGCATTAAAACCTCGGTATGAATATTAAATAGGTATTTAAGCATGGTAAATACTTTACGGGCCACGGCAGCGTTTTCCGTGCTAATGCTGAGGGTAACCCGATTCCCGGCACTAATTTGGATTACTCCGTCCATCCGGATTAAAGCTGCTAACTCAGCCTTCTGGCAACAGCTTTTCTCAGGAATAATCCTGGCTAGTTCATTTTTAGTTTTGGCTGAGAAAGACATTACTTCACCCCCTAAGGGCTCTTAAAATTAAGTATACCACAATTACCTGGCCGACAACATTAATTAGGTAACCAGACGGTAAAGGCACTGCCTACTCCAGGGGTGCTTTCCACCTGCAGCTCTCCTTGATGCTGGTCAACAATCCACTTGGCAATAGCCAGGCCCAAGCCAGTTCCACTCCCTACCCTGGCTCGGTCCGCCCGGTAAAAGCGCTGAAAAATCTTCGGAATATCCTCTGGGGCAATACCGGTCCCGTTATCATGGACGGTGATACCCACAAAACCCGTTTTCAGCCTGGTTGCCAGCCAAACCCTGCCCCCTGCGGGGGTGTATTTTAGAGCATTATCAATGATGATTAAAAATAGCTGCTTTAAATAATCTTGGTTGGCGTTAACGCTAATCTCAGCAACCACTGATGGGTCGATACCCTGAAAGCTGGCCTTGCTCGGGAGCAGGCGCACTTGACGGTATAAATCCTCTAGTAATTCGGGAAGGAAAACCGAAGTTTTTGGCATATCTAAGCCGGCATCAGCCCGAGCCAAAGCAAGGAGATCATTAACTAGCCGAGTCATACGTTCCGTTTCCCCGGCAATATCCGCCAGTACTTCCTGACGAGCCTCCGGGTCAATGTCCCCCATCCTTTGTAAAAGTTCAATATTGCCTCTAATGGTGGTCAAGGGAGTCCGCAGTTCATGGGAGGCATCGGAGACAAAGCGCTTTTGGGTAGCTATAGCCGCCTCCAGGCTTTGATAGGCAGTATGTAGCCTGCCCAACATATCATTAATAGTTGCAGTTAATTCCCCGATTTCGTCATTAGGACCCTCATACTGAATCCGTCGTTGCAAGTCCCGGGCCTCTTGAATGTCTGCTGCCGCTAAAATTAAGTGGTCCAGCGGGCGTAAGGCCAGTCCGGCCAAAAACCAACCTAGGGCAGCAGCTAAAATTACTGTGCCTAGTCCACCGAAAAAAAGTACAAAGCTCAGGCGGCCAAGAGCCCGATCCACTGGGACTAAGGAGCGTCCAACCTGCAGAATGCCAATGGTTTTATTCCGATAGGTTAGGGGTAAATTAAAGGTACGCAGTCTCTGGTCAACCACCTCAATGGTTTCATAAAAGCCCTTGCCTTTAACGGCATAGAGCAAGGTCTGCCTACTCAGGGGCAAAACCTGATGGCCTAAATTGTTCGATCTAGCTATAACCTCCCCATTTTCATTAACTACCTGCAAATAGGTATCTGGGGAGGCAAAGACATCCACATTAGGTAAAATCACCTGGCTTAAGGGGAATGGATAATCGCCCACCACGGTAATGGAGCGCACCACCTGGTTAGCCTGGTTAGCTACCGATTGGTCAATTTCCTGGTGGAGATTGTGGCTTAAAAATAGATAAAGAAATACCCCAAAGGCAAGCAGGGTTAAACTCAGAACAGTACTATACCAAACTGTAAGGCGAGTCCTGAGGGACAGTCTTAGCCAAGGACTTAGCCAGGGTCTTAATGAGTGCTTTATCCAGGATTTAATTGAGGGTTTAACTGAGGGTTTAACTGAGGGTTTTATCCTGCTGGTCATTCGGCTCACTCCCTTAAGGTATAACCTGCTCCCCGCACGGTATGGAGCAGCCTTTTTTCTCCGGCTTCCTCCATCTTTTGGCGCAGCATACCCACATAAACCTCTAGCACATTTGATTCTCCACTATAGTCAAAGCCCCAAATCCGATCCATAATCACCTCTCTGGTCAAAACCTGCCGAGGGTGCTCCAGGAATAGGGACAAAAGTTCAAATTCCTTGGTGGTCAGTTGAATTACCCGTGTTCCCCGAAAAGCTTCCCGGGTGCCGGTATCCAGACGTAAATCGATAAAATTATAGACTATGGATTGGCCCAGAGCACGGTTGGTATTCCCGGAAGGGCTATCCTGGTTGCTACTCTTGCCTCTACGCAGCAGCGCTCTAAGCCGGGCTAAAAGTTCTTCTAAGGCAAAGGGTTTAACCAGGTAATCATCTGCCCCAGCATCTAAACCCTGTACTCGATCCCCAATTTCATCCCGCGCGGTAAGCATCAGGATGGGTAGGTCACTTTCCGCCCGTAAGCGACGACATACTTCCATGCCATCTAATACTGGCATCATTAAATCTAACACTATTAGGTCTGGAGGATTGGACCAGGCCTGTTTAAGTCCTTCCAAGCCGTCATTAGCTACATTTACGGTATAGCCTTCAAAGGTTAGTGCTCGGCGCAGCAGAGTGGTTATTTTCGGATCATCATCAACCACGAGAATAGTGGTACTCATTAACCTACCCCCTCTCTAGTACTATTTTATATCAAAGTTATGCAAAATAAAAATACCTGCTTCCTCAGAGCGGGTGAGCCCCTGGGAGCAGGTAGTTATATTAAGGCCTACTTTTGGCCATTCTTTTTAGCTTCAATAGTAACTTCCACAAAGTTAGAACTACCATCCCGAAAAACTACCAGAACTATTTTGTCACCCACCTTAGTTTTTTGGACTAGCTCAACCAAATCTTCCTGGGACTTAACTGGCTTTTTATTATATTCTAAGATAATATCTCCTCGTTGGAGGCCGGCCTTTTCGGCAGGACCGCCGGGGGCAACGGAGGAAACGATCACCCCATCAGTATTCTTCAGACCAAAATAGTCAGCCAACTCTTTGGTAATGGGTTGGAGATATACGCCTAACCAGGGACGGGTTACTTTGCCATTTTTCATCAAATCCTGGAGGATACCTTGAACAGTACTAGTGGGGATGGCAAACCCTATACCTTGAGCCTGGGCGTTAACAGCTGTGTTAATCCCTACCACCTCACCGTTAAGGTTAAGCAGGGGTCCGCCGCTGTTGCCGGGGTTGATGGAGGTATCAGTTTGGAGCAGGTTTTCATAGTGGCGATCTTCGATGTTGACGGGACGGCCTTTAGCACTGATTACTCCTACGGTAACGGTATGGTCTAGCCCATAGGGGTTACCAATGGCGATTACCCAATCCCCGACCAGAATGTTTTCGGACTTGCCTAAGGGCAGCGTGGGTAGGTCTTTATCCGTTTTGATTTTTAACACTGCCAGGTCCTTATCATAATCAGCGCCTACCAGTTGGGCTGTAAAGGGGGTGGAATAGCCGTTGACTGTAACGGTAATTTTGTCCGCCCCATCAATTACATGCTCATTGGTTAAAATATAACCATCCTTAGAAATAATGAAACCGGAGCCCATACCTTTTTGAATGGACTGTTGTTCGGGCACTATTTGTTGGCCACCGAAGAACTCCCGGAAAAAGGGGTCGTTAAAATAGGGATTAATTCTGCGGTTTTGGGCCACTTGGACTTGGGTTTCAATCTTAACTACCGCCGGTCCGGTTTTGGTGACAATATCCCGGATGGTAGTAGGCCCAAGTAAAGAGGCCGGGCTTTTCACCTGATAATCTGCTAACTGACCAGTTTCTGCTGGTTTAGTGTTCCCAGCCTGGGCTGCTTTGCTTAGCAGACCGGGATTAAGGGCCATGACGGGTACTGCTAGGGCTAGAACCCCTGCTATAAAAGCAATGAGGATTACTCGGTAGGCGGGTCGATTAGCTTGGGTGGTTTCTGGCATGGTTGCTCCCCTCCAATGTTCATTTGTCCATATTATGGGGGGTGAAGCTTAAAATAAGCTGAAAAACAGGTTAAGCTAAGATAAAAGTCCAATTTGGGTCTGGCTTTGGGGTCTGGCTTTGGGGTCTGGTCTCCGGTCGGATACCGGTCCAGGTGCGGTCGCTCTTAGTCTCCGTGCTTTAGAAGCTCTAAAGCTGGCTGGGCTAATAGAAGCACCCAGACCTCGCCGACGACGCAGCCGTAGGAGTACAACGACGTACGGATGCGGGGTACCCTTGTGGTGTTCATCGTCCGTGATTCAGCGGCGAGGCGGCCGGCGTCCTTGCCGGCCGGGGTGCTTCTATTGCCCAACCAGCTTTAGAGCTTCTACGGCACTCCGACATGAGCACCGCTACCTGGACCGGTACCCGACCTGGGCTTGACCTGTGAGGAATACCTTTGAGCCTAGCCTGTGAGCACGACCCTTGAGCTCGACCCTTGAGCTCGACCCTTGAGCTTGACCCTTGAGCTTGACCCTTGAGCTTGCACCGCATCCTTACCCACCCCCACAGGATCTAATTGAATGTAGGGACGACCCATTAGCAGGAGGGGGTGGGGTGTTCCTATGGGAGGCGGAACACTGGAATGGGAACTTAGCCCGTCGAAGCATTCACGCTACCCGGGACGGGCGTCGAGTTGGCTGAGCTCTCTGTTATTAGCACTCCGGGATGTGGCTGACCTCACTCTGGAATTGTGGAGCCGGGGCAAAGGGACCCCCGCCCTCTCCCGACCCGGATTAGACCCGGAATTAATGCTGGGACCGATGTTAACATTAATTTAATAATTTCTTAACTGATTAATTATAAACGGTATATATAATACTAATGAAGTAGCAACATAAAATTAAGGGGGAAAGTTAGACAATGAAGAATAAATACTTTACCAAATTACTCCTAGTAGCATTGGTAACCTTGTCTGTGGTGGCTGGAGCTGGTTGTGTCGGCACTAAGCAAGAGGGGACAAATACCAACCAAGCTGGCGTAGTAGGAAATTCGATAACTTTGGTGGGTTCTGATTCCATGCAAAACGTTGTTGGTATGCTGGCGGAAGCGTTTGAGGCAAAAAATCCCGGGAGTAAAATTGATGTGCAAGCTGGTGGCTCCGGTGCTTCCTTTGCGCCGGTTCGTTCCGGCACTGCTCAATTAGGTTTGGTTTCCCGCAACCTGAAGGATAAAGAAAAGGATTTGAAAGCAATTGAGATTGCTAAAGACGGTATTGCTATCGTGGTCAATAATAATAACCCCGTTAAAAGCTTGTCCAAGGAACAAATTGCTAAAATCTATGCCGGGGAGATAACCAACTGGAAAGAAATTGGTGGTACTGATATTAAGATTACCGTTATTGGTCGGGAAGCTGGTTCTGGAACTACCGGAGCTTTTGAAGAGATTATCATGGAAAAGATCAAGAAGGAAATTGCTCCTTCTGTATTGAGAATCAATCAATCCGAGGCCATCCGATCTACTGTGGCTAAAAGTGATGCTGCCATCGGTTACTTCTCTCTTTACTTGGCTGATAAAACAGTAACCGCCCTAAAAGTTGATGATATCGATGCCACTGAGGAAAATGTTAAAAATAGCAGCTACCCTGTATCCAGACCCTTCAACTACACCGTTAAGAATGAACCTACCGGGTTAAGTAAAGCTTTTATTGACTTTACCTTTAGTCCGGAAGGCCAAGCTATTATTAAAGAAGAAGGTTTGATTACCGTAAAATAAGAGCTTTACGGGTATGGTTTAGGTTAGGGGGATGAGCTTGAAATCCGAAAAATTCGCAGAGAGAGTATTCCTACTAAGCGCCTTGGTTGCAGTATTGGTTTTAGTAGTGATTAGTATGTTCATTGTAAAAGAGGGTTGGCCAATATTCGCTAAAACAGGACTAGTTAAGTTTCTATTTAGTTCGGACTGGTTTCCCACGGAAGGTCGTTTTGGAATTTTTACCATGATTCTTGGTACCGTCTATGTAACTGCAGGAGCACTAGTTTTAGGTATACCTCTTGGTTTGGGGACGGCTATTTTCCTAGCTGAAATAGCTCCCCCCAGGACTGGTTTTGTGATTAAATCTGCAGTTGAATTATTAGCTGGTATCCCTTCCACTGTTTACGGTTTTTTTGGAATTATAGTGATAGTTCCACTCATTCGAAATGTTTTTGGAGGAAGCGGGTTTAGTATTTTAGCAGGTTCGATAATTTTAGCCATTATGGTTCTGCCCACCATTATCAATATTGCCGTGGATGCGATAAAAGCAGTTCCCAGAGAATACAAAGATGGTTCCTTGGCTTTAGGAGCTACCCACTGGCAGACAATAATCAAGGTAATCTTGCCTGCATCCGTTTCCGGTTTAGCTGCGGCGGTAGTTCTAGGTATGGGTCGGGCAATAGGTGAAACAATGGCAGTATTGATGGTTATCGGTAACGCCACAAGTATGCCTGGTTCTATATTTGATTCCACCCGGACCTTAACAAGTAATATCGCCGTAGAAATGGCCTATGCTTCCGGTGACCATATTAAAGCCCTGTTCGCCACAGGGATGGTCCTTTTTGTGGTAATAATGGTTTTAAACCTCATTGCTAACTATATAGTTAGAAGGGCGGTGAAGGTTTAATGGGTATTACTAATAAACTCCAGGAAAAACTGGGAAAAACTATGCTCTGGCTATGTGCGGCAGCTACTTTAGTCATTTTGTTTATCATCATTGCCTATGTTGTAAAACAAGGTTTTAGTTCCCTTAGTTGGGAATTTCTCACGGAAATGCCCCGGCGCAGGGGGCGGCTGGGGGGAATTTACCCCACCATTGTTTCCACCGTTTATCTAATGCTCTTATCCGCAGCAATTGCCACTCCCGTAGCTTTAGGGGCGGCTGTTTACATGACTGAATATACCCGGGACAACTTGCTTATCCGGGTGGTTAGGTTTGGCACGGAGAGTTTAGCGGGAATTCCTTCAATTATATTTGGTCTTTTTGGTTATGTCTTTTTTGTTTTGTATTTAAACCTAGGTTGGTCAATTATTTCCGGTTCCCTGACTCTGGCGATTATGATTTTACCTATTCTGATTCGAACAACAGAAGAGTCCATTAAAACGGTACCCGTTGCTTATCGGGAAGGTAGTCTAGCTTTAGGTGCAACTAAATGGCAAACTATCCGTAAAGTTGTATTGCCCAGTGCTGTCCCTGGAGTAATTACCGGAGTTATCCTGGGCATGGGGCGGGCAGTAGGTGAAACTGCTGCAGTTATGCTCACTGCAGGTTCGGCCTTAAGACTACCGGAGAATCTTTTGGATAATTCCCGGGCCATGTCGGTACATCTCTACCTCCTGTCCATGGAAGGAACCGCAATTGATAAAGCCTTTGGCACAGCTTTGGTGTTAATAATTTTTATCCTGATCATTAATTTATCCACCAACGTTTTATTAAGCCGTTTTGCCAAAAATGTAGGTTAGAGGGAGAAGTGACAATGGGCGAGACTAAAATTTCCGTTACCAACCTGAATGTATTTTACGGTGATGTCCAAGCAATCAAAAATAATTATCTAGATATAAGTGCCAACCAAATCACAGCCCTGATTGGACCCTCCGGTTGTGGTAAATCCACGTTTTTACGAACATTAAATCGGATGAACGATCTTATTACTGGCATACGTATTGAAGGTAATGTTATAATAGACGGTAAAGATATTTATACCTCAGGCTTAGATGTTGTCCAACTTCGTAAACGGGTAGGAATGGTTTTCCAAAGGCCTAACCCCTTCCCCATGTCTATCTACGATAACATAGCATACGGTCCTCGCATCCATGGCATGTCCAAGACTAAAAACTTGGACGCTATTGTAGAAAAAAGTTTACAAGCTTCCGCTTTGTGGGACGAGGTTAAGGATAGACTGCACAAACCTGCTTTAGGTATTTCTGGTGGACAGCAACAGAGGTTGTGCATAGCTCGATTGCTGGCAGTTGAACCGGAAGTACTGCTAATGGACGAACCAACTTCAGCTTTGGATCCTATTTCGACCTTAAAAATCGAGGAACTAATCAAAGAACTTAAAAGTCGCTATACCATTATTATTGTAACCCATAACATGCAACAGGCAGCCAGGGTTTCTGATGCTACTGCCTATTTCTTAAACGGAGAAATGATTGAGTATGATGAAACAGAAATTATATTCACCCAGCCTCGGGATAAACGTACAGAGGACTATATTACCGGACGTTTCGGTTAGGAGGTAAAATAAGTGAGTGCAACACGGCATTCTTTTGATTTGGCTCTGGAAGAGCTGCAACAAGATATTTTGCGGATGGGCGGATTGGTAGAAGAAGCAATCGCTAATTCTGTTCAGTCCTTGGCAAAACAAGATTTGGAATTGGCTAGAAAGGTTATCGCCGGTGATGAAGCCATCGACGATTTAGAACTACATATCGAAGACAAATGCATGAAGCTAATTGCTACCCAACAACCTATGGCGAGAGATTTAAGACGAATTGGCACCGGTGTTCGGATTATCATCGATTTAGAAAGAATGGCTGATCACGCCACTGCAATTGCTAAAACCACGCTGAAATTTGCCCATCAGCCCCTGATTAAACCGCTGATTGATATTCCCAAAATGGCCAGGCTAGCCCAGAATATGGTCCGGAACGTCTTGGATGCTTATGTCCATGGTAATGTTAACCTTGCTATAGACACCTGTAAGGCTGACGATGAAATTGACCATCTCTATAAACTGGTCTATGATGAATTACTGGCGCTAATGGAAAAGGATCCGACAAAAATTTACCAGGGAACAGCTTTGCTCTTTGTGGCTTTTTTCCTGGAGCGGATTGCTGATCATACCACCAATATCGGTGAAGCGATAATTTATCTTGAAACTGGTCAACACAAGGATCTTAACCCTTAGCAACCTGCTTAGCGCAGCTGAGCCGTTTCCACCCCTGTAATTCTTTTATAGGCTTTAGCGAATTAGCAAACTTTGCTGAGGAGGTCAAAAGTATCTTAACCAAAATAATTGATGAAAGTAAATAGATAAACGTATGGGCAGTCCTATTGGAAAAAACAGGACTGCCCAGTGCTTTTTTTATGTGGTTGGTTTAGCCCGGTTAAAGAATTCACCAATTTCTTTGAAGAAATCGGAAATTGGTCGGCCACTAGCAATGCCTCGGGCTATCCCCTGAATTCGGGCTACGGCATCCGGGTCAGTTTCGACCACGGCATTGACTATACGAGGATCTTTCTTGGCCTGGCTGGCAGCTTCTTCCCGGATTTTTTCTACCCGAGGACCTTCTAGGTTCTTTTTTAAATCTATACCAAGAAGGGCTACATTTCCTACTACCACTACATAGGCCCGGTTGATACCCGCAATGGTAGCCGTCTTTTTGGCAATATCATCAGCGGCATCATTTGCTCGGGTCTGGATCCCGGGCGCAGGAGTAACAGGGGCCGGGGTGACAACTCCGGGAGCAGGAGTAATGGTTCCGGGAACTGTAGCACCTGGGGACGGAGCCGGAGTTGTGGGCGGAGCAGGTGTGGGTATGGGCTTTCTAGTAGCACAACCACCCATAGTAAAGCCCAGAATTAGCATGGTAGCTAAAAGCGATAAACTTAGATAGTATTTGATTCCATTGTTCATTGATTCACCTCCTCTCCGATGGTACGACCATTTGTCCTATAGATAAGTTTTTCCTACTTCCCAAAATCTATGCAGCTAAACTTTAAAACCCCAGTGACGGTTTAAGGTCCTGGGGTCTTTCTATAATCAGCTTTTGCAGTTAATAATTGGTTGGCCGCATCGTAGCTCAGTTTACTGTGTATGCTGGATATTTATAGCATCCGGGGTGCGAAACTTCAGATGCATAAGCAAAAACAGTCAATACCCGACTGGCTAAAAGTAGAAATTAGGGGTACCAATTAGTGCTGTGATTCAGGGCTAGTTACAATTGATTCACCTTCCGTAGGCTCCTCAACAGACTGCCCACTTTGTTGGGATATAATACCGTAGACTTCATCTTTGCTATCAGTAATCTTGATTTGTTTGTCCAAATTAAAATCATTAATATTAATAGTATCTCCCAGTTCTTTTTCTGATACGTCAACAACTGCTACATCAGGCATCAAGGAAGCTTTTCCAAAAACCTCTAGCTCGGATTTATAAACCTGAAGCAGCAGAATTTTTTGTTTTAAACTTTCTCTGCCTTTGAAGATGATAGGGATTTGCATCTTTACCTCGTGATTTTGCGAAACTAGATGTACGTCTATATGACAGAATTGCCTGGTAATAGCATTTCTTTGAACTTCCTTGATAAATCCAAAGCTTTTGTTATCGCCATGTTTAACCCACACTTTAGCATTGGAGCCATGCTTGGCAAGAATTTTTCTTACTTCTGAAGTCTCAAATTTAACGGGAATAGTCTTAGAAATATTGTCCCCATAAAGCACTCCGGGAATATAACCGCTTTCTCTAAATCTTCTGGCTTCTGTAGACCGTTCCATTGCATTTAGTATTGTCTCTTCCATAAGAACCCACTCCTTTTGGCTTATAGCCATTACAATCACTATCGTTATTCACATTTTACCCAAAATAGCCATCAAGTAAACTCAAACGCTTCCACAGACGGGTGGCCCCAGAAATAGGAAAACCCCGGCTTTCGGCCAGGGTAAGCAAAGACTTTTCCTCACTTTAGATTAATTATGCGTTGCTTGGCCGGTAATTCCAGGTCTTCAGCGGTCTGTTTCAGGTGGGCCATTATTCTGGTTGGGGATGGTCTTGTAGTTGGACTAAACTGGGATAGTACCAGCGCGGCAGTACCTGTAACATGAGGAGTAGCCATAGATGTACCGCTCAGGAGCCTGTAGGTACTTCCTTTATAAGTAGATAGAATACTTACTCCGGGTGCTGTCAAATCCACAGCGGAACCGCAGCTGCTAAAGTAAGCAAAGGAGTCATCGTCATCATTGATGGCTGAAACAGCAATTACCTCATTATATTTAGCTGGGTAAATAACGGTATCGCCGCTGCAACCACTGTTACCGGCAGCTGCTACCATCAAAACGCCTGCTTTAAAAAACCTTGATAACTGCGTCGTGAAAGGCCGGGACATCGACTGACAGCCCTAGACTCATATTGATTACGTCCATCTTAATACCTGTTTGCTTGCCTACCTTCAGTCCCATAGACCACTGGAGTCCCTCAATAACATCAGAGATATAACCCGAACCACTGGCATTTAGAACTTTAACTGCATAGAGCTTTGCGGCGGGCGCAACTCCAATCACTCCAATAGCATTCTTAAGAGCAGCTATTGTCCCTGCTAGTGGGTACCATGACCGTTATCGTCAGTGTAATTCCGTTTATGGCTAATAGTATTAATGCCTCCGAAAACTTTGAGATCCGGATGTTTTATGTCTATTCCGGTATCGATTACACCTGCTTTTGTGCCGGCTCCCTTTGTTATTGACCATGCTGGTACAGCATGAATTCTATTCACCCCGGAGGGGATCCTTTGGGGTGGCTGGCTCAGTAATGGGGCGGCTGTTTCCACAGCATATACCTTGACATCGTCTTCGATTCTCAGGATTGCTTTATTTGATAAGGTGCTGACCATATCCGATTCGGGGTCAATATTACAGACAAAAGCGTTGATGATAGGAAGGGTCTTCACTACGTTCACACCGGTTTCAGCAATTATAAACTCTCCTTGATCCAGTACTACATCCGGATGCATGACCACTATTTTTCTCATGATTTCTACCCTTTCCTTTCATAATATGCTGTCTTGTATTATATATGAATTATTTTCAATAATTGTTACTCTATGTGGTTACCAGAACCCAGCTATGACCCTTGAAAGAGTCAGACAACCAGCACCAATATTACTGCACACGTGAGGGTGTGTTTTTTGCTTCCCTGATGCAGAGATTCCCCGGGTGGGCATGTATTAATTTGGAGTTCAATGACAAAATAAGGATCGCCTATTAGGCCTATAGTACGGTGATAGCCAATAGTTTATAGACTCTCACGGTGAGGATTTCCTCCGCCAAATATATAAAGAAGGGGCCGTAACGAAACCAGGCGGAGTACCAAAACTTGACAGATGGGCATTTTCGTATTACCATTAGCATATAGTTATCAGCACTTTTGAGAGGCGATTGCTAACAGAATATTCGTTTTACCGCCTGGATCTCAGAAGTTTAGGTGCGAATTCAAACGCACCGGTCGGCTAGGGCCGATTAACACTTAGGAGGTTTTTTTTATTATCAAAAGCAAATTTCAGTCCAGACTAAAGAGTCCCAGCAATACCTTTATAGAGCTCTTTCAAAGGGAACAGAGCAACCCGATTTTGACGGCCAAAGACTGGCCCTACCCGGCAAACACAGTGTTCAATCCAGGGGCGACCATGTTCCATGGCAAAGTACTGTTGCTTGCTAGGGTGGAGGACAGGCGGGGCTTTTCCCACCTAACCAAGGCAATCAGTGAAGACGGGGTTAGCAACTGGCAAATTGACAACTTGCCAACGCTGGAGCCAGATACGGACAACCATCCCGAGGAACTGTGGGGGATTGAAGACCCTCGAATTTCTTGGCTTGCTGAATTGAACAAGTGGGCCATTACCTATACCGCTTATTCTAGGGGCGGGCCGCTGGTGGCTATGGCGCTAACGGAGGACTTTGAAAACTTTGAACGCCTCGGACCGGTCATGCCGCCGGAAGATAAAGATGCCGCACTTTTTCCACGCCGGATCAACGGAAAATGGGCACTCATCCACCGCCCAATTGTTACTAACTACGTTCCAGGTGCCCATATCTGGTTGTCATTATCTGACGACCTAGTTCATTGGAGTAATAGCCAGGTGCTGATGCACGCCCGTAGAGGCGCCTGGTGGGATGGCGGAAAAATTGGTCTTTGCGCCCCTCCCTTGGAAACGGCTGAAGGCTGGCTTATGCTTTACCACGGGGTGCGGCAGACTGCCTCTGGATCAATCTACCGGCTTGGGTTGGCCCTGCTAGATCTGGAAGATCCTTCTATAGTTTTGCGCCGGAGCGATGAGTGGGTATTTGGTCCAGAAGAGTGGTATGAACATCAGGGGGATGTGGCCGATGTGGTGTTCTCAGGCGGATGGGTGCTGGACGATAAGACGGGATTGTTAAAAATGTACTATGGCGGAGCGGACTCGTGTATTGCCTTGGCAACGACCTCTCTCAGCGATTTACTAGCATATCTACGAAAATGCCCGGAACCGGGTGACGAGTCCATTTATTAAATAAGGTTTAGAAAAAGGAGGGAACAAATGAAGATGGGAATGACCAACCAAAAAAGAAATATAGCTTTTTTAAGTACATATCCTCCCAGGGTATGCGGTTTAGCTACCTTTACGGAGGACTTGGTGAACGCATTCGAAAAAGAGGCTGTATTTCGACCTACCGTTATCGCAGTAACTAATGCGGAAGAATACCAGGACCCTCGGGTGGCAGCCAAGCTTAGCCAGCACAAACGCGCCAGTTATTTCAAGACTGCCATCTGGGCAAATACCCATACTGATTTGCTGGTTATCGAGCATGAATACGGAATATTTGGGGGAGAATCCGGCGAATACATCCTGGACTTAGTAAAGAATCTGAACATACCTTTCATCATCACCACGCACACCGTTCTAATGGAACCATCCTTAAAACAAAGGATAGTTCTGCAGGAGCTTGGACGATTAAGCGCGATGGTGGTAACGATGGCTGAAAGCGCAATCCCCTTACTAATTGAGCTATACGGCGTTGAGCCAAGCAAAATAGTAGTCATTCCTCACGGTGTTCCACACCTGCTCGTTAGACCCAGGGAAGAACTAAAAGTCAACCACGGCTTAGCTGACAAGCAGGTCATTAGTAGTTTCGGTCTTTTAAGCCCGGCTAAAGGGCTGGAGTATGGGATTGAAGCAGTTGCCAAAGTTGTGCCGGAATACGCAAACTTGGTTTACCTAATTCTGGGTAAAACCCATCCCTGCGTCAAGGACCTTAATGGTGAAGGCTACAGGGAAAGCCTCATTGCCTTGGCGGAAAGCCTCGGAGTGAGGGATAATATCCGGTTTATCGACAAGTACCTGACCAAAGAAGAAGTTATTACCTATCTTCACTTGTCTGACATTTACATGACGCCGTATCTGTCCAAAGAGCAGGCCGTAAGCGGGACATTAGCGTATGCGGTTGGCTGCGGGCGGGTCGTGGTATCAACTCCTTATCGCTATGCCCAGGAATTGCTAGGCGGCGGTCGGGGAATGCTTGCCGAATTCAGGGATTCTGACTCTCTGGCCTCCTGCATCATAGATATACTCAACAATCCCTCACAAAAAGCAGCAATGGAAATGAAGACCTTGGCCATCGGCCAGGAGATGACGTGGACCAAAGTAGCTGGTCGCTATGCCAAACTGTTCAAAAAAGTCTTGGAAGTACCACATCCGAAGGGAGTTCAGGTAGGATAAATGGATCAATTTATAAAAACCTTTGATGACACACATATCTTCCGAATGACCGATGACACAGGTATGTTCCAACACGCCCGCTTTAGTCTTCCCGACCTGGTGGAGGGATACACCACCGACGACAATGCCCGGGCGCTAATCATGGCGGTGATGCTCTATGAGCAACAAGGTCAGCCCAAATATTTGGCACTGGTGTACCGCTATCTGGCCTTCGTCCTGCATGCTCAGAATGAAAGCGGCGGGTTCCGGAACTTTATGACATACAGTCGGATATTTAAGGAAAAGGAAGGCTCAGAGGATTGCTTCGGCCGCTGTATGTGGGCTTTAGGGTATACCCTGGCCTCCCCCTCTATGCCCCGCGGTGTAAAGGAAGGGTGTACATCTGCTATTAGTTGTGCTCTGCCTAATATTCGAAAGCTAAAATGGATGCGGGGCCAAGCGTATACTCTGATCGGACTTAGTCTTATCCAAGGGCCCGAAATTGATGGCCTCATGACTGAATTGGCCGACTCCCTGCTCAACCGGTTTGCCCAAGTTGCAGGGGAAGATTGGCGCTGGTTTGAGGACAGTCTTACTTACGACAACGCAGTGCTGCCCTGGTCTTTGTTTGCGGCGTACCACCGCCTTGAGCAGGATAAACTGCTGAGCGTGGCGCGAGAAAGTCTAGAGTTTCTTGACCGAGTCACCTTTCCTGACAGCTATTTCCGGTCGGTGGGTTGTAAAGGATGGCTAGTGCGGGGAGGGGAGTTGGCCAAGTATGACGAGCAGCCTATCGAGGCGTGTGCGTCTACGTTGGCCCATTTGGCTGCTTATCAGGTTACTGGAGACAGCGAGCTGTTGGAGTTGGCAAAGCGGAGTTTCGCCTGGTATTTGGGCGATAACTCTCGTGGTGAATCCCTGATAGACCTTGAGACAGGGGGCTGCTGTGACGGCATCACCTCCGATGGCATCAACCGCAACCAAGGAGCCGAAAGCATTGTCGGCTACTGCATGGGTGGACTAGCTTTAGTTAAATACGGCAAATAATTGTAACGCTCTTGAAAGGAACGTGATTCCGATATGAAAGTAATTATTCTTGCAGGCGGCGGAGGTAGCCGCCTGTTTCCTCTTTCCCGCACTCGGTTTCCTAAACAGTTTCTTAAACTAAATGGGGACAAATCCTTGCTGGCTCAGACAATTGAACGGTTCTCCGCACTGGTTAAGCCCTCAGACATAATCATCGTGACCAATCAGGAATATGTTCACCATGTAAAAACTGAGCTTGTCGCAGCCAAGGCGGAAGCCGCCCATGTCCTGCTGGAGCCGGTGGCCCGTAACACAGCGCCAGCGATTGCCCTGGCAGCCAGGTACTGCATCGACCGATTAGGCTGCGGGTCGGATGAGGTGCTGTTTGTGTCGCCCTCCGACCACATCATCCGAGATTTGGAGACCTTTACTGCTAATTTGCGGCAGGCCTTAGCTATGGCAAATATGCACAAAATTGTGACGCTGGGTGTAAAACCGGATAGTCCGGAAACCGGTTTTGGTTATATCTTGACAGGCAAGCCTCTTGACCGCGGTTTTATCGTCGAGTCCTTCCATGAAAAGCCGGACAGGATAACGGCAGAGTCCTACCTGGCCAATGGCAGTTATTATTGGAACTCGGGGATGTTGGTGTTCACCATCCGTTGTTTTATGGAAGAATTGCTGGAGCACCGGCCCGATATTTATGCGCTTACTAATACAGACCTGGAAATAATGACCGAGAATTTTGCCGAGATGGCCAATATCTCCATCGACTATGCTCTGGTCGAAAAATCCAGGCAGGTGGTGATGTTTCCCCTCACTACAGCCTGGAGTGATATCGGCTCATGGGATGCAATCTATGATGTGTTGGAAAAGGATGCCGACGGTAATGCCGTCCAAGGTGACTGTATTCCCATTGATTGTTCGAATACGTTGATTTTAGGACATAGCCGCCTCATTGCAGGCATAGGTCTGGAAGATCTCTTGGTAGTGGAAACGGACGATGTAATCGTGGTGGCCAAAAAGGGCGAGTCCCAGAAGGTAAAAGATTTGGTAATCGAACTCACTGCTCAGGGTCGGGTGGAAGCAGACGAGCATACCACAATCTATCGACCTTGGGGCTTTTATACTGTGCTGTGTTCCGGGCAGGGGTATAAGATGAAGAAGATTGTCGTCAACCCAGGTCAGTTGCTTAGCCTGCAGCTGCATTATCACCGCAGCGAGCACTGGATAGTCATAGGTGGTACCGCCAGGGTTACTATCGGTGAAACTGTACAGATGGTCCACGAGAACGAGAGCGTGTTCGTGCCACAAAGCACTAAGCATAGGATGGAGAATCCCGGCAGACTGCCCCTGGAAATCATTGAGGTGCAGAACGGTAGTTATTTGGGTGAGGACGATATTGTGCGCTTTGAGGATATGTACGATAGGGTAATTAGTTATGTATGATGGGATAATTTGTTATATATAATAGAGTAATTAGTTAGGAAAGAGGGGGTCTTGGAGTGATAGAATTTGGTACCGACGGTTGGCGAGGGATTATCAGTGAAGACTACACCTTCAATAATGTGCGCCTGGTTTCCGAAGGGATTGCCAACTATATTAATGGTCGCGGCGAGGCGGGCAAGGGGATAATTGTCGGATATGATGCCCGGTTTTTGTCAGCGGAATTTGCGGCTGACTGTGCTGCGGTGTTGGCCAGTAAAGGGATTAAGGTCTGGCTTGCCCAGAGTATCCTGACCACGCCTGCCCTCAGCTGGCAGGTGAAGGATCATGAGGCTGCCGGCGGGGTGATGATTACAGCAAGCCACAATCCGGGTGAATATAACGGCCTGAAATTCAAAGCTTCGTACGGCGGATCTGCTTCGCCAGAAATCATGGCGGAAATTGCCCAATGTGTCCGGCCCTTGGAAAACAGCGGACGCAGCTTTCCGAAAGTAGCCATGTCCTCAACTGTCCAATATTTTGCACCCCAGGCGGCCTATCTGAAGCACGTCAAGGCCATGCTAAACCTAAAAACGCTGGCTGCTTTTAAGGGGAAAATAATATTCGACGTGATGCACGGCGCGGCCATGGGCTATCCTAGTGAATTAGCCAAAGAGTATGGACTGGATTTGGTGGAATTGCACAGCGAGTTCAACCCCTCCTTTGGCGGCATAAACCCGGAGCCCATTGAGAAGAACTTAGCCCCACTAAGGCAGGCGATGAAGGAACATAAAGCCTATATCGGTCTTGCTACCGATGGTGACGGTGATCGCATTGGCGCCATGGACGCAGACGGTCGCTTCATCAATCCCCACCAGATAATGGCCCTGCTGATAAAATATTTTGTGGAGAAAAGGGGCGGAACGGGTGGCATCGCCCTGACCATTACAGTTTCCGAACTGGTAAAGCTAGTGGCGAAGAAGTATGGCCTGAAACTTTACCAAACTCCGGTTGGCTTTAAGTACATCACTAATCTGATGCTGAGTGAGGATATTTTGCTTGGCGGTGAGGAGTCGGGAGGCATCGGTCTAAAAAACTATATCCCCGAACGAGACGGCTTGCTGCTAGGCTATCTTTTAATCGAAATGGTGGCCGCTTATGGCAAGACGCTGGGCCAGTTGATTGATGAGATGATGGAGGAACTGAGCTGGTTCTATTATGACCGGGAAGACCTGCACCTGGATATGGACAAAAAGGAGCGCTTGATGACGGGGCTGGCAGATAAACCTCCACAGATGTTGGACGGTCTGGAGATTTTGTCCTGCAATTTGTTAGACGGCTGCAAGCTGCACTTGGCTGACGGCTGGGTGATGTTCCGTGCTTCCGGTACCGAGCCTATTGTGCGTATCTATGTCGAGGCTAATGACCCCAAGCATCTGAGGAAAATCCTGGACACAGCGGTACATTATGCGCACAATGCCTAGTGAGAACCCAAAACAGAAACCATGTAAACTCAAGGGCCTCCGCAAACGGTAGGCCCTATTATCTAGAGGGGGCTTTTTACTATGAGAGTTGCACTAATTTCACCAATTGCGTGGCGGACGCCGCCCAGACATTACGGCCCTTGGGAAAGAGTAGTTTCATTATTGGCAGAAGGCCTGGTTAAGGAAAATATTGATGTAACACTCTTTGCCACCGGTGACTCAATAACCTCGGCCAAGTTGAGCAGCGTATGCCCAGCGCCTTATGAAGAAGACCGTGATTTGGATGCTAAAGTATGGGAAGCATTGCATATATCCCAGGTGATGGAGCAGGCCAATGAATTTGATCTAATCCATAATAATTATGACTTTTTACCTCTGACTTATAGTGGATTAATCAAAACGCCAATGGTAACCACAATCCACGGGTTTTCTTCACCTAAAATTCTGCCTGTCTACAAAAAATATAATCAAAGAACGCATTATGTATCCATCAGTGATGCTGACAGAAATGGGGAGCTGGATTATATTAGAACGGTATATCACGGAATAGATATAGATAATTTTACATTAAACAAAGATCCTGGCGAATATTTGCTGTTTTTTGGCCGGATTCATCACGACAAGGGAGTCAGGGAGGCAATCCAGGTAGCTAAAATGGCCAAAATGAAACTGGTGATTGCCGGTATTATCCAGGATAAGCAATACTATGAACAGTATGTCCAACCATTTTTGGACGATGAAATTTATTATATTGGCTCGGTAGGTCCTGAGGAACGGGATAAGGTTTTAGGTAATGCCTATGCATTGTTGCATCCCATAAATTTTAATGAACCTTTTGGGCTTAGTGTAGTTGAAGCAATGGCGTGTGGAACACCTGTCCTTGCCTTCAACAAAGGTTCCATGCCTGAAATTATTCAAGAGGGTATAAATGGGTTTATCGTCTCAAACATAGAGGAAATGGCTGAAAGGATTAAAGATATCAGGAATATTTTGCGGAAAGATTGCCGTAAAACAGTTGAAGCTAGCTTTACTCAGGAGAAGATGGTTAAGGAATATATTGAAGTCTATAAAGAAATATTAAATAAGTGCTGATATAGCTCCGGGGTGATATAGTTCTGCTGCTTCTTCACAGAGCTGGTCTGCTGTTATGCAAGCAAGCATTAACCAGGTCTTCGATTTTTGCTGTTCCTACGCACATTACGGAATCAGCGGCACCCCAGTATATTTTAACAATTCCATTATCCTCAGGAATAGCTCCACAGGTAAAAACCACATTATGAACATATCCTGATACTTCCCAAGGATCTTCAGGCTGAAGAATCCAACTGTCACCAACACCTAGAACTACCGCGGGATCATCCAGCTTATGCAAGGCTACTCCTAACCTGTATATTGCTCCATCCATGGTGGGAAAAACCCCGTGGTAAATAGAAAGCCAACCTTTTTCGGTCTTGATAGGAGTTGCTCCAGGCCCAATTTTCATTTGATCCCAATGATAGGGTACCGGTGTCATGATTAACTCCGATTCTCCCCAATATATCAAGTCCTTGGAATAACTAATCCAGATTGCCCAGGGAGAAATTTCAGAATGTGGTCTATCCAGTCTGACATATCTACCGTTTATTTTTTCTGGAAAAAGCACAACATTGCGGTAGTCAGCTTCAGTTATTAGAGATATTCGTTCTACCGATCTAAAGTCTTTTGTTTTTGCCAGTCCTATGCGAACCCCATGCTTGGAATAGGCACTGTAAGTTATGTAGTATTCACCTTCTAAGCATGAAATACGAGGATCTTCTACCCCAAAAGCTTCATATTCTTTGAAGCTTCCCTCTGTTGCAGGTGTCATGAAAGGTTTGTCGTGCACTTTAAATGAATAACCGTCATTGCTTTCCGCTAATCCGATAATAGAGCGACCTGTATCGAGATGGGAACGAAAAAGCATGTAGTATGTCCCCTGATGCTTTGCCACTCCTGCATTGTGCACAGTGTGCACAGAGTAAGGAACATCTTTTTTTGTTAATATAGGGTTACCTTTAAAACGTTTTACTATTGGCTCTTGCATAGCAGATGTCCTCCTTATTATGTAACGCATGATCTTATCAAGTTAACCAAGTTTAGCCCCTAATTCCTGCGATACCCGTAGGCATATCCACTTTTACCTTGACATGTTTTGATGATATCATCTGCCACCAAGCTCTCACGTCGGAAGAGTTGGTTACGCCGCCGGTGACATTTTCCAATTCATAGTCACAAAGTTCGCCCTCCGGTAAATTTTCTGCAGGCACTTCAATATTCAAACGGGCTTCACCATTTTCCGTAAAATCCACTTTCAACCCGGTTGGCAGTTCTTTACCGCTCAACTCTTTAATCGCCGCATGCGGGTTCTCCAGGCAAAACTTTTGGTATGCTTCGTCCTTGGAAATTCTCTCCCTGATTTTAGCCAGGGTTTTTTGAACTTCCTCCGGTGTCCATAAACTCATGGTAACCCCTCCGACTTAAAAGGAATTTTCATCAGCCAAAGCTTTGTATTGGCACAGCCTACCAAGGCACTTTTCACCAAAACGGCACTGGACACAAAATCCTTCTAACCTTTCTTTTGTCAGCTGCTGGTTCCAGCCAAAGCTGTCAGGCTGTTGCCAGATCTCTTTAAGCGGTGTATTTCTTATGTTGCCCTCGATATATTTTCTGTCTCTGATAGATGTACAGCCTGTAATATCCCCGTTATGCAGTATGTCCATGGTATCCTTGCCAGGGATACTTGCCGCCGCACCAATTCTTCATAATCTCCATTTCCTTTAAATTGTGAAACCCGATGCAGTCACCCGGAATAACCTCTATTTTCCCTTCCTGCATTGTTTCGTAGGAAAATCGATAATTCTGTCCATGTCCGGCGGTTCCAGAATCAGGTCAGTGTGGTCGGCCATATTGCCCAACCTCCTCGTATAATGAAAAATATTACTATATATTATGCAAATATTGTCGAGTACTGTGATAATCTTACCATATTTTCATCATTTTCCATATCCTAAATATAGTATATATGTTAGCGGCCCCAAGTGGACAGCAAAAGCCGCGCATAAGAAATTACTGGTAATTTATGCTTACAATGACAATTTTCTTAACAATAAAAAAGTGACGGTAGGGTATCACCCTGCCTTCACTTTACTTTGCTTTCTAAGCTAACAGCCTTTTCAACGGTTATTCTCCTGCTTAAGCTCCTTGGTCAGCTTACTAATCGCCCGCTTCTCTATCCTGGACACATAAGACCGGGAGATTCCCAGGCTCCGGGCAATTTCCCGTTGGGTTTGGCGCAGGCCGTTAAACAGGCCAAAGCGCAGCTCTAAAACCCGCATTTCCCGTTTGCTCAGCTTGCGTACCTTTTCTAGCAGGCGCCGCTGTTCGAAGAAATTTTCCACCAAATCAGCCACAACATCCGGCTCGGTACCTAGAACATCTATTAGAGTTATCTCATTTCCTTCTTTGTCTACCCCTATGGGGTCATAGATGGACACTTCCGCCTTGGTGCGCTTGGTGGAACGTAGGTGCATGAGGATTTCGTTCTCGATACACCTGGCCGCATAAGTGGCCAGACGAGTGCCTTTATTACGGTCAAAGGTGTTTACTGCCTTGATTAGCCCAATGGTACCAATAGAAATCAAGTCATCATTATCATCGGTAGTGCCGTCGAATTTCTTAACAATATGGGCTACAAGCCTCAAATTACGTTCGGTCAACACATTTCTAGCTTCCGGGTCACCTTTGGCCAACAGTTCTAAGTAACGACTTTCTTCAGCTTCAGATAGTGGTTGAGGAAAGGTGTTGTTGGTAATGTAGGACACTAAGAGTAACAGTCCATTAATTAGGGAAAGGACCGACACCGCTATGATGCCTGGGGTCATTCTTCCCACCTCCGATGAATTAACTCTCAAGCTGTGTTTCTTGATTAACAAATGAGAGTGATATTACATAGATATGGTAAGTTAACCTGTCCCGTGCGTGTCCCTAACGGTGGGCAGAAAATGTTCTTGCTCTTTTATTGTCCTGGACGAATAGTACTCATCGTTTGGTCAACAAAACAAGATTGGACAAGGCCGCAAGCGTACTGCTGTACGTTGAGGACTTTGTCCAATCTTGTGACAAAGCTAGAAATTTTAACAGCCTATTTTTTCTTCAGGTCCGCATCGGCTATCTGATCCTTATAGGGCTGGTCAATATTTTCTTCAAACTTCTTTTTACAATCCTCACAAACGCACCAGCAAGCTTTCTCCCGTTTATCATCTTCCATAACAATTGTGCACATTAGGTTAGCTTCTACTTCTCGGCCACAGAGCTCACAGTTAGCACATTTAAATGTCATTATCAATACCTCCTAAATTTCTCTGTCGTTCTATATATACATTTTACCCTTAAAATTTGCTACTGCCAATGATGAAAATCACATTTACTGAAAG
Organism: Carboxydocellales bacterium; assembly: GCA_049302075.1. Taxonomy (GTDB): domain Bacteria; phylum Bacillota; order Carboxydocellales; family JAJZTU01; genus JBAQLS01. Next base: position 27,957 of record JBAQLS010000039.1, on the reverse strand, counting down.
TTTTAGATCTAATTGGTTAAATTACCCTAGGTTATACTTATTGCGGAAATGTCCGGACACTTCCTGAAGTACCTGAAACGCCCGCTCCACCGACTTAGTTCCATCCGTATTTATTAGGCAGCACCTGGCTGGGGCTAGCCAGGCTTGTTGGAGGATAGTTTGTTTAGGAATCCCAGCTTTATCCAGGTAGTCCCAAAACTCCTCCAGCTTGTTAATTAGGGTAAGCACCGACTGCCCTGTTTGTTCTTCCGTTAGAGTAGGTACAATTCCCCAGGAGATTATCCCCCCCTTATCCAAAAAGCCCTTGATTTCTGCAACATAACGAGTAAAAATCCGGCCTGTTCCAAAGGCATCCAAGGATAGTATGTCTAAATCTACATCCTTTAACAGGAAGCTCCAGTCAGGATTACCACACAAGTGCACCCCTTTCGGCCCTTCAATGTTATTTAAGAATTCCCGAAAGTCGATTTTAGCTTGTTCACTGGGATAGCCGGAAAAGGAACCAAAGATTATTTCTAATCCCGGTTCATCCACCCAGACAAAAGCCTGAGGGTTTTTCTTGACTAATTCCCGATACTGGTGGTTACATTTGCGGGCGATAAATTCATATAAAAAACCCTTCACTTCGTTGTTATAAATTATCGGCTTTTTGTCGGCATCGGTAATCTTCATCCCAAAGCTAATAGGCCCGATGGATTGGCCTCTAATGGCGCTATAACCCCCTAATTGCTGTTCCATAAACTTCCGGTATACTAGGGAGTAACCTTCAGACAAGCCGAATATAGCTTCATCCTCATACCTTAGGACGTACTCTTCCATGCCTGTATAGAACTCCTCCAGGGAAAACTTAATTTTCTGCTTTGAATCATCAATGGTTATCCCGGGAAAGTTTTCAGTAACCTGGACATACATATCTTCGTAGAAGCTAACCCGGGGTAACTGGGGCCAGTAGGGAATATCCAACTTTAACGCTAGTTTTATTGCTTCCTGCACATCGGTATGGGGCATAACCCCCATAGCGGTGGTCTGACAAAGCCCTTTTATATTCATGTCCTATACCTCCAACTAATCTAGTTACTATTCCTTTTAAATTCCTTGCTTAGTATTATTATACTACAGCAGGCAAATAAGTCGTTGTGATTTAGCTCACCCTGGAACTGGTAAATTAATTTTCTTAGTATCAAGAAAACCACCGGAAGATATTCCGATGGTTTAACTTTTGAGCTTAACTTTTTAGCTTAACTCTGCTGTATGCACTTTACATCCGCATAGCCATAGGCAGTAGGAATAGATAAACATTGATTAACCCTAGCACTATAATCAGCACTCCCATGGGGATAAAGGAGGACCAAGCCTTGATTCCATCGTGGTGCTTGGCAATCCGATAGGCGGCATAGAGGGAACCTAGCACCCCTAATCCTAACAAGATAAACTGGAGGAGCTGGATAGTTTCTGGGCCAGCCAAGGCTGTAGAAGCACCATGTGATTCCATACCGAATAAAGACATGGCGGTAAATATTACAGCTTTTCCTTCAGCCAAGAGATGGAAAAGGTTATGAGCCACATGGCCTGCTAGGTCAAGAGGGATTAAAGCATACCCAAACCGGGCAAAGTTTTTCACTGTAGACTCCCCATTACCAAGCCCTGACAGCCATGAGCTCAAAGCCAAAGCTGCTACGGGCAGGGCCATAGCTATCATAAAGGTGACGGTAAAGGTAATACTATAATTTGTGGTGCCAAGTAAACCCTCTAACCCGCTTAATAAATCTTTCCAAACCTCCAGCATGGTAATATTCTGTACAAAAACTATACCCATAATTACGATGGCTAGGAAGGATTCGTCCAACTTGGGTCGTTTGATAAACCATAATTCACTGCTGGGTACCCGTGGACTAATTTTAATCGAGTCATTAGGACAGGTTTTCACACAGTGTCCGCATAGGTTACAACGAGCGCTGTTATCCATCGTCCGGGGAAACTCAAACATTGGACAACCAGGAGTCTGTTCATTGCCCTTATAACAAGCTTGGGCAGTACAGGTGGCGCATATCTCAGGGGTTGCCCGGAGTTCTAAGGCTCCTGAGCGGGCATAGTTTCCAGATAGACCGCCAAGGAAACACAGATATCGGCACCAGGTCCGTCGTTCAAAAAAGGCCCCGGCAAAAATTACTCCGGTAGTAATTATTAAAAGTAAAATCCCCGAACCCCTTGGGGATTCAATTATTCCAAAGACATGGTCAGCCCAAGTTATCATAATAAAGAAGAAATCTATCAACCAAATGCCGTAGTCTTTTAGAAAACGGGGGACAACTCCCTGCACACCCACCACTTTCTGGATTAGGTCACTAACGGTGGCGAAGGGACAGATTGCACACCAAAAGCGCCCTAATAGCAAAAACACGATCGGAATAAGCGGCCACCAAAGCACCCAGGTCATTGCTGTGCCAAAGTTATCATGGGCAATTCCAGGACCAAAAATTAGTTCATATACAATAAATCCGAAAACTACTAAAGTCAGATATTGAAAAATCCCAGGGAAAAGTCGGCTCTTAAAGATACTCTTAATGAAGGGGATTTTTAAAAGGTCAATTTTTTGCTTACCTATGTTCTGTTCGGGGATTTTTGAATGTATCTCTTTTTCGGGCAAAGCCATTTAACTCACCTTCCTCCAATTATATTTCCGAAACTCTCCGTTGCTTATAAGCCTTCAACACACCCGCAGCTAAAACAAAAGACCCATTTAAGGCTAAGAACTCATAAATAAATGTCCAAGGTATAGCTTCTTCTGTTTTGTTCTCTTCATAACCACTAGACATTTCCGTTTCAGACTTATGACTATCAGATATATTCGATTTGGTCTCCTGACTTTCCGACATGTCCATTTTAGTTTCCTGACCTGACGTCATATTAGGCATATCCTGTCCAGGTGCTGCACCCATGTCAGTTTCACCTTGGGCATAACCGGAAACTGAACCAAAAATGGTAGTTACCATAATAGTCCCGATAATCAATCCGGCTTTTAACACTCTCAACCCGTTCATAGCCATCCTCCTTTGCCTCATCCAATGTGAGTCTTAACAAGCCCACTTTGCGCCTCGTACTACTTATCGTAGTTGACTTCTATAGTATAGACTAGAAGTTTCTCATTTTCAATAGCCTTTTTGTGTGAAATTTTTGTTACAAAAATACCTTAGAAACTTTGACAAGCAGTTCCTAAGGTATTTTAAAGATACTTTACCTCGATATTTAGGTATCCCAAGCATGCTCAGTTAAGCTGAACTCAGCTCAGTTGGGTAACTTTTTACTTTTAACCAAGGCTAAGTTATACAATTCAACATAAGCTTGAGCAGAGCGAGACCAGGAGTAATCGGCACTCAATGCTTTGATGGTGAGGCTTTTCCAAAGCTCCTGATTACAGGTATACAGTTGAACAGCCCGGTCGATTGCCTCCAACATGGCCTCCGGATTATATGCTTTAAAGGTAAAACCATTGCCCTCTAAAGTTGCGGGATTAAATTCCTGAATGGTATCCGCTAGACCTCCGGTAGAACGCACCACAGGAATGGTTCCATAGCGCAGGGCAATCAACTGCCCAAGACCACAGGGCTCAAAGCGGGAAGGCATTAAAAACAAATCACAGCCGGCATAGATTCGCTGAGCCAGCCCAGCATTAAAGCCGATTGAGACCGCTACCTTTTCAGGAAAACGTCGTCTGGTCTCCAGGAACAACTGCTCATAATAACTATCTCCCGAGCCTAGGACAATAAATTGAACTTCTTTAGTTAGTAGTTGGTCCATTCCTACAGCAATTAAATCCAAACCCTTTTGGTCGACCAATCGGGAAATTAGGCCAATAACTGGTACATTCTTTTCTGGAAGTCCCAATTCCCGCTGAATAGCATGCTTGTTGGGAAGTTTGCCTTCCGGGTTTTGCGGACCAAAATTACCGCTAATATTTTTATCGCTTTGGGGGTCATACTCCTGGTTATTTATGCCGTTGACAATCCCATACAAATCAAAGGAGCGTTGCCTAAGCAAACCATCTAGCCGCTCCCCGAACTCTGCGGTTTGGATTTCTTGGGCATAAGTGTGACTCACCGTATTAATTAAATCTGCATAGATTATACCGCACTTGGTAAAGCTGACCATGTTGTAAAACTCGATACCCTCCGGTGTATAGTATTCTTCTCCAATCCCCAATAGCTGCAAGGCATGATGCTCGAAATTACCTTGGTATTGAAGATTATGAATGGTGTAAATTGTCACCATATTACTATAAAAGGGATTAACCCGGTACTGTTCCTTGAGTAGTAAAGAGATGGGACCGGTTTGCCAGTCATTACAGTGAATTACATCCGGTTGAAAATCAATGTGGGGCAACATTTCCAGTACCGCTTTACTAAAAAAGGCAAAGCGTTCAACTTCATCCTGATAACCGTAAATTCCATCCCGGTCAAAATAATGGTAGTTGTCAACAAAATAGACGGGTACGGTAATATCCACTTTTTCTCCAGCAGCATTAACGGTACCTTGGCGAAGGATGGTAGTTTCCCGGCGGTCACCTATAGCTACCGGAAAATCAGTTAGTATAGCAAATTCTCCTTTGATAACTCGATATTTGGGCATTACCACCCTTATATCGTGACCAAGCAGTGCCAGGGCCTGGGGTAGGGAACCGGCCACATCCGCTAGACCTCCAGTTTTGGCAAAGGGTGCTACCTCGGCGGCTACAAATAGTATTTTCAGCTTTGCACTTTTGTTGTCACCTAACATTTGATACTCCTCCTTGGTTCTTCCCAGCCTTCACCCCGGGCATATTTAGACATTCCTTGACACCAAAGCAGCCATTTCTGGTGCAGTAGGGTTAATTAAACACCCTAACTACTTCATGAATCCCTATGGCATTCATGGTTTGACAAAGTTTATCACCTTGGGGGCAAAGTTCCCCCCAACTTAAATAATATTTCTCCATTCCTGTTAGTATTTCCTTCCTGAGTAGAAATAGGAATGAACACTACATTAATATGACGAATTAACTGATATTATGCATGTCTAAGTCAGCATAATGCTGTCCAATCTAGTACAAAATAGCTGGTGAGAGCATTCTTTTCACTTGGAGGTGAAAACTAGTGCAGCATACCAGTAAACCCAGTCAACCGGATAATGCTGAACAAGTTTATAAATGCAAAAACTGTGGAGCCAAAGATAATATGCTTTATGCCTCCAACGAAGATTATTAGCCAGCAGGCTGTTGAAATTCCCCGCCTAGCGTTGTCACCAGAAACACCAAGATCCTCGATGTACAATCAGTACACCTGCGGCCTTGGTGTTTCTGCTTCCTAGCTTGACGAGTTTTTCAACAGCCTGCCTGGGGTCAAGAAAAGGTATGTTTCCCCTATACCCACCAGACTGTCCCCCCAAACCGTATGGCGAAGCCAGACGTTATCTTCCCCGACCCGAGTAGGCTGTTGAAAAACCCGTCCAGCTAGGAAAAAAATTGCCAAGGCCGCAGGCGTACTCGCTGTACGTTGAGGACCTTGGCAATTGTTTTGACAACGCTGGACGGGGAATTTCAACAGCCGTATTAGCGTAGTTCGGTGATATCCTGAAAAACTGCAACCGCTCCGGTAACCTGTTCGTCTTTAAGTAGTGGACTGTACTGGACAACAATTGTTGCCCCCTTAATGGTAATTAGCTCGGCAACTTGCAAACCCGTACTTAGTACTTCACTGATTCGATTATTAGCAAATACTTCGTCTAAATGGCGGTCAATATAAGAACTTCCCTGTTGAATGCCCCAAATTTGCTCAGCGGCTTGGTTGCAAATTATTATCAGGCCCTCCTCATTCACTAGTACCAAACCAACCCCAGTACTATTAAGTGCGGGTAGTAACGTTTCCATTAACGGCTCATATCTGGTGAAAAAGGCATTGGCTAAGTCTGTTCTAGTGAGCCATCCCACTAGGGAACCGTTGTCGTTGACTACCGGTAGTCGGCCGACAGGAATGGACAGGGCTTTCTCAGCAAGCATCTTTTCATTAATTGAAATAATATTTTTGGTCATTAATTTTTCCACAGGGGTCTGCAGGGACGCACCTGTTACCATTGCCCTGATTAGGTGGGTCTTGGTAAATATCCCAATTACCTTACTTTTGTCATCTACCACTGGGGCACCATCAATAACCCTAGACAAAAATATTTGGGCGACCTCACCCACTGTTTGGTTCTTTTTTAGTTTTATAGAATTCTTACTCATAACTTCTCTAACCAGTAACTGCATTTAATTTACCTCTCCCCAATTTTTCTTAAGTAATTATACCATTTGATGACCTTTTCACATACTCTTTTTTTGCCAACAGGCGGATTTACCTGTTTAACAGTTTCATTTACCCTTAGCTTTAATTTATTTTAGCTTATTTTTACTCAGTAAACTGGTAATATTAATGGTAAGGAGGGATAACCTATGACTGACGCCCTAACTAGTTTAGCCAAAAAGTGCCCTGATTATGAAGCTATTACCGCAGCTCAGGGCTATGGCATTTCCCTACTGGATAATGTTAAGGCAACCATTCACCATAGGTGTGATTGGTGTATTAACTGGTATGAAGGTAGCTGCGAAATTTACTGTGGACTTGGCAACAAACCCTGAGCAAGCTCTCGAAAAACCGGGGCCGCAGATTCTCCACCGGAAACTCCATTCTGCACAAACACGGTAATCACATATTGTGGTTTTCCCACTGGGAAATAGCCGGAAAACCAAGCATTAGTGGTTCCTTTAGCATTTCCAGGTTGAGCGGAGCCAGTTTTACCAGCAACCAGCTCCTTGGTTAAAGCAGCTTTGCGCCCTGTTCCATGGAGGGTTACCCCTACTAACATATCTTCAACTTTTTTGGCGGTAGCAGTGGAAACTGCCCGGTGACTTATTCCTAAAGGAAAGTGTTGGAGCACATTACCCTCAGTTGACCGCAACTCTCTAACTAGGCGGGGTTCAATATATATGCCTTTATTGGCAATGGTATTTAGCATTGCGGTAATTTCTACAGGTGAGGTCAACACCGGTCCTTGGCCAATACTGCTATTCACTGGATCCTCTTGGACCTTCGCCCAATTCTGACGTCCATCAGCCTGATTAGGATAACCAATTACCTTTTGATTATCTAGCCCAAAGCGACGGGCGTATTCAATAATTCTCTCTGCACCTAAAGCCAACCCTAATTTAACAAAGGTGGGATTACAGGAGTCAGCCATCGCCTCGGTAATACTGTGGTCAAGGTGGGGTTTAGCTATATTACAAGGTACGGGATCGGTAGCTAAGCATTTGTACCTGGTTTCAGGTGAGACTAGACCTTCCTCTAAAGCTGCAGCTGCAATTATAACCTTAAATACCGAACCTGGTTCGGTAAGCAAAATGGTCTGGTCTAAGAACATCTTATCTTCCTTCAGTTCTAAGTATTCCTTTAGCTTATCCGGTCTAAAGGTGGGCCTACTAGCCAAAGCCAGTAAATCCCCTGTCCCCACATCCATCACCACCACCGCTCCCCGCATTTGCCAGCGATCCATGGTTTCTTCCACTTGTTCCTGAATAGGTCTATCCAGAGTTAACACTAGGTTATTTCTCAGTCGATCCGAACCCTGGTCGATATTTTCAAAGCCTAGCCCTTTGATGAGTTGGCCATTGGCATTAACATTAGCTAAAACAGCCTTTTCCGGCTTGCTCCCTTTTAGCTGAGCCTCGTAATAATATTCCAGCCCGCTTCTACCAACCAAATCGGCCAAACTATATCTTTTCTCTGTTTTGGCTCTTAATTTCCCCAGCTCACTATTGGAGGCAATTTTGCCCAGATAACCCAAGGTGTTTGTAGCCAAAGGGCGATTTCCATAGCGCTCATGGAGCGGACGAACCATAATCCCGGGCAGTTCAAGTTTAGCCAGCTCTAGTTGCTGCATACTGGTTAATTCTTCTGGCCAATAAGCCGGTTTACCCTTCAGTCTTTTAGCAATTTCCCCTTCCGCAATCCCAATTATGGGGGCAAGCAGTTGAGCAACCTTATCTTTTTCCACCACTAAACTTGGAAAGGCCACTACCCGCATCTGGTAATGGCTATCTAATAAAGACCTTAAATTTCGGTCAAAAATGTTGCCCCGTTCATTGCTTTCCAAAACTACCCTTTGGGTGCTTTGTTCCCATGCTTTACGGGCTAATTCTCCCCCTTTTATTAATTGGAGATAGCCCAAACGGTACATTAGGGGTATGAATAAGGCGAAAAACAACCCAAAAACCCAAACTACCCGTTTTCCCCTTAAGTAATCCAAAATTGTTCATCCTTTCCTGCCCTCTTGGCGTATAAGAAAGTATAAATTGCAGGCACTACTCAACTAATGCATAGTAGTTCCGCATAAGTGCAGCTAAGGCTTCCGCCTGCTCTGGCGCTTGCACTGCTCAGCATAAGTGCGACTAAGGTTTGCACTTGCGCTAGCGCTTGGTGCAAACCAAGTCTTCTTTAGCGCAAGCCAAGCTTTCTTTATCCAAAGTATGGGCAGTTGGAAAGGATAATATACTCTATTCTACTGCTGGAGGCTTTTCCAGAACGGTAATTTCCATAGGGAGGTGCTGAATTAACTCCAAAACCTCCTGGCGGGTGTCTGGGGTAACATGGATTACCACATCCCCAGTTTTACCGTCAATAGTACTCACAATCCCCAGACCAGCATGAGCTTCGAAAATCCGGTCCAGTAGAATTATTTTCTCCGGCTCAACCTTGGCGTAAACTTTACAGTCATCCAGGTGGCGAGCGGCTAGTTTTACCCAGGTAATTCCGTCCTTTTTCTTTACTGCCTTTGTAGGCTGTTCCATGTTAACCTCCTGAAGTTAATTAGTGCTCTTGTTTCCACAGCTCACATTCCAAGTATTTCTGCTCCTAGTATTGGCTCTACTCACTTATACCTTCTAATTAGGTAAAATTCCTCCACCGGTTGGTTAACCTTCAGATAAACCAATTGTTGGGGATGGGGGGCCACGGTAATTTCCTGTCCATCCTCAGCCTGCATTTCCTCAATAGTCTGGCTAAACAATACTCCCTTGGGGCCCAAAATCTCCACCTCTTCACCCACAGCAAAACGATTGCGTTGTTCTACTAAGGCTACCCCTTTCTCTGCATCATAGCCTTTAACTAAGCCGATAAAATCACAGCTCCGCACATAAGCCGAAGATAAGAAACTTGCTTCCGCTCCACTAGGGTTACCAAGATAAAAGCCTGTTGTATACTCCCGATGGCTTACTTTGGCAATCTCCCTTTCCCACTCTGGTATAACGTGAAATTCGTCTGGGTTGGCTAAATAACTATCCAGTGCCTCCCGATAGGTTCTGACCACTGTTGCTACATAATGGACGCTTTTCATCCGACCCTCAATCTTCAAGCTGACAGCCCCAGAATTCATAATTTCCGGAATATGTTCCAGCAGGCACAAGTCTTGAGAATTAAAGATATATGCACCTCGTTCATCCTCTTCAATGGGGAAATACTGACCTGGTCGCTTTTCTTCCATCAAGGCATACTGCCAGCGGCAAGCTTGGGCACATTGACCCCGGTTAGAATCTCGGTTTGCCATGTAGCTACTCAACAAACAACGTCCAGAATAAGATATACACATGGCTCCATGGATAAAAATCTCCAGGTCTACTTCAGCTTTATCCCGAATTTCCCGTACCTCTTTTAAAGAAAGCTCGCGGGCTAGGACAATCCGTTCTACCCCCTGCTCCCGCCAAAACTTGGCCGCCGCCCAGTTAGTGGTATTGGCCTGTGTACTCAGGTGAATAGGCAGACTAGGAGCATAATTTTTTACCAAGGACAAAACCCCAGGGTCAGCAACAATTACCCCATCTACCCCTAATGCGTTAAGCTTGAGCAAATACTCAGGTAATCCCTCTAAATCTTCGTTATGGGGAAATATATTCACAGCAACATAGATTTTGGCTCCCCGAGCATGGGCAAACTCCAAGCCTACAGCTATTTCCTCCAAAGTAAAGTTACCCGCAAAAGCCCGCAGGCCAAACTCTTTACCTCCCAGATAAACTGCATCCGCACCATAAGTAATGGCAATTTTCAGCTTTTCCATGTCGCCGGCAGGAGCTAATAATTCTGGTCGAACCACTTTATCACCTCAACTAATCCATTTGATTCACTATTTGATAATCTGTTTGCTTTAATCCCAATTCCGTTTATAGCTTAACGATACTCCATCGCCGAGGGGCAAAATGGTAGTATCCCAATCCGGGTGCTTGAGTAATAGTTCTAGGAATTGCCGTAATCTACGCACCAAAGTACGGTAGCGTTTTTCTATCTGTTCCTGTTGCTTGTCCACCATTCCCCGGAATAACACATTATCAGCCACTAAAACCCCTCCCGGTACTAGCAGCCGCTCCACCTGCTGTAGAAAATCAGGATACTGACCTTTGGCAGCATCAATAAATATCAAATCAAAAGGGTTTTCCAAAGTAGGGAGTATTGCCAAAGCATCCCCCTCCAGCAAGGTAATTGTCCCTACCGTCTCCCCAAACCACCGCTTAAAATTATTCCTCGCCTGTTCAGCCCGGTTGGGGTCTAATTCAATTGTGGTCAAGGTTCCGTGCGGCCCCAGCCCTCGGGCTAACCATATAGCAGAATAGCCGGTAGCAGTCCCCAGCTCTAGCACCCGTGCTCCCTGCAAACTAGCGGAATCAGCCGATCTAGTGGAACTAGCCGATCTAGCCGAACTAGCCAAACAAAGCAGCAGCTGACCCACCTCCGGCAGGACAATTGGTATTCCCGCTGCCCTAGCCTCAGCCTCTATTTCCTGCAGCAAGCCCGTCCGCTCTGGAACCAGGCCCCTGATAAACTGTTCCACTTGGTCGGTAACTATGTTGCCCATGATATCACCTTCCTAATTAGGATGCATGTCCTATTGCCGGTCGGGCTATGCAAGCTCTTATGTCCGGTCGGACACCTATCCCGGTACGTTGCTCTTAGCTCCATGCCTAGTAGCTGTAAGCTCGTTGGGCTAATAAAAGCACCCAGACCTCGCTGATTCGTCGTCCATGACTCAGCAGCGAGGCGTCCGCCGTCCTTGGCGGCCGGGGTGCTTTTATTGCCCGCCTCGCTAACAGCTACTACGGCACTCCACCATGAGCAACTTAACCGGGATAGGTGCCCTCCCTGGGTAGGTCTTTTGCGACTCACGAACCCAAGACCTGTCCGAGACCGTATTAAGTTACTTATCTAGCATAACTATGTATGAAACGTACTATCAACGTCATTGCCACGTGGCCTAGTTACCCACCATTAGGCCAAGACAGCCTGGGGAGGGATAGACTATCCCGGTGTATTTGCTCCCAAGACAGCCCAGGTCGGATGACTATCCCGGTGTAGCTGCTCATGGCGGAGTGCCGTAGTGGCTGTTGGCGAGGCGGGCAATAAAAACACCCCGGCCGCCATGGACGGCGGCCGCCTCGCCGCTGAGTCATGGACGACGAATCGGCGAGGTTTGGGTGCTTTTATTAGCCCAACAAGCCTACAGCCACTAAGCAAGGAGCTAAGAGCAGCGAACCGGGGTAGTCATCCGACCGGACATATCGGCTTGCATATCATCCGACCGGACATTATGGACTTGCATCCTACCCAACCGGATCAGTCATCCGACCGCATTTATGACTTCAACCGGGCTAGATACTTCCGCTTATTTCGGTTATGCTCCTCCAGGGTTTTGCTAAACACGTGCTTGCCATCGGTGGACACCACATAGAACAGGTAATCCACAGCTGCAGGATTCACTGCCGCTTGCAAGGAAGCCCGACCTGGTGAAGCTATGGGCCCAGGAGGAAGCCCTGTAATCTGGTATGTATTATAGGGCGACTCTATTTTTAAATCTTTATAAAATAAGCGTTCCTTGTTCTCCCCTAAGGCATACTGGACGGTAGCGTCAATCTCTAGTCTCATACCCTTGCGCAGCCTGTTGAGGATTACAGCGGCAACAATCGGACGCTCAGAATCCTGCATTGTTTCCCGTTCGATTAGGGAAGCTAAGGTCACCGCCTGATTAACGTTTAGACCTAAGGCTCGGGCTTTTTCCAGATAGGCCGGGGTAATTTCTTTTTCAAACCTTTTTAGCATCATGTCCACAATTTCTTGTTCAGGTGTTCCCTTTACAACCTTGTAGGTGGCGGGAAAGAGATAACCTTCCAGGTACTTTTCTCCTCTGGGAATACCTTGAAGAAATTGATAATTAAATTGTGTCCCCTTAATTACTTCTATAAACTTGTCCCGGTTTACATAACCTTTTTCCGTCAATAAGGTGGTAATTTGCTTAAGGGTAAACCCTTCCGGAATGGTAAAGGGGTAGGATACCACTTTGCCGGAGGTCAGTCTGTCCAATAACTCTGGAACACTCATCCCGGCGGAAAGCTGATATTCTCCCGCCATTATAGCCATATCTTGGCCGATATAACGGGTATACAGTCTAAAGGCCAAGGCGTTTTTGATTAAACCCTCTTTTTCCAAAAGCCTGGCCACAGTAATGGTAGATGAACCACTAGGAATTTCTATCTTGACCGGTTCATTTTGACCCATAACTATTGGCTCTAAAAGTATCCGATAGTAATAATAAACCCCACCAAGGGCAAGCATCATTATCCCAAAAATCACCAGGGTTATCAGGGTTAGTTTGGAAAAGATTTTGTAAATAATTATCATCCCCTTGTTTTATCACTGATACTATATTATACATTTTACGTCAAATAGGTACAACATTATAGTCATAGAGCTCAAAGCCCAGAAAAGCCCACAAAAAACGACTGCACTGGTCAGTCGTTTTTTTGTTGAAAAACTCCATTTTATTATACCCGTGTAGGCTGAATAAAAAACCCGCATAGCAAGGAAAAATACTTGCCAAGGCCACAGACGTACTTTGTGTACTTCGAAGACATTAGGGCAAGTATTTTGACACAGCTAGGCGGGGAATTTTAACAGCCGTATACTTAAGTTTGTTTAGGCTGGTCAAAATCCTCTTTTTGGAGGTTTAACATTAAGGCTGGTTCATTTAACCTCTTTACCACTTCTTCTATAACCAGTTCAACATGAACACCATCTGTAGCTACCACCGGCAGAATAGGCTTATGGCGGTAAATCCGTTGTAAAAGCTTAATATTAGAACTGGCTATACTGCGTGGAGTTTCATCTATCTTAGTGATAACCAGAATATCCGCCTCATCCAGCAAGGTATTACTCTGTTCCATTAAGATTTCCGTTTTAATTCCAGCTGGCACAATTGTCACCAGCACATCTGCTAACGCCTTGGTTTCTACCGCCTTATAGCCGTCATTAATGCCCACCGCCTCAATGAGTACCACATCAGGTAGAATGGCTGTTTTAGGTATGTCCTTATGGGAAATAAAACCTAAATCCAGCACAGAGCGAACTTTATTTAATTCTTCCAATGCTCTCCTGGCATGCATAATTAACCGATTTTTCTCCTTAATTTGATTTATTGCGGCTCTAACCACCCGGTCAATGTCATTGACTACATCCTCACCCGGGTTAGGAATAGCAATAGTTAAGTATGTAGAATCAATCCCCTTTAAAAGGAAAGGTTTTTCATCCTGGACTCCAGAACCTACTGCCAAAGGTTGAAAGTTCCTATTTTTCAGGCCCAGATATATCTCACCAAGGATGTTGGATTTCCCACTATCGTTCCTCCCGGCAATTACAATCCTCTTCATCCATTCAACCCCCTTATCCATCTCAACTTCCGGTTATCACTTAACTATATGCAGGAAATTGACAGGGTATTACCAAGAAACAGGAGTAATTTACTCCGGCATCGGCTGTTCAGGAACAATGGGTGTTTCTGGGTTGGGAACGGATCTTACAACTCCCAGTTCACCTGTGCCCAACGCAATTACCCGATTGATGGGTTTATAGAAGCTCTTGGCAACTACTTCTCTCTTCACCACTCGGTTGCTTTCCTTAACCAAGCGCACCGTGGTTGTGCGGAATCCTTTGTGCCCTTTTTCCTTAACCACTTCTTTCCCCTGCTCCAAATTGGGATCGTTTTCAAAAATGGTTTTATTCTCTATGACAAGTTCAATATCATCAATAATTACCACTTCTTTATTTTCATTAGGGTCACCAAAAAGCTTAAAAACCAGCCGGTTCCCTTTAATGGACGATTTAATATAAAGGTATGAATTGCGATTGTTCTTAAACTTAAAATCTATACCCCCATAGGTAACAGTTGCATCGCGGCCAACAGGTACATAGGAAGCCGGGATAGAGTGGGGCCGGCGATTGATAATCTCATAATTGCCTTTCAGCAAACTATTATATAGCGTTGTAGATACCTGGCAAACGCCACCCCCTATTCCAGGCACCAGCTTATTATTCACAATCTCCGGGGCCTCTCGGTAACCTGCTTCCGAGCTCCGCGGACCCACAATTTCATTAAAAGAAACAATTTGGTTAGGCTCGACCAGCAAACCATTTAATGCTTCGGCCGCAACTGCAATATTATAAGAACGGTTGCCCTGACTGGCATCAAATATAGTGGTAAATTTAGATACCACCGCCTTGATACCCATAGCTTCAAGGTCAGCAACTTTTTTTTGTGGTTCTACTTCTATTAAGGTAAGTACCAGTCTAGGCTCGGCTTTTTGCTCTAATATTTTATCTAATTCCTGAGCCGCCCCAGAAACATCCACTCCTTCACCATTTTTCCCCGGTAAAAATTCCACCTGATCGTCTTCAGAAACCCTGAAGGTAGCATTAATCGGGGCCTTGGTCAGGTGCTTGGTTAAATCGGCAATTTTCACGTCCAGCGCTTTTTGGTCCACAGAAATATCTAGTTTAATTTCTTGGCCCTTATTAGCAATTTCCTGGCGTTTCTGATACTGTTCCAGCAAAGTACCCTGTCTCCCCATTGCATAAGCGGCAGTTGCCATTTGGGCAGTATTCAACTTGACACCCAAAGCTTTAAGGGGGACGTTCCAATGTTCACTCCCCACCTCCAGCCTAACCTCCCGAGCATCAATTTCTTTTTCTAGCTTCCGGAGTGCTTTTACAGTTTCAGCTCTGGAAAGTCCACTAAGGTCAAGTGGGCCTACATTAACACCCTGAACAACTTGTTCGTGCCCTAAAAGTACTTTGGCAGTAATTCCAGTAGCAGTTATAATTATCAAAGTAATCACAGCTAGGCCAATTAACACTTTTTTCACCCAGGACAAATCCACCACTCCCCCATAGCATAAAAGCTTGGTTGTCATTTTTAATATACTATTTTGCCTTAGACAAAATAATTCCTTTTTCTGCACCAAATTTATTTTTATAAATATTAAAGGGGCCCGTCTAGGCCCCTCTTCAAATTACTATTCTTCTTCATCCTCAATGGATTCTTGCCAAGCGTCGGCTACCTTTTCCCATTCCTCGTCATCCTCAATATCCATGAGAATTTCGTTGCCTTCTTCATCCGTGGTAACTTTAAGGATTATAGCTTCATCTTCATCTTCATCTTCGTCATCTTCTAAAGGTCTTAAGATAGCATACTCACTATCCTCAACCTTAATTACGTCAATTACTTCAAATTCATGGTCATTACCTTCCTCATCGGTAAGGGTTACAATATTATCCTGTTCGGTCACGGTACCACCTCGTTCGTTTAGAATAAGTGTATTGTATACTAGAAAAAAGGGGTTGTCAACTAAGTTAATTGTGCTTAAAATCCAGATACCCTTGGAGGATTATAACAGCAGCTAACTTGTCAATAACCTTTTTTCGTTTCCCCCGGCTCATATCTGCTTGTAACAAAGCTCTTTCCGCTTCCACTGTAGACAACCGCTCATCCCAGGCCTCCACTGGCAAACCGGTAGCATCTGCTAGCCGTTGATTGAACTCCAAAACCTTCTCCGCTCGCGGACCAATGGTTCCATTCATATTTTTCGGAAGCCCTACTACTATCCGTTCCACCTCCCATTGGGCAATGAGTTCATGCAGCCTTCGGAAGTCCTCTTCCTCCTTGCCCCGACGGCGGATTACTTCCAGTCCCTGTGCCGTCCAACCCATGGGATCACATATAGCTACCCCTATTGTAGCATCTCCAACATCCAAGCCCAAAATTCGCATTTGTTTTCTCCTTAAATTGAGTTATTAGAAGTATTAGACTACTTTAATACAAAAATGTGGACAAGCAGACCCACAATACCCGCAAAGCAGGCACTGTTCCCGGTCCACTCGAGCCTTAGTTTCTTGTATGGTCAATGCTCCGGCGTGACAACGCTCTACACATTTACCGCAACCCTCGCACCATTCTTCGATATGGAGTGACCTCTTCACCTGGCTAACCGTGGTCCGGACGTTACTGGGTACCTCATTACCCTCCACTAGACAAATGTTCATTTCTACCTCTTCCAAAGTGCGCATACCCATAGCTACTGCATCAATAGCCGGCTGAGCTAGTACATAGGCTAAGGCTTCTTCGCTCCGGTGGAGCAAGTTACCCCCACCTAACGGTTTCATAGAATATACACCCTTTCCGGCAGCATGGGCTGCTTCAATTGCCCTGTACATATCCTCCCGGTTACCATCCCCAATTCCCAAGCCTTCAATGTTAAACAGGGGATGCACAACTTCAATTTCCGGCACCTGAGCAGCAGCTTCTACCCCAGAAATTAAGTGGGTGGAAATCCCGATAGCCCTAATCCTACCCTTAGCCTTGGCCTCTAGTAGGTACTCTAATGCCGGCCAATGTCCCTGGACGGTGTGGATTGATTCTTGTTCATGGAGGAGAAAAATATCCACCACATCTCGGTCTAACTCCCGTCTAGCCCGTTCTAAGCTATCCTGCATTCCCTCCCTGGTATAAGCATAGGACTTACTGGTTATGATCACTTCCCGGTGGTAGCCTTTTAAGGCTTCCCGGATATAGTCATAGGTGCCATAAAGCTCTGCCGTATCAATAAAGTTTACACCACCCTCTAAAGCGGCTCGAATTACCCTAGCCCCCTCTGGCAACGGAAGTCCGGCTTGCAGCGGTCCTATGGTCAGGGCTCCAAAACACAGGCGGGAAACAGCCATACCTGTTAGCCCTAACTGTCGATATTCCATACGTTTAGTATGCTCCTTTCCTCTTTATCAACCCACGCAGGTTTCTAAAGTACAAAAAAAGACTTGCTAGCACCCATCTAAACAGTCCTAACAGTCTTTTTAGTTAGTTTTATGTAATATTAGTTTATGTAATTTAAATTACGCTCGCTCTAGATAGCTTTTTACTAATTCCTCTAACAGCTCGTCACGTTCTAATTTTCGAATTAAGCTTCGCGCATTTTTGTGGGCGGTAATATAAGCAGGATCCCCGGAAAGGAGGTAACCGACCATTTGATTTATCGGATTATAACCTTTTTCTTTCAAAGCCTGATAAACAGCCAGTAAAATCTCTTTGGCTTGATTAATTTCCTCAGCCTTTACTTTAAACATCATAGTATCTTCGAACTTGTTCTCACTCACCCGGTTTCACCCCTTTTTGGTAACCCCTCGTTAATTCCTCATATTCAACATAGTAAAGTTTTTTCCTTTATATTTTTAACATATTTCTCTATTCTTAGAGAAGTTCTATTTTGATTTAGTGAAAGTTTTTACAAAACATTGCGTCCAAATATTCCCGCCACTCGTCATATACCCCTTTTTTACGGTTGTCTCGTTCCCGCTCAATGTATTCTTGAAGAAACTCCAGTTCCTTGGCCTCCATCGATTTAATTATCTTCTTCAGCTGGGCTACCCGCTCTGTTTCGCGAACAATCTTCATTCAGCCAACTCCCCCCGCCCGTAACTTTTCGTAAAAACTATTCTGCATTAAAATAAAAAATCCTTTCGGTAAATGATGGTAATTTACTAGCACTTTCGGGGGGTTTACATGGTGGTTAATTATCCTCTAAAAGTTCTTCCATTTGCTGCACTAAATCCTTAAATACCGCAAGCGCAGTAGCAACCGGCTGTGGTGAAGTCATATCAACCCCAGCTTTTTTTAATAGGTTCAGAGGATAGTTAGAATTACCACCTTTTAGAAACTCCAGATATCTGTCCACAGCGGGCTGACCTTCATTTAAAATTTGCTGGGCAAGGGCAGTGGCCGCCGAAAAACCGGTTGCATATTTGTACACATAAAAGGCGTTATAAAAATGGGGTATTCTAGACCATTCTACATCAATCTCTTGATCTACCACAATGTCCGGTCCGTAATAATCCACATTAAGCTGGTGATACAAGCTGTTTAGTTGTTCTGCGGTAAGAGCTTCTCCAGCTTCCACCTGCTCATGGATAAGTTTTTCAAACTCCGCAAACATAGTTTGCCTATAGACTGTACCCCGAAACTGCTCAAGATAGTGGTTAAGTAGATAAAGTTTCTCTTTTTTGGCGGTTGTAGTTTTTAACAGATACTTCATCAGTAAGGCTTCATTTAAAGTTGAGGCCACTTCGGCTAAAAATATTTTATAATGAGCGTTAATGTAAGGTTGTTCCTGGTTGGAATAAAAAGTGTGCAGGGCATGCCCCATTTCATGAGCAATGGTGAACATATCATTTAGAGTATCCTGGTAGTTCAACAATACATAAGGGTGAGTTCCGTAACTTCCCCAGGAATAGGCCCCCCCAGTTTTGCCCTCATTTTCATAAACATCCACCCAATGGGCTCTAAAGCCTTCTGATAATTTGTTCAGGTATTCTGGCCCTAATGGTTCCAAGGCTTTTGCTACTGTATTCACTGCTTCCTGATAAGGGATATTCATTTTAACATCCTTGACAATGGGGGTATACAAATCATACATATGCAGTTCAGCTAGCCCTAGAACCCGTTTTCGCAATTGGACATATCGGTACATCGGCTCCAGATTATCCCGCACAGCCTTAATCAAGTTTTCATAGACACTAATGGGCATATTATCATCATCTAAAGCCGCCGCCAAAGCAGAGTTATATTTACGCACCCTACTATAAAAAACATCTTTTTTGACACTGGCATTAAGGGTTGTGGAGATAGTGTTCCTTAGTGCTTGGTAGGTGCTGTATAGGGCGGTAAAGGCCTCCTGGCGAACTCGGCGGTCCGAACTTTCCATAAATTGAATGTAGCGCCCTTTGGTAACTTCAATAACCTCACCCTGTTCAGCCTTAATGCTCGGGAACTTAATATCTGCATTGTTAAGCATCCCAAAAATACTCTGGGGGGCATAGGCAAGCTCGCCGGTCTGAGCTAACAGTTGCTCTTCCTGGGTAGTTAGGACATGCTCCTTTTGTCTGGTGAGCTCATTTAGGTAATGTTGAAATTCTGCCAGACCTGCTTCAGTTTTGCGGAAATTATTCAGCGTATCCTCAGGGATGGCTAGAATTTCCGGTACAATATACGCCATGCCGCTGTCCACCCCAATGCTCAGGCTAGTAATCCGGTCATTTAGGGCCTGATAGCGGGTATTAGTATTATCCTCATCTTTACGCATCTTGGCATAAACAAAAAGTTGCTCTGTTAAGAGGGAAATCTCGTCTCGGAACTTTAGGCACTCCAGAAGAGTATTTCCAGAGGATTGGAGTTTATCTGTAAATTTGTCCAGTTCCCCTAACCTTTCCTTAACCTGATTAAATTGTTGCTCCCACAGTTCGTCTGTGGCAAAAATATCCTCCAAACGCCACTTATACTCCTCAGAAATTTCTGGACGCTTGGGCAGGGCTTTTTGCTTATTTTCCATACGTCATCGACGATTGTGTCAACCGCCTTCCTCCTTTCGGGTCGGGAATTACTACAGGTAGTATGCGCTTAGCACTACAGCCTATTCCTATTGGATTAGTTTGGATATTTTATGGGCTAAACTAATTATAGCAGATTAACCTTAAACAGAGAAAGTTTCTATTTTACTGGCTAAAGCACGCATTAAATATAGCTGCTGGAGACAATACTAGCTAGAGGATTTTCCCAACTAATTGATAACCTAAGGGGGATTCATCCATGATCAGGCTAATTGTCCCAATGGAAACAGACCCTGCCGCTAACCCTAAAAATCTAGTTCAACCGGAATTAAGTGCTGTGGAATCATTGCTGTACCATGAAGTCGGTTGCTCCCGAGAATTTATAGCTAAAATGTGCTCTCACCTATTGGAATCAGGTGGCAAGCGGTTTCGCCCCCTGTTAGTTTTGCTTTCCGGAAGGTGTTTCCAGCCTCCTGATAAAGAGTTAATTGCCGTAGCGGCCGCGGCTGAACTTATCCATATGGCTTCTTTGGCTCATGATGATGTAATTGACCAATCGGAAAATCGACGGGGCAAGGCTACCTTAAACCATCTGTGGGATAACCGTACCGCCGTCCTGTCCGGAGACTTTCTTTTCGCTAAAGCCTTTGCGTTATTAGCCGCTAGTAAACATTTCCCCATTCTCAGTATAATGGTTAATGCCATTCAAGATATGTGTGAAGGTGAAGTTGAGCAAGCCCTGCAGATTTTTAACCCCAATCAATCTGAACAGCACTATCTGCAACGTACCGAAAAGAAGACAGCCAAACTAATCGCAGCCTGCTGCCAAGCTGGGGCTATCATTGGGCAAGCCCAACCTCCTCTAATATCCGCCTTAGGGGATTACGGCCTAAATTTAGGCCTGACCTTTCAAATTGCTGATGACATTCTGGATTATACTGGTGATCCCGACTCCTTAGGTAAACCCATCTATCAGGATCTAGCTTCCGGCAATTATACCTTACCTATCCTGTTTCTACTTAAGGATAAAAAAGAACGCCAATGGCTTACCCAGGTAATGGCTAAAGGCCAACTTACTTCGACTAGTACAGAACAAATTTCTACTGTACTTAAAAACTCTGGGGCAATTGACTATTGCTATGCCAAAGCTTATGAATGCAGGGATCGGGCTAAGGCAGCTTTGCAGGTTGTCCCGGACTCCCTGTACCGAGAAATGTTGCTTCAGCTAGCTGATTTAGCAGTTACTCGAATTAATTAACTTTACCAAGAATACTCAGTTTACAATTTTACTAAATTAACAAGTTTATTTGTCCACAATTTAAATTCTTTTCCGCCACCGTAATACCTTGCAAAAATTATGGAACATTCTAGCTCGCCTACCTCCGGTGCTTAGCAAGCTGCTGCTTATATCACCTACTTCTTCTTGGGCCGCCTTCGGATCAGAGAGATACATGGCTAATAAGCCTATTAATACCGTCTGATGAAATAAGGAGTATTCCAGATGACTAATTTGTTGGAGGGCAGTCTCTAGAAACCAGGTGAGTCGTTGCTGGCATACTACCGAGTTAGCATAATAAAAGACAAAATTCAAGTCTCCACCTTCCCGGTCCTCCTGTTGGTCAATGAAATAATCCAACAAAATGTGCAATCCGCATACCCAGGGAAAGTAAGCCCCGATTACTTTTTCAACTTCTTCTACTGTTAAATCAGGGTTAGAGCTCATGGCACACAACACAAAAATCCCTAAGGTAGACCCTGTAGCAGCAGCAAATTCCCAACAACTTAGCCCTGGCATAATCTCCAGGTGAGGCTGGGCCCACAGCCTTAGCTTCTCCTCGCGTACCTCCCGAGGCAAATGTTTATAGGTCTGTAGCTGGGAGTATAACCGAGCCAGCCTGATAACCTCATGCTGAACCACAGAATAAGCAGGCCAGCGGGAAAGCTGTTGCCGACATTCTAGGACCAAACCTGCTAAATAGCCTCCATCCTCGCCATGGGGATAAAAGCAATAATACTCAGAAATAGGGCCGTCCACGCTTAAAGCTTCCTCAAAAGCCAAATGGAGCTGCCGGAAGGCGGCTTCCTCAGCTACCCCAGCCCTGTCACATAGGTTATCCAGGTAATCGCTGATGGTTTGGAAGGCTACTACAAAGCGGATAAAACCCTGTTGCTCCACCCCCGGATACAAAGCATACACACTACCCCCTTGGGCATGGAAGCGTTTGGTACTAATACTTGCCAACGCTTGGGCAGCCAATACTTCATCAGGGCAAGTCTTAATTCTATCCCGCCAACCGTCTAACTCCACTTCCACCTGGGGGAAAACCTTTTGCACTAATTTTTTGATTAAATTTAGTTGGGCTATAAGGTCTGGTGTATATCTGGTTGTGTCCATTAATCTTAACCTGCCTCCTTATGGGTTGTAATGGTCTGGCCGGGTAAAAATGTTGCGAGGACAAGACCAGCAATGGGTAGTGCGGTTATCAGATATAAGGTATTAAGCAACCCCCAACGGTCGGACAATAAACCAAGTATTGTTGCTCCCACTCCTCCCATCCCGATGGCAAAACCCATCATTAATCCACTAGCCATGCCAATATTCCTAGGTAATAGTTCCTGACAAAAGACCACTGTTACCGAAAAAGTAGCTACAATCACCGCACCTGCTAGAGCGAGGAATAACGGGGACCAAAAGCCGGGTAGCTTCAGCCATAGTAAAAAAGAAAGTGGTGTCAAGAGCATGGACACCATGATAACCGTCTTTCTGCCCCAGCGATCCGCTGCCGGGCCACCGATGAGTGTTCCTAATCCACCGGAAATCAAAAAAACTGCCAGCATAGTACTGGAGTACTCATGACTCTTCTGGGCATAATTTACTAGAAACAAGGGCATGAAGGTGGTAATCCCTGCCTGAGTCCAGGACCGAATAGTCACTACCCCAATTAATAGCATTACCGCTTTCCAGGCAATCCCTAAATAACCACTTTCCTGCCCAGTTGTGGTTTTGTCCTGACCCATACTTTGCGGACTATGTATATCTAATTTAGTAACCTTGAGTAGAAAAAAAGCCATTACTGCGCCTACAACTAGCATTCCCAACATGCCCTTTAACCCAGCGATTCCCAACAAAACAGCTCCCAAGATTGGACCAAAGCCCATCCCCAGGTTGCCTCCTACCGCAAAAATCGACATCCCGGTAGCCTTTTTTGGTCCACCCACATAATGGGCTACTTTGGAAGCCTCAGGATGAAACCCTGCCACGCCAAGTCCACCGATAAACACTGCCAGTAACAAAATAGAGTAATTTGGGCTAACCCCGGCTAAAGCCATTCCCCCATTTGCCACTAAACACCCCACGGGGATTATCCAACGCATTGATACCTTATCACTAATGTACCCAAAAATAGGTTGAATAAACGATGAACTAAGATTGCTCACTAGTACGATAATCCCCACTAAAAAATAAGACAGCTGAAACTTAGCCTGTAAAAAAGGAATTAAAAAGGGGAGCATTCCTTGGCTTAAATCAGTTACCAAATGACCCATACTTAATAATGCCAGAACTCCTTTTTTCATACCCTAACCTCCGTTGCCCCATGCTATTGTTAATACGTCTTGACTCATTAATTATAGTATAAAAAAACCCGTTCCCCAACAGGAACGAGTAATAAGTGCCAAAAAATTAAATTCGTTTACATACCTCCTGGATAGAAGGTAATACCTCAGATATATCGTTGAGTAGTTGGAGTATCTTTACAGATGCATCTTTAGCTAAATCGATTTCCCTGTGCTCAGTTTTCATATGCTGACTGTCCAGAATTATCCGTACCACGGGAGATAAGGGATAATTTTTGCGGTTATCTACTACAATGGCAATTTCTCCGGTACTTAAAGAGACTATACTACCAATTGGGTAAATGGCAATATTGCCCAAAAAAGCTTTAGTTATATCTAAATCATACTGTATCCCTGCTAAGCCAGCAATTTTACGGATTGCATCGTGGGAATGACAGGCTTTACGCTGTAAATAGTCGGTGGTTAGCTCATCATAAAGGTCGGCAATTGCAACAATCATGGAGTATTCGTGAATATCACTACCTTTTAGCCCCCGGGGATACCCTGTTCCATCTAGCAGTTCATGATGCTGGAAGGCCACATGTGCTGACAGGATGCTAAGCTCCGTCTGAGCCCGCAACGTCTCAAAGCCATAGTAAGTGTGGTTTTTGTACTGTTCGAACTCACTGGGGCTAAGCTTACTTACCTTATTAAGAATGGTCTTGTCGATTTGCACAGTACCTAAATCATGGAGCAAGGCACCTACACCCAGATTGCGTAATTGGATTTCGTTAAAGGACATTGATATCCCTGTTAAGATGGAAAGCACAGCCACATTAACACTATGTCCAAACACATAATCTTCATGGGCACGAATATCCGTTAAATTAATCATTACCTGACGATTAGCAATCAGTTCATCCATCATGCAGTTAACCAGATTTTTGGCTGCAGAGATATCCACCCGGCTATAACGCTGCATCCCGGAAAAAACATCTTTTACCGACTTTTGAGCTGTGACCCGCAGCTGCTCGGAGATAACATCAGGCACCTCTAGATCGTCAAGATGATCTCCTCTAATAAAGATGGCCGGGATACTCAACTCTATGAGTCGTTGAATAAAATTGGTGTTCAACACCATTCCACCGGACAAGAGTACATTACCAGAGGAATTAAAAATTGTTTTAGCTAAGGTCATTCCCGGCTTCAGGTCTTGGATATTTACTTTTAGCATGCTTAACTCACCTCATTTAGAACAGAAACCTACTCTAGTTGAACCAGAGCAGGTTAAAAGTACTGTAGCAGAGCAGGTATTCAATCCCGCTATTACTTTCTTCCTCTGGCAGCCCGGCCATCATAACAGTTCACCGTTGTAGACCCGTGGCTTTGCGTCCTCGATTTTCATCGAGTTTGCCTTTGCAAAAGAATTTATGTTAGTTAAGTTTTTCGCCAAATATCTTGATAATCCTTCTTTAGTTGCCAAATTTCACAAATTTTAATTCTTTATAAACCTTTATACTGGCCAGCTACTAAGGCCTCTACCTGAGCCAGGGCAGCCTCCAACTTAGCCGGATGCTTACCTCCGGCTTGAGCCATATCTGGCCGTCCTCCACCTCCACCGCCGGTAATATTAGCAATTTCTTTAATTAAGTTTCCGGCGTGCAAGCCCTTTGCCTGTAAATCTTTAGTGACTAGTGTTAATAAGTTAACCTTATCCTCACCAGCTATACTTCCGAGGACCACCACACCTGAGCCTAACTTGTCCCGAAACAAATCACCCATTGCGCGCAAGGCTTCCAAATCCGCAGCTATAACTTTAGCGGCCAGAACCTTAATCCCCTTGACCTCTATAACCTGCTCCAGCAGATTATCAACTTCATACTTAGCTAACTTAGCTTGGAGTTGAGCCAGCTCTCGTTCTTTGTCCTTATGGGACTGAATTAAATTCTCCACTCTTTGGGCAGTATCTCCCTGGGCTTTAAGCAGCTCAGCGATAAGCTCTAATTCTGTCTGCCTTTGGTTAATATACCTAAGGGCAGCGGTACCGGTTACAGCCTCAATTCTCCGTAATCCCGCACCTATTCCCCCTTCACTTAAAATCTTAAATACTCCCGCCTGACTAGTTATCGGCAGGTGAGTCCCGCCACAAAGCTCCCTGCTGTAATCACCCATGCTGACAATTCGGACCACATCCCCGTATTTCTCGCCAAAAAGGGCTGTTGCTCCCAGCTTTCGGGCTTCCTCAATAGTTGTTTCCATAGTATTTATTTCCAGACTTTCCAGCACGTTAGCATTTACAATAGCCTCAATTTCAGCTAGCTCCTCCCGGGTTACCCCAGTCAAGTGGTTAAAATCAAAACGCAAGCGCTCCGGTTCAACTAAGGACCCGGCCTGATTGACCTGCTCCCCCAAAACCTGTTTTAGAGCTTTGTGCAGCAGGTGGGTAGCGGTATGATTACTGGCAATGGCGCGACGCCGAGCTGTATCCAGGGCCGCCTCCACTAACTCACCTTCCTTGAGGGTACCACTCTCCACTATACCCTGGTGAACCAAAAGGTTATTGTATACCTTTCTGGTATCAGAAATCCTTATCCGGCAATTAGCCGAGGTAATCAACCCGGCATCTCCTACCTGACCCCCACTTTCACCGTAGAAAGGAGATTCATTGAGCATTATTTGGACTTTATCCCCTTCTTCTGCCTGGTTGGTTTGTACTCCATCTACCAACAAGGCAGTTACATTAGCAGTGGCTCGGTCAAATTGGTAGCCTAGAAACCTAGTCGGTCCAAGCTTATGACCTAACTTGGCATAAAGCTCCTGAAGCTGAGTAACCATTCCCGTTTCATGTCTTGCCGCCCTAGCTCTTTGGCGTTGCTCTTCCATGGCCTGCTGGAAACCGTGCTTATCCACGGTCAGACCGTGCTCTTCAGCAGTATCCTCGGTCAGGTCAAGGGGGAAACCATAAGTATCGTAAAGGGCAAAGGCCTCTTTGCCGGAGATTTGTTTTCCGCCTTCAGCCTTAATT
This sequence comes from Carboxydocellales bacterium, assembly GCA_049302075.1. Taxonomy (GTDB): domain Bacteria; phylum Bacillota; order Carboxydocellales; family JAJZTU01; genus JBAQLS01. The sequence goes on along the minus strand of JBAQLS010000039.1, from coordinate 1,626 downwards.
CTAGCAATTATTTCCCCCACCATCCGCATCCCATCATGGAGGGTAACATGGAAGCGTTCTTCCTCAAGTTTGATAACTTGCTGGACATAGGCTTGCTTTTCTTTTAATTTCGGATAGGCTCCGCTCATTAATTCCACAACCACCGGAACCATGTTATACAGGAAGGGTTTATTGATTTCCAAAACCTTGCCGAAACGCACCGCCCGGCGGAGAATGCGTCTTAACACATAACCCCGACCCTCATTGCTAGGCAGCACCCCGTCACTAATTAAAAAAGTACAGGCTCTGGCATGGTCAGCTATTACTCGGAAGGGGAATCCCCGGTCGTCCCGGTAGTATTCCCGACCACATAACTTTTCTACTTCTTTAACTAAGGATTGAATTAAGTCAGTATCATAGTTACTGACCACCTGCTGTACAACGGCAGTAATTCTCTCTAAACCCATTCCCGTATCAATACTGGGTTTAGGCAAAGCATTCATCTTTCCGTCGGAATCCCGGTTATACTGCATAAAGACCAGATTCCAAATTTCCAGAAACCGGTCACATTCACATAGCCCAATCCCACACTGGTCCGAGCAGGAATATTCCACCCCCCGGTCAATGAGGATTTCGCTACAAGGACCACATGGTCCGGTATCACCCATGGACCAAAAGTTATCCTTTTCACCTAAGCGGATTATCCGTTCTTCCGGAAGTCCGGTCAGTTCTCGCCACAGCTCAATAGCCTCGTCATCATCCAGATAGACTGTAACATAAAGTTTATCCTTAGGTAATCCTAAACGTTCAGTTAAGAATTCCCAAGCATATGTAATGGCATCCCGTTTAAAATAATCTCCAAAGGAAAAGTTCCCCAACATCTCAAAAAAGGTATGGTGCCGGGCAGTTCGACCCACTGTTTCCAGATCGTTATGCTTACCGCCAGCTCGGACACATTTTTGAGAGGTGGTAGCCCGAGTATAGGCCCGCTCCTCCAGTCCTAAAAAAACATCCTTAAACTGATTCATGCCTGCATTGGTAAACAAGAGCGTAGGATCATTATGCGGAACTAAAGAGGAACTATCCACCCTTGTGTGCCCTTTTTCTTCGAAATATTTTAAAAATATTTCCCGAATATCATTACCTGAATACATTATTTTACCCCCCGCCCAAACACTTCAAGCAACTCTTACTTAGTGTAAAAACTAGCAATAATTATATAGAACTGCCTGTTTATTGTCAATATTGCCATGAGTCCCTCAGAGCTGAAGCATGATTTTTTTCATTGGCAATTATTTTTCAATATTATACCAATTAGAAGAATCACTTAAGCAACAATGACTCATTGATTAAAGTTAAACCTTCGTCTCAAAGTTCACTATGTGCCAGCAAAACATTGATGAATCGGCCATTTTCCTTTGACTTTTAACTCCTTCATTTTGAGTTCTTGCTCTTGGGCTCGTTTCTCTTGTCGCTTTGCTGGTCTAGTCATCCGGATTCACCACCTTGCAGAGCTTAATCCCTTTAAGGCAATCCTTAAAGTCGTTTTGGAGGGGATACATGAAGATCGCTTTACGAGATAGGCTATACTCTCTTTTTCGATCCATTCTACCCCGACCTTGGGTTTCACCAAGATAGAGCCAGTTA
>JBAQLS010000038.1:0-67117 GCA_049302075.1 Carboxydocellales bacterium | reverse complement strand
TTTTTCCAGTTAGTCCATGGCATTTTGTATTTCTCCCTTCCTTACCGTTCAATCTTTATTTTGACTTAATTAGTCTCTACAACCCCACACCTTGTTTGCTGCTTTTGTCCTACCGGTTGGTTAAACCACTTTCACCCTTGCCAGTCCAGTTTCACAAAACATTTCTTCTCCTTCTCCTCCTCCTTCTTCTTGGTGGCTTTCCGATAGTCATCTTTACCGGATACAGCGATTATGGGTTGAGTGACTTGTCCCCAAGCTTTACCTTTTAGGGAGCTGCCATTAATACTGCCTTGTTTGATCAGACCTATGCTCAGAAGATGTCGATTATTACCAGCTTATCAGACGGGTGATAATGTAAAGTAAACCAACAAAAAGTATTGAATTTATGGGATTTTATTGTTTTACTTTACATTATCATTTACTATACATAACCTTTTTAATGTAAAGCTTTACAGTTGACGCAATTACACTAAAAAGCTTGGAGGAGTTAAAGCTGCGGTTTTTTTCTAAACGACGAATAAATAACCAGCATGATTTTATACCAGGGTATAGTATCATCTGCAGCGATCTTGGACACAGGTTCTGCCGGAGTGGTTGCTGCCATTTTCTGCCTCAATAAAATTCCTTGCTGTTTCCATAAAGACAGTCCATACCAATCCATTTTGCCTTAAATAGACTGGTTTGTTCGATTGTACGAATCAAAGCCAGCGCAATTTGTGGTTAGGTCATCTGACACAAACAGCTGTACATTAGCCTCTTCTAAAAGTCCTTCATGCCACGTATTCTTTTGTAGTTGATAGTAATTAGGGATAATTCTCAGGTGTACTAAGCAATGGACAAGAGTGTTTTGCCGCATTCGGAACTACATCTGCACGTCAAAGAAACACTCCTGTTCCATCATTAACTCCACCCAAGACATTCAGCAAGGAAAACCATTCCTGCTTTCTCTTCAAACAACGTAACTCAATTATCTTCACAAGTGGTGCTCCGTGCCACTTATTGGTTTTGTGGTTTGCCGGGTAAATAAATTGCTACCTTCTATCTCCCTTTATACTCGGGAGGTCTCTTTTCAGCGAATGCTTTACGCCCTTCAATTCTGTCTTCTGAATCACGCAATATTCCCCAGAGCAAGTATTCCAGCGCTGAAGCTTGTTTAAGCGGTAGGTCAGAGCCAATAACCACTGCCTGTTTTGCAGCTTTTACCGATAAAGGTGCGTTAGCCGCAATCTTCTCGGCAATCGCTTTGGCAGTATCCATTAACTTTTCTGCTGGAACAACATCACTAATAAGACCGATTCGTTGAGCTTCCTGAGCATTAATTCTGTCTCCAGTCAGCATCATCCTCATCGCAACTGCCTTCGGAATAGCCCGAATCAGGCGCTGCGTCCCCCCCAAGCCCGGTAAGCTGCCCACCTTCACTTCTGATAGACCGAAGGAAGCGTTGTCGGATGCAATGCGGATATCGCAGGCCAAGGCCATTTCCAAGCCACCGCCAATAGCATAGCCGTTAATCGCACAAACGATTGGCTTCCACATTTCCATAGGGGCAAGCATATTTTCCTCGTCAAAATAGGTAGAGGCGAAACTGGTTTTAGGCGGCATCGATTTTTTAAGGTCAGATCCTGTGCAAAACGCCCTGTCACCAGTCCCTGTCAGAACAGCTACCCGAATCTCCGAATCTGCTTTTACCGTTCTAAAGCTCTCCTGAAGCTCTTTCCATGATTCCGGATCTAATGCATTCATTTCATTAGGCCTATTTAAGGTAATATAAGCGACATGCCCCTCTGTTCGAAACAAAACTCCCACTTTTTATACCCCCTTCTGTTCGACTTTTTTACTTAAACATGTTATAAGGTTTGCCGTCTTTTAGAATCTCCCTTGCCAAAAGCCACCTGTGAATCTCGGACGGACCTTCCACAATCCGAAAAATACGCACCAGCCGGTATATATACTCTATCGGCATTTCTTTTGTCAATCCCATGCCGCCGTGAACTTGGATAGCGCGGTCAGCAATTTTACTTAGCATTTCGGTACAATACACCTTCAACATGGCCGCTTCTTTGCGCATATCTTTATGACCCTCGTCTACCTTCCAAGCGGAATGATACACCATCAGCCGGGCGGCGTGAAGCTCCATGGTTGAATTGGATATCCACCACTGTACAGCCTGCCTATCTGCCAAAGGTCTACCAAAGGTGATTCTAACATTTGCTTGTTCAATCATCAACTGAATGAGACGCTCAGCATAGCCCAAACACCTGGCGGCAAGCTCCATCCTCCGTACCCCAAAACGGTTCTGCAGCGGAATGAAGGCATTTCCTACCTCTCCTAACACCTGACTAGGGTCTAACTCAATATCTTCAAGAACGAGTTCATAGGAAAACATATCTCCTATGGAGTTAACATTGCGGACGATTCGAAGTCCCGGTGTCCCTTTATCAAGCAAGAAGGCTGTAAATCCACCCTTTTTGCCCTTCTCTCTATCCGACACTGCAATCAAAATAAAAAAATCCACTTTGGGAGCAAAACTGATAAATGCTTTGGTTCCATTTAAATACCACTTACCGTTCTTGAAATCAGCCCGCGTTTGAATGGCAGAAGCGTCGGACCCCGCATTGGGCTCGGTCATAGCCAGAGCAGACCGTTTTTGTCCCGTGGCATAGGGTACTAGATATTTATCATATTGTGCCGGAGTGCAACATGACTGTAAGAAATTCAGGTTTGGCGCATCGGGTGGCAGAGTGAATTGAACGATTGACCGATTCATTTCTTCAATCACAACCACCTTAGCCAGCGCACCCAGATCCTGACCGCCGAATTCCTCTGGAACCTCAATCCCCCATAAACCCAGTTCCTTAGTTTTCCGCCTTAAAATTTCCTCTTCCTCCAGTGAAATGGACGAAGCATCTGTAAAGCCCCTAGCCGCTTCGCGTTCAATTACATTCTTCTCCAAGGGAAACAGTTCGTTCTCCGTAAATTTACGAACCATTTTCTTTAATTCTACATACTCTTCGGGCAAACTGAAGTCCATTTAATTTTTCCTCCCTCTTACCATTAACCTATTACCTTTTCGGCTTTTAATTTGGAGATTTCGTCCCCGCTCAGTTCCAAAACATCCCTCATAACCTCAACTGTATACTGACCATCGCCAGTGTTGCACCAGTGCCAAAATGCCTCTGTCCGACCCATATCACCTGCCCTCGATCAGAGCCCGGTTCCCATGGCTATCACCAAATCATAAAAAGAGTTATATCGACTTCAGCAATATACACATCCCTCCTCCGTCAATCCTCCTCATTTTACCGGAAATTTGTCAACACTCCCTTCTTTATTATACCAATTAGTTCAAGTTTATTTTGACATATCAACCTGCATTTTTCAAGGCTTATTTATAGATTCTGGTAATAATTTTTGGGATTAACCCAACTTTCCGCTAAACATGGTTTAAACCCTTGCTGTATCTCACTTCTTCATTTTAATTCTGTCACTACAACCTTTTACCCATCAGTAACCGTTTTCTCTTTAGTAGATCTTTGATATTCAATAAACGATAAATTTCTTTATGTTCGGTCTCTGATATCCCCAAGAACCTGATATGGTGTATTTGGTCGTTATCATCCGTCATAATTACGGTGATCCGCTGATGGGTAGATAACACATCCTTGGTCGCTGATCATCGTCGCTGATCATCGTCGATGATCGCCACGCAAGGATTTCTCCTTACGTAGGCATCTGAGCTGCGGGGCGTCTTGGCACTTACCCCGACTGGACTTTCACCAGCTAGATAACATGTGTTTTTCTGAGCACGCAGCACGAAGAAAGATGTGCCAAAACCGTAGGCGTACTGCTGTACGTTGAGGATCTTGGCACATCTTTCGACAAAGCTATCCTGAAAATTAACACGTTAATTTTCATATACTGTTGGTGCCAGGTTAGTGGCATGGATGTCTAGACAGGGAATTTTAACAGTCTGAGTTTTTAGGGCCGGCTTCCGGGAGCATATGATTGGGCTTCCCCCCAACCTGCATTGCCGCCTTAGTAATTTCAGTTAAAATAATCGCCTGATTGCTGGCATCCCACATCTTTAACTTAGTAAATATTGCACCATTATGAGTGATTGTATACTGAGGCGGCAACCGATTTAAAGCTAAACACATTATATCCAACTTGCACCTTTCACAATGACAAATCTGGGGCATAGTGGCTAGAACGTGCCGAAGCGCATCAGCTACGGCAATTTCCATATAGTTTTTTAACTCCATACCCTTCACCTTCCGATATTCAGGAATTTACAATGTATTTCGACATGGTTTTGTCAAATCCTTTTTAGGGTAAAAAAGAACTCTGAGCCGATGCTCCAAGTTCATAACGATGAATTGTAGCACAATTACACTCTCGGCTGTCTCTTTTAAACGTGCAATGATTCGACCTAAACCATACTTTTGCTTGCCAACTCCAAATCCACTTTCAACTGCGTTGCACTCAATAACCGCTAAATATGTTTATGATGTAGTAAAAAAACTACAGTCACTGCCCAATTTCTAAGATAAATCCCAAATAACTACTTTAAAGCAAACAAACTGAGCACCTGAACCCTAGGTTCAGGTGCTCAGTTTGTCAAGAAACTTTTGCTAAGTCCGAGCAGGCTGTTAAAAAACTCGTATAGCACGAAACCCAAATAAACAAGGCCGCAGGCATACTTGCTGTACGTTGAAGACCTTGTTTAATCGGGTGACAAAGCTATGCGGGGAATTTTTACATTCTGCTTGCTTAGGATATTACAACCATGCTCTCACCCATGCCTACTGTCTGGCCTACGCTAACTTTGATTTCTTTAACCTTGCCAGCTTTTTTGGTAGAAATCTCATTCTCCATCTTCATAGCTTCCAAGACAACTACTACATCACCTGCTTTGACCTTATCACCGGCTTTTACCACAATTGACTTAATTACCCCAGGCATAGGGGCTACGATATCCCCACTTCCACCACCAGCTACAGACTTAACCGGGGCCGCCGCAGGAACAACCTGAGGGGTTGGAGCCACCTGATGCACCCCCTCTGACTCAGGGCTGCGCTGAATTGAAGCTGGAGCAGTCCCTCCCTCAGTAGGAAGTTCCTCTACCTGAACATCATAGGCAATGCCGTTGATTGTCACACGTAGTTTCTTCATACCAAAATCCCCCTATTTAATTCGCATTCTGCTCATCATCAAACTATTTAAACCAAACATCCGCCATGGACTTATGCCTAGCATCACTGGCTCACCACTAACTTTACGGATTTCCGTGATCTGGTAATCACTTTCAGTAAAGGATCCTACAGCAGCAGTAATCAAAGCTAGAATTTCCGGGGTAACTGCTTCCCCTGTAGGTACCAACTCAAGCATTGGTACAGCAGTCTCGTTTATCGCCTCTTGACCAGTTACTTCAAGCTCAACAAGTTCTTGAACGGCCTCGGTGGTACCCGGAACAAGCTGTTCTTGAAGTTCCTCCTCATCCTTCAGAACGACCTCTTCCCGTACAAAAGGTTCTAGGCGTTTGGTGATGAAATTAGTATAGACATCACCCTTTTGGAAGTATTTGTTCTTTAACACATGAAGGTGGAAGGGAATGGTGGTCTCCACACCTTCAATCTGGAACTCTTGCAGACAACGGCGCATCCGTGCAATTGCCTCATCCCGATCTTTACCCCAAACTATCAGCTTGCCAATCATGGAGTCATAGTAAGGAGTTATGGTGTAACCCGTATAAGCGGCACTATCCATCCGCACTCCAAAACCACCTGGTGCGCTATAAGTGGTAATGGTGCCAGGGTTGGGCATAAAGTTCATATACGGGTTTTCGGCATTAATTCGGCACTCAATAGCATGACCTCGAATTACAATATCCTTCTGCTCATAGCCCAAGGACTGATTAGCAGCTATACTAATTTGTTCTTTAACAATGTCAATTCCGACAATCTGCTCTGTTACTGGGTGTTCCACCTGAATCCGGGTGTTCATCTCCATGAAGTAGAACTCCCCGTAGGCTGTAAGTAAGAATTCTATCGTCCCAGCTCCAGAATAATTAACCGCCTTGGCTGCGGCTACAGCCACTTCACCCATGATTTGCCGCAGGCGTTGGGACAGGGCCGGTGAAGGTGCTTCCTCAATAAGCTTCTGGTTGCGGCGCTGTACGGAACAGTCCCGCTCCCCCAGGTAAACCACATTCCCATAGTTATCAGCTAAAATCTGAAACTCAACGTGTCTGCAGTTATCCAGATATTTTTCGATATAAACTTCAGAATTACCAAAGGCCGATAGTGCTTCCGAGCGTGCCCCTCTTACTGCATCTAAAATTTCTCCCCGGTTATGGGCAATCCGCATACCCCGTCCTCCACCACCGGCGGAAGCCTTAATCAGCACAGGGTAGCCAATACTAACAGCAATTTCATGGGCATCCTCATCTTTTTCTAGGATGGCTTCACTTCCGGGAACTACCGGTACCCCGGCCTTCATCATGGTTTCCCGGGCAACAGCCTTATCACCCATTGAGTCAATCGCCTCTGGCGAAGGTCCGATGAAGATAAGCCCTGCTTCTATACATTGGCTGGCAAAACCCGCATTTTCAGAAAGAAAGCCGAAACCAGGATGGATGGCTTCCGCCCCAGTTTCCTTGGCTACCCTAATTATTGCCGCCATATCTAGGTAACTACGGGGTTCGCCAATACACACCGCCTCATCGGCAAGTTTGACATGCATGGACTCTTTGTCCACTTCACTAAAAACGGCAACTGCCTTAATATCTAGTTCTTTGCAGGCCCGGATAATCCGAACCGCAATCTCACCCCGGTTAGCAATTAATATTTTATTAAACATTTTGTACCTCACCCCTTTTCTAAGTTAATTTACAGCGGAATATTTCCGTGTTTTTTCGTGGGGCGGGTATCCCGTTTGTTCATGAGCATATTTAAGCTTTGTATTAAGCGATGCCGGGTACTCCGAGGGTCAATAACATCATCGATCATCCCTTTAGAGCAAGCCACATAAGGGTTAGCAAACTTTTCCCGATATTCTGCTGTCAGCTTGGCTTTTACTTCCCCAGGGTTTACTGCGTTATTTATTTCTTCCTTATACATTATACTGGTTGCACCGTCCGGACCCATAACAGCAATCTCCGCAGTTGGCCAGGCCAGAGCTACATCAGCACCAAGAGAACGGCTGCACATGGCAACATATGCGCCACCATAGGCTTTGCGCAAAATTAAGGTTATTTTAGGCACTGTAGCTTCAGAATATGCATAGAGTATTTTAGCTCCATGGCGAATAATTCCACCATACTCTTGGGAAGTACCGGGTAGGAATCCAGGTACGTCCACCAAAGTAATTAGGGGGATATTGAAGGCATCACAGAATCGGACGAAGCGAGCAATTTTATCTCCACTGTTGATATCCAGACAACCAGCCAGTACTCGGGGCTGGTTTGCTACAATACCCACGGTTTTTCCATCGATCCGCGCGAAGCCTACCACGCAATTCTCAGCAAAATAGGGGTGAACCTCAAAGAAATCCCCACCATCAACCAAGGAGTGGATTACGTCCCGAACATCATACTGCTTATTTGGTTCCGTAGGTACCAGTTTTAAAATATCTTCACTACGTAGAAAGGGCTCCCGGGATTCCGTCCGCGGTGCTTCTTCAAAGTTATTCTGGGGAAGATAGCTTAAAAGCCGACGAATATTTAACAGACATTCCTCTTCATTTTCGGCGATAAAACTAGCCACACCACTGACATGGTTATGGGTCATTGCCCCCCCTAAAGCCTCGGTGGAAACATCTTCACCGGTCACCGTTTTAATAACCTGCGGTCCGGTTATAAACATTTGGCTAGTTTCCGCCACCATAAAAACAAAGTCGGTAATTGCCGGAGAATAAACCGCTCCACCGGCGCAGGGTCCCATGATTGCCGAAATCTGGGGAATAACTCCTGAAGCAAGGGTGTTCCGATAAAAAATATTACCATAGGCATTTAAGGACATTACCCCTTCGTGTATTCTCGCCCCACCCGAGTCATTCAGACCTATAAACGGAGCGCCGGCTTTAGTAGCCATATCCATGATTTTGCAGATTTTCGAAGAATGTAGTTCCCCTAAGGCACCACCGTGTACGGTAAAGTCCTGAGAGAACACATAAACTAGCCGGCCGTTAATCAAACCATAGCCGGTTACCACCCCTTCGCCTAGTTGAACATCATCAACTTTACCGAAATCTGCGTCTTTTTCTTGCACAAACATATCTGTTTCCACAAAGCTGTCAGCATCTAAAAGAAGTTCCACACGTTCCCGGGCAGTCATTTTTCCCGCCACATGCTGCCGTTTAATCCGCCGTTCTCCACCGCCTTGTTTAAACTTTTCCCGGCGAGAGGCTAATTCCTGTAGTTTTTCCTGTATAGCCATACTTGCCCTGCCTCTTTTCTATTATCATAATTAAAAGGTTAGTCTAATCTCGTTCACATAGTTCAATTAAAGTTCCATTAGTAGCCTTGGGATGGAGAAAAGCAATTTTCGCTCCCCCCGCCCCCCTCCGGGGCTTTTCGTCAATTAACCGTACCCCTTTGGCTTTTAAATCGGCCAGAGCCTGTTCAATATTATCCACCCGAAAGGCAATATGCTGTATACCCTCACCCTTGGCCTGGATAAATTTTGCCACCGGGCCATCGGGAGTGGTAGCTTCCAGTAGTTCTACCTCACTGTCCCCCACCGGCAGAAAGGCCACCTTGACCTTCTGTTCTTCGACGACTTCAGTGCCCGCCAGCTTCAGGCCCAAAATGTCCTGATACAATTTAAGCGTCTCGTCAATACTTTGTACCGCAATTCCAATATGATCTATCTTGCTAATCATATCTACACACCTTCTACTCTGTTGCGAATAAACTCAATAGTCGCAGTAGTGGTGGTACCTGGGGTAAAAATTTCGGCAATTCCTGCGGCTTTTAGTAAAGGGATATCTTCGTCAGGAATAACTCCCCCACCCACAACTAGAATATCGTCTACGTTTTGGTTTTTAAGCAGCTCCATAACTTTGGGAAACAGGTGATTATGCGCCCCGGACAGGCAGCTTAAACCAATTACCTGCACATCTTCTTGGATGGCTGTTTCCACAATTTGCTCCGGTGTCTGACGCAAACCAGTATACACAACCTCCATTCCAGCATTACGCAAGGCTTGAGCAATTACCTTAGCTCCCCGATCATGACCGTCTAATCCTGGCTTGGCAACTAATACGCGAATAGGCTTCTGACCCACAATTATTCCCCCTTATAACACCTTTAGAATATGGTCTCCTGTTGGTGTTCCCCAAAGACCTCCCGTAATACCCCACAAATATCACCCAGGGTTGCATAGCACTTAACTGCTTCTAGAATAACCGGGACCAGATTATCTGTACCCTGAGCTGCAGTCTTTAAAGTTGCCAGAACTTCCTGAACCCGGAGGTTATCCCGCCGCTCCTTGAGGGCTACCAGTTTCTTGCGCTGGTTAATTTCCACAGAGGGGTCAACCCGGAGTAGTCCTTTCGCCGCCCCCTCCTTAATTGTAAACTTGTTAACACCTACCACGATCCGCTCATTGGACTCGATTTCCATCTGGTATTTAAAGGCACTTTCCTGAATTTCCTTTTGCTGATAGCCTCTTTCGATAGCTCGGACAGCCCCACCCAGCTCATCAATTTTTTTGATATATTCCCAAGCCCCGGCTTCAATATTATTAGTTAAGAACTCTATATAATAGGAACCTGCCAGGGGGTCAACGGTATCAACAACATCAGTTTCATAGGCAATAACTTGCTGGGTACGTAAAGCAATTAGAGCAGACGCTTCTGAAGGCAAAGCCAGCGCTTCATCCTTAGAATTAGTATGCAGCGACTGGGTCCCCCCTAGTACAGCACTTAAAGCTTGGTAAGCTACCCGCATAATATTCACATCTGCCTGTTGGGCAGTTAGGGTACAGCCAGCAGTCTGGGTATGGAAACGCAGCATCCAAGACTTAGGACTGGTGGCTCCAAAGCGCTCTTTCATGATTTTGGCCCATATGCGGCGAGCAGCCCGGAACTTAGCAACTTCTTCAAAGAAATTGGTATGAGCATTGAAGAAAAAGGACAACCGAGGAGCAAATTCATCTATATTTTGTCCAGCCTTAATTGCGGCATCTACATAGGCAATCCCATCAGCTAGGGTAAAGGCTACTTCTTGTACCGCATCGGAGCCGGCTTCCCGGATATGGTATCCACTAATGCTAATGGTATTCCAGTCTGGTACATTTTGGCCGCAATAGCCAAATATATCGGTAATTAAGCGCATGGATGGGGTGGGAGGGAAAATGTAGGTACCCCTAGCCATGTATTCCTTGAGAATATCATTTTGAATAGTTCCGGAAAGTTTAGCCGGAGACACTCCCTGCTTTTCACCAACTGCTATATACATCGCGAGGAGAACCGCAGCCGGAGCATTGATGGTCATAGAAGTACTTACTTTGTCCAGAGGTATCCCATTTAGTAAGGTTTCCATGTCCTCCAAAGAGTCGATAGCCACCCCTACCTTGCCTACTTCACCCTGAGCTAGAGAATGATCAGAGTCATAACCAATCTGGGTGGGCAGGTCAAAAGCACAGCTTAAGCCAGTCTGCCCCTGTTCCAATAAATATTTAAAGCGATTATTAGTTTCTTCCGCAGTACCAAAACCGGCATACTGGCGCATAGTCCAATAACGCCCCCGGTACATAGTAGGCTGCACTCCCCTGGTAAAGGGATACTCCCCAGGTAAGCCCAGGTCACTTTCATAGTCCATTCCAGCAACATCGTCTGGAGTATATAGGCGCTGGACAGGAATATCCGAATGGGTCTTAAATTTAGCTTTACGCTCTGGGAATTTGGCTAAAACTTTGCTTTCCAGTTTTTCGTTCCAAGCCTTCTTGGCCTGAGCAATTCTTGCTAGTTTTTCCTTGCTCACTAAGTTCACTCCCTTTTTTACTACTTTCCGCTTAAAGCGTCCCTAATTAATTGGGGAACTTCCCAAGGTAATTCAGCAACCTTGACTCCTGCGGCAGTTAAGGCCTCTACCTTGCTAGCAAAGGTACCTTTGCCCCGCTCAATTATAGCCCCGGCATGACCCATCCGTTTTCCAGGAGGTGCACTTTTACCGGCTAGGAAGGCTACAACTGGTTTAGTCATCTCTTTAATATATTGGGCAGCCACCTCTTCCGCATTGCCGCCGATTTCTCCAACTAACACCACTGCTGCAGTGTTGGGGTCAGCTTCGAAAAGTTCTAATACATCAGTAAAGGAAAGCCCGACTACCCTGTCTCCACCTAAACCAACTACGGTGGATTGACCAACACCTGCATTGCAAAGGTTAAAGACGATTTCGTAACTTAAGGTTCCACTACGGGCTACAACCCCAATATTACCAGGAGAATTAAACACCGCATTAGGCATAATCCCAATTTTACATTTGCCGGGAGATACCAAGCCAAAGGTATTAGGACCCAGTACAATTGTACCCCGTTCTTTAGCTAAAGCCATGATAGCCATTTCATCGTGTACAGGCACATGCTCAGTAATGATCATCACGGTTTTGATGCCAGCATCAATAGCTTCAAAGGCAGCATCTTTGACCCCCTTGGAAGGAATGAAAATAACCGAGGCATCGGGACGGACCTTCTCCACAGCTTCAGCAACAGTATCGAAAATAGGTACTCCTTCCACCATTTGCCCACTTTTGCCAGGCGAAGTACCACCAACAACCTTAGAGCCGTATGCTACCATTTGTCCTAGGTGGAAGCTGCCCTGTTTACCAGTAGCCCCTTGAACTAGTACCCGCGTGTTTTCATCAATAATAATTGTCATTTATTTCTTCCCCCTATGCCAGCCGGGCCAATTCAACTGCTTTGGCCACCGCTTCATCTACTTTACTATAAGCTTCAATGCCAATTTCCTTTAAGATGCGAACCCCTTCATCCTGATTAGTCCCAACTAGGCGGATGACCACGGGAACAGGAATTCCTTTTTCCTCTTTCACCTTGGCAAAAGCCCGGGCTACATCATCACACCGGGTTATCCCTCCAAAGATGTTGGCAATAATAGCCTTAGGCTTAGTGGAAATTAGGATTTCCAGGGCTTTGGCAGTAGCCTCCATGCTGGAACCACCACCGGCGTCCATAAAATTTTTGGCCTCTCCGCCAAAGTGTTTGATAATATCCAGGGTTGCCATAGTTATCCCGGCTCCATTAGCCATTACCCCAATATCACCGTCTAGTTCTACATAGGAAATGCCTAGTTCATTAGCTTTTTGCTCTACTTCAGTCCGTTCCTCCACATAGGGAGTTCCTTTTGGCCACCGGAAATCGGCCTCATCATCAATGGTCATTTTACCGTCAGCAGCAATAATTTTATCACCACTTACTACCAGAGGGTTAATCTCCACTAGTTCAGCATCATATGCAGTATATACTTGCCACATTTTTTGCAGCACATCCTGAATCTGCTTCCCTATTTCCCCTTGAACTCCCATTTGGCGAGCGATCTCCCGGGCAACGTAGGGCATAATTCCAATTTTAGGATCTAAATAATATTTAACTAAGTGCTCCTCAGGTACCTCTTCAATGTCCATACCACCATCAGCCGAAGCAATAACTAACGGTTTTCTAGCTGCTCCGTCTAAGGCGATAGCCACATATATTTCCTTTTCAATTTTAATTTTCTCCACTACTAGAACCTGCTCTATTTTTAGACCGCAAATTTCACTTTGGAGCAATAGCTCTGCAGCTTGTTTGGCTTGCTCAGGTGTATCCGCAAATTTTATTCCTCCTGCCTTGCCCCTACCCCCGGTAAGCACCTGGGATTTAATTACCACCGGACCACCTATCTCCCTGGCAATCTGGTCTGCTTCTTCCCCATTATAGGCAACTCTGCCCCGCGGAACAGCAATCCCGTTTTTACCAAAAATATCCTTGGCCATAAACTCAAACATCTTCATTTAACTGTCTCCCCCTTTTCTAAAAAACTTATTTAATACTTCGTTTAAATATCCTTTAAAGAATTGCAATTATTATGCCATTAATCTAAATATTAAGTAAATTTTCTGTTATTTCCGGTTAACGGTATTTTATCTGCTCCTAACGGTATATATTCTCGGCTAGTGGTTGTCCCCTAAAATGTTGCCTCCACTAGTGGCCGGAAAAGAAAATAAAACTGCACAAAGTTGCGTGCAGTTTTATGCAGATATTTGCATTTTTTTGCAGAGTGCATACTAATATCCCCATTGGCAAAACCTATTTTACCATTTCCCGGCTTTATTATCTCCTAAGTCTTAATTATTTTTATCGTCTAAGGTTTTACATTCTAGACAGATACCGTAGAATTCCAAGCGATGGAATTTTATCTCGGCTCCCAGCTCCAGGGCCGCCCGGTTATTTAATTCATTTTGTACGCTTATCCCCAAATCAGTAACTTCCCCACAGCTTTCACAAACAAAATGGTAGTGCTCGTGAGGATTCCCATCATATAGACTAAGTGTGCTACCATAGTTTAATTCTAGAATCTCACCCATATCCTTTAATATATTCAGGTTTCGGTATACCGTCCCTAAACTTAGGTTAGGTAATACTTTACGGGCATTTAAATAAATCCAGTCCGCCGGGGGATGGGTTTTAGTACTTCTCAGTACCTCCAGGATGACCTTCTTTTGTTTTGTCATGCGTGTTGCTTTACTCATTAGAAAACCCTCTTTATTCGGAACAGTTATCAAATATTAATTTAAGTTTATCGATTTTTCTGAGCTTTGTCAATATGTTAGGTCAACTCTTGTGTTAGGTTAGCACTCGCATCACTTTCTCCAGATGGGCCAGGGTGTAGCATTCATACATCCGACAATTACGACTAAGCTGTTGGACTTGACGCAGGGCTTTCCACTCCCCCTTAGGTAGAGTATTTAACCAGATAATACCTTTAACTTTACCGGCTATTTTGGCTAAATAAAATTCGGCTTTTTCTATGGCTACAGTTTTGGCATCACTGACAATAATCACCACTGTATCACTGGCAAACACCTCGGGAAAACGGTGCCAAAGGTGCTTTAAGGACTCCCCCAGATTAGTGCCTTTGCCCCACACTAAGCTCTCGTTAAGTAAATCGGTCATTGTTTGTTCAAAGTTGACAGCCCCCTTAAAGTAGGGAGTAACCCTTTCCACATCTTCGGAGAAAACAAAGCTTTCAATACTATGGGCCACACTAGCAAGGCCATAGGCAAATTGCAGGACAAAGGTTGCATAACGGGCCATGGAGCCAGATACATCACAAATTAATAACAATCTAGGGCGGTCAATTCGTTTAGATTTATATTGGAGACTCAGCAAAGTTCCGCCAAAGCGGATATTATGGCGGATAGTCCGGCGAAAGTCTATTTTGCGGTGTTTTTTGCTCTGACGGTAGCGCCGGGAAATCCTAGTGGCCAGCTTTTTGGTTAGTTTATGGATTAATGCGGAAACCTTCGGTAAATCTTTATCGGCAATATTGCGCATATCCTCGTGGAGAATAGATTCATCCTCTACAATATTTTCTACAATATGCTCCAAAACCTCATCTAATTCATCTTCTCCGGTGAAACGAGGTTGTAGCAGGCGTTGCTTTTTCTGCTCCGCTTTTTCCTCTTCCATTTGAGCTAGTTTTCTTTTCCAGTAATTAAGCTGGCTCCGCACCACATTGGTCATTAAATTGTTGGGGTCGACAATTTGATTTCCATCTTGATGGTGCTTAAGGAAGTCTCTAATTTTTTGTTTTTCTTCCTCGGGTAATTTGGTATAGGTATCTTTATGTTCCTCGGAGAGTTCCACTTTAATCTCCCCACTGTTTGCTTGGTTGTCAGATTCCTCCTGACCGGCAAAAACCAATTCAGCCTCCGCTTGACCCATTAACACTTCCTGAGCTTCTTTTTGTTGTTTGAATTCCTGCAGTCTGGAGTTACGCTCATCCCAGGGTACAAAAAAGGAATCAAAGGCTTGGTCAAAAACTCTTTGAGCCTCCTGATCCTTACATAAAGTAGCCCGGAGTACCGTCTTGACCATGCTGCGTTCCATTAATTCAGTAAGCAGCAACCCGTTTAAGGCGTCAATAACCTCTGCGGAACTAATTCGTACACCCATTTGGCGCAAAATATGAAAAAACTTTACTAAATGGTGCTCCAAGATATTTTCCATTTTAATCTGTTCACCCACAGGAACACCTCCCCCAACTAACCTATTATCCCTAAATACATTTCCTGATTTTATTTGGTTACGTTAGTTCTTGCTCCCTTGTTTACTTACATCCACAAGCTTATTAGCCCCATAGGTATCCCGGAAAATATCCAAATCTTCTTTGTTTTTGAGAATCAGGTTTAACGTCTGCTCAATTAACTCAGGGCTTAAACGGTCCGCCTCCATCATCAACAGCGCTCTAGCCCAGTCCAGCGTTTCCGCAATAGAAGGCTTTTTTTTCAAATCCACATTGTGACGTAGATAATACATAGCTTTAGCTAGTTGTCCAGCAAGGTGTTCACTGACTTGCGGTACTTTAGTCTTGATGATGCGAATTTCTTTATCCGTACTTGGAAAATCGATATACAGGTAAGCACAGCGGCGTTTTAAACCGTCCGATAACTCCCGCTCTCCATTGCTGGTTAAAACCACAATGGGAATATGCTTCGCTTTGATTGTTCCCAGTTCCGGTATCGAAACCTGAAAATCTGATAGTACCTCAAACAAAAATGCTTCAAACTCTTCATCACATTTATCTATTTCATCTACCAATAACACCGAGACATTCTCCGAACGAATTGCTTTCAAAAGTGGACGCTCCAGTAAGTACTGCGAGGAAAAAAGGTCGTCCTCAACAGCGCAGCCCTCCTTGGTTTCCCTGGTCACCTGAATTTTAATTAGCTGGCGTTGGTAATTCCACTCATAAAGGGCCTTGGTTTCATCCAGACCCTCATAGCACTGTAGTCGAATCAGTTCAGTATTGTATATATTGGCCAAAACCTTGGCTACTTCCGTCTTGCCTACCCCCGGCGCACCTTCAATTAATAGAGGTTTGCCCAACTTAAGGGCCAAAAATACCGTAACAATAATTTCATCTTCTCCGATATATCCTTGCTGCTCAAAAGCCCGTCTCAGTTGCTCTATACTGGTAATCATCCAGCACTCCCCTTTCTTTATTCCCCTTTATTATACTAAATTTATTCTAGCTTAAATAAAAATGGAAAGCTATTAAGCTTCCCACCTCTAAGCTGTGATTTTTCGCACAGCAGTTAAAATTATTCCGTTAAATAATTATTTCCAAAAACTTGTTGGCAATTACCGGATCAAACTGGGTGCCAACACACTCCCTAAGGATTTTAATCGCTTTTTCTCTAGGCATCCGGGAACGATAAGGACGGTCACTGGTCATGGCATCATAAGTATCGGCCACAGCCAATATTCTGGCTTCCAGGGGGATTTCCTCTCCCTTTAACTGGTCCGGATAGCCAAAACCATCCCATCTCTCGTGATGGTGCCGTACAATAATGGCATGTTCTTTAAAAGTACTAGTCGAGGCAATAATATCTGCCCCAATAGCCGGATGTTTTTTAATTACCTCAAATTCCTCATTACCTAGAGCTTCCTTCTTATTAAGGATTAACTCAGGAACTCCGATTTTACCGATGTCATGGAAGAGTGAAGCTTCCTCCAGAATTGTAATTTGCTGTTCGGTAAGTCCCAGATGCCTCCCCAGGGTGATGGCATAGTCCGTCACCCTGCCACAGTGACCGGCTGTATACTTGTCTTTGGCATCCAGCGCTACCATCAAGGCTTTAATAGTTCCCACATGACTCTGTTCCTGAGTCTTCATAGTGTCATCCAACCGATAGGTAAGGGAGTGCAACACCTGATCCTGTTCTTCGATGGTCATGGAAGCTTTTTTTACTATTTGATATAGAGACACGTACAATACTGTAAAGCTTAAAGCAATAAAAAACCTGCCGAACTTTTGTCCCTCCATAATAGTATCATACATGGAACCAGCCTCGCGGTAGACTTGAAATACCCCGATTATTTGGTCTGAACCCTTAATGCGAATGGGTACATTAATATTTATAAATTTTTTACTCCGGTCTAGGTTAAGCACAAAATCCTGAACTTCCCTAAAATCAACTAGTTCGGCAGCCAGCTTTCCCCTTAGTGCCACCTTTAAGGCATCGCTTTTAGGATATTTATGACCGGTAATCTCTTCTAAGTTGGAAAAAACCACCTCACCGTTTGTGTTCCAAATAATAACCTGTCTATTTTCTTCTGCCAGTACATTTTCCTCCATTACTGTATGTAGTTGTCGGTAGCGTTGCTGGCTCATTTTACCTTGGAAGTCATCTGGACGCAAGGAATAAGAAATCAGTATTTTTACAGTGTCCGCAGTTCTTTCTGCCGATACCATAATAACTTCCTTTTGAAAATACTCGGTAAAGGTGTACGCCAATATAATCCCTAAGGCACAGATAATCAAAAAACTCATTATGGAGAATTTTTTAACTAGGCTCATTTTCAAGAAAAATCCTCTCCCCTAAAAACTAAGTTTTTTGTCTCTAACGTACCCTTTATTCGACAAATATGAAATAAATCCTCCTAAAGTCGACACAAAGACTGGAACAACTAACAGGTTTTACATCTCCTGTATTGCTGATAGCATTCTAAATAAGCCAGAGCATCCTCCCCTTGCCGGCCTGCTGATTCACAGATTATTGTGGGTGACATTTTTCGTAAAGCCAGGTGGTAAGCTAAATGGGCAAAGTCGGGTCCGTATTCCGGGTTTAATAGCGTCCAGTGTTTTTTCTCCCCAGCTGTGGTAAACTCTACCGGACTGAAATGGACATGAATATTATCTGTAACCTCCCTGCCTAGTTTACTGTCAATGGCCTCGAGGACCTTCCCCATTTCTTCCCGGTTGTCCAGTTTGCCTTGCCAAAGAGCATTTAAATGCCCAAAATCCACAGTTGGTACCAGTTGGGTGCTAATTGTGCATAATTCCAATACTTCCTCTAAATGACCTAACTGGTTTTGTTTACCCATGGTTTCTGGGGCTAATTTGACCGAATGGGCGCCAAACTGAATAAAGGATAGCTCCAGAACCTCCAAGAGCATTGTTTTAGCCTGTGCCAAGGCAGCCACCCGCTCTACTTTAGCCACTCCCCCGGTATGGAAAACAACCTTTTTCGCCCCCATCCAAATGGATGCTTGAATAGATTTAAGCAGGTGTTCTTTGGAACTAGCCAGGATTTTGGGGTCATTGCTGGCTAAATTTATGTAATAAGGGGCATGGATGCTTAAGGCAATGTCAAATTTATCTGCTTCCTCACCTATTTGTTCAGCCAGCTTCTGGGATATCCGCACTCCACGGTTACATTGGTACTCATAAGCATTAAGGCCTAGTCTAGATAAATATTCAGGCATTTCTATAGATGCCTTGTGCCCAGCCGCATAAAAAGCATCTGGGTTACCTGCGGGACCAAAACGGATGATTGATGACATATTATTCCTCCCTCTATAAATAAAGTATTTCTTCTCCTTGAGCAGATTGTTTTCACTTGCAGACAGGATTAAAATTAGGTATGTCGAATTAGAGTCCGTACAACTGTAATTAAAATAGGAGAAGGTGACACCATGTTAGTTAGAGCTATTATGTCTTCACCGGTACTTACTACCGAACAAAACACGCAAGTAGGGCAGGCTTTAGAGCTAATGAAATCCAATCATGTCCGCCATCTTCCAGTAGTTACCTCTACCGGAGCACTTGTCGGTCTAGTGTCAGAGAGTGACCTCTTAAAAATTTATCCCCGAAAACAACTTAGTTCCTATGAAATAAATTTGCTTTCTCGGACTCCGGTTAAGTCGGTAATGGATAGTACTCCCCACACCATTGGACCTGAGGAAACTCTGGAGCAAGCTGCCCAAATCATGCAGGAATGTAAAGTTGTCTGCCTTCCTGTCGTCGAGAACAGCAAGGTCAAAGGGATGATTTGTGACAATGACGTATTGCGTTCTTTTATCGGAGTAATGGGAATCGGCCAACCAGGCCTTCGGCTAAGCATCCGTTTCCGCCGCCAAAAAGGCTTTCTGGTCAACTTAATCCAGCTTTTAGATAACAATAATGCCATGATCGATAAAATGGTTACTTTCCCTCAGGAACTTGTCCTAAAATTACAGGTCGAACAGCCTAATAAGCTAAGGGAAGCTCTAGAAGCTAATGGTTATCACCTGCTACACTATTCGGAAATAACTTCTTTAGTAGCTTGTGCTATCCCTGCTAAATTAAATGTCGACCGTGACTAGTTAATGCTATGCTAACATTCTTTTTGCACCACAAAGAACTGCCGGTAAGTATGTTCTCCAGCCGGTTCAAAGGTGTAACTATGAAATACTGCTTGTAACTTCAACCCACATAAACTAATCATACCTTCCACCTCTTCCCGGGTATAAGCTTTTTCCCGGTGGGTTTCCTGGAACTTTTTGAACAGCTCACCTTGCCGGACAAAACAGGTTAGGTTTATCTCCCATATCTTTTCCCCTTGCAGGTAGCTGGTTTCCCAAATCAAGGCCAAATCCTCTTGGTCAATAAAAGTGGTACTACCATCAGTTCTGGCTAGTTTACTCACATTAACCAGGTCAAAAATAAATAAACCTCCTGGTTTTAAATATGTACTTACCAAAGCAAAGACCTTATACAGGTCTTCTTTTTTTGTAATATAATTAATTCCATCGTGGTAACAAGTAAACAAATCCACCTCCGATGGCAGCTTTAGTTCACTCATATCCTGCTGAAGAAACTCCACAACCAGCCCTTCCCGGTCTGCCTTCTGGCGCGCTTTGGTCAGCATTTCCCCGGCTAAATCCACTCCAGTTACCTGATATCCGCTGCGGGCAAAAGGCAAGGTAGTATTACCGGTGCCACACGCTAAATCGACAACCACTTCCGCCTGAATACTAAACCTGTCCAAAATCTCCTCAATATACTTAAGCCATTCCTCGTAATCTACACTGCTCATTAAATAATCATAAATATCCGCTAATCCCTCGTACTGGGCCAATTTTGATTCCCCCCGTCCTGACCATTATGATAACCCAGGGAAGTTTTGCTGCCTTAGGGCTTCATATATTACTACCGCCACAGTATTAGCAAGGTTTAACGACCGGGCATCCTTTAGCATCGGCACTCTTAGGCAGCAAGCCGGATTTGCCCCTAATAGCTCTGGAGGTAACCCTTTGGTTTCTTTACCGAAAACCAGAAAAGCATGCTGGGGGTAACTTAGCTCCGTATATCGCTCCCCCCCTTTGGTGGTGGCATAGAAAAATTTACCCTCAGGGTAAGCGTCTTGTAACTGTTGAAAACTGTCATGATAATGAATGTCCAGTAGGTGCCAGTAATCCAAACCTGCCCGCTTTAACTGGCGATCATCTACCGAAAACCCCAGAGGCCTAATCAAATGCAGGGAACTACCCGTCGCGGCACAAGTGCGGGCAATATTGCCAGTATTTTGGGGTATCTCCGGTTCAACTAAAACAATGTGCATTTATGGTCACTCCTTGTTATTCTACGTACTTCTTTAACCTGTCAGCACATACACTTGTGATGACAGGGTTATGCCCAGAACCCCGTACCCGGTTATCGGAAGGGAGATCTCACTATGATTAACCGTATCCAAAATCGACTGGAACATTTAATGGCCTTACAATGCAAGTCCCGTTTAAGGGTTACGGAAAGTAATTCCGTTCCAAAGGAAGCCCGACCGGTAATGGAAGAAGGATATCTGGAAGCGGATAACCTGCGTCGGAGCCTTGCCGCCCTCAGAGAAGAACAGCGACTCGCTCAAAACCTGTTCGGCCGTCGCAACAAGTTCTTTGAGGATTGGGAGACCCGTAAATTACCCGAACCTCCGGAGGTTCCACTACTACTATTAGCTGACTCTTGGAAGGATATTGAGCAACTTTCCACCAAAATTATGCAACTAGAACATGCCATCCGAGAGCTGTTACAGCGTTATCGCTTTCCTGACGGGCGCCCCCTCCCAGCAATCGCTTTAGGCCAATATCAGGATGGTCAAATTACCATCTATAACCCGGTACTCGCTAAGGTTGCTGATGATTTTGCCGTCTCTAAAGACCGACTAATCCATCTGATGCTTGTTTACTTTCTCACCACCGGGATTGCCCATATAGGCTTGGACGCAGATAACCAAGCTTGGGACACCTGGCAACAGGCGGACCCGATGCTGCGGGATGCTGTTTATACATATTATACATTTTATTACGCTGAGAAACATGATGCCACTCTACTGGATGTACTTCAGCTATGGCTAAAACACCGACCCGAAGGTAACCCCCAGTGGGTTGAGTTAAAAGATTTTCCCCGCGAGCAGGTTCGAACAGCGTTTATCTTCCTTCGTAAGCAAAAGACCGCCCCTTGGCAGCAGTTATTAGATTTGTTAGGGAACTTATCCGCCCTTGACGCTGGCTGTTAAAATCCCCTCAGGCTGTTAAAATTCCCCGCCTAGCTTTGTCGCCAGCTATGACCTTATATCGTCAACGTACAGCAGTACGATTCCGGTTTTGTCATAGCTGGCTCCGCGCTATACGGGTTTTTTAACAGCCTGCTCTGGTCTAAGTAAGGAATTTCTAAATATTATTCTATCTAAGGCACCAAAAACCTCCTTAAGGATAAATTAATAGTTACCTGTTTAGTTTGGTAAAAATATTAAACGCATAAGCAATCATTATCCCCGAATTAATATAACCCAATAGTGATTCTAAATAAACAAAGGCAATCATCACCGTACCCCTAGGTAGATAATCTCCATATCCGAGGGAAAAATAGGTTACTGAACTAAAATAAAAAAACGTCCTGAGATCCCAAGCCTCTAGTCGATATTGTCCATGATCAATATCCATAATATAATTAACCCCTGAGGGTCCGTCCAGATAGCTCACTATAGCATAAGCCACACTAAAAAGGCTAACAATTGCTGTAATGGTATAAACTATAACCACCGAAATAAGCAATAGTAGTTGTCCGCCACCCATTTTGGGATGACGAGATTGGAGGTTAACTAGGGCTGACCATAATGAACGATATATATTTATTCCAGTTACCACTAAGGCAAAGAAAGCTAAAATACCTAAAATAAACTTAAAAGGAGCACTAACTGGATAAAGTAACTTATAAAGACACAGCAAAAGTAACGGTACCCAGGGAAGGAAAAGCTGTAGAAGACGACTGATTAAAGGAACTTTGTCCCACTCCCGGTGAGTCCACTGATCCCCCAGCAGAAGTACAATTACCAGCATTAAACTAAATAATAAGCCCCCGAACCAGAACAATATTACTCTCCCACCTAACCTTATTTGCTATGTTCTTCCATTTGTAGATGTTTATGCTAAAGCTGGGTGGTCATACCCTGGATGGAACAATTCTCTTTTCGCAAAGCCAGGCTTAATCCTTGTTTTTTCACGCCAACGGTAGTAAACTTATGGTAAACGGTAGATTATTCGCGTTAAGCGGTAGGAGTTGACTAACAAGTGATAGAGCAAAGTATTGCTGTAAAAAACCCCACCGGCCTCCATGCCCGTCCCGCAGCGCTATTCATTCAAACTGCCAGTAAATTCAAATCGGATATCACTATTACTAAAGGTAATCGGGAAGTTGATGCTAGAAGTATGTTGGGAATTCTGACCTTAACCGCCAGACAGGGTGATATAATCACCCTCAAAGCAAACGGCGATGATGCCCAAGAGGCTGTAGCTGCCTTGACCTACCTTGTTAGTCGACCCATCGATTAAATAACAGGCTGTTAAAATTCCCCGTCTAGCTTTGTCGCCCATATTGACAAGGTCCTCAACGTACAGCAGTACGATTCCGGCCTTGTCAATTATGGCTCCGCGCTATACGGGTTTTTTAACAGCCTGCTCGAGTATCAGAAAAATTGAGTTTCTTTACAAACTAAAGTGGAGCACAAAGGCTCCACTTCCCAGTTTTTTAAGATAACTTTTTCTTATAGCAGAGCGGCAGTTAAAAACAGTACTAGCGGGTCGCCCTATTTGACCCTATATCAGCAGCATACTTGTATGTGGGCATATGCACCTTCAGTGTGGGGTTTAATTTAAATAAACCGTATGGCGAAGCCAGACGGAATTCTCAACTACCCGAGCAGGCTGTTGAAAAACCCGTCCAGCTAGGAAGCAGAATCGCCAAGACCGCAGGTGTACTCTGTGTACATCGAGGATCTTGGCGATATTCGTCTAGCGAAGCTAGGCGCTATTTTCGACCCCATGCAGGCTGTTGAAAAACCCGTCCAGCTAGGAAGCAGAATCGCCAAGACCGCAGGTGTACTTTGTGTACATCGAGGATCTTGGCGATTCTGGTGACAACGCTAGACGGGGAATTTCAACAGCCTGCCGGCTTTACCCACCAATCATAGGCACTATACGGCTTTTGTAATTCCTTAAGCTCTCCACGTTTAGCGATGAATTCCTCTTTTTTCATTACTAGCCAGTTCTCAAAATGCTCTCGTTTTCCCTCCGCACTAAATCTGGAGTGACCGGAGCTATCAAAACTTAATACTGGCTTTTGGCCTTGATTATTAACTTGGCCCTTGGTTCCACATAAAGGGCAGACAATTGTCCCATCGGGCATAAAGCGAAAAAAGTCTCCCCAGCAAGCAGGGCACTGGTTTTCGCCTGGCTCTTTTCGGTAACCTGGGTCTAAAAGCGACCGTCCTACTTCCTTGACTTTTTCCAAATTGTCCGCATTAAACCATACTTCTCCTGGATTGGCTCCATGGAATAACAGGCTGTCCACTAAGTCTAAATTGCAGAAATGAGCAGTGAGGTTTAACACCGATTGGGCATAACCTTCCCAGCCCCAGGCTCCATAAGTAGTAACGGTCACACACCGTTTACCTTGATACAAATGGGACTTACTACCTACAGACATTAAGCGGTCTTGTAAAACCTTAATCACCCCATGAGGACCCAGAAAATATACTGGGGCTCCAATTACCACAGCATCAGCCTCTTGAATTTTAGCTAACAAAAAAGCTAAGTCATCCTTAATACGGCAGTTAGACTCCCTCGGTAAGCAGGCATAACAAGCTTTACAGCATTCTAGGTTTAAGTCAGTAAGCCTAATCATTTCCTTAGTGCATTCTTCCCCTGTATTGGCTAAAATCTCTTTTACCAACATCTCTGTGTTCCCCAATCTCCGCTGGGAAGCCACCAAGCCCAAAACCTTCTTCACATTACCACTCTCCCCAATCCCGCTTAACTTTCCTAATAATCTATTTAAATGTTATCCCTTTCGATTGCTAAGCCTTAACAGGCTTTGTCCTTTTTGCGGTGTTCCCCCAGTTAATTTTAATCGTAATTATATTATACGCAGCCACCCAGTCAAAATCCTGCCGACAAGACATATATTTTTCCCACCGGGGAAAGGAAATCAACTAACCATCCCGAATGCTATAAATATCACTTAACCTCTTGCACCGATTGGCAGCTGATATTAAGTGGCAGTTATTGGTATACTATATCTTGTGAGGTGAACCCTGTGCCTAGAATATTGTTCTTCTCCGTATCTATTGGTGCCGGCCATGATTTAGCTGCCCAAGCACTCATTCTGGAAATGCGCAAGCGTTATCCTGAAGCTACCATAGAATTGGTGGATACCTTTAAGTATATCAATCCAGTACTCAATAAAGTAATCAAGGGCAGCTATATGGAAACTCTAAAGTTCACTCCCCGGGTTTGGGGTTACCTTTATTCCCAGGCTGAACAAGAAGACCGGTTGGTGGATATGGGAGCAATCCTGAACAAACTGCTATCCCCCAAACTAAAAAAACTGGTTGATGATTTCCAGCCCGATTTGTTAATCTGTAGTCACGCCTTTCCCTGTGGTATGCTCTCTACCCTCAAAAAACAACATGGGCTCAACATCCCGCTTATAGCAGTGATTACTGATTATACCGTCCACCCATTTTGGTTTTACGAGGAGGTTGATGGCTTCATAATTCCCTCCGAGCTGTTAAGTTACTATCTTCAGGCTAGTGGAATCCCGGGGGAGAAAATCTGGCCTCTAGGGTTGCCACTCCGGCCTCAATTCATGGAGAAGGTTGACCAAACCCAGGCCAGAACCCAACTGGGACTAAGAGATATGCCGACGGTGCTGGTCATGGGTGGCGGCTTGGGTTTAGGGTCGATGGAGAACATAGTGCTAACACTTGCCGATAGTGCCCTTGACCTGCAGGTTGTAGCTATCTGTGGCCAAAATCAGAAGCTGCAGGCCAAACTAGAGGCACTTAAAATTAACCGGGCTTTACCTAACCAGTTAGTTGTTCAGGGTTTTACTGACCAAGTAGCTAGGTATATGCAAGCTTCGGATGTGATTATCTCTAAACCGGGAGGACTAACAACCGCCGAGGTCCTGGCTTGTCAGGTTCCAATGCTAATTGTTGACCCCATTCCCGGTCAGGAAACCCGCAATGCCGATTTCCTGCTTAATCAGGGGGTTGCTATGAAGGCAGCGAACCTTCGGGAACTCAACCCTACCCTACAGCAGTTTATGAATAACCCTTTACGAAAAAAACAGGTAAAAGAAATGACTGCCCTACTGGGGAAACCCCGGGCAGCCGTGGACATTGTTAACCGTATTGAAAGATTATTTAAAGTTTTTTAGTGGATGCGGCGAGCGATTATCGAGTACTCCTCTTCGCTGCCCCTGGGGTAACAATTAAAGCCGTTCTCACCCAATATTTCCAGCCAGCGCCCGGAGTTGTCTATCCGATTGAGGGTAATATTAATTGTATCCACCGTTCCTACTTGGGGAAGCACCTCCATTAAGCGATGTGCTCGTTCCCACTCGCTGCCAATGTTACGAAAATCCAAGCGAATGTCACTCATACCCAACCCCCCTTTTTAGGCTATCTATCCTTAGTATGGATTATTAGGTAATAATTATACACGCCTACATAAAATTCCAGTAAGTGGTTTCAATTAGAGCAGGTTAGAGCCGGTTGGCTTCCAGTTAGATTTATGGTTAACAATAGAAAGGAGTAATTTTATTGAAAAAGTATCTTAAAATCTGTTTACCTCTTGCAGTAGCTGTACTCCTAACTTCGGGCTGCTTCTGGGCCAAGGCCAAAACTGGTTTAGATTTACCCCCTGGCTCTGGCGGCAACTCTAAAAAAGCTCCCAAAGCGGATACCGCTCATATTAACCTGACCAAAGACAAAGTTACCTTTACCGTCAGCAAAACCCCTAAGTATTTTGACAAGAATATGATTGTTCCGTTGGAAGGTATGGTGGTTGCCGGCTTGTCCATTACCCTTACAAATGATACCCCCAATGACTTGCTCATCGACCCTAAATTTGGAGAAATCACCACCAATGACGGCCAAAAATATACTTACTCGGAAACTAAAACCGTCATTACCGGCAAGGGAGCCTTCAAAACCATAGTCCTCCCCCCTACCTATCGGGGCGGTGGCTTGTTGCTGTTTGAAATAAAGGACAAAGCCCAAATTCAGTCGGTTAAATATGATGACCAACAAGGCCATGTATTTAATGTAACCCTCCTAGAGTCAGCAAAAAAGCTCTAGACCCTCTAGACCCTCTAGACAACTACTCCCGATTTATGTTACTTTATGTAGAAGAAGTTTTTGCTGGTTGGCTTACCGTGCTCAAAATAATAAGGGGGATTCAAAAAGCAATGGGAAAGAATCTGGTTCAGAAAATATTAGAACAACATTTGATATCCGGCGAGTTGACTGCGGGCAAAGAAATTGCTCTCAAAATAGACCAAACCCTAACTCAGGATGCCACCGGAACAATGGCTTACTTACAGTTTGAAGCCATGGGAGTAGCCCAGGCTAAAACTGAATTATCAATCAGCTATGTGGACCATAATACTCTACAGAACGGGTTTGAAAATGCTGATGACCACCGGTTTCTGCAAACTGTAGCCGCCAAACACGGTATTTATTTTTCCCGGCCTGGAAACGGCATCTGCCATCAAGTCCATTTAGAGCGTTTTGGTAAGCCCGGAAAAACCTTGTTAGGCTCTGATTCCCATACCCCTACAGGTGGTGGAATTGGCATGATTGCTATCGGCGCAGGGGGTTTGGATGTTGCTGTGGCCATGGGCGGGGGGCCTTTTTACCTCACAACTCCTAAAGTAATGAATATTCATCTAACTGGCAACTTACAACCCTGGGTGTCCGCCAAAGATATAATCCTGGAAGTGTTGAGACGCCTTACTGTAAAAGGTGGGGTAGGCAAAATCATGGAATACACCGGCCCTGGAGTAGCCACCCTAACCGTCCCCGAACGGGCCACTATTACCAATATGGGGGCTGAACTAGGTGCAACCACCTCTATTTTTCCTAGTGACCGGGTTACCTTAAACTTTTTGACTGCTCAAGACCGGGCAGAGGATTGGGTAGAACTATTTCCAGATGCTGATGCCACCTATGATGAAACTATCGAAATAAATCTTAACGTACTGGAACCCATGGTGGCCAAGCCGCATACTCCTGATGCTGTAGCCAAGGTTAGGGAAGTTGGTCCTATCAATGTAAACCAGGTTGCCATCGGCAGTTGTACCAACTCATCTTATGCCGACTTAATGCGAGTGGCCGCCACCCTTAAAGGCAAAACCGTTCACCCGGAAACCAGTCTGGTGGTTTCGCCCGGTTCCAAACAGGTATTTGAAATGCTGGCCAGAAACGGAGCCTTAGCGGATATCATCGCTGCCGGGGCCCGAGTTTTAGAGTGCGGTTGTGGTCCCTGTATTGGAATGGGTCAGTCTCCCTGTTCAGAAGGAGTTTCTGTCCGGACCTTTAACCGGAACTTCGAGGGTCGCAGCGGCACTAAAGATGCCTTAGTATATCTTGCTAGTCCCGAGGTAGCTGCGGCTACAGCCTTAAGAGGTGTGCTTACCGATCCTAGAGATTTGGGCCAGCTTCCACCCATACCAGTCCCTGAAATTTTTCTAATTGATGACCGGATGGTACTACACCCGGCTCAAGCCTCCAGTCAAATCCAAATATTTCGGGGTCCAAATATTAAACCTCTGCCAATTAACCAGCCTATGGCTGAAGAACTAAAGGGAACTGTACTTTTAAAGGTAGAAAATAATATTTCCACCGACCATATCATGCCTGCTGGAGCCAAAGTGCTGCCTCTACGCTCCAACATACCCGCTATTTCCCAATTTGTTTTTGAAGGTATTGATGCTACCTTTGCCGAACGAGCCGGTGCGGCGGGAGGTGGCTTTATTCTAGGTGGCCATAATTACGGCCAAGGCTCTAGCCGGGAGCACGCTGCTCTTGCCCCCATGTATCTGGGGATCAGAGCTGTACTGACCAAATCCTTTGCCCGCATACATCGAGCTAATCTAATTAATTTCGGGATCCTACCTCTAACTTTTGTGCAGGAAGCCGACTATGACCAAATCTCCCCCGGAGACAATCTAGTTTTCACCAATATCCGGCAAGCCATAAATTCCGGGAACACCCTAACCTTAGTTAATACCACAACCGGGCAGGATATTAGTGTCACCCACGACTTAAGCCCCCGTCAAAAAGAAATCCTTTTGGCAGGCGGTCTGCTGAATTATACCAAACTAAACTGCTAAAAATAAAATATATCTTTGTCTAATAATAAAATTAAGACCTCCCCGGTGTGAAACCGGGGAGGTCTTAATTTTTGAGCAGCCACTATTGCTTAACCCCAGGCAGGCTGTTAAAAAACCCGTCTAGCACGAAGAAGCTGTGTCAAAACCACAGGTGTACTCATCGTACATCGAGGATTTTGACACTGCTGGCGACACAGCTTGACGGGGAATTTTAACAGCCTGCTTTATCCGAGATCCTTTAATTCCCTACTCAGCCTAATAAATTCACTTTGGTCTTTCCTATCCAAAGTTTCATCAATTAACCTCATAATCTGCTGCCTTCTGGGGGGCTGGGTCGCTTTAGTGGGACAATAGACACAAGCAAATTCCCTATTAAAGGACAGACAGACATAAATTATTTCATCTCTGGTTTTTAGCAAAACTTCTATAAACTCATCAACATTCTCATAATATATATCATCTAATTTCAATAAATAGGATACTGTTTTGGCATCACGGGAAGAAATTAATACAGCAGCAGGAAGAAACCGGACACTGTCCACTAATTGTACTCTACTAAGTAACTGTTCATCGTTTAAAATAAGCCGCAAAATTCGTGCGGTATCAGGCCTCTTAAGCTTAAAAGCTTCCAGGAACCAGCTAACATATGCCCTTTTGTGCTGAATTTCCATTAAAGCCACCGTTGTCACGCCCCTTAGTATTTAATTAACACTTAGTTTTATAACTATTTTATCCTGTACAATTGGACAATTGGCCCCTAATTCCTTTCTCCATACCCTATGTAATTTTTGGCAGGAGAATAGTTAGTACACCTTTGACTAACACTAAGCACAAATCTCTAGAATTTTAACAAGGGGGAACAAAAATGGCCGAGAAAATTCCCACGAAAATGGGAACTAGAGTAAGTATCCACGATTCAGTTCAGGAAATGTACGAAAGGCTTAAGACCGACGGAATTAGTAATACTTTTGATCGGTTTGACCCTCAGGAGAAAATCAGGTGTAACTTCTGTAGTGCAGGAGTAAGCTGTCAGTTATGCACCAATGGACCCTGTAGGATTTCCGAAAAGGCTGGCGCAACACTTGGAGTATGTGGAATCGACCCTAACGCTATGGCTATGCGTGATATGTTACTTAGAAATGTAATGGGTATATCCACATATGCCCACCACGCTTATGAGGCTTACCGAACGCTAAAATCAACCGCCCAAGGCAAGACACCTTATAAGCTTACCGATACCCAAAAACTAATGGACTTTGCCGGAAAAGTAGGAGTAGTAACTACCGCATCCCCTGAACAAGTGGCCATCTGGTTAGCAGATTACCTAATTTGGGAACTACATCGGGATTACGACGAGCCAAGTAAATTAATTGAGGTTTTTGCTCCAGAGCCTAGAAAGAAGCTATGGAAAAACACAGCCCTCTACCCTGCAGGCCCACTACATGAAATCAAAGATGCGACTGCCAGTTGTCTAACTAATGTGGATGGTGACCATGTCTCCTTAGCTAAAAAAGCCTTGCGGTTGGGCATTGCTTGTATCTACGGTGTCCAGTTGCCCCTGGAAATGGTGCAGGATATTCTTTTCGGAACCCCTATGCCCCATGAAGTAAATGTTGATTTAGGAATTCTAGATCCCGATTATATTAACATTATTTTCAATGGTCACGAACCTTGGGTAGGTGTGGCTACAATCTTGGCTGCTCGTGATCCCCAAGTTCAGCAAAGGGCTAAAGAGGCCGGGGCCAAAGGTTTGCGGTTAATTGGCTCTATTGAATGCGGTCAAGAAGTCCTCCAACGTTTTGAGATGGATGAGGTTTTTCGCGGTCTTACCGGAAATTGGCTAACCATAGAGCCCACACTAGCTACTGGGGCTGTAGATGTGTTTGCTATGGATGAGAACTGTTCGCCTCCTAACTTGGCTCCCTACGCTAAACAATATGGGGTAACCCTAGTTTGTGTTTCCGACTTGGTTCGGATGCCCGGTGTAGAACTGCATCTTGATTATAAGCCTACCGAAGCAGCATTTATCGCCCAGGAGCTGATTAGATTAGGAATTGAAAACTTCAAAGATCGCCATGGCCGAATCACCCCAAAAGTCCCTAACAAGATAACCAAGGCAATAGCTGGCTTCTCTCCTGAAGCAATATTAAAAGCACTGGGTGGAGATATTGCCCCTTTAGCCGGAGTAATTAAATCCGGCAAAATTAAGGGTGTGGTGGCCTTAGTTAACTGTACAACTCTAGCTACCGGACCTCAGGATTACATGACAGTAAGTTTGTCCAAAGAATTAATTAAACGAGATATCCTGATTATCAGTGGCGGTTGCGGCAATCATGCCCTTGAAGTAGCCGGACTATGTAATCTAGATGCCATTAACCTTGCTGGGTCTGGATTACAGGAAATCTGCCATAGCCTGAATATCCCCCCCGTGTTAAGCTTTGGTACTTGTACTGATACAGGCCGCATTTCCATGGTAACTACCGCTTTGGCCAACTATCTAGGCGTGGATACCAGCGACTTGCCTGTGGCGATAACTGCTCCCCAATACTTAGAACAAAAAGCTACAATTGATGGAATCTTTGCATTAGCTTATGGGTTATATACCCACCTCTCCCCCACCCCCCCGGTAACGGGTGGACCGGCCCTTGTAAAACTCCTCACTGAAGACCTAGAGGGAATTACCGGGGGCAAAGTTGCCTTAGGTGACGATCCCATTCAAGTGGCCAATGATATGGAAGCTCATATTTTGAAGAAGCGGGCCAAGCTAGGTATATAAGTCCCTGTGCAAAAAAAGTGGCCAAAGGCCACGCTATATGTTTCTAAGACCCAGAGCAGGCTGTTGAAAAACCCGTATAGCGCGGAAAAAGAATTACCCCTATGCCAAAGGCGTACTGCTGTACGTTGAGGATCTTGGTAATTCTTTTGACAAAGCTAGACGGGGAATTTCAACAGCCTCTATTAGCTAAACGGGTATTACTTCGTCAGTTCAGGAAAAATCATCCCCGCCTGGGGCATTACATAACAAGTGTAATCCTCACCATGCTTCTGACGGACATACTCCAGTGCCCATTGTAAATCCGGGGCATAAGTCATAAACAATTTTTCGGTCATTGACCTGCCCAGGTCGGAAACCAAAACCACTTCCTTTTCCTTGAGCACTTGGGCAATGGCAAAGGCTTTATGCCCCCCCAATTCAAACCCCTGGGCAAAGCGCTGAAAAATATCCTCAAGACAGGCAGCCTCATCTATCCACTGGGCAAAGGTGTGCTCTCCCAGCCCTTCTGGGCACTGAGCCACCAGGATAATGGTTCCTCCAGTACGGACAGCCGAGTGAGCCGCATCCAAGGCCTTTTGAGCCTGATATAGATTGATATCCTTGGGGTTACCACCTGCGCTGGCAATTGCTACATCGCCTAATTTTCCGAGGGGAATCATATTCATTTTGGCACATACCTTGACACCCTTTAGCCAAGCTTCCTCTACGTCACCAGCTACGACTTCTACAATTTCCTTTTCCTCATTGGTTACTACATTGAGAATAAAGTCTACCTTAGCTAAACGGGCCGCCTCTAGCATAATCCAGTGCACTGGGTTATCAAGATAATTACCGTTTCTAGCCCGCAGGTCAGTCATCATGGCGTGATTTTCCTGAATCAGATGTTTGGCCACTACTCCCGGAAAAATTGATTTACGACCACCGGAAAAGCCGGCAAAATAATGGAGAGTAATTAATCCCGTGGTTATTAAAAGGTCTGCTTCAGCCACCTGCCTATTAATAAGCACCTCACTACCATTGCTTAACATGCCTATTCCTACTAAATCCTCGCTTAAGCAGTCATGACTAATTATTCGATAGGTATCTACAATTTGATCACCAAAAACCTCCCGGTTCTCCTGCTCATTATTAGCTCTATGACTACCTGTTGCAACTACTAAAGTAATCTGCTCGTCCTCAACCCCAGCTGCTTTAAGCTCCTCCAATATAGGGGGGAGCATATACTCATAAGGAGTGGGGCGGGTAAAATCATTAACCACAATTACTACCCTTTGGGTTTTTTTTGCTAAAGCAATTTCCCTTAGGGGTGCTGTACCAATAGGGTTAGCCATTGCTTTTTTCACTGCTGCCTCTGGGTCGGTAAGACCTGGCCTTTCATTAGGCAATAGCAATCCGGATAAATTTTTACGAGGAATAATCCCCTTAACAAATTCTTTACCATAAAACAATTCAAGTTCCATTTCCAAACACCTCGCAGATAACTAGCCTTTACTGACCTATTTTAACATTGACCATAGTAGTCCACAACGGGTTACCAGTTAATAATACTGTATACTTAGTTTTCTTTTGGAGGTAATTTGTTAATTTTGTATAATATATAATTTCTGATGTTTTACAGCTATCTAAAAAAAGAATACTAATTTGGATAGGAAGTGAAGAATTAGTGCCTAAGGATAAGTTACAAAAAGAACTAATTACTTTATTAGGACAAAATAAGGTTATAACCGATGAATTGGAACTTCAATACTATTCCTATGATAGCTCCTTTTTAGCCAAGTTAAATCGTTTTAACCCTGATGCTGTGGTAATTCCTTGCTCCACACCGGAGGTAGTTTCAGTCACAAAGTTCGCTAATGATAATAAAATAACCCTAATCCCTCGTGGCGCTGGAACAGGCGAAACCTGTGGCTGTGTTGCCATCAGCGGGGGTATTGTTATGGATTTATCCACCTGGGACACCATCGAGGAAGTAGATGTAGAAAATATGCAAGTTTTTTGCCGCCCAGGTGTCATCCACAGCAAACTTAACGACCACCTGGCTCAGTATGGCTTGTTTTTTCCACCCGATCCCGGGAGTACTCGGATGTGTACAATTGGGGGTATGGTGGCTAATAACTCTAGCGGTTTACGGGCTGTCAAGTACGGCGCAACCGAAAATTACGTCCTAGGTTTAGAGGTTGTACTCCCTAGTGGAGAAGTGATTATCACCGGTGGGGTTACTTCCCGAGCTACCAAAAGTGTTTCCGGGATGAACCTAACCAAGCTGATGGTGGGTTCCGAAGGAACCTTGGGGATTATTACAAAAATTCGCTTGCGCCTTTGGCCTAAACCCAAGGGTCGTGGAATTGCCATGGCGGTTTTTGAACACTTGGAAGATGCTCCAGCCACCGTTTTAGATGTTTACCGGGCCGGCATTTTACCATCCGGGATTGAAATTATGGATGATTCAGCAATTCGGGCAACTAATTTATATGCTCCGGACTTAAACCTTCCTGATGCCCAAGCTATCCTTATCTTCGAAGTAGACGGTAACCCGGCTGGTGTAGAATGGGAAGGTAAACAAATCGAAGCAATCGCCAAAAAGAGAGCAAAACTTGTAGAGTGGTCCACCGAACCTAATCGTATGGCAGCACTCTGGAAAGCTCGCAGTGTGGTTGCTACCGCAGCAGCCCGAGTGCGTCCTGATGGGAGCAGGATTTTCCACGGTGAAGATATCAGTGTTCCTTTTACCCAAGTGACCGAAGCCATTCGGCGCATTAAGGCTTTAGGCGAACAACATGACATTAAGGTAGTACTTTACGGGCATATCGGAGATGGTAATCTACATACCGCTCCGGTAATTGACCCTGAAGTCCCGGAAGAAGTGACCCGGGCTAACGCTTTGGCGGACGGCATTCATCGGCTGGCTATTGAATTGGGAGGTTCTACTACAGGAGAACATGGAGTAGGTTTAGTCAGGGTAGGCTATTCACCTCTTGAACACGGTAATGCAGTCCATACTATGGCTGCTGTAAAAAAGGCTTTTGATCCCAATGGCATTCTCAATCCCGGAAAGCTCTTTGTCCTGGAGGAGGAAAAATAATGTTAGCTAAATACCCGGAAATCCTCAACCAGCTTAAAAAGTGTGTACGTTGCGGACAGTGCCGCTCCGTCTGTCCTATTTTTGAGGAAATCCGCACAGAACAAGCTGCCCCGAGAGGACGAGTCTTTCTTGCCCAGATGCTTCATTATGGCGAGATTGTCCCCTCGGAAAAAGTTACCCAACATCTGAACAACTGTCTAATGTGTGAATCCTGTTCCGCAGATTGTCCTTCCGGGATACCAGTGCATAAACTAGTGGCCCTAGCCCGTTCCTATATGGCTGATCAAGGCTACCTTTCCGGTAAGCGCAAAATTTTTAAGGACTTGTGGACAAAGCCCACCTTTCTAAAAGCTGCCTCTGCTGCCCTATGGGGGTACCAGAGCACTGGTTTACGCTCTCTGGCTCAAGGTCTGGGTTTAACCAACCTGCTGCCAGGAGACTTACCTAAAGTTGAAAGGATTATCGGTCGGGTACCCAGGCGTTCGGCAAGAAATCAACTTCCAGAAATCAACCCCCCAAAAGGTAAACGACGTTACCGAGTGGGTTATTTCCTAGGCTGTGCAACAGACCTTTTTTATCCCGAGATTGCCAAAGCCACTGTCCAGGTGCTCACCGAAAACGGCTGTGAGGTTGTTATTCCCCGTAAGCTTAGTTGTTGCGGAATGCCCCAAATGGCCAACGGGGCCTATGAAACTACCGTTGATTTGGCTAAACTAAATATTGAGACCTATGAACAATTAGAATTAGATTATATAGTGACTGACTGTGGTACATGTACAGCCACAATCGGCAGCCACGGCTATGCCGACCTGTTAAGTGGAACTCCTTGGGCGGAAAAAGCCCAGGCTTTTGCCCAAAAGGTGGTAGAACTAACCACCTTTCTTACCACCAAAATCGATTTACTACCTGCTACATCAGAATTAGCACTCAAGGTTACCTATCACGACCCCTGTCACCTAGCTAAGGCACTAAAGATTACCGCCCCACCTAGGAATCTTTTAAAATCCCTACCCGGGGTGCAATTTGTGGAGATGGCTAATGCCGACCGTTGCTGTGGTGGAGCCGGTACTTTTAGTTTATCTAATTATCATCTTTCGATGAAAATACTAGATAAGAAAATGGCTTCTGTTAAAGAATCCGGGGCCAAGATACTTGCTACCGGTTGCCCAACCTGTACTATGCAATTAAATCACGGCCTAAACCTTCATGGAATCAACTGTCAGGTTATGCATCCTGTGGAATTACTGGCAACAGCCTACCGCGGTAAATCGGCTAATTCAGGAAAATTAGCCTAAGTATTCATATAAGAAAGGGGGCGTAACGAAACATTAATTTCGTTCACGCCCCCTTTTATAACTAGTTTTGTTACAGCCCCATTGCCTATATTAATAAAGTCACTCCACTAATTATTCCCAAAGTATGCACAGGTTGTCAACACCCCGGAATTCTGCATCACCACTAGCTTGGTAAAAGCTATTCACAGATTATCCACAGGCTGAGTGCTTGGATTAGCCCCAATTAGTTAAAAACGCCACAACCCTTTAACACCAGTACTTCCCTGTAGTTTAGCCTTGAATTGTAGCTACTTTTTGCTTCTATTTATCGATAATTTGTCCCCAGGTTATCCACAGGTTTATACAAGATTAATTAACACAGATTTTACCCGATAATTCAGACTATTTTAATACCTTTACTCCAGACTTCCCAGGTCTAGAACTAGCGCAGTTTCATCACACTTGGGAAATTTAGGACAATCCATGCATTCTTTCCATACTTTATGGGGTAATGTATCCAATGGAACCACTGTAAAGCCACATTTTTCAAAAAAGCCTGTCTGATAGGTTAAGGCAAATATTTTAGGAATCCCTAACGCTTTGGCCTCTTCAACCAATGCTTTTACTAATTGCCAACCAATACCTTGCTTAGTCTCGGTTGGCGAAATGGCTAAAGCCCTGATTTCAGCCAAATCTTCCCACAGGATATGTAGTCCTCCCACACCGACTACCTTGCCCTCCATTTCGGCCACAGTAAATTCCCTTAATCCCTCATAAAAGGAATGTCGTGAACGGGCCAACATTAGCTTCTGGCTTGCATAATCATTAATTAAAGAATGTATAATCTCTACATCATGCATTTTAGCTTTTCGAATAATCATTGGCACCTACACCTTTCTTTAATGAGAATAAGTATACCATGCAGTGCATAATTATTCAATATTATTTTACCTGAATAAATTTAATTGAATAAATTTAATTATGCCCCAGATTAATAATTAGTCCCCGGTGGAGGCGATAATGTCCGAATACTCCTGAAGCTTCTTCTGAACCTGACTGTTTACTGTACCTTCGGGGTAATTATCGTCTGCTTGGGGTTCTCCGGCCGGCACTCCGGTGAGTATCTCAATACCTTCATTAATAGTACGTACCGGGAAAATGCGGAACAAGCCCTTACGTACTGCCGAAACTACTTCCTGTTTGAGCATTAAATTAATCACATTTTGATGAGGGATTAGCACACCTTGGTCCCCGGTTAGTCCCCGAGCCTTACAAGTGTCAAAAAACCCTTCGATTTTTTGGTTTACTCCCCCGATGGGCTGTATTTCCCCTTTCTGGTTTACCGATCCAGTTACTGCAAAGCCTTGTTTTATCGGAAACCCCGAAAGGCTAGAAAGAATGGCGTAGAGTTCTGTACTAGAGGCGCTATCCCCCTCCACACCATCATACAACTGTTCAAAACATAGGCTTGCTCCCAGTGCTAACGGAGACTTCTGAGCAAATTTGCCACCCAAATAACCGGAAAGTATTAACAGACCTTTGTCGTGGACCTTCCCACTCATTCTAGTCTCCCGTTCAATATTTATAACCCCTTCCTCCCCTACATAAGTGGAAGCGGTTATTCTAGTCGGCTTACCAAAAGCGTAATCCCCGAAATCCAGGATGGTCAGCCCATTGACTTGACCTACCTTTTCCCCCGAGGTATCTAATAGGATATAACCTTGTGCCAAGTGTTCCCCTAACTTCTCTTCCCAGAGGTTAGAACGAATGTCCTTTTCTGAAACCGCCTTCTGAACATGCTCCGCAGTAACTAATTCGCTGCCTAGTATATCGGCCCAGGCATCGGCCTCATAGAGAATTTCTACAATATCATTAAAACAGGTAGAAAGTTTTTCCTGATGCTCTGCCAGCCGGGAACTATGTTCAATTACTTTGGCTACGCCCTTTTGAGTAAAATGTCGGAGCCCGTCCTTAATGCAATGAGCACTAATAAAGGATGCCATCATTTGGACATTTTGCGGGTTCCGTTTCATTTCATAGTCAAACTCTGCTTTTATTTTAAATAATTTTTCAAATTCTTCATCATAATGATAAAGAGTTTGATACACCTCTGCACTACCGGTCAGGATAACTCTTAAATCTACCGGAATAGGTTCTGGTTGCAAAGTAGCCACAACATTGGCACCTTGATTATCATTAGGGTTTTCAATCCTAACCTCTTTAGTGCGTAACACTCTTTTCAATGCTTCCCAGGCTTGGGGGTGGGATAATACATCTTTAGCCTGGAGAATTAAATAGCCACCATTGGCCCTATGTAAAGCACCAGCTTTGATTTGCGATTGGTCAGTACTTAGGGAACCCAAATCATTTTCATACTCAACCCGTCCAATTAAGTTGGCAAATGTAGGGTTGGGTTCATAAATAACCGGAGCCCCTTCCGCCCCATTATTATCAACTAATAGATTGACGATATATTTAGCATACGGATCCTGATTCTTCTTTCTGGATAATATGGCCAGCGGGCCTTCTTCCTCTTCTTCTGGCTTAAAATCATCTAGATTGGTCAGGATATCTTCTTTAACGCTATTTAGAAATTGCACTACTTCCGGATAAGCTTTATACTTTTCCTGGACGTCAGTAATTAAGTGACCGACGGCACCGAGTGCAATATCCGACTCTAAGCGACGAATTTTATCCTGAGTTTGCTTTTCCATTCTCCTGATGATACATACTATATCCGTTGCTTTATCTTGAATCTCCACAGAGCGTTCATCTATGTCCTCCTGGGTGGCTTCATCTAGTTTCTCAAATTCTTCTTCATTGACAGGCTCCCCATTAACCAACGGAAGACTGATAAAACCTGTGTTAGTCCTCTTCAGCGAAAAACCTTTTTTCTCCGCTAACTCATTTAACTCACTGAAAAGTTCTTCACTCTCTTCTTCAAGTTCTTGTAAAATATCCCGCTTTTGGTGTTCACAATCATCACCCTCAAAGGCTTTGGGAATTTCTATCTTAAGGGCACTCACTAACTCACGGGCATCTTTACAAAATTCTTTTCCCATCCCAGAGGGTAGACTTAGTGCCTTAGGTTGGCTGGTTAAATTAAAGTTATAGAAATAACACCAATCCTTAGGAACAGGTTGTTTTTTGGCTCGTTCCATTACAAATGCCTTGGCATAGGTAAGTTTACCTGTTCCAGTTAGTCCTGATAGAAAAATATTATAACCCTGTTTTTTAATACGGAGTCCAAATTCCATGGCCTTTTGAGCCCTGGTCTGACCAATAATTGTATTAATTGGCGCAACCTCTTCTGTTGTCTTAAAGGAAAAAGTTCTTGGACTACATGCCTTGTATAGCTTATTAACCGGAACCTCCGGATGTCCAACCATTTTCATTTCAACTCCTTTCGTTGCTGCTATATTCAATTCGACTTTATAGCCCTTTTTCCTCTACAAGTTTAATAAACCCAAAGAAAAAAGTACCGAATTTATTCGTTTATAGAATACGGTACTTTTTGGAGTTATTCAGTGCTAAAGCTTACCCGATTAAGCTCTGTGCCATTTAGTTCTAAGCATTTTAGAGCTGATCTATTGCTTTTTGTTCCAAAACGTAGCCCTGACGATCACCCAAATAGCCAAAATCGGTAATTAAATACCCCCTAATAAAATAATGAGTCAAAGCCCTCCTTACTTCATGTCGCCAGGCCCATGCTAAATCTGGATCAGTTTTTTTAAGCACATAAAAATTCCGGGGAACCTCTAAAAATAACCGTTCTTCACGTAATCCGAATCTGGTATCAGTTATTTCCGGGATGCCAAAAGT
Source organism: Carboxydocellales bacterium (assembly GCA_049302075.1). GTDB lineage: Bacteria > Bacillota > Carboxydocellales > JAJZTU01 > JBAQLS01. The sequence goes on along the minus strand of JBAQLS010000038.1, from coordinate 27,450 downwards.
AGTTTCCTGAACAAGCAACTGTGATACCAAGCCCTCCGGAGAAAGTTCATTGCCTAACTGATCCCCCACTTTTATCCTCTCTACCACTCTAGTGCTATTAATATACCATTCCACAAGAAGTCGGTCAGAGGGAAGCTTCTGGTTTAACAAGTCCGGACTATTCCCGTAAAGATTTTCATAATAAGTTCGCACTGTCCCCCCAAGCTTACGGATATTTAATACAGCATGAGCACTTTCTAAAGGATCAAACGTCCAGTTAATCCGTTTTATTCCCCGTTCCAAGGAATAAATTCTTTGGGCTAGCTTGAGCCTGTACCCAACTCCACCACCACGATATTCTTTCAAAAGTCCAATCATGTGTGAACTCATGATGATCTCCCCATTAACCAGACCGGGGAAACTATAACAAAAGCCAATCATCTTCCCATTGGGAGTGAAGGCTCCCAGAACCATTCCCCCATTCTTGCTTGCCGTTAGTAGCTGAGTCATTGGAACCACAGATAGTTCCCCTGTTCCCCACACTTCCGTCTGCAAGCTCTCACACTGGACAAACTCCTCCACATTGGTCAATATCCGGATGCTAATAGCCAGTTGGAAAGCATTCTTCATTCAGCTTTCACTCCTTATGTTACTATATTTTAATAACCTTTAGATAAGTCAATGATGCTTGCACTTGATACAATTTTCATCCTTTAGCCTCCTTTGCTATCTACATCCAAAACTTCGACCTAACATAACTTTTTCCTCCTCAAGAAAAACTAAACTGCACCCCTAAATTACACAATGGGGTGCAGTTCAAATTTCGATACAAGTATTAAAGCAATATTTTTAGGTTTTAATGAGTTTTTATAGCATCTGTGGGGCAACTACCAGCAGCTTCTTTTGCTGATTCCTCAAGATTAGTTGGTACCGCTCCCCCAGCTTTGGCTTCAGCCTTTTGGTCATCATTCCAGTCATAAACCTCTGGACAAAGACTAACACAAGCACCACAGCTTATGCACAAATCTTGATCAACTTCCGTATTCAAAATCAACCCTCCAGTTATAAATAATTCGTCTGCTCTTATTATGTACCCTACCGCAATAACCTATTCTCAGCTAAGAACTTTTTCTCATAAGGGTTGGCCCATTCCAATATACTATACAAGGTGGGAAATTCACCACTATCGAAAAACCATGTTTTTTCTGGGTGCCAGTAGCTACATTGTTCAAGACTTATGCGTCCCCCCACCACAGCCCAACGTAAAACTGCAGGCTTCTTTGTCTTCTTTTTACGAAACAAATTATAGCAGGAGATTGCCGGCATCATAGCTAATAATATTAGGACAGCAGACTTGATAAGGAGATTAGCCAATGGGTGCAATGGACTTTAGTGAATTGTTAGAAACAGAACGGGCTCTGGCTCAGGGTCCCAGTCAAACCGCTGAATATGCTGCTCAGATATTTGCTGACCGCAAGCAACTTCCCCTGCTTGATCTTGCTTGCGGTAATGGTAGAGATTCACTTTATCTGGCTACTCAGGGTTTCCAAGTGGTGGGTATCGATTTAGCGGAAAAGGTTATTTCCCGCCTGAACTTAACCACTAATGTGGATTTTAGGCTGGCCGATGCTTGCAGCCTGCCTTTTCTCTCCGAATCCTTTGGGGTAGTATATAATTTTGGTCTACTACATGTATTCACAGCAGAGAGAGCCCATCGTCGGCAACAGGTTCTGGAGGAAATAAGCAGGGTTTTACTACCTGGTGGGCTGGCCTTGCTGACCATCCTCTGGACCGATCAGCCTGGTTGTGGCTTGCCTGAAATTTGCTGTCTTACTGAACAGGAAGTTGACAGCCTCTATCACCAATTCATCCTACGGGAAAAAACTATTGTTAATGATAGCTCCTGTACTGGCTGGGTAGGAATATACTGGCGGCTTTTGCTGCAAAAACCGCTATAAAGTTTTACGCTAAGCTACATAATACCCCGTCAGTAAACTCTAAAATTTGTTTGTATACCTGAGATAATTTAATTATAATAAAAGTGTAGAGAAAAATTTATAGTAAAATACATTTATGAATATATTGGAAATAACATCCTGCGAAGGGGTATTATCTAGGAGGTGACTTCGTGCTAAAAGTTAGAATTGAAGCAATAGTGCCCGGGATGATTCTTGGTAAATCAATATATAGTGCGACCGGTAATATCCTACTAGCTGCAGGTAAGGTTCTTGATGAAAGGTATATCCGACGCCTGTTGGAATTTGGTATCCCTGCGATTTTTATTAAAGATAGTCGGTTTAATGATATTGAGCAGCCCCCCGAAGTTGTATCTGAACTAACTAGAATCCAGAGCCAAAGCGAAGTAAAAAAAGCCTTCGATCAAATTGAACTTAGGGGCAAAATTAATCTGGGTGCTTCTAGAGTGATTGTCAATAAGCTACTTGAAGAGATTCTTGCCAATCGTCATGTCTTAGTGAGTTTGAACGACATCCGCAAATATGACGAGGAAGTCTTTGGTCATAGTGTCAGTGTGTGTATTCTTTCGGTAGTAATTGGCCTAAAGCTAAACTACGATCAACTTCAGTTGAGGGATTTAGGAATTGGTAGTTTACTTCACGATTTGGGTAAAGCCTGTATCAACAAAACTATCTTGAATAAACAGCAACAGCTCACTCCACAAGAATTTACCGGGATTAAAGAGCATAGCCTGTTGGGTTTTGAAATTCTACGTAAACGGGAAGAAATAGATATACTGTCCGCCAATGTAGCTTTACAACATCATGAAAAATTCAATGGCAGTGGCTATCCCAGAGGATTAAAAGGAACTGAAATCCATGAATACGCCCGAATTACCGCTATCGCCGATGTTTATGACGCAATGACCTCTGACCGAATTTACCGTCCTGCTTATGACCCGATGACAGCACTTCAGATTTTGCAAGAGTCGTCGGGCTCACATCTCGACCTGAATATAGTTAATTTATTTATAAAAACTGTTTCGTTATACCCAGTTGGTTCTATTGTAGTACTTAGTTCCGGGGAGGTTGGGGTGGTAGTAATTTCCCGCATAGAAGCTTCTGAACGCCCGGTTGTTAGGATAATCCTAGATAGTCATCGAAATCAGCTTGATAGGTTATATGAGATTGACTTAAATATCAACAAGGAGTATGCCATTATCCGTTTGCTCAACGAATATACCGAATCCTTACCCCCCATAAGCCAAATTGGTCGTAGAATTATTGGCACAGAAAAGGGGTTCTTTCATTAAAAAGAGCGCAGGCTGTCGAAATTCCCTGTCTGGCTTCGCATACGGGTTTTTCTACAGCCTGCTATGTTCTTAACTTATTTTTTCGCGGGCATAGCCGGTGACCCATAGATAGTAGCCTAAAGCAGTGTGGATAGCCAAAGACAATATAAAAGAGTTGAACAAATTCCACTTTATAAATTCTCGTATTCCCATGCGTAAACATAAATAGTCCAATAGGGTGGCACCAAAAGCAGCAGCTACTACCAATAAATAAACGCTTGTTTTATTATCCATCTTCGTAAAGTAATTTGCAAAAATAATTTCGGCAGGAAACCATGCCATAGCTGCCAAAACCGGAATTCCAAGCAAACCAGGCAAGCTGGCAAACTTATATCCGGAAAGATGTAGAACCGGATCCATTATTGTCATTACTACTATGCCCAACCCAAATCCACCTACTAACCCAAACAGCAATAATCTATTAATATTAGGTATGGGTACAGTAAGGAACATAGCTAGGGTTAACATTGCTACAAGTCCTACCCAGATTAAACTTTCACTGGTCACTAATTTCACCCCCAAAATTTTTGAGTTATTGCATTTATCACTCATTATGTTAGCTGCTGGTTTAGAGGATTAATGTTTGATAAATATTTAAGCCTGGCATTTAAGACATCAACATGGCGTTCCATATCCACGGCTAGTTCTTGATACATTAACTTTGCCGCCTGATCCTGAGTAGATTCAGCAAAGGTCTGATAGCTCCCTAAAGCACTCTGGGCAGCTGCTGCCGCCTTTTTCAGGTCGGTTTGCACTGTCATTTTTGTCACCTCCTTCGTCAAGTTCTCAACTTAGTTATCCCTTCGGATTAAAAACTAAAGCCACTGCAAAAGAAAAAATAATTGCCGCTGTAATTCCAGTGCTTGTTAACTCAAACATCCCCGTCAATACCCCCAGAGCTCCCCGCTGAGAGGCTTCGGCCATGGCCCCTTTAGCCAGAGCATTGCCAAAGCTGGAAATTGGCACTGTAGCCCCCGCTCCAGCGAACTTCACAAGCGGGTCATAAAGCCCTAAGCCAGCAAGCACCGCCCCAGCAACTACTAGTCCTACTAACACATGTGCCGGGGTCAAGGTAGTTAAGTCAAATAATAATTGGGCAAAAACACAAATTAGCCCTCCCACGATAAAAGCCTTTACAAACATCATTAATTCCATAGTTACCCTCCTCTCATAACCTAAATTCCCTAAATTGCCTAAATTGCCTAGTTCTCCTCAAGTTTCTATATTTCCTCAGTCAAGCTTCGGTAGATTCTCCAGAGCAACAGCATGAGCAATGGCCGGGATGTTTTCCCCCTGCTGAAAGGTTGTCGGGCTGTGTAAAGCCCCGGTAGCAACAACTAATACCTTCTCATAAGTACCTTTAGCCATTTCCTTTAATAAACATCCATATGTCACTACTGCCGAACATCCGCAACCGCTTCCACCCGAATGCACATCCTGCTTACCATCATAAATCATCATGCCACAATCCTGATAATTTTGGCTAAGGTCGAAACCTCCCCCGGAAATAGCTAACTTTACTGTTAAATCATGTCCGAAACGCCCCAAATCACCGGTTACAATTAAATCATAATAATCAGGTCCTCTACCGGTGTCGCAAAAGTGTTGAATGATGGTTTTAGCCGCCGCCGGAGCCATAGCAGCCCCCATATTAAAGGGATCCTTAATTCCCATATCCATAACCTTACCTGTTGTTATCCAGGTAAGCCGTGGTCCTTGGCCATTTTTGGCTACTACTGCTGCCCCAGCCCCAGTTACCGTCCATTGGGCATAGGGAGGGCGTTGTCCACCATATTCCGTAGGATAGCGGTACTGGCGTTCAGATGTACTATTATGGCTGGAGGTTGCCGCCAGCACATAGTCGGCAAAACCACCATCAATTAGCATGGCAGCTAAAGATAGCGACTCCCCCATCGTGGAGCAAGCCCCGTAAAGCCCGAAAAAGGGAATTTCCAGCTGTACCGCACTAAAGCTCGAGGTCGTAGTCTGGTTTAAGAGGTCACCGGCTAGGAAATAGTCCATTTCTTTGGGAATCTTACCACAGCTATTTAAGGCAAGATAGCAGGCGTTTTGTACCATATGACGTTCTGCTTTCTCAAAACTAGCTTGCCCGCAAATATTGTCTGAATAAATATAATCATAAAACTCCCTCAATGGACCTTGCCCCTCCTTTGGCCCCACTACCGCCGCCCTACTAATTAACACTGGCGGATTTGCTAACATAACCGACTGTTTGCCCACCTTTTTGCTCATTAGCTTTCCTCCCAGTTTAGATGAGTGCAGATATCAGCCCGACCAGCATCGCCGAAAACACGCCAAAAACAATCACTGAGCCTGCCAGTGAGAACATCTTACTGCCTACTCCTAATACCAGGCCCTCTCTTTTGAATTCTAACGCCGCTGAGGTCATGGAATTGGCAAATCCCGTTACCGGAACAGCCAGTCCTGCTCCAGCGTGTTTGGCCAGCTTGTCGTAAACTCCAAACCCCGTAAGTAAGGAGGCCATTAAAATAATGGTTGCCGCAACCGGTCCACCTGCTTCCACCGGGTTTAATTTTAATAGGTACATATAAAGGTACGTCAATGCCTGACCGATAATACTAACGCTTCCCCCTACTAGGAAGGCAAACAGCACATTTTTAAAAATCGGTGGTTTTGGTTTTAACCGGTTAACCATTTTAATATACCGTTTTTGTTCAGGTGTAGGTTCCTGAGAACCCAGCTTATGCTTTGGATTTTGCATAGGCATTAAATCACCACCTTTAGCGTTAAATTTACCCGTTAAGTTTATCCCTTTAAATCAGGTTTGAGTTTTTCACCTTTTTTTATCCGTGACATCCAGCACATTAGTTAAATTATCTTGACGTTTGTCCACAAATAATTTCCCCTCATTGTCCAAACTGGCATATTCAACCTCTTGGACATCATTAATTCCTTGTTTGCGTAATTCGTTAAGTAGCCACTGCTCGTCCACGTGGACTTGCTGCAGGTTGGCGCGAATAATTTTTCCGTCCTCAATAAGCTCGCTAGGCACCCCTTCGTACTTGGTAGGAATTTGGAGGTCCTGGGGGGTTAGCGGGCGCTTCTGAGATTTTAATAAAACACTTAACTCACCGTTCGGTTCAAGGATGGCAAATTCCACCTCAGCAATATTAAAGGCATTTTTATTCCGCAGCTGGATGAGTAAATCATCCAGATTATACCTAAGCTTGGCCATATTGCGTTCTAGGATTTTACCATTGTGCACCAAAACAGTAGGTTCACCCTCCAATAGCTTCCTGGCTGCTCTACTTTTCAATGAGGCATAACCCGCTAAATAAGTCAGCACCACCCAAAGGATTAGCCCCAGTACATCAGGTAAAAATTTCACTTGAGTGTCAATGGCTACAGTTGCCGCCATGCTGCCTATAGTTATTCCGGTTACATACTCATAATAAGTCAACTGGCCAATTTGTTCCTTATTTAATATCCTGGTTAGCACCAGAATTACGAAAAAAGCACCTAAAGTACGTAGCATTACTTCTAATGTCTCCGGCATTTTATCACTCCCAAAATAATGTGTTAATATTTTTTGAGCAGCTGCTGGTAAATTCCTGCCAGCAGAAAAAACACACAGTTAGTTTATCCTGTCCGGGGCAGAATAATAACTTGGAATAATAATGTAATATTGTTGTGTAACAATAATTTGCATTAACCCCAAAATAGGAGTATATTTTTTAGTGTCAAATTCTTTACCGGAGGTTAAAATGCTCACAGATGCTGGATCAATTTTAATAGGTCTACTGGCCGGGATAATTGGCACAATAATTGGAGCCGGCGGGGGATTCCTAATGGTCCCTTACCTTTTATTAGCCAAACACTTTACCCCCCAGTTAGCTGTGGGAACTTCGCTGGCAGTTGTTTTTTTCAATGCGCTATCCGGTAGTTATGTCTATGCAAGACAAAGACGAATCGATTACCCAACAGCCTGGAGGTTCGCTTTAGCTACCCTTCCCGGGTCAATATTGGGAGCTTATGCCGCTCAGTGGTTTTCCGGACCTGCCCTTCGAAGCTTTTTTGCTAGCTTCATAATCCTTGTTGCCATCTATATCTTTTATCGTTCCTTAAATACCGAAACAGCGGCAGCTAATGAACAAAGCTCACTCCACAAAAAACTAGACCAACAAAAAACGCTTACTGATGCATTTGGCAATAGCTACATAATTTCATATGACCTGAAATGGGGTATATTATCCAGCTTCTTTGTGGGTTTTCTTGCCAGCATTCTGGGGATTGGCGGAGGAGTTATCCATGTCCCCTTAATGATTTATCTCTTGGGTTTTCCTCCTCATTTAGCCACCGCTACTTCCCACCTCATCCTAACAATCTCCTCATTCTTTGCCGGCACCTCCCATCTTTACCTCGGAAATGTAGATCTACGGATGTCGGCATACTTAGCCATAGGCGCTATCATCGGTGCTCAGGTTGGGGCCCGTTTAGCTAAAAAAATAAAAGGCCCCTTAATTATTAGGGCCTTATCCATAACCTTATTATTTTTAGGCGTTAGGTTGCTTGCTTAATCTTTTTGCACTGCCTCTGTCAAGAGCCAGCTTTGAAAACCCCCGCTAAAGTTTTTGAGCTTGGAAAACCCCTTGGCTCGCAGAATCAGGTAAGCCAGGTAAGAGCGGTAGCCTACTCCACAGTATACCACAGTAGTCTTCCCCGGATCTAATTCTCCTACCCTGTTCCGCAGGGAGTCCACCGGGATGTGTTTAGCTCCCCCAATATGTTTATAATTAAATTCCTCGTCTGTCCTTACATCCACGACCTGTATATCTTCTTCCCGTTTTATACCCTCCAATAATTGTGCTCCGGTAATAAGCTCCACTTCTCCCCTTAGTACATTTGCTGCTACAAAACCAGCCATAATTACCGGGTCTTTTGCCGATGAATAGGGCGGCGCATAAGCTAAATCCAAATTCTCCAGATTTTTAACTGTCATCTTGCCGTAGATGGCTGTAGCTAAGACGTCTATTCTTTTATCTACACCATGATAACCAACGATTTGACCTCCCAGAATCCGCCCGGTACCTTTTTCCGCCAGTAATTTAAATACCATTGGTTTAGCCCCTGGATAATATCCGGCGTGATCTCCATTGTGGGTATAAGAAACAAAATAATCTAATCCAGCTTCAGTTGCTTCCCGCTCATTAAGACCTGTTTTAGCCGCGGTTATATCACAAACCTTGACCACCATTGTCCCCAATACCCCTTCAAATGCCAAATTACCCCCAGCAGCATTAGCACCGGCAACCCTACCCTGCTTATTGGCCGGCCCAGCCAGTGGAACTCTAACCTTTTTATTCGTCAATAAATTTATCGATTCCACAATATCTCCAGCGGCATAGATAGCCGGGTCGGAGGTCTGCATTTTTTCGTTTACCAACACACCTTTGGTTTCCCCCAAGCTTAAGCCTGCATCCGTTACCAACTTAAGCTCAGGCTTAACCCCCACAGCTACTACGGCCAGATCTACCTTAATCCTACGCCCACTGGCTAGTTCTATTTCTTCTATTCTACTCTGCCCATGGAACTGAGCAACTCCATCTCCTAAAATGACCTCTGCCCCTTTTTCTTCTAGCTGCCCCGCAATAATTCCCGCCATTTCTGGATCCATTGGCATCATCACTTGGGTAAGCATTTCCACGATGTGTACCTTAACACCCCGGTTAATAAAGGCTTCAGCAGTCTCTAAACCTACAAATCCCCCGCCAACAATAGCCACTGTATCCACCTGTCGAGTAGCAATTGTCTGCATAATACTATCCACATCAGGCACAGTCCACAAGGTAGATATTCCTGGTAAATTAATCCCTGGAATAGGAGGTCGAACCGGAGTCCCCCCGGTGGCAATAACTAGCTTGGTATACGGCTGATTAAAGCTTGCTCCGGTGCTTTGGTCAAGTACTTCCACATATTTTTCCGACCGGTTAATACTTACTACTTCGTGCTTAACCTTTACCTCAATGTTAAATCTTTGTTTAAACATTTCTGGAGAGACTAGAAAGAGTTGTTCACGTTCTCTAATTTCTCCGCCTACATAATATGGTAAGCCACAATTGGCAAAAGACACATAGTCCCCACGTTCAAATATTATTATTTCAGCATCTTCTGCAGTCCTTCTAGCCTTGGTTGCCGCACTTGCTCCGGCAGCAACTCCCCCGATGATTACTATTTTTTCTCCCATGCTTGTCCCTCCTGTCATACTGTGGTAATTTTTCTTTAATATTGATTTACAAAAGGGCCTATTTTAATGCTAAAATCTCTGAGACAACAGCTCTTAACTCCTGTTTATCACATACCCGATTATGACGGACTGGCTTATTATCCAAGTCCTTAAGCCCTGGGTGAAGCTGCATTCCCGTCACTCTGTGTAATTCCTCCAAGACTTGGAATTCGTTTTTACCCTCCAATGCCCCGGAGCCTTGGATGGCCTGGAGCACGCTAGAATTAAATTTATAGGGGTTGGCAGTTGCCGTAATAACGGTACAGGTCTTGTCCCCGGTTTCTGCCACATAGTCATTATACACTTTAACACCCACCGCAGTATGGGTATCCAGAGTATAACCCTGTTTATCGAAAACTTCCTTGATGGTGGAAATAGTGTCCTGTTCAGTGGCAAATGCTGCAATAAGTATTCCTTCGATATACTGCTTAGTCTGCTGATCCACTACAAAGTGCCCCTGGTCCTGTAAATCTGAATACCACTTGTTAATCTTAGCTGCGTCATGGTTTGTAACTTCAAAGAGAAAACGCTCTAAATTACTGGAAATTATAATATCCATGGACGGGCTGTTGGTGGTGTAGAATTCGCGGTTTCGGTCATATCCGCCCGTCCTAAAAAAGTCAGTTAACACATTATTGTCATTAGAAGCACAAATTAGTTTATTAATCGGCAGACCCATCCGCAAAGCATAATAGCCAGCTAGAATATTACCGAAATTACCAGTGGGAACTACAAAATTAATCTTTTCACCTGCTTGAATTTCTCCCGCAGCCAACAATCCGGCATAAGCGGAAAAGTAGTATACAATTTGCGGTAACAATCTTCCCCAATTGATGGAATTTGCCGAGGACAGCTCAAAGCCCTGGGAATTAAGGAGCTGGTTATACCCGCTATCTCCAAAGATATCTTTTACCGCATTCTGACAATCATCAAAATTCCCGTGGACAGCCACCACATAGGTATTGTTGCCATCAGTTGTGGACATTTGCAGTTCTTGGATTTTGCTCACACCGGCATAAGGATAAAAAACTATGATTTTTATTCCAGCTACATTCTTAAAGCCTTCCAAAGCCGCCTTCCCAGTATCTCCGGAGGTAGCCACCAGGATGACAGTCTCCTTGTCTGACTTAAGTTTTTGCAAGGCCATCGATAGTAAATATGGCATAATCTGCAGGGCTATATCCTTAAAAGCTGCAGTTGGACCATGCCAGAGCTCTAAAATGTGAGTTCCTGTCGCAAGTTTATGTAAGGGGGCAATTAAAGGGTTAAAGTTGGTTGCACTATATGCTTTAGCAACAGACGAGGCGATTTCTTCCTCGGAATAATCCTCCAAGTATAACCCAATAATTCGCTTGGCTATTTCCCGGTAGCTTAACCCTGCCATCTTAAAACAATCTGCTTTGCTAAGCACAGGAATTTTCTCAGGGACAAATAATCCGCCTGACGGAACCATTCCCAATTTTATTGCTTCCGCAGCCTGTACCTTTGGATAATTCCCCCTGGTGCTAATATACATTTTTGCACTCCTTTCCTCTCGCCAACCATACATTTATTATAATATTTATTAGCTGATTATTATTGGGATTTTTGATATTTACCGATCTTGGCATTGGCATAATCAATATAGCTGGTTGTCACTAGTTGATCAACATTAGCTTCAGTCTTAACCAAGCCTTTACTCAAATACAACTTCTGGTCCCTGATAACATCTTCCTTTAGGATGTCACCATTAGGGAACAGGCTTGGTAGGTTCATTTTAATGATGAGGTCAGCTTGATCAATTAAGGTGTTATCAGTTAGAATGTCAATAATTTTTTCTTGATCTTTGTCACCTTCAACTAGAGCATCATTGTAAGCCCGTACACCTTTGATGTAACCAACCATGAACTTTTTACCTAAATCAGACTTCCTGTCAAATTCTTGACTGTACAAAAGAACAGCAATTTGCTTATCAGTATTATGTCCACCGTCAGCTACAATTTTCATCCGGCTTCCCTTGTTGAAGGCGTTAAATAAATCGGAATTGGTATTTACTCTGCTGATATCCACTTGATTACTAGCAATTGCAGCAAGCTCCTCAGCATCTGAGTTAAATTTTATATACTCTATCTTAATACCTTGTTGTTCAAAAAATTCAAGCTTGTCCCCCAAGATTATTCCTGCCTCAGAAGGAGCATCGTCAAAAGATACCTTAACAACTTGTAATTTTTTCGTTCCACAGCCAAACATCACTAAGCTCATTAGTATTAAGACCAATGATAATAAAGCAAGCTTCTTCAAATTTATTTCCAATCGCTTAGCCTCCCTATTTTTTGTTGAATGTAGACACAGCTTAGTCCATCACCTTGGCTTTTGGACGAATTTGGGCTAAACTATGGTTAGGACTTTGATATTAAGGAGGTATAATCCATGGAAATCCGCGAATCTCAAGTTCGGAAATGGCTAAAGGATCAAACAAAACTTGCTTTCTTCCACCTAGTTGCCCATAAATTAGTGGAGGAAACTCATGCTATAATCCTCCGTTATGACGATGAACGGGTAGTTGTGCAAGATGAGTCTGGAGAGGAAATCTACATTACCTGGGAAGCTCTGGTCAATATTGAGTACTAGGACTCCAAAAGGAATCCACCTACTTGTCAAAAACTCCGCCCTTTTTAAGCTTTTTTATGCCTGCCCTTTTTGAACCCTTGCCCTTAAAGATATCATGCCTAGGCTTATCCTGTTCCTGGGCTTTATTTTTTTTTGCTTCCAAGACGGCTAACAACGCCTCTTTATACTTATCCGTCATATTCACTCATCCTTTCTTCCATTTTAATACTTTTTACCACTTGACCTTTTACCTATATATCCTTTTTAGTCTTTCTTTTTAGCACAATTGGAATAACTTTATCAGCCACTATCCCGTAAAGTTTTATTTCGGCTCGCAACAGTTTTTGATACTTGCCCATAATAAATTTTTGATTCTCCGTCACTAGATTGATAGCAGTTCCCTTATTTCCGGCCCGACCAGTTCGTCCAACCCGGTGAATATAGTGTTCCTCATTAAGGGGAATATCAAAGTTAAAAATAAAGTCTACCCCAGGCACATCCAAGCCTCTGGACAGTAAATCGGTAGTCACTAATAATTGTACTTCACCCCGGCGGAACATGTCCATAATCTTCTTCCGCTCCTGTTGGGGCAAATCACTATGTAACCCGGCAGCTCGCAACCCAAAACTGCTCAGACGTTTGGTCAGATGTCCAACTCCCTCATTATGATTGATGAAAACCATTGCTTTTTGGGGACGGTAGATTGCCACAAGTTTTCGTAAAGTTTCTGTTTTATCCTTTTCACCAGCCATAAAAAAGATATGGTCAATGGTTCCGGCTGTTCTGCTTTGCTCAGTTACCCTTTTTATCTCCGGAGCTTTCATGACAGTACTAGCTTTAGCTATAATTTCATCATTTAGGGTTGCTGAAAATAGCATTATTTGCCGATCCTTCTGGGTCGCTTTAATTATCGCTGCTATGTCCCCCATGAAGCCTAGCCCAAACATTTTATCCCCTTCATCGATTACTATTTGTTTGATAGTCTGAGCATTGATTTTGCGTTTTTTAATTAATTCTAATACCCTTCCTGGCGTTCCCACAATAATCTGCGGTCTTTTTTTCAGGCTGTCAATTTGGCGTTCTAGATTCCCCCCACCCAGCAAAGGTACACCAAGTAAACCCTCTGCACTAAGGTCATTTGTTACATGGGTAATCTGGATAGCTAGTTCTCTAGAGGGGGCCAAAACCAAAGCTTGAATCTCTTTGCTCATCAATTCTAAATTGCTTAATATTGGTAATAAGTAAGCCAAAGTTTTCCCAGTACCCGTTGGGGCCTGGATCATAACATCTCTACCATCCAAAACTAACGGAATGGCCAAAGCCTGAACCTCTGTTGGCTTTACTATATTAATTTTGTTAAGCTTCTCCACGAGAAAGGGTCGAACTCCTAAACTTGCAAAATCCTTAAAGTTAGTCACGGATTAGTCTCCTTTACCAAATAGACCATTAAAACCTGCCTAACTGCCCAATTAACCCCTAAACTATAAAACCCGAAAAAATACCTGCATTACCAATTATAACAGACAATTCCCTATCCGAATAGTGCTACACAGCCGCCAAGTTCTTAAACTACACTAGCATCCATTAACCATGTAGCCAGAAAAGAGCTGTCCAGAAGTTATCAGGACAGCTCTTACTATACTAAAGAATTTAAGTTTTTATAGTATCCTCAGAAAGATTAGTTTCTAAACGTTAAACATTAATTCACCATAGGTTGGAATTGGCCAGAGGTCTGCGGAAACCAGAGTTTCTAAGGTATCTCCATCTACACGTAAGGTACTCATAGCCATAAACACCACTTGCCGATAATACTGCGCATGTTCATAACTATCTGCGTTCATTTTTGACGCCTGAACAGTTACCTTTTCTAATTCAACGGTATTTTTCTTAAATGAAGCCAACACCCCGGAAACTTCCTTGAGCAGCCCCTCTTGGGCGCTAATGTCAGCTCCTATACCAGTTGCCTTGATAGCGTTAATGGAAGTGGCCAATTCGGTAGCAAACTTAATTCCGGCAGGCAGAAGTTGCCTTTTTGCCATTTCAATCATGGTTAAAGACTCGATGTTAATTTGTTTAATATATTGTTCTAGTACTATTTCCTGACGGGATTCTAATTCCGCTTTACTTAAAACTCCATGTTTTTCGAAAACACGGATGGATGCTTCTGTGGTCAGGGCGGGAATAGCTTCTACCGTAGAGCGAATATTCGATAAGCCCCGTTTTTCAGCCGCTACTACCCACTCATCGGAATACCCATTACCATTAAAGATAATCCGGTCATGTTGGGTTACTATCCGTTTAAGAATTTCTTCAACCTTAGATTCTATATTGGCAGTACCTTCTAATTCATCGGCTATTTCAGAAAGTACCTCAGCAACTATAGTATTTAACACAAAATTTGGTCCGGAAATTGAAGCGGAAGAAGGAACCATTCTAAACTCAAACTTATTACCGGTAAAAGCAAAGGGTGAAGTTCTGTTCCGGTCGGTGGAATCCTTGGGCAGAGCCGGTAAAGTGGATACCCCGATTGTCAATTTCTCTGCTTGCTTGGAGCTTGAAGCAGTTCCGGCATTTTTAAATTGTTCCAGAATGTCAGTAAGTTGCTCACCTAAGAAGATCGATATAATTGCCGGTGGAGCTTCATTCGCACCTAAGCGATGGTCATTTCCAGGATTAGCCGCAGACACTCTGAGTAAATCCTGATATACATCTACTGCTCTAATTACAGCAGATAAGAAAATCAAGAACTGGGCATTATCGTGAGGGGTATTTCCTGGTTCTAATAGGTTCTGACCCTCATTAGTACTAAGTGACCAGTTGTTATGCTTTCCTGAACCGTTAACACCGGCAAAGGGCTTCTCATGTAGGAGGGCTGCTAAACCATGGCGGTTAGCTATTTTTTTAAGACTTTCCATCACCAATTGGTTATGGTCGGTAGCCACGTTGGTGGTACCGAAAATTGGTGCTAGCTCATGCTGGGCTGGAGCAACTTCATTGTGCTTGGTTTTGGCGGTGACACCCAGTTTCCAGAGTTCGGTATCCAATTCCTTCATGAAACCGGCAATTCGCTCCTTTATAATGCCGAAGTAATGATCTTCTAATTCTTGACCTTTAGAAGGTATTGCACCAAATAAAGTGCGTCCGGTTAAAATTAAATCCTTCCGCTTATTAAAAAGTTCTTTATCCACCAAAAAATATTCTTGTTCCGCACCAACAGTGGCAATTACTCTACTCGCAGTGCTGCCAAATGCTCTCAGCACCCGCAGAGCTTGCTTGTTTAATGATTCCATCGATCTTAATAGCGGAGTCTTTTTATCCAGAGCCTCACCGGTATACGAGCAAAAAGCTGTAGGAATACAAAGAGTAACACCTGCAGTATCTTCCTTCAAAAAGGCCGGAGAAGTACAATCCCAGGCAGTATAACCCCTAGCTTCAAAGGTTACCCTCAGGCCCCCAGAGGGAAAAGAGGAAGCATCTGGTTCACCTTTGATTAATTCCTTACCAGAGAATTCCATGATTACTTTACCATCGTCAGTCGGCGAAATGAAGGCATCATGCTTTTCCGCAGTAGTTCCGGTCATGGGCTGAAACCAATGGGTAAAATGAGTAGCACCTTTTTCGATAGCCCAATCCTTCATTGCGTTAGCAACAACTTCAGCTACCGATTCATCCAAAGGGAGACCCTCGTCAATTGTCTTCTTTAAGGCTTTATAAGTTTTTTTAGGTAACCGTTCTTTCATGGTGAAATCATTGAAAACATTGGAACCAAATATGGAACTTACCGATTCAAAAGATTTTTCAGTTTGACATTTACAATTACTCATTTTATACTCCCCTTTCAAAAATAAAAAGGCGCACCAAAGTATGCTTTGGAACGCCGTTGTACCCAAGTATTTTTGCTGCCACGCCATTGTGAGCAAAAGGTACTTAATTTTCTAGCATCTATTAGCATTAATTATCCTAATGAACAAAATACTTATTCTACATTATTCATAAAAATCCTTTTTTGTAAGTTATAAAAATATATGTATATTGTGCATATGTATATAGTTTAAATCCTAACCCCTAAAACTACACACTCACTTAGTTGCTATAAAAGTCCGTTTCTATTTTTTCTTTATTAGATATAATTCATAATAATGTCTAGCTATTTCATTTTCAATAGCTAAATTTCTTTCAAATTCAAATTCTATCTCGGTTGTACTATGATTTACTTTGAAATTTAAAATCCTTACTAATGCTATACACCCCTGATCTTTAATAATTAAGGGGATTTCATAAGCAATCGGATAAATTCGTTGTCCATTATTTTTAGTATACCAAACATTTTGGGCTATTTCTTTATAGCTTTCTGAACTATCTAAAACTAAGAACCAATTTATTATATAGTGTACACCCATAACTCGTTCACCTCGGTTTTTTCAACTCATTTTTCTGTTCAGCCTCCAGCTCAATTCCAAACATGCTGGAAATATCCGTGTCATCAATAACTCGACCGCTTTTTGTATTAGACTTTTCAAGCAGTGTCCGGGACTTCTGATTAATAGTCTCTGAGATAAGGTCTTCTATTTTTACATTGCGCAGTACAAAAAATAATTCAGGATTTTCGTCAAGTCGCGCTCCAACCCCGTAAAGAACTGCAGCCACATGCTTGCACATATTAGCCCAGTCAGGGCAACTGCATTTCATGGAAATTTCTTTGGGAGCTGGAAACAAGCCTTTACCCTGCACCATAAACAATTCAGCGAGAGCCTTGGGGAACTTGCCTTCAATAAGTTCCGGTAAAGAATCAATTTTACCCGCACAGGCTTGGGTAATTGCTTCCCAAACACCCTTAAGCAATGGCTGAATGGTAATATTTACTTGATACGGTTTTCTTCCGCTTCCTTGCACAAGCGCACTGATATTACCCGGGGTAATCTGCAAATCCAATACAGCTCCGTGACGAACATAGCTGCGCCCCCTGCCGATACGGTTTGCATAATCCGAATAACGCTCAAGATTATCATTCCAAGACTTCCCCCACCAAGTTCTGGCTAGTTTTCTGCCGCTGATAATAACTGGTGCAATATCCGGATTCTTCTTTTTAAGCTTCTCAATGCTCTTCTGAGCCTGCTGCTTTTTTTCTGCTACAGGAACATATTCTGGGAATCCGTTATAATATGCCATTTAATCACCTCCCATAATTATATTGAAAGTTTGAACAAATTCATCAACTGTTTATTATCCATTTCAGTAATCCAGCTTTCCTGCATATCAGGAATGATTTCTTGTAATAATTTGGTTTTGTCTTCAATCATCAGATCGATTTTTTCCTCGATTGTACCCCTCGTGATAAATTTGTGCACAATAACATTCTTCTGCTGGCCAATTCTAAAGGCTCTGTCGGTTGCTTGATTCTCCACTGCCGGATTCCACCACCGGTCAAAATGAATGACATGGTTGGCTGACGTAAGATTGAGACCTACACCACCAGCTTTAATTGAGAGCACCAGAAAAGGTACATACTCATGTCCCTGGAACTTGTCCACAATAGCCCTTCTTTTGGTGACAGCCGTTTCGCCATGCAGAACAAGCCCTTTATGTTGAAATACACTCTCAAGAAAACTTTGCAGTTGCTCAGTAATTTCTTTAAACTGGGTAAACACCAGCACCCGTTCCCGCTTCTCATAGATGGTTTCACAAATCTCCCGCAGCCTGGCATATTTCCCGCTCTCCTCCTCAGCATAGCAATTCTGACCAAGGTATTGGTCCGGGTGATTGCAAATCTGCTTGAATTTCATCAGTGACGAAAGTACAAGCCCTTTGCGCTCTATGCCGTCTTCAGAAGCTTCAAGCTTTGTCTTTAGGTCATTAACAAGGGAACTGTATAGTGCCGCCTGCTTTTTGGTGAGTGAAGAATAAGTTTTCATTTCAATTTTCTCAGGTAAATCTGTAATTACAGTTTTGTCGGTTTTTAATCTTCTCAGAATACACGGACTTACCACTCGCTTCAATTTGGCATAGCCCTCATGGCTTTCCCTTAACTGCTTGGTAAAATTAGTGAACTCTTTGGCGCTTCCCAAAAGTCCTTTATTTAAAAAATCAAACAAAGACCACAAATCTGAAAGACGGTTTTCAATTGGCGTTCCCGTCATCGCTATTTTATAGGCTGCTTTTATTTGTTTGACCGCCCGGGTTTGCTTTGTGCCCGGATTTTTAATGGCCTGAGCCTCATCTAAGATTAGAGCATCCCAGGTTACGTCTTTTAACCATTCAAATTTTACAAGCATCGCATATGTGGTGATAAACAGGTCGTGTTCCGCTAAGAAGCTGTTATCTTCATGCTTGGAATTTTTATTTTCAGAAGGATGAATTACATAATATTTTAATGAAGGTGCAAATTTAATCAACTCATTCATCCAGTTTCCAATAAGGGATGCCGGGACTACAAGCAAGGTTTTCTCATGCTTCTTGGAGCGGATGTAATTTAATAGTGCTATCACCTGAACAGTCTTCCCCAGTCCCATATCGTCGGCAAGACACGCTCCTAAACCAAGGGTCTTCATCAAATGCAGCCAGTTTAACCCCATTTCCTGATAAGTACGCAAACTGGCCTGAAAATCATCACCACATGCTATAGGCTCAATAGTATCTGGATGCGTCAATCGGGTAACAACAGAAGTTAGCCATTCCCCATTAGTTACTTCAAGTTCACAAGCTTCTCCGGAGACATTCAATATTTTATGAGTATTCAATTGAAAACGCATTGCTTCAATCATGCTCATATCGCTTTTGCCCATTAATTTCTGGGCCTGCTCATACGCCTTCAAGCTTTCCTTTAACCTATTGTGGTCAACCTCCACCCATTTCCCTTTAATAAAAGCAAGACCTTCCGCTTCCGAAATCAACTTTTGTAATTCGTTAATTGTAATGCTTTCTCCACCGAGTGACAATTCAGCATTGAAATCGATAAGAGCATCAAAGCTTAAACGGGAAGGCGTCTTATTGCCAATACTAACGGAGATTTTTAAAGCCTCCGATTTGTTTTTCCACCAATTGGGCATACGGCATAAAATGCCTGATTCTTCGTATAATGGTATTTCTTTCAGAAAGGTGTAGGCGTCCTGAGCTGACAAACCCAGTGGATGGAATATTTCTCCCGACTCAACAAGTTCTGAAATAAAAGTACTTTTTTCAGCTGCCTTGTTTACTGTTGTAAGCAGTTCCAATAGTTTCCTACTATTCTTTCCATATTCAACAAGGGCATTCTTAAGTGGAAGATGCTTTGATTTGCCATCTTTGGAAACCTCCGCAGAATATGTGGCTAAAAAAGCAAAGGGGTATTCTTCCTTTTTGCTTTCAACCAGATGGAAGAAGACACGTCCTGCAAGCTGCACATTTGGGCTGTATGTAGAAAAAAATTCCGCAACACTGCCCTTGTAAAGCATGATTTCTTTGGAAAACACCTGATTTAGCTTATCCCAAACATTTTTAATCCAATTCTGATTTAAATGCTCAGCACCATTTAAAAATGGACTACTGCGCAGGAAATGTTCAATGTCTTCAGCTTCTACTTCAACCACTGTTTTCTCTCGTAATACTTCAACCTCAGGGTTCCTGGAAAGGTTCCTCACAAATGAAGCTGCCAGCAGCCGGAGATAGCGTAGTGATTCCGACATGGGTATTGATGGTTCTGAGAAGCCCAGATACAGAAGAGCTTCCTCGGCATTTTCCATAAAGCGTCTATATAATTCCTCTTGAAAAAGGATTTGACTTCTATCAATTTCTTCCGCTGTTTCCTGCCAGTCAAGTCCAAATATACCATCCGGCTCCAGCATAGTAATGAGTTCTTTGTTCATAGTTTTTTCAATGCCGCCCATATATTTCTTCCTCCACTGTCTCCAACCTTAAACTGCAATATTTAATTGCAAGGGACTGAAAAACTATTCGGCTAATGTATAGCTCTCTTGAATGTCAAACTCATAGCATACCTCGTTCACTACCCATGGCTGAGCTGGCGTGAAACTGCGCTCCCAGAACTGGACATGACTATTCCGGTCCACCAGCAAAACTGTGGTGGATCTGGTACCATAATCAGAGCTCACGATATAAGCTGGTGACAGAAGACGTTCCCAATCCAGGCTTACACCGGTCTGCGGCAACTTATGATCTTCTGGCCGTTCCTGATCCGCCATTAGCTCTAACAACTGCTCCTTTTTTATTTCCTGCTTCTGCAGACAGCCTGCGAGAGCTTTCATCCCTTTGCTCACTTTAGGCCACGGTACATCAAGAAAGCTATTGCAAAGACCATGAATGCCCTTTTCTACTTTTCGCAAAGCTTTTTCCTGGTTGGAGTAGTAGTTGAGCGATTGAGTGGTTCCGACCAGCAGACTAAAGCCGTTGTACTCTGCTCCCCCACTAGGAAGGTTATTAATAAAGCATTCAGGAGTAATATTGCTGTTAAGGTATTTTTGGACCAGATATCCTCGTGATGGAGACTGGGGATTATTATGAACAGCATCACGGTAATTAGTCAAAGCGGCGAAGCGACCTGTGGTGGTAAGCCCCATCCATGTACCCCCCTGTTGCAAATCCCTCCCCGCTAAGATATTTGAGTTATCTTGCCAAAAGGCCGCAGGTAAGGTAGGGCGCTTGTAAAACTCATCCCTGTTGGCTGCTACCACCAATTGGTAGCGTGGATGACAATCATGAGCAAAAAGTATCAGACACATAGCTTCCTCCCTGCGTGTTGAAGCCGACGCATATTACTGTCAAGGGCATCAACCAAATCCATTGTAGGTTTTTCTAAAGTGCTTATTTGCAATATACAAGTCAAAATTTATTCTCTACTTTCTTCTTTTCCAAGACAACATTTTTTATATTTCTTTCCACTTCCGCAAGGACATGGAGCATTTCGTCCAACAAAGTTTTCACGCTTGTAAGGTACATTCATGGCAATTTCATAACCTTTGTATTCGTTAATAGAATTCATCATAAACAATTCATCTTCTATCTCATCTACATCATCCTCAACAAAGGGATATTCGTCATCATAATCCTCTTCATAATCCTCTTCATAATCCTCTTCATAATAAAAACCCCCAACCCATTCTTGCAATGAGTATACATATTCTTCAGAAACAAAAGAATAATCTTCATCTTCCTTTAGTTCATTCAGAACCTCTTTGACTGTTCTTTTAAGTTGACGATTCATAAAGTCCAGGTCAGCAATTATTGCCATTACTTTTCCATCTGCTACCGCCTTTTCTATGTCGTCCTTAAGTCCTGCAGGATGTATCAACGAGCAGCATCTGGGAAGCGTGTCCCACACGCAGCTATAGTCTACCTCAAGCTTTCCATTAAAAAGCTCTTTGAAATAGAAAACAAGTTGCTCTCTCGAAACCAATCCATGATTCAAAAGGATCAAAAGAGATTCTAACGCCTCTGTTCTAACATATTCATCCAATGAAGAATTCTCTATAATTCCTTTGATCGGTTCTATATTTCCATCACAGACTGAGGCAAGAATATTTTTGAAATCCTCGGTGACCGCATCACCCAGTAAGTCAAATATCTGCTCATCCGGCAAGGATGCAATCTTGATAATACTATCATACGCTTTTATCTCTCGAAAATATGCCAAGAGATAAATCGCCGGAAAATGAACAAGATACTTTGCGTCTTTTGATAAATTTTCTACATCACTCAGAGTATATTCTAATATTTCAAGCAACTCCGGGATTGCTTTCTCTTTATTCGCCAAAGCATATTTTACGGCCTCTGTCGGATAATGATCCTCAAACCGCTCAAAACCCTCAAAAATTTTTAAGTTCATTATGTTAGCTCCTCTCTAAAAACTTGGCTATCCCTTCATTTACAGCTTTAAATTAAGCTCTGTTTTGAGTTTTGTCAAGCAAAAGTGTTTTCACTTTTTGCACCAAATGATTTTACGCTTGGCGCCTTCTGAAAATATTTTGTTTTACAACCGTGGATGTTATAAAAGCACAGCGAATTTTATTTTTGTTCGTTGACGCTCCTCTCAAAATTCTGATATAATATAAGTGTAAATATTGATATAAGGAGTGTTTAGATATGCCGAACATTAGACCGATTTCTGATTTGAGAAATAAAGCCAATGACATTTCAGAGTTCTGCCATAAAACAAGAGAGCCGATTTTTATTACTAAAAACGGTGTCGGCGATATGGTTGTGATGAGTGTTGAAACCTACGAGCGGCAGCAGGCACTCATAAGCCTGTACACAAAGCTTGCCGAGGCAGAGGAAGAAATCGCAAACGGCTCAGAGGGTGAGGATTTTTTTGAGGTTGCAAAACAGTTGAGGAACAGCGTTCATGGGCAAGTATAAAATCAGGATATATTCCCATGCTAAAACGGACTTAAAGGATATTATCAGCTATCTCAATACACTGTCACCACAGGCTGCAATCAGATATTATGATCTGATTGTAGAAAAAATCGGCAGCCTAGCCGAAATGCCGGAGCGGTGTCCCTTTGTAAGGGATGTCGCCTTGAAGGCTAAAGGCTACCGATGCTTGATTGTAGAAAGCAATATGGTGTTTTTCATTATAAAGGCCGATACAATACAGATTCGCCGCATTGTTTACGGCAAGCGCAATTATGAATGGCTGTTGTGAGAGAATTCCTTTGACTAATAGTCGTAAAGGAACTTGCAGCATCCGAACCACGCATCCTCATAAGTACGCAAACTGGCATGAAAATCATCACCACATGCTATAGGCTCAATAGATCAGGCTGCGTCAATCGGGTAACAACTGTTTTCCTCAATGTTGGGATCTTGCCCAAACCTTTACTGCTTATCTGAGTATTTTATCGAAACATGTTTAGCATCGCAAAAAGGTTTGTTGCTTGAATTACCACAGCGGCATAGAGTCACTCTGTTTCTTATTTCATATGTATCACCATCTGCAGCTTCAATCGGAATATTCCCTTTGACAAAAATCGGACCACTAACTCCTTTTCCGGGATCTTGAAGTATTTCAATCGCCGGCTGATATTCAGGTTCAATATGTGCTCCTGTTTTATCAATGGCAACTAATCTTCCCGCAGGACAATCACTGGCTGCTATTATTGCTTCTTCCCTGTATATCGGATTAGCGGAGTTTTCCGTTAGTTCCCAGACATTCCCATCCTCTCGATGACAAAACCTAGCAAAGGCACATCTATGATCATCCATTAGGTCAAGATTTGGTCCTTCCTGCTTATTGGCCCTCTCAAAATAATTTTTTCTTGATGCTACCTCGGTGCCATCAAATCCGACTTTTTCATGAGCTCCGTCACAGAAGGGCGCATTTTTTGACTTTCCGCAGCGACATAGGTTATATTCCTCAAGCTGTGGAAATTTGCGACCATCCTCAAATTCATTAATCTTGCCCTTGGAAACTATTATTTTCTCAGATAAAGGTACATTCCCCGAGATAATATAAGGCCCATTCTTTAATATTTTAATTTTACATTTCTGCTCCTTGAGTGGCATAACCAACAACACCCTTCTGTTTATTAATCCATTTTCCCATGCACAGCTCTTTTCCCATGCAATAGATAATATAAAAACGTACATGCAAACGCAACAATTGCCATGCCCATATATATCCCCCTGTAACCAGTGAAAGGAATAAATAATCCTAATATGAACGGCTCAATCCAAGACCAATAAAAGCTGCCGCCAATAAAAGGGTATACCCATGATGTACTCGTAATACCATATGCTGCACCATGAAGAAAGCGGAGAACAAAACTCAACATATTTTAAAATCCTGTTTTTATAATCATTTGAGCCTTCATAATAGGATTCATACATTGTCTTATTTGCAGATTGAGAATTTATAGGTATTTTATGCCGAAGCGGTGTTTTGTTAGCTTGATCTTCACGAGAGTAGCTGTATTTCAAAATTAAATCAGCACACTTATCCATATCATATATTTTGTCCAAGTCACCTTCAACTTCTTCAACATTCTTAAGCCTACTAATGTAGTTGCCAAAACTACTGATCCCTTTACTTTTAAGCCATTGTTCAAATGATTCTCTTTGCAAAATAATGCCTCCTTAATAAATATTTTGGTCTATATATTTTTTATTACCTTAATTATTCTCAAATGCAACTATTTGCATATTCAAACCAGTATTATCTTGATAAGGTAAATTCGGCACGGTCTTAAAACTATTTTCACAGCCCAGCCTTCCAACAACAGCAAGACAAAGCGCATCTAAAACATCATCAATTTTCTTCCTGAATTTATTTTGGTTTAAATACGTATCAATGATTAATTGGGAATCCGAAAAGTATCTTTTTAAAATATTAATTCTTTTCTCCAGACCACCATTATCCAACTTGCTGTCATCAAGTGGAATTCCTGCGTTAAGTAAATAGAAGCAATACTCGGGATGGCTTTCCAAAAGTCTGTTTTTCCACTGAGGATTATTTTGAAGAAAGGTATCCACTTGTTTTATAGCTTTGCAAAGAGCCATGCTTATTGGGTTTTGCTTTGCATCCAATTCCCGGTTTAAATCCCATGCTTTTTTTGCATCAGGAGCATTAACAATCTGCCTGAAAGGTGTATTGAAAACACTGGATGATTTCTTACCTAATAAAGACCGCAGTTCACTGTCTGGACGTTTTTTTGCTTCTGACTTACTTTCCGGAAGTCCAATTGGAATATCTATCAGCACCGAGTCTGCCCCATGATATTTCAAACAAATTTCATCTATGGTCTTAAATTTGCTTACTTTAAAAAATTCATTGGAAATTGCAACAGCCAGCCAATCGCCCTTACACACCTACACAGAGGAAGTTCTTTTCTTCGCTCATTAAATTATTAAACATATAAACAAATTGCTTTTCAACGATTTCAAATGCTTCAACTCCAAAATTGGGAACTCCATTAATACAGGGTGTGTAGTCAAAAATTTTTTCTCCCATAAAGTTTAAAAACTCATAATAAAGCATTGCATCATCTATTTCAAAGACTTGTCTTGTTTCTTCATCATTTAGCGGTTCTTCCAAATATTTATTCCATATTGCCTTTTGCAGCCTGTCTTCAAATTCAAGATATTGTGGAAGATGCTTTTTGACCGGCCTTGTAATATCACAAATATAGGCTTCACTGGCATCGTGGAGCAAGCAGGAAAGCTGTATTCTTTTCGAATATCCTCTTTCTCTGGCTTCAATAGAGCAATTTATCGAGTGCTGTGCAACTGAGAAAAAACTCTTAAAATGACCATTGGCACGACACATCAAAGTTAGTGCATGAGCTATATCCTCAATTCTTATATCTGCAGACATAGGTGCTGTTGGTGTAAAATGTATTTTTGAATATGTTGTTATAAATTCACTCATATTGTCCATCTCATTTCTGATTTTATCCTTTCACTTATACCCAATTTGCAACAAGATAAGTTCCATTTTTGAATTACGCATTTAATCTATGAGAAATGTTGGTGATATTCTTAAATATCCTCTTTCATTCTTACAAACCTCAGCCCAATCAAGAATGGCACAAATAACAAAGCCAGGACCAAATGCTGTTTCACCCTCTTGTACCCCATGTACTTTATGAGCAATATACCCTTCAACTGAGTCAAGCATCAATTTTTCGCTGCCCAATTTGGCACCGGACTGGGCATTTCCTTTTTTAGCCTTACCACCATTGTTTGTTACAACCTCAACTGCAGCATCAAAAGCTTCCCAACCTAACTGATTTTTAGGTGGTATCTTTGGTGATACAAGGCCTCTATCTCCTTCGTCAAACCATATGTCACAACTGTCACCGCTATAGAGTGGTATGGATGCTATTCCTTCAGAGGAATTAAGCTTTTCTTTAATTTTTTTTACAACTGGACTATCTGTGTTTTTTATTGTTGTATTCTTAATAATTTGCATAGGTAATTCGCTCCTTTCAGCAGGTTTTTGAAGAGTCAGTTTCAATTTTTCAAGAATATCAGCAAGCTTCTTTTTGGCAGCAGGGTAAGACATGTTTTTTTCATTTTGTACTGCTTTAAAGTTACCTTGGTATTTCAAAAAACATTCTATAAATTCATGTTCATCTGTTGAGAGATAATCAAATTTACTAAGAGGAAAATCGCCATTCAACTCCAGCTCACAATTATCGCAAGTAAGCCGAGTAGCTAATAACTTTTCTTTACATCTTGGGCATGAAGCCACGAGGTCTCTTTCCATTATATCCCTCCTATTTTTAGGCTAATTATATATTAGATCTGCATTTATGTCAATGTAGTTATGAATATTATTAAACACTACTTTTGCTTTTTACATAAAAAATAAGCCGATTAAGGTAAAAGTACCCGAATCGGCTATTTGTATTTAGCTTAACAACTCTTTGACCTCAACCCCAGTCTTAAACACAAACGTAACTTCAACCAGTGACCTGACTATAACTTTATCGATGAGCTTGCCAAATAATTCACCGTCAAACTTATCAACCGATGTGTCTGTACCTCTTAAATATTCCTTAAGTTCTTTTAACCTATCAAGCTGAAGAACACGCCAGCTTCCTGCTCCTTTAACTTTTGCCTTCTTTCTCTATAGGTATCTAGTTCTGCTGAAAGCTTCAGATATTCCTTGCTGTAGACTTGTGTGTCTAATCCAGTCCTTGCATTAACCCTGACCAAGGTCATCAATTCCTTTTGAAGTTCGGATAACCTTTCGTCTATCTGGTCCATGGTAAACACATAGGTTGTAGTTAACTTCTACAACCGCATGACCTACTCGTACAAGTAAACCGTTCGTTGAGCTAAATGTTCCCGGACTACTTATTTCAACAGCCACCCATTTAGATGTTGCCAGACCAACTGGAGTTGTCAAATTTAGTTTAGGGACTAAACTAAATTTGACAACTCCAGTTCTCCATATTTGAAAGGCAAACGAGTTGAGAAACATTTGCGTAGTCACGGATATTCCCTTTGAGTTCAGGATTAGCGTCCCGCCATTGTTTAGCAGACATGCCAAATAAGGCAACATTTAATACATCTGCTTCGCTGGCATATACCTGATTAACCTGCTGGGGCGTGAGCTGTGGAGGAATTAAATTCTCTTTGATTGCATCCGTGTGAATCCGATAATTTATTTTGGCTAAGTTACGCTTAATATCCCAGCCAAGGAAAGATCTTGTAATTAACGCATTGCATGACGCATATAGGACCGCATGTAGGCCCAAGAACGCTATCCTGCACTCAGACAGGGGCAGTCAGTATTGCTCCTACGCTTACCAGGAACAGCTTAAGGAATATGGCTATACCTGTAGCATGTCACGAAAGGGAAACTGCTGGGACA
>JBAQLS010000037.1:0-7375 GCA_049302075.1 Carboxydocellales bacterium | reverse complement strand
AATGAAACAGCCGTTAATCGCCATTCTTCAGGATCCACGACTAAAACCAATTGCTCAGGAAGCCGTTAAATAATTGACAAAACACAAAAAGGCCATCCTGATTTTTTAGGGATGGTCGTATTTTTTTTACCGCCAAAGAAATTACTTCCATTGATTACATTTATTCCACCTCTACGCTGACTATCACCAAATCTTAAAGGATCCGGAAATTGATGCGGTCTTGATCTGTTCTTCTGCCGATTCCCATTCAAAATCCGGCTATCAAGCAGGGCTTTTTAACATGACAACATCCCTTTGGGAACTATACTTCTACAGAAGTTATCGGTTCCGCAGGATTTATGATGGTGTCCGTTTGAACTTCATATAAGCCATAAGGAATTAACCGCAGTCCAGGCAGAAAATCACAGGTTAAAAATAGCAAAGAATATAAGATGTCATGGAAGGGGTATCCCCTCTCCTCCATAGCAGCGGACAACAAATTCTGATTAGCTATAGCTTGCTCAAAACTAGGTGAAGTGGTCATCAAACCTGTTAAGGTTAACGGAATTTCTAACACCACTTCCTCCCCATCGACAATAACAATTCCCCCACCCATTTCCTGCACGCAGGTTGCGGCTAGAGCCATGGCTTTAGCGTCTCTGCCCATGGTCAGTAATTCCGTGGTGGTATTATAGGTCGAAGCCAACCCAGCTAAATGAGGGGCAAAATTCTTTAGTATTCCTCTGGTCACCCATTTTCCATCTCGGTCAATTAAAGCAGCCTGAATTAAATCTGGGTGCCCAGTAAGGTCAGCATACCCGTCCACCGCAGGCAGGGCAATATCCTCCCGCTTACTAATCACGGTACTGCGGTTCAGGATCATCCGACTTGTGCTGACCTTCCCCTCTTTAATTAGGTTCAGAATTTCCGGAAAGTCAGGCCGGAGGGAACTATTGCGTAATAACGTCCAGAAACCTAGTCTTAAGTGGTCCAAGGCTTCCTTGGCTGTAATCGCTTCGTGGCATGAGCTCACCCCAGCAGCGGCAATGGTATTCAGCTTGTCATAGGAACAGCCGGCGTTATGACCATCCACAATTTTCCCTAACTTTTTAGCAACTTCAATTGTCGCCAGTAAGCCGGGATCAGCATTATAAAGCAAGGGCCAATGGGTAAGTTCAGCAGTTCCGACCACTTCCTCCAGTTCTAGCAGGGACTGAAGGTCTTTTTCATTAAACCATTCCTTTTCTCCGGGATAATCAGCTTGGGAAACCAGCCGAAGTAACCACAGGAAAGTACCAGGGAGCTGCTTCAGGTCCTTAATCATTGCTTATAGTCCGTGAACACCCATATATTGATAAAAAAATAAATTATCATTTACCGTAGTTGTGGTCCCCAGGGATAGTACCTTATTGGTAACACTCACTGGATTATAGATAACCCAAGGATGAGCATGAGCTTCAATATAGCCAGGAGCAACATACCTTCCCTCAGCATTAATGATTTTAGTATGCTGACCAATTGCTGCTTCGCTTTCACCAACATAGGCGATGCTATCTTGGTAAATGGCCACATTTTGTTGCAGGAATTCCCCGGAATACACATTAATAACTGTGCCACCACGAATATAGAGATCCGCGGGGCGCACTCCTTTGGCAACTTCAATTAATTCACTCCTGGTGGCTTGTAGCTTCATGTTGATCCTCCAATCTTTTTAGATAACAGACATAAACCTTTCCTTCATATAAAATAAATAGTAGTAACATATGAAATTAATTCTGGTTCGGCGTGTAATCATTGGTTCGACGTGTAATGTAAAAAAACCTGCTCAAAAGCAGCAGGACTAATTTGTAATTTAACGGCCTTTTATTAATTTAGTTAGCTGTTGTCAGCTTTTCAAGCCCAGCATAATCTGTTATGATAAGGCTAAAACCTTGGAAAGGGAGGTGAAAACATGTCCCGAACCATTTTTAGCACCACGGTAATCCTAAATTTCGCAATTGAGGAAACTGAATCAATCGTCTAAATTAGAGCCACCGGGGCTCTTTTTATTTTTATAAATTTACATACAAGTAGTTGAAAATATGAATAATATGATATATCATACTAAACAGAGGTGATTGTGATGATGAGTCATGGGAAATGCTACGGGTCGACAGTTATGGGTGAAAGGGGCCAGGTGGTAATACCGGCCGAAGCCAGGGAAGAGATAGGCATCCAGCCCGGTGAAAAATTGTTAGTGTTCGGCAACCCAGACCGGGGAGTGATTATTATTTTTAAGTCTGAGATTATGGCCAAATTTGCGGATATGATGTTTAAGAAGGCTAGTTTCTTTGAAGATATGTTCAAAGGAATGCATAAAGGCCATGGTAAAAAAGACCGGTATGCTGCTAAAACCAAAAAAGCAGAAACGGAAGATCATCCATTAGAATAGTCCAATTAAGCAAAGGAGCAATGACATGCGCGAGCTAATCCGGCTGAGTTGTAACCAGAGATTCCGCCAGGTATTCTCCCAGTTTATTTTGTTCGCAGTACAGTTTTGGTGGTTGGGTAAGCAAAAAAGATTTTTATCCCAGGAGCAGCTTGATCTAAGATACCGGCGATTATACAGGCAGCAGGCCCAAAAGTTTACGGCTACAGCTATTGACTTGGGCGGGCTGCTGATCAAGCTGGGGCAGTTTTTTAGCTCCAGAGTGGACATCCTTCCCCAGGAATATACCGATGAATTGGCCAAACTGCAAGATGCTGTTGAACCGGTAGACACCGCAATTATCCGGGAAAGAATTGAACAACAGCTATCTGGGCCGATAGAAGGTATTTTTGCCACTTTTGATAACCAGCCTTTGGCTGCCGCATCCTTGGGCCAGGTCCACCGGGCCAAGCTGCTTAACGGGGCCATGGTTGCAGTAAAAGTGCTCAGGCCAGGAATTGAAGAGATAATTGCTGTTGATTTAGAAACCTTAAAAGTGCTTATCGCCTTCGCCAAAAGATACCCGCGGATCAGCAATTCTGTAGATTTGGATCAGGTTTACTTGGAGTTTAGAGAGACTATTTCTGACGAACTAGACTATCTAAAAGAAGCTGACAACGCTGAAAAGTTTAATGAGATGTTTCGTGAGGATGACAGTGTATATGTACCCAAGGTTTTCAAGGAATATACAACGCAAAAGATTGTGACGCTGGAATTTGTAACAGGCTATAAAATTAATGACTTCCAGGCGTTGGAGCGAGCCGGACTGGACCAGAAAGAAATTGCGGCTAAGCTATTAGCGTGTTACCTTCGTCAGGTGCTGGTAGAAGGTTTTTTCCACGCCGACCCCCATCCGGGCAACCTGCTAATAAGCAAGGACGGTGCGCTAATCTTACTGGACTTTGGCATGGTTGGTCGAGTCAATAAAGCAATGAAGGATAGCATGATTAACCTAGCAGCAGCCCTATTCAAAAAAGACGCCGGTGCTGTGGTGGAAGCCTTTGATCAGTTGGGCTTTTTAAGGCCTCAGGCTGACCGAAGTACTATTCTGAAAAGCGTGCGCTTAGCGCTGGCCAATCTGTTTGGGGACACCATGGATCTAGGTAAAATAGACTTCAACGAATTGTCCTTGGAATTAAGAGAGTTAGTCTATACCCAACCTTTTCAGATACCAGCCCAGACAACTTTTCTGGGTAAAGCTGTGATAACTGTTTTTGGATTGTGCAATGGGCTGGATAAAAACTTCGACCTAATAGGGGCAGCCAAACCTTATGTTGAAGAAATGTTTCTGCCTAAGTTGGATGCAGTGGGAGGAAATCTATTTTTCGACCAATTGAAAAAGACGTTGTTAAATGTTGTTGGTATTCCTGAAAAATTAAACCGTTTTATCGATGGAGTTGAATCCGGTGAAGTCCGGTTGCATCCCGCCAGAGGGTTTGAACAGAGACTGTTAGAACAGCAGTCCTACTTAGCCAACCGAATAGTAAAAGCAGTTTTGGCAAGTGGGTTCATTGTTTCTGGTACCCAGCTGCTGGATAATTATTATGTGTTAGGAATTTCCTTAATTTCTGTTGGCGGTGCCGTGGCCTTAATGTTGTTGGGCCGGGGTTTTACCGGTAGGCGGCGTAGGGGCGGAATGGGCAGCATGGGTTCAGGCTTTAAAAAGCCTCGGTTGCATCCTTAGCCTTGTCCCTTAATCAATGTCCCTTAATCAATGTCCCTTAATCAACGTTCCTTAATCGGTGATAAGAAAGGGGTCTAACATGATTAAAAAGATTCAAAACAAAATTTGGCTAATAACTTATCAGATCAAAGAAGGAAATATTATTGAAGTGTTGTTTTCCGCTAAAGCAGGAGATTTAATCGGTTGGTGCCAGAGAACATTATTCCTGAAAGACAAGGGTGCCGTTTAAGAGAAAGGAGGTGGAAATACTAATGAAGCCAGAACCAAAAGCATGTCCGTACCAGTTTTCTGTCGAAGAAACTGAGGAAGGCTACGCTATTCATGTAAAAGGGGATAAAGAAAAGTTAAAGGCTAGGCATAATCGCAACCATGGATTCCTTTCCTTGCTGCATAAACATATCCAGACCTTCCACAGGGGCAGTCATCCCGGCAGGGAGTCTGAAAGGGCCGATTAAAGCAGAAGAATAGAAACATTTTTATGGTCAACCAATAAATTTCATGAAGAATTAATGTGTAAAATATAAGCCCGGGCTCTTGGTCAAGTACCGATAGAGCAGCAGGGCTTTTTTGTATACCCATGAAGCGGAATAATTAATCACAAAAACCTGCGAAATTACTATACGCAAGGTAGAAGATTTACTATTTTAGCCTATTGGGTAAATAAAATTAAAATTATGGAAAATTTTACAAGGAAGTTCCTGGTAAGTGTCGAATAATTGTGATTAGAGTTTATATATGTAGCAGATGGACTGGAGGAATTAAGATGAAAAAAATGTTTATGGTTGTCATTATAGTTACTTTCTTAGTGAGTATGGGGGGGAACGCCTGGGCAATTTACACGCCAACGGGAAATCCGGTACCCTCTAAAGTCGATATTGCTGAAGCGGAAAGAGTGATGAACGGCTTGAAATGGGATCTGTCTCAGGCTTCAAAGGGTACTATTAAGTTGACTATTCCTAAAACCTCAACAAAATATGGTATCAATATTAATAGAAACTCTTTAAGGGATGATGGTGTTTCGGCTGCTGACGGGGGCAATATTTACATGGGTGCTGGCGGCACAACGCTTACAGTTAAAATCTCTTTAAATTTGAGAACAATCTTTAATATATATCCCAAGTTTGGCGTAAGAATTTTCCAGTACCAGACGCAGCAAGGCTTTGAGGCCTATACCGATAATGTTTTTGTCACTACAGCGTATTTTGCAAGGATTTTGTTATCTGTTTTAATGCCTTTGGTTTCAATAAGTTCTCACAGTTGAAGAGTTTTATCCATTCTAATTGTTGTTCTGTCATTTCTGTAACGGTAAGTGTATAACCAGGCGAGCCTTTAATACCTACTTGATTTAACTGGCAACTTTTCATTTGTTTCAAAACGTCTATAGGAGATATTGAAGGTTGAGCCCTCTTAAGCATCATCTCCATCGAATTTACCAGTAAGTAGGTCAGAATGCAAACCGTGACATGAGCTTTGACTCGCTCGGGACGAGTTAAATGAATCGGCCTTAGGGCCAACAGGGACTTCATTTCCCGAAACGCCTCTTCTATTTTGTTTTTTTCTCGGTATCTTTGAATGATTTGAGTCTGAGGAATCGTCGTGTCGTTCGTAATGAAGCAAGTTATACCATCCAATCGTCTAATTTCCGTTTCCCCAGTCTTATCAATCATCGCCGATAACTGAAAAGAATGGGCTAAACGTATCGAGCCGTCTTTTTTAAGCACTTTAACCTCAATAGGCGTAACAGATACCTTTATCAAGGACTTGAGTTTTCTTTTGGAGATTATTTTTTGCACATCTCGTTCAACCGCTTCCCTTTGGCGGGATTTCTTAGCAAGAGCCAGTTTAGCGTTTTGTTCGGCAATCCAAGCCATGGTTTTTGAGATCCGTCTCTCGCGCGTAGCAATATCTTCAAAAAACCGGGTAACATCAAAGGAAAAGATGAACCGTCGTTTTCCAATCCGACCTTCCCGGGTATAAAAAAACTGATGATCGTCGGTGGGTAAGAATTCATGAAGAGCTAGAATCTGTTCATAATCCTCTTTTGAAGCAGGCTCCGGAACGAACTCTTGGAATAACGGATGGCAAGCCATTTCATCCTTATCCATAGCAGACAGATAGGTAAGCCCCTCGGCTTCCAGTAAAGCTAGATGATCAGCGGATACCATTCCGCGATCGAACACAAGGTGACACGTTGTTAAGCCGAATCGCTGTTTAAGATCGCTAACTACTTTAGGTAAGGTGGTGATGTCCTGAGTATTCCCTTCAAGTACTTTCCAATAAAATGGGGAACCCTGCGGGGTAACCATGAGTGCTATGACGATTTGTTCTCGATCGGGTCTGTGGTCGCGGGAATACCCTAGTTTAGCAATCACGCATTGGCTTCCTTCCATATAGGTAGACGTAATGTCATAGAAAAATCCTTCCCCAACACTAGGATCAAGGTGCATAAGCTGAGTATAGAGATGGGTTTGCAAATCGGTTTCCTGTTTATTAAGGAAATCCAATTCTCGGTACACAGCGTAATCATCCGGTAACTGGGGAGCCTCAATTATAGCAGGTAGCACAGTGCTCTGCATCCATTCCACAACCTGGATTTTACTAAGGGGCTCAAGACAACGATTGAGTACCATGGCCTCTATCAATAGACTATCTGGAAAAAATCGATGTAACTGAAAGGTTTCCCAGAGAGAATGCAACAGAATAATGGGTAAAAACAGCCAATGCCTTGTGACTACAATATCGGAACTTTTGGCTAAAACCAGTTCTGAATCTTGCTGTGCTTTAAGGATTAATCTCATTCGTTCGGCATCAGCTTCAGACAAGACACCCAGGTTCTGGATGAGGCGGTGCTTAGGTTTCCCGTCTTTATCCCTATAAGAAGCGACGATTTTAAAGTAATTGTAGGTTTTACCGTCTTGCTTTATGGTAACTTTTTTCAGAAACATTGTGTAGCCCTCCAATTCGAATATGTTAGGACTACGATAAGTATACCATACAGCACGGTAAATTCGTAGTATTAGTAGTATATTTCACCATTTATTTAGGACTACAATTCAGGGATGATGCCTCGGAAGCCTTGGCATATAAGGGCCTGGAAAAATATGTCGCCAAACTTGGGATATAAGTAAATAGAGGTAATAAACTCTATACATCAAATTACAATGTAGAGGAGAGTACAAGCATGGCTAAAAAAGGGATTATCAGTATCATGCTATTAATGATTATTGTCGGTGCAATCGCGGGCT
>JBAQLS010000036.1:0-8562 GCA_049302075.1 Carboxydocellales bacterium | reverse complement strand
AGCTTATCCTTGACCTTTTCTTGAATTTCAGCCAGACGGTTCACATACGCCATGACGGCGTCTTCATTGTCGGCAGAACAGGGCCCGATGACCAGCAGTTTTTTGTCGGATTTACCTTCAAATATTTCGCGTACCTGCATGTCTTTTTCTTTTTTTATCTGCACCTGTGCAAAATTCAGAGCAACCTCCGCTTTGATTTTCTCTGATGATGGCAGGCTTCTGATATATTGAAAGCCCATTGTGATCCCCTTCTTCAATTGTCATTTGAAAAAATTACCTCATTTACTATAGCATACTTACAAAAAATATACAAAGAAATCATTTTACCTGTTAAAATATAGTTAAAGAGATTTAGGTAAAACTGGAGTTGGTTACATGTTAACTAAGTTCAAATTGTTTAATGGTCTATCATCTGAAGATAGTCTCAAGGTAGAAAAATTTTTTAACAAAATACGATTTGATAAAAAGCAAACGCTCCAATTTCCCGGTGGTTTACAGGACTATATTTATTTGGTGCTGTCTGGAAGGGTAAAGGTTTCTTACTTATCCCCCGATGGTAAAGAAATTATTGTCACAATTTTACATCCCGGTGATATGTACAGTCTCCATTCCGAGGCAAGCACCACGGTGATAGAAGCGGCTGAAATCTGGTATATCGGTTCTGACCAATTCAAAACAATTATAATGAATAACCCTGGAATGACCGTTAATCTAATCAAAATCCTTGGTACGATACTAAAAAACACCAATGATGCTCTGCTAAATCTTGCGTTTAAGGAGGTTAATTCAAGGCTCGCATCTTTACTGCTTAAGCTAGCAAAGGAAAAAGGGATTAAGACAGGGGACTGCATTGTTGTAGAACTGGGCCTTACACATGAGGATATAGCCAATCTGATCAGCAGTACAAGGCAAACGGTAACTACTATATTAAACCGCTTTGAAAAAAGTGGCTTAGTAAAGACATCTAAGAAAAAGTTAATAATAATAGATGCTCAGACACTAACAGAATTAAGTAAATAATATAAAAATTTATGAAAATATATAAAATGTCAGCGGGAAGACATTCAGTCCCCGCTTTTTTTATTTACAATTATAGTAGGTAAATCTCGCCTATGTTTTTATAAGAAGGGAGTGAAGACTGTGAAGCAGATATTAGTTAGAACAGAACGGTGTACAGGGTGCAAAACTTGTGAATTAACCTGTTCAATTGCCCATTCGGAGGCCAAAGACCTGTTAGGAGCGGTGTTGAAAGCCGAAAAACCAGTGAGAAGGGTGTCTGTGGAGACTAACGCTGACAGCACCATGAACCTGCCAGTCCAGTGCCGTCACTGCCAGGATCCCAAGTGTGTGAGCGCCTGCATGACCGGTGCCATGCATGTTGACAGGGAAACAGGGTTAGTTCTGAACAGGGAAGAAAAGTGTGTTGGATGCTGGATGTGTGTGATGGTCTGTCCATATGGGGTTATTACACCCAGCGAAGCACAAAAAGTAGCTGTCAAATGTGACCAGTGTCTATCCGAAGGACATGACCCGGCCTGTGTCAAAGCATGTCCTACTTCCGCACTAAAGTTTCTGGATATCAAATCTTTTGACAGACTAGTGAAAAAAGAATTTTTGCTGCGATTTATATCTGAAGAGGAGGCTAAATAATGAGCATGGAAAAGACTATTGACCAAGCTGCCCAAATAATGCTTAAAAAGGCGCAAAAGGACCAAGTTGAAACGGTGTGGGATCGTTTTGAGGCTCAGCAGCCCCAATGTGGATTTGGTTTGACAGGGCTGTGCTGCAGGCATTGCAATCAGGGACCCTGCCGCATTGACCCTTTTGGCGATGGGCCTCAGTATGGGATATGCGGTGCGGATGCTGATCTAATAGTTGCCCGAAATCTGTTGCGACAAGTAGCGGCAGGCGCTGCGGCTCACGTCGACCATGCCTATGAAGCGGTAGAAACCCTGGCTTTGGCGGCGGAAGGAAACAGCCCTTATTCAATTAAAGACTTAGCTAAATTAAAAGCCGTAGCCACCAAATTGGGGATTAATACAAACGAAAAGGCTGATGCTGACATTGCCAAAGAAATCGTTAACATCGCCTATGCTGATTTTGGTAATCACACATCATCGACCATGAAATGGCTTTTGGCAACCGCCCCGCAGGAAAGAGTGGAAACCTGGCAAAAACTCGGTATCCTGCCGCGGAATCCGGACCGGGAGATTAGGGAAGCGCTGCACCAAACCACAATGGGAATGGATGCCGACCCGGTGAACTTAATCTTAGCCACCTTAAAGCAGGGTTTAGTCGATGGTTACGCAGGACTTCATCTGGCAACTGATATTCAGGACATTGTTTTTGGCACTCCCCAGATTGTTGCAACAGAGGCAAATCTTGGGGTATTGAAAGAGGATTATGTAAATATAGCCGTTCATGGACACGAACCCATGTTATCGGAAAAAATTGTGGAATGGGCCCGGAAGCTTTCGGATGAGGCAAAGGCTCAGGGAGCCAAGGGTATTCAATTGGCTGGGATTTGTTGTACCGGTAACGAAACCTTGATGCGCCAGGGAGTACCTTTAGCAACTAACTTCCTAGCCCAGGAATTGGCTGTTGTAACCGGGGCGGTAGATGCTATGGTCGTTGATGTTCAGTGTATTATGCCGTCACTTACCAGAGTGGCCGCTTGCTACCATACCAAGATATTTACCACCAAGTCTATCGTAAAGCTGCCTGGAGCCGAGCATGTTGACTTTTCTCTAACTGAGGCTGACCAAAAGGCGGAAGAGATTGTCCGGCAAGCAATCGCCAATTTCAAACGCCGGGATAAGAGCCGCGTCAACATTCCTGATGTTAAAACCAAGATGCTGGCCGGCTTTAGCGTAGAAGCAATTGTTGGTGCTTTGTCTAAGCTTGATGCTGAGAATCCCTTAAAACCTTTGGTTGATAATATCGCCAATGGCAATATTTTAGGCGCAGTGGGTACTGTTGGATGCAACAATGTTAAGGTAGTCCACGATTCATTCCATGTGAACATGGTTAAGGAGTTAATTAAAAACAATGTATTAGTGGTCACCACCGGCTGTTCCGCCCAGGCCTTGGCCAAGGCGGGGCTAATGACACCGGAAGCTGCCACCCAATACGCAGGGGATACACTTAAAGCGGTATTGACTGCTGTGGGTACTGCAGCCGGGCTTAATGCTCCCCTTCCTCCGGTACTACACATGGGCAGTTGTGTTGATAACTCGCGGATTGAGGACCTTTTAACAGCTCTGGCCAGCTATTTAAAAGTATCCATCAAAGACCTGCCGGTAGCCGCATCGGCTCCTGAACATCAGCATGAAAAAGCCCTTAGTATCGGAACCTGGGCTGTTGCTTTAGGCCTTTTGACTCATCTAGGTGTTGTTCCCCAAGTGATCGGAGGCAAAAAGGTCACCGAAATTATCACCGGAGAAACTGCTGAAAACTTGTTAGGCGGTAAATTCTATGTAGAAACCGACCCGATTAAAGCCGCTCATGGAATGATAGAGCATATCAAGGCAAAACGCAGAGGCCTCGGTATATAGTGGGGGTGTGGAAATGCGCTATTTAATCATAGGTAACAGTGCGGCCGGGGTTTTTGCTGCCGAAGCTATCCGGGAATTGGACAGGGAAGGTTCTGTTGACATTATCAGTGATGAAAAATACCCGGCTTATGCCAGATGCCTTACCTCATACTATCTCTCCGGAACAATGAAAGACAGTGATATATGGATCAGGCCTGACGAATTCTATGAACGTAATAAACTGAACCTTCGTTCAGGAGAAAAAGTGGTGAAAATAGACTCCGGCAGCAGCCAGGTATATACGGATGCGGAGCGTGCCTACTGCTATGACAAGCTGCTTATAGCCACAGGTGCGTCACCAACAATGCCCAACATCCCGGGTATAGAGGCTAAAGGTGTTTTTGGTCTAAGAACCCTGTCTGATGCTAAAAATATCCTTCAATATTCCGGTTCCGGTAAACGGGCAGTGGTCGTAGGAGGTGGGTTGGTTTCCATAAAGGCTGCTTACGCTTTACTAAAGGCAGGACTTCAGGTAACGTGTATAATCACCTCCGGTCAGATTCTCAGCCAGATGCTGGACAGAGATGCGGCAGAAATTGTTGCCGGTGTGCTTGCAGCAAAAGGTCTGGTCATCAGGTATAATACCGACGTAACGGAGATTATCAGTAAAAATGATCATGAAAAGTGCGATACAGTCCGAAGTGTACGCCTGTCTGGTCGAAAGGAAATCCCGGCCGATCTCGTGATTATCGGTAAAGGAGTGTCCCCAAACACGGGATTCCTTGCTGGCAGCGGGATTAAAATTGAACACGGTGTAGTGGTGGATAGATATTTACAGACAAATCAACCGAATCTTTTCGCAGCCGGTGATGTTGCTCAGACACAGGATGTTGTATTTGGTGACAGCAGGATTAATGCTATATGGCCGAATGCCACCGAACAGGGAAGAGTAGCGGGGCGGAATATGGCCGGCATGGTTACGGAATATCCGGGCTCTTTAGGTATGAACGCTGCGGATTTTTTCGGATTGTCTACGATAGCCGCCGGACACACCAGGGCTGAAGGTGACGATTATGAGGTAGTGAAGTTGTACCCGGGCCCCGGTCTTTACCGCAAACTGGTTTTCAAAGGTGACCTTCTTGTTGGATATGTTTTGGTGGGGCAAACTGCTCGCGCCGGTCTACTGACAACCTTGATCAAGGAAAAGCGGCCACTGGGTAAATCCAAAAAAGAGTTTAAAACTGGACTGATAAGGCAGGGCGCTTTGTGGTAAACTAAAAAATGAAAGAAACCGCCTAATTCCGAGCGGTTTCTTTCAGATTGTATGCCCCGCATGGTCGTCATTCTTTCGCCGTTTGACCTGATACGGTGAACCGTATCAAAAATAGCGGATAACTTTGATTTGTCAATAGGCAATGCAGTGTTCAATTAAATATAATGTGGCCAGGGCATCTATCACCCAGGCCACATTAAGGCTTAAAAGGGACTACTTGTTCTGTATCTTAAAAGTTTTATTAGTTCAATAAAGAGTAAATCGGTTTAAAGCTTTCTTTGTTTCACAAAGTAATAGGTTGTGTTACTATGGCTTCTACGTCTTTACCGAATGTGCCTTTGTCTCTTTTGTACGATTTTACGAAAGCATCTATATTGGAGATAATTTTTTCCTTATCAAAGATGAACATAAAAAGGTGACTAGCTTTAAAGTGAAAGCCATCCGCACCTAGCTCCTCAGTTAAATCTCTCTCCTTCATGTTTTCTCTAGAACATTTAATTTCTATGACCATACTATATTCATCAAGAAAAATATCATACCGTACAGATTTATACCCTGCGTCCTCCGTCACTTCTGTCCGGGCCTCGGGGAAAATAGGTCTTAAGAGTGCATATAGAATATGTTGTACATCGTATTCGTTGCCTATTTGAATTTTATTTAGATCCTCTTGTTTAATTTTTCCGTTACCATGTACTTTTTTTTGGTACATAGCATGGATGTGCTTATAAAAATATTGAGAATTCTCCTTATAATGATCTTGGCAGTTTCTTCGTTTATTTCATTATTAGCGCTTTTTATTGGGTTTTCTATAGGATTGTGCAAACCCTTTGATAAGTCGGCTTCTAAATTT
The DNA here is from genome assembly GCA_049302075.1 of Carboxydocellales bacterium. GTDB lineage: Bacteria > Bacillota > Carboxydocellales > JAJZTU01 > JBAQLS01. The sequence continues at coordinate 2,906 of JBAQLS010000036.1, read as the reverse complement.
TTAAGAAACGATATTGCACTTTCAAGCTGCTTGTATTTATCCAAGCTAGAAATTTTGAAATCTAATATTGATGCTTTTAGTAAAAAAGAGTTTGATAACGATTGGTTTGAAAAATTACGTTCAAGAAGTTTTCCGGTGGTAGATATCCAAGATTCATATTCAGCGTTCGGAAAATTAGTTGTATTTTGAGGTTGTAAATCAGGAAGAAGTCTTTCGCCAAGTATTCTTTGGTTTTTAATTATTTTCATAATCTCTTCTTTTTTACCTATAATCAAGGCCGCTGACATATTTGCTCCTCCAATCACAAAAAGACGTAATATGCAAGTCTAACGTAATGATTTATCAGTAGATCCCCATCTTAGATAAAACAAAAAGAGAGGATCCAAAATGTAAATTGCTTCATCTTTCCACTCAAAAACTTGATAAATCGATTCGCTGAAGGAAATAAACCTCCAAGTTGATTTGTTTTTGTTTGTTCTTCTTCTAGTGAGACGCCCTACTTTTTTAGCTATAGTACTCCAAAAAATTATCCGAGTTTTTAAAATCATTTCCTGTTAAAGAAACGATTTTATCTAATCCTAGTACCTTCTCGCATAAAACGGTTTTTCCTGTTTTAGAGGGTCCAACAATTGACGTCAAATAACCGACAGTGTTAAGGGCCTGTTCTAACCTAAACTCATAAGTGTAAGGTAAGTCATAAGACACACGGGAAACATATGTATGTTCTGGAAATGCGCCGGGCTTAAAAACCTCGTTGGAACGAAACTTTCTCATTTTTATAACCATTCCTTTCGCTGCGCTCAAGGCACAAAACGTTATGAAAATTGTTGCCTGTGCGCTATCCTATAATTGGTCGTACAAGTATACTACAGAGCACGGGGAGGTGAGTGCGTCACCCTACCCTTCTTTGGGGAGACCGCATTTTTATATGTGTCGCTCTGCCCAGTCAAGCACAAATAAGTGTGGCATAGACCACGTAGATTGTCTGTTGCGGCATCGACGTTCACAAAACCTTCGTCGTTGCTACCATCGCGACCACTGATCGCGAAAACATCACAACCTACAAAACCAAACGCTTTTCCACCTTTACCCAAGATCTGAGAGCCTTAGCGCTGTGGCTCTCAAATAATCAATGTGTGTATGTCTGCATGGAGTCCACTGGCAAATACTGGATTCCTGTCCACAAAATCCTGGAACCTTCCTGCCAGATCACCCTGGCACATCCTAAGTATGTCAAGGCAATCCGCGGCAAGAAGACTGACAAAAAGGATTCCATCTGGATTGCAGACCTCCACAAACATGGGCTGGTTCCGGGTAGTTTCATTCCTCCAGCAGATATTCGCGAAATTCGCGATTTGCTGCGCTACCGTTCCAAACTGGTTTCCTTTGCGTCCAGTGAAAAGAACCGGGTGCAAAACTCCCTGACAGTATCCAATATCATGCTTTCCAGTGTGGTGTCCGATACCTTTGGCAAAAGTGCTTCGGCTATTCTTTCGCATTTGTTGAAACATCCTGATGATCAGGACTTTGATTTTCGGCCGCTTTTACACGGCTCGATGCTTAAGAAGCAAGACGATATTGCCTTAGCCATTGACGGCACCATAAGCGAGGTTCAAGCTGGTAAAATCACCCTATGTCTCCAGCCATATGGATGATATTAAAAGCTATATCGCTCAGTTAGAAGCAACTGCCATGCGGTTGACTGCCTCTTACTCCGGTGCTATAGAGATTATCAAGTCTGCTCCTGGTATTAGCCAGTTTTCGGCACTTGCCATTTTCTCTGAAATCGGTGCCGATATGTCTACTTTTCACTCGGCCAAGCATCTTTGTTCCTGGGCGGGACTTGCTCCCTCCAACGATCAGAGTGCTGGCAAAAAGAAATCGGTTCGCATCAGTCGTGCCGGCGTTTACATCAAGCCCTTACTCGTTCAATGTGCCAATGCAGCTATTAAGGATAAAAAATTCCCGCACTATCGCACCCGCTATGAAGCGATTAAGCACCGTCGCGGCCACAAGAGAGCTATTATCGCCATAGCTCGAATGCTGTTGACAGCAATTTATCACATGCTTTCAACTGGTGAATTGTTCAATCCGGCACTCTACGAGAAGTCACAGTGCAAACCCGGCTTCGTAGCTTCGTCAGAACAACATGCAGTTAAACTATTACAGCGTTTAGGTTATTCGGTTGTTAAAATACCTGAGTTTGCTTAGATTCTGATTGCTACTGATTCTCTTTTTTGACCTGACTTAAGGTCTGTTTAAGTGCGTCTTCTTTAGGGGTTTCTGTTGTTTTTTACTTCTGTGTCCATTTTCAGACTTATCCCTCCTTAATCAGTATTATAAACCTAAAAAATAAAAACTAAAGGCGTTTTCGGACTATTTTATACCTATCCAGCCTTAAATTTACCTTTTGACGCGTAATATGCCCTAATGACCCTTTTGTTGGCCTTGGAAATATCTAAACAATATAGGTCGGAGACAAGAATCCGGAAATGGAGTATAAATAGTTTGGTAACCAATCTATTTATAATAACAGGGGTTTTTAGTTAATCCGAGACGCCAAAGTTCCAGCACAAAAGGTGCTTAGTTTATTCCACCTCTGGGTGGGTGGCTACGTCATTATTATTAGCTTCTGCTAAATATTCTGCGCCAAATTTATGCATCAATTCAAGAATAGGAATGAGTTTCTTGCCCATTTCTGTCAGGCCATATTCAACCTTGGGTGGGACGACTGGATAAACTTTTCTGTAGATAAGTTTACTTTCCTCTAACTCCCTTAAATGCTGGGTAAGCATTTTTTCTGTAACATGGGACAGTATTTTTCTTAACTCACCAAATCGCATCACATTGTAATTGAGATACCATAGAATCAACAGTTTCCATTTACCCCACATTGTTTTTTGAAC
>JBAQLS010000035.1:0-47842 GCA_049302075.1 Carboxydocellales bacterium | reverse complement strand
CCTAGATCCTAAGACCCACAAGCACTACCCAGATCTAACCTCGAACCTCTAACTTCGAACTTCTATACGAACCTCAAGTTAGCCCTCACATCTTTTCCTGTTTAGTTTTCAAGGATCAGTTTACCCTGTTTATATTGTATCGGCTGCTGGCATTGCCGCAACCGACGAATATAATCTTAACATAAGTTCAACTAAGCGTCAATAGGGTTTTTTCTGGAAATCCGAAACAGATTATCTTCTTTAAGTTAACCTTTTTTGTACTAAAGTGTTTACTTAACCTAAAAAGGGTGTCGTAAAAATTATATTAGCATAACTATCCTACTAGAACAAGCGACCGTCGTCCAGTGGTTATATTTGGGTGGTTAAACCTCAATATAAGGTTTAATTATTCTATCCATTGATAGCTTGATTTAAATCTTCAATTAAATCTTCAGCTTCTTCTAGACCAACGGAAATCCGGATTAAATTATCCCCGATACCTAGCTCTTCTCTACGCTCCCGTGGCATAGCTGCGTGGGACATCTTGGCAGGAAAGGAAATAATACTTTCCACCGCACCTAAACTCACTGCTAACGCCGGGATTTTTACCCCGTTCAAAACCTTTTTGGCCAGTTCATCCGATTTCATCGCAAAGGATACAATTCCACCAGGACCATCTGCTTGTCTTTTGTGGAGTTGGTATTCGGGATGCTGATCTAAACCGGGATAGTATACCTTTTCTACTTGGGGTTGCTGTTCTAACCAGCGAGCAATTATCAAGGCTGACTTCTGGTGTTGATCCATGCGAACTTTTAGGGTTTTCATCCCCCTCATTAATAACCAGCAATCCTGAGGCCCGAGAATTGCCCCGAAACAATTTTGGATAAACGCTACCTGATTCCCTAATTGAGGTGTCTTAGTTACCACTAGTCCGGCGATAAGATCACTATGACCCCCTAGAAATTTAGTAGCGCTATGTACAACAATATCAGCACCTAATTCCAGAGGCCTTTGGAGATAAGGGGTCATAAAGGTGTTGTCTACTATGGTTATCAGGTTGTGTTCTTTGGCAATATTCGCAGCAGCCTGTATATCAGAAATTTTAAGAGTAGGGTTAGATGGGGTCTCTAGGTATAGTGCTTTAGTTTTGGGTTTAATGGCGGCTTTTATTTCCTCTAACCTTGTAGTGTCTACAAAAGTTGTATTAATTCCAAACTTGGAAAATAGCTTGGTTAAAGCCCGGTAAGTACCGCCGTAAACGTCTTCACAAACCACTAGATGGTCTCCCTGAGAAAACAAACTTAAAACCGAGGAAATTGCAGCCATTCCTGACCCAAAGGCTATTCCTCTGGACCCTCCTTCCAGTAAAGCTATAGCTTTTTCCACCGCAGTACGGGTAGGATTCCCAGAACGTGCATAGTCATATTCCCTAGGTTCATCTAAAGATATTTGGTCAAAAGTTGAGACCTGGTAGATAGGCACACTAACCGCTCCCGTTGTGGGATCTATCTCTACCCCGGTATGGAGTAGGCGAGTACCAAATTTCATAATCCTTCCCTCTTTCAATAATAAATTTACCCTTCTATCGCTTGTTCAAGGTCTTCAATAAGATCACCGACTGCTTCTATTCCAACAGATAGCCTGAGCAAGGTATTGCTGATTCCTTTGGCTTCCCTGATTTCCTGGGGTATATCAGCATGCGTTTGAACTGTGGGGTAGGTTATCAGCGTTTCTACCCCTCCTAAGCTCTCCGCAAAAGCAATAAGCTTTATCCGCTCCAAAATCCGAGGTACTAACTCCGGCCTTTTTACTTTGAAAGCAAGCATACCACCATATCCCGTAGCTTGGGATAAATGCAGCTGGTGTCCGGGGTGGTCCGCAAGTCCGGGGAAGAAAACTTGTTCTATTGCTAAGTGCTGCTGGAGTCTTTGGGCAAGCAGCAGGGCATTTTCCTGCTGGCGTTCCAAGCGAATACCTAGAGTTTTTAGCCCTCTGATAAGCAGCCAACAGTCCTGTGGTCCGAGAATTGCTCCAGTAGCATTTTGATAGAAATAAAGCTTATCCCCCAAAGCTTGATCCCCAGTAACCAATAGGCCTGCTACTAGGTCATTATGTCCTCCTAGATATTTTGTCCCACTATGGATGATTATATCGGCACCCAGCTCAAGTGGACGCTGAAAGAAAGGTGTCATAAATGTATTATCCACTATAGTCAGCAGATTTTTACTCTTGGCCAGAGTGGTAATCCCCCGAATATCAGTTATTTTCATTAACGGGTTAGAGGGGGTCTCGATAAACACAGCTTTAGTATTTTGTTTGAGCTTAGCTTCAACCGCGGTTAAATCACTAGTATCTACGAAGGTGAACTCCAGTCCAAAATTGTTAAAAATTTGTTCGAAAAGACGATAAGTCCCCCCGTAAAGGTCATCAGAAACTATCAAGTGATCCCCCGGCCGGAATAAATATAAGAGTGTGGTGATGGCCGCCATCCCGGAAGCAAAAGCTAATCCCCGCTGTCCACTTTCAGCTGCTGCGATAGCTTCCTCCAAAACCTGCCGAGTCGGATTACCCGACCGGGAATAATCAAAGCCGGTACTTTCCCCTAGGCGTGGGTGTTGAAAGGTAGCACTTTGATAAATAGGCATACTTACCGCCCCAGTTCTGGTGTCCCACTTTACCCCGGTTTGGACTAATCTAGTTTCCAGTTTCATTACAACCTCTCCTTTTTAGCTTGGTAGGGAGACAAGAAAATCAAAAAGCATAATTTCTTAAACTATAAAAAAAACTCTTCATAAATGAAGAGTTGGAATTAACCGTCTCTCTCATCTGTTAGGGTTATACACCCCTACAGGAATTGGCACCGCCTCCCTATGTCAGGGTCGGTTGCCGGGCTTCATCGGGCCAGTCCCTCCGCCGCTCAGGATAAGAGTTTAATCCTTATTAAATTCATAGGTTTACTATAAAATATATATTTGCTTTTGTCAAGCCATTAGTTTTCTTCATCTTCCCTTGAAGCTGCTTTGGCTACGGAAGTTATCCGGTCTTTATCGCCAAGGCGCATGATTTTTACTCCCTGGGTGATGCGACCTTGTTGAGATATATTTTCCACACTTAAGCGAATGATTATGCCATCGGTAGTAATAATCATTATTTCTTCACCTTCTTTTACTACCATCAAGCCTACTATTTCCCCTGTTTTTTTAGAACGGTTTAGGGTTTTTATACCCTTGCCGCCTCTCTTCTGAACCTTGTATTCCTGAATATTCGTCCGTTTCCCCACGCCGTTTTCTGTTAGCACTAGCAGTTGGCAATCAGGTCTAGCTGCATCCATACCAACCACATGGTCTCCAGGAGCTAAGGTTATGCCCCGTACCCCTCTGGCTGTACGACCCATACTACGTACTTCCTCTTCAGAAAAACGAATGCTCATCCCTTTGCTGGTGCCTAGAAGTATTTCTTCCTTGCCCTGAGTAAGTTGTACACCGATTAGCTCATCTTTTTCATCAATAGTTAGGGCAATTAAGCCATCTTTACGGCAGGAACGGTAGTCAATCAGAGGTGTCTTTTTAACTATCCCGTTCTTTGTTGCGGTAAGCAGAAAGTAATTTGCATCAAAAGTTTTAACCGGGATAATCGCCCTAATTTTCTCATCCCCTCCAAGTGGTAACAAGTTAATTACAGCTGTACCCTTGGCTTGACGCCCGGATTCCGGGATTTCGTGGACTTTTAACCGGTAAACCTTGCCCTTATTGGTAAAAAATAATAGGTAATCATGGGTGGTGGCTATAAAGAGGTGTTCTACAAAGTCTTCCTCTTTGGTTCCCATGGCAGTAACCCCGCGTCCCCCACGTTTTTGATTCTTATAGGTGTCCGCAGCGAGGCGCTTAACATACCCTTGATGGGTTACCGTGATAACCATATCCTCTTCGGCAATCAGGTCTTCGATGTTTATTTTTGTTTCTTCCATGCTAATTATGGTTTTGCGCTGATCTTTGTACTTGGCCTTAATTGCCAGTAAGTCTTGCTTAATAATGGCCAGCACCATTTTTTCGTCTGCCAAAACCGCCTTGAAATAGGTGATTTTTTCTAATAACTCCTTATACTCTGCTTCTAGTTTTTCAATTTCTAATCCAGTTAGACTGCGTAATCTCATTTCCACAATGGCCTGGGCTTGTCTTTCGGAGAAGCCAAATTTCGCCGATAAGGCTTGGCGGGCTTGCTCCGTGTTTTCCGAGGCTCGGATGGTTTTAATTACTTCATCCAAATGGTCAATTGCTTTACGCAGGCCTTCCACAATGTGCGCCCTGGCTTCAGCCTTATCTAAATCAAACTTTGTTCTACGGATAAGGACATCTTTTTGATGCTCCAGATAGTGCCACAGACATTCCTTTAAGGTAAGTACCTTAGGTTGTCCATTCACCAGAGCAAGTAAAATTATGCCAAAGGTCTCCTGTAGACTTGTATGCTTATATAATTGGTTCAAGATTACATGAGCATTAACATCTCTCCGGAGTTCAATAACTATTCGCATGCCGGTACGGTCTGATTCATCCCGCAAATCGGTAATACCGTCTATTTTTTTATCCCTTACTAATTCAGCAATTTTTTCAATTAGTCTGGCCTTGTTGACTTGGTAAGGTATTTCGTAAACCAAAATTCGCATCTTGCCGTTATTCATTTTTTCAATGCGCGCTTGAGCTCTAATGGTAATGACTCCCCGTCCGGTGCGGTAAGCAAGATGAATACCGTCGGTACCCATTATCTTGGCACCAGTAGGGAAATCCGGTCCGGTTATTACTTGGATTAACTCATCAAATCCGGCATCAGGGTTATCGATTAATGTAATTACCCCATCAATTACCTCTCCAAGGTGATGAGGAGGGATTTTGGTGGCCATTCCAACAGCAATTCCTTCTGAACCGTTAACTAACAAATTAGGAAGTTTAGAAGGTAGTACAGTAGGTTCTTTAATGGTGTCATCATAGTTAGGGGCAAAATCTACTGTTTCCTTTTGGATATCGGACAAAAGTTCCATGGCAATTTTAGCTAATCTAGCCTCTGTATACCGCATGGCCGCAGCAGAATCTCCATCAACAGAACCGAAGTTACCGTGTCCATCAACGAGAGGATAGCGAAAGGCAAAATTTTGAGCCATTCTCACCATGGCATCATACACAGCCGTGTCACCGTGGGGATGGTAACGTCCTAAAACGTCCCCCACCAGGCGGGCAGATTTTTTATATGGTTTGTCTGGGGTCATACCCAATTCTAGCATAGCGTAAAGTATCCGGCGGTGAACAGGTTTAAGTCCATCCCTAACATCAGGAAGTGCCCTTCCAACAATAACGCTCATAGCATAATCGATATAGGATTTACGCATTTCATCTTCTATATTGATGGGTAATACCTTGCCATAGGAAAAATCCTGCATGTTTTCACCTCTTTAGGCTATATTTTAAATTTTAGATATCTAAATTACGTACATTTTTCGCTTGGGACATAATGAACTCCTTACGGGGTTCTACCTTGTCTCCCATTAGGATAGTAAAAATTTCATCAGCTTCAATGGCATCCTGCAGGTTTACTTGCAGGATAGTCCTAGAATTGGGATTCATAGTTGTTTCCCATAACTGATCCGGGTTCATCTCCCCCAGGCCTTTGTACCGCTGTATATTAACATCCCGGCCAATTTTAGCCAGTAACATCTCTAACTCATGGTCATTGTATAAATAGTTTAGTTCTTTACCTTTTTTGACTAAGTATAACGGTGGCTGCGCAATATAAACATATCCTGCCTCAATTAAGGGACGCATATAGCGGTAAAAAAAGGTGAGCAGCAGGGTTCTAATATGGGAACCGTCTACGTCAGCGTCTGTCATGATAATTAGTCTGTGATAACGGGCTTTTCCAATATCATAATCATCGCCTATTCCTGTACCCATAGCAGTAATCATCGCTCTAATTTCTTCATTGCCTAGTATTTTATCCAAGCGTGCTTTTTCCACATTGATGATTTTACCCCGCAGGGGCAAAATAGCTTGGAACTTGCGATCCCGTCCCTGTTTGGCTGACCCACCCGCTGAATCCCCCTCCACCAGATATAGCTCGGATTCGGCAGGGTCTTTTGATGAACAATCCGCTAATTTTCCTGGGAGAGAGGTGCTTTCTAGCGCACTTTTACGTCGGGTTAGTTCTCTGGCCTTACGGGCTGCTTCCCTAGCTCTAGCTGCACTAACTGCTTTTTCAATTACTTTTCTGCCCACGGAAGGGTTCTCCTCCAGGAAGATACCCATCCCTTCGCCTACTGCGGAATCCACTAACCCGCGGATTTCGCTATTGCCCAGCTTGGTTTTGGTCTGGCCCTCAAACTGAGGATCCCTTACTTTAACGCTAATTACAGCAATAATTCCTTCCCGGATATCCTCTCCGGAAAGGTTATTTTCATTTTCTTTTAAGATATTGTTCTTGCGGGCATAATCATTAATTACCCTAGTTAAGGCGGTCTTAAATCCGGATTCGTGGGTTCCTCCTTCATGGGTGTTAATATTATTGGCAAAAGAGAAAATATTCTCGGTATAACCTTCGTTGTATTGTAAACAGATTTCTACTTGCAGGCCTTCCTTATTATTTTCGAAGTAAATTGGTGGGTTATGAATTACATCCTTGTTTCTATTGACATATTTAACAAAATCCACAATTCCGCCTTCATGCTGGAAGACCGCCTCCTCACCGGAACGCTCATCACGGATAATTATTTTTAAGCCCTTGTTCAGAAAGGAAAGCTCCCGTAGTCTTTGGGAAAGAGTTTCAAAATTATATTCTAGCTCCTCAAAAATTTCATAATCTGGCTTAAAGTAGATTTTAGTCCCTGTATTTTCAGCTTTTCCAATCACTTTAAGCACAGTTACGGGAAAACCCCTTTCATAGCGCTGTTGGTAAATATTGCCGTTTCTTTTTACTTCAACCTCTAGCACTTCAGAAAGAGCGTTTACTACAGATACACCTACACCATGCAGACCCCCAGAAACCTTATACCCTTCACCACCAAACTTTCCTCCCGCATGGAGCACTGTAAGTACCACTTCTACAGCAGGTATTCCCATTTGTGGCTGGATGTCTACCGGAATTCCCCGGCCATTATCCGTTACCGTTATACTATTGTCCTTACTAATAATAACTTCTATTTTATCACAGTACCCGGCCAAGGCCTCATCAATACTGTTGTCCACCACTTCGTAAACAAGATGGTGTAGCCCTCTGGAACTGGTGCTGCCGATATACATTCCAGGCCTTTTACGTACTGCTTCCAATCCTTCGAGTACCTGAATTTGGTTTGCACCATACACCCCATTGCTACCATTGGTATCGTGAATATTTTCCACCATCTTATACCCCCCTGATTGAATGATTATCATCCATCATTATATTATACCAATAACCATTAAAAAAAACAAACTGAGGAACTTGTTTGTTACTTATGACCCGATTCTTTTATCACAGACAGGCTGTTAAAAAACCCGTATAGCACGAAGCTAAATGTAACAAGGCCACAGGCGTACTCCTTGTACGTCGAGGACATTGTTACATCTGGCGACAAAGCTAGACGGGGAATTTTAATAACCTTGAAGGACCTTGGCAAAGCTGGCGACAGCTGCAGCTAGGCGGGCATTTTCAACAGCCTGAAGAGAGCTTCTGCTCTCCTTAATTAGATATATTTTGTTTACTCTTGCTTATCTTCACTGCTTTCTTCTGCACCATTAGAACGCTTTTTTAAGGTGTAAGAAGATATGGGAGAATAGTAAACATGCTTATTTGTGAGCACAAAGGATTTTGATTTACCCTGTTCGGTGACGTGCCGAATAAACCCTTCTTCATCTGCTACCTGGAGAAATTCATCGTTAATTCTAGATTTATGATTGTTTTTAATGTCAATAATAGCAATAACATCTTTTTTGGGTACAATTACATCAGCACCTAAGTGTAAAAACATCACTTCACCCCCTTGATTATATCCAGCTTAATTTGTTGATTGAGTTCCGCTACATATTTGTCCCTTGCTGATTTTATAAATAACCGCTTTTTCTATTACTTTCTCCGGGAAAGAATCAATACCTGTAGCAGTAACAAAGGTTTGGATTTTGTCCTGAATTGTTTCCAGTAAAAACATTCTTCTCGAGTAGTCCAGTTCTGACATGACATCATCCAGTAATAGAACAGGATATTGACCTGTTTCAGCTTTGATAAACTCTAATTCCGCCAGTTTAAGAGCTAAAGCTGTGGTCCGTTGCTGCCCCTGCGAACCATAAAGCCTTACATCATATTCATTAACCTTTAATGTTAGGTCGTCCCTGTGTGGCCCCACAATGGTATATCCTCTTCCAGTCTCCTGCTTAAAGTTTTGTTGTAACAGCTCCACAAAGCGCTGGCTAATTTTTTCCGCATTTAAATTACCCACTTCTCCTAATGTAGAACAATAATTTATTTCCAGATTTTCCTGACCATCTGTTATTTTTCGATGCACCAGTCTAGCTAAGGGATTAAGTTTTTTTAATACTTCCAGACGTTTAGTAATTATTTTTGTACCAAGTTCGACTAGCTGTATATTCCATATTTCAAGCATTTCCGGCTTTAAGGAACTTCCTTTAATAGATTTTAAAAAATTATTTCGTTGTTGGAGTACTCTTAAGTATAGCTGTAAGTTACGAAAATAAACTGTATTGGTTTGAGAAATTTCCGAGTCTAAAAATTGTCTTCTTTCATGGGGACTACCCTTTACTAGCATTAAGTGTTCAGGAGCAAATAATACGGCATTAAAGCTACCCAATAAATCTACAAGTTTATTTTTTTTCACACCGTTAAGTTTGTATTGCTTTCTTTTTTCTAAACTATAGATAATTTCTAAATTAAGCAGGGAATTCCCTTTATTAACTTTCAGGATAATTCGAAAAAAACTCTCCGCCCATTTTATTAATTCCTGATCTCTATGGGTACGGTGAGATTTACCTACTGCTGCTAAATAAATTGCTTCTAAAAGATTAGTTTTGCCCTGGGCATTATCCCCAATAATAATATTCAAAAAGGGTCCTACTTTTGTACTAACCCGGTTATAATTTCTAAAATTGTTTAGGCTTATTTCTTGGAGAAACACCTTAACAACTCCTAATCTTCTGCTGTAACCTGATATTTTTTACCGTTAAATTCTACGATATCCCCAATACTTAAAGTTTTACCTCTTTTGCTCTCAATATCCCCATTAACATAAACATATCCTTGAACAATCATTTGTTTTGCTTCCCCACCAGAACCAGCAAGATTAGCCCATTTGAGGAATTGATCCAACCTAAGGTTCGGGGTTTTAATTGCTACTTTTTCCAAAGGTAATACCTCCAATTAAAGGGTACGAATAGGTAGAATCAGATATATATAGTTTTGGTTACCTGCTGGTTTAACTATACCTGGGCTTAAAGAACCAGTTAATTCCAAATATACTTCCTCATCATCAACAACTTTAAGAACATCTAAAAGATAACGTGAGTTGAAGGCTATATTAGTTTGTTCTCCTTCCAGAAAAATAGGTAATTGTTCATAAACACGACCTATATCAGGAGAATTAGAGGTTATATTTATTGATAGCTCTTCAACACATATTTTTACCACACTTGAACCCTCTTTGGTTATTAAAGAAGCTCTTTCCATAGACTCCAAAAATTCTTTACTTTTTATACGAATTCTTGTTTTATAACCTTGGGGTATTACTTGATTATAATTTGGAAACTGACCATTAATTAAACGGGATATTAAACAGATATTATCGATTTCAAAAAGTAACTGATTTTCTGTAAAGGTTAGTTGTACTTGGCTCTCTTCACTGGCAATTTTACTAATTTCACTAATTGTTTTACCAGGAATAATTACAGATAGATTATCTATATTATGGGAAGAGGATATTTTACCTCTACGGTAAGCTAATCTATGGGTATCAGTCGCTACTAGTGTCAATTGTTCCCCGCTAATATCCATGAGAACTCCTGTAAAAATAGGTCTGCTTAAATCAGATGATGCTGCAATGGCTACCTGTCTAATCATATTGCGAAACATGCTGCCATTGATTACCACAGTTTTTTCCCTGTCTAACTTAGGTAGAATGGGGAAATCTTCCGGTGACAACCCATGAATTGATATCTCGGACTCACCATAACGGATGTTGGTAGAATAATTACTGGAGTTAACCTCTAATTCAATCCTGATATCGGGAAGTTTTCTAACAACTTCAGATAAATACTTAGCTGTTACAACAACTGAACCAGGTTCAACAACAGTAACAGGCACTGTACATTCAATACCCATTTCCAAATCTGTAGCAGTAAATTTTAGAGCATCTCCCTCTGCGGTTAACAGAATACCAGATAAAATAGGCTGGGGGTTTTTGGTGGCAACAGCCCTTTGTACAATATTTACGCCATACAGAAGGTTTTCTCGGGAAGCGTATATTTTCATTAAGTACCTCCTTAGGTATTTCTATCCACAATTAATGGGAGGGTCTGGCATCATTATTATATAAAAAAAGCTTAGTAGTAATAGTAGTAGGGGTTGTTAATTCTGTGGATAAGGGAAAATAATGATGCTCCTGTAAAAGGAGTGCCTGTTCAAAAAATGTTAATAAGTAAAGTAAAAAGAAGGGCAAAATATCTAAGCTGTGGACAAATAAAATTAATCCCCAAAGTATACAGAAGTTATCCAGAAATTAAGGAAAAATTAATACCTATAGTTTTCTAATTTTGGAGCGAAGTTCATCAAGAATTGTGGCTAACTTAGGATCATTTTTTAGGTCATTAACAATTTTCTCATAGGCATGAATAACTGTAGTGTGATCCCTTCCTCCAAACTCTTCACCTATTTTAGGAAGAGAATTATCGGTTATCTCTCGGGCTAGGAACATGGCAATTTGGCGAGGAAAAGCAACTGATCTGGTTCTTTTTTTAGCCTTAAAATCTTCTAACTTAAGACTGTAAAATTCAGCCACCACTTGTTGAATCATTGTTATAGATATTAGTTTAGGTCGGTTAGCTGGAAGAATATCCTTTAGTGCATCAGCTGCTAATTCGATGGTTATTTCCCTGTCTCCTAATGAAGAAAAGGCCATAACCCTAGTAAGCGCACCTTCTAACTCTCTAATGTTTGATTGAATTTTATTAGCAATAAAATTCATCACTTCGTCATCAGGGAGTTGCATATTTTCCAGTTGAGCTTTTTTGCGGAGAATAGCAATCCTAGTTTCTAAATCTGGAGGTTGAATATCGGTAATAAGTCCCCATTCAAAACGGGATCTCAAGCGATCCTCTAAGGTAGGAATTTCTTTTGGGGGGCGGTCACTGGAAATGATTATTTGTTTGTTAGCCTCATGAAGGGCATTAAAGGTATGAAAAAACTCTTCTTGCGTACGTTCTTTACCTGCTAAAAATTGAATATCATCGATTAACAAAATATCCATATTGCGATAGCGATTTCTAAATTCCTCAGCCTTGTCATCCCTAATGGAGTTAATCATTTCATTGGTGAATTTTTCGGAGGATACGTAGACAACTTTAGCTGTCGGGTTTTGAACCAAAACATAGTGTCCAATGGCATGCATTAAATGTGTTTTACCTAAACCAACTCCTCCATAGATAAAAAGAGGGTTATATGCATTGGCTGGAGCTTCAGCTACCGCTAAAGATGCAGCATGGGCAAACCTATTACTATTGCCAACAACAAAAGTATCAAAATTATATTTTGGATTAAGGTAGGTAGAAAAGCTTTCATCTGCTGGGAATGTATTTTTATCTGGAATAGAAACATTTGCAGAATTAGGTCTAGTAGTAGCAGGAATGACAAATTTAACATCTATTGGTTGATTAAGAACTGTTTTAAGAGTATCTTTGATGAGGTTATAATATCTGGATTCTAACCAATCCCTGGCGAAATCGTTAGGAACAGCGATTCTAAAAATATTATTATTAAAGTCCAGTGCTTTTGCAGGCATTAACCATGTTTCAAACGAGGGTTTACTTAGTTCCTTTTCTATTATAGATAATGCTTGATTCCAGATATGTTTTATGTCACTCATCATCGGGTCCTCCTCAAAACAGAAAAATATCCCCAGAATTAAATATTTAGTATAATTTATAAAACAACAGGTTATGAACAAAGATATCCACAAATGTGGATATAATAAGGTAATAATATGTATAAAGGTTTGGTGGGAAGTTTAGCAAATTTATGATATCAAATTTCCACAGGAATGGCAACCGGAAATTTGGTAGGTTATTAACAACTTATCAACAGAAAACAAAAAAAAACACAAGTCACATCAAAATTATCCACAGGCTGTTCCTAGTTTCGCCTTGACTATCAACGAGGGTTAGACTATAATGCATATATGTATGCCTATGAAATTCTCTAAAATTTGCTTAAGAATTAGCTGTTTTGCTTTAGATAAGGAGGTGTAATCATGAAAAGGACATATCAACCTAAAAACCGTAAACATAAAAAGGTACACGGTTTCTTGCAAAGAATGGCAACCAAGGCAGGGCGTAATGTATTGAAAAGGCGTCGGCTTAGAGGTCGTAAGAAACTATCAGCTTAAGGCCGCATAATGTGGCCTTTCATTTTGTTTATTTTTTTGATATTCCAGGAATAGACCGGCTAGCTTTAGAAAAAAATATAATATTAAAAAGCAATCCGGTCGGGAGTCAACTATGAGATTGTATACCCTAAAAAAAAATCGCGAATTTAAGAAAGTATTTAATGGCAGAAAATCGGTTGCCGACCGTTTTTTGGTCATTTACATACTAAAAAGAAAAGCTGATAATAATTGTCTTAGATTTGGTTTTTCTGTAAGTAAAAAAATAGGAATAGCAGTGGTCAGGAATTCTGTGCGCAGGAAGTTAAAAGAAATCTGCCGTCTTAATCAGGATAAACTAGAACCTGGAGTAGATATTATAATTATCGCCCGGGCTCCTGTGTTGAAGCTTAAATTTGAAGGCTTACAATGCAGTTTTTTAGCATTAGCTCGAAGAGCAAAATTGATTAAAAAGGAAATTTAAGCAATGGTGAGAGTAATGGTTTTAATCATTAGGATATATCAGAAATTTATCTCTCCCCTAACCCCCAGAAGTTGTCGTTTTTATCCAACCTGTTCAGAATATGCTGTACAATGCCTGTACAAGCATGGTGTGGCAAAAGGTAGTATAAAAGCTTTAATCAGGATTACCAAATGCCATCCCTTTCATCCTGGGGGATATGATCCCGTATAGGGCAGATTGATGCCGTGAGGAGGGAAATTGTTTGTTTGCTTGGTTCGATAAATTGGTGGAAGGCATGACTTGGCTCATTAACTTTTTCTATGGCTTAACTCAGAACATTGGTATACCGAGCTATGGGCTTGCCATTATCCTCTTTACAATTGTCGTTAAGACTATTTTGTACCCCTTAACTTTGAAACAAATGCGTTCCTTGAAAATGACTCAGTTGCTCCAGCCAAAGGTCAAGGAGATTCAGGATAAATATAGTAAAGAACCGCAGAAGGCCCAGCAACTGATTATGGAATTATATAAAGAGAATGGAGCAAACCCTTTAGCAGGGTGCTTACCAATCCTTTTGCAAATGCCAATATTTATTGCTTTGTTTAATGCCCTCAAAGAGTTTAAGTTTGTGGATTTAGCCAGTGCTAAATTTCTTTGGATCCATACCCTGAGCTTAAAGGACCCTTATTATATTCTTCCCATTGTTGCTGCTGCAGCTACTTACACTCAGCAAAAATTAAGCACTACCAATCCTAATGATCCTACTCAGAAAAGCATGCTTTATGTAATGCCGCTTATGTTTGGTTGGTTTGCCAGTACTGTACCCGCAGGTTTAGGTCTTTACTGGGTGGTGTTTAGTGTGGTGGGGACTGTTCAGCAGTACTTTATAAACAAGCAACCGGTAGCTCTTAAGGAGGATGGTAAGAAAGATGAGAGTGTGCGAAAAAAGCGCAAGGACAATTGACGAAGCAATAAGGTCAGCACTTGCTGAATTAGGCGTTGGGCCAGCCCAGGCGGAGATTGAAGTATTGAAAGAGCCTAGTAAGGGTTTATTTGGACTAATTGGCAATAAATTAGCAAGGGTTAAAATTAAAGTTAAAGAAACACCTATAGAAAGGGCCTGCTTTTTTATTAAGGAAGTTGCTGATGCTATGGGCATTAATGTAAAACTTGAAGTAGAAGAAAGCGATGAAATAGTTAAAATAAATTTTAATGGTGATGATTTAGGTATTTTGATTGGGAGAAGAGGAGATACTTTAGATGCCCTCCAGTATTTAGTGAATTTAGTAGCTAACCGCAAGGAAGAGAATAGGGTTAGAATGGTATTAGATGTAGAGGGTTATCGCAGACGGCGGGAACAGACTCTACAGAATTTAGCTGTTAAACTGGCAGACAAAGTAAGACGGAGAGGTCAGGAAGTAGTACTTGAACCGATGAATCCCCATGAACGAAGAATTATACATACCACCTTACAAAACAACCGCTTTGTTTATACTACCAGTCAAGGGGAAGAACCCTTTCGGAAGATTATAATTGCACCGAAAAAGTAGCATAAGGTAAAATGAAACCCAGTATACCTGAACGTAGGTTACTGGGTTTGCTAATAGTTAGAGGTGAAGTAATTATGGATGATGTGATTGCAGCTATTGCCACAGCCCCGGGAGAAGGGGGTATTGGAATAGTGCGCATTAGCGGGAAGGGCGCAGTGGAAAAGGTTGAGCAGATTTTTTACTCACCCACCGGAAAAGCTCTCTCAAGTTTAGGCAGTTACATGATGACATATGGTTATATAGTCGAAAATAAACCAGGGGCTAAAGCAGGAAGTAATCCTGATAGCAGAATAGATGAAGTGATTGTTTCGATAATGTTAGGACCGAAAAGCTTTACTGGAGAAGATGTTGTAGAGATTAATTGTCATGGTGGAATGATTCCCTTACGTAGAGTACTGGAAGAAGTACTGCGTAGTGGAGCTAGAATGGCAGAGCCTGGGGAATTCTCCAAAAGAGCTTTTTTAAATGGTAGAATTGACTTAGCTCAGGCGGAGTCAATTCTAGATGTAATTAGAGCCCAGACTGATGTGGGGCTTAAGGTAGCGTTAAAACAACTTGAAGGTGGCCTTTCCATAGAGGTAGTGGAAATTAGAAAAGGTTTACTGGAATTGTTAGCATTTATTGAAGCTGGGATTGATTTTCCTGAGGATGATATTGAGGAGCTATCCCGGGAAAAGATTAGAGGAAGAACGGTTGAATTTATAAATAAGTTAAAATTATTGGTGGAAACAGCTGATAGTGGAAAAATATACCGAGAGGGTTTAAGCACAGTCATTGTAGGTAAGCCTAATGTGGGAAAATCCTCATTGCTAAATGCCTTATTGAAAGAAAAAAGGGCGATTGTGACTGATATTCCAGGAACGACTAGAGATGTCATTGAGGAAGTTTTAAATTTGCAGGGAATTCCAGTAAGACTAGTGGATACAGCAGGAATAAGAGCAACTGAGGATGTAATCGAAAAGCTGGGTGTGGAAAGATCAAAGGAATGGTTTGGCCTGGCAGACCTGGTGCTATTAGTTTTGGATGCCCAGACTGGCTTGCAGCATGAAGATTTAGAAATTGCCAGTCTGATTAAGGAAAAGCGATGTTTAGTTGTTATTAATAAAATTGATGTTGGGGACAAATTTAAATGGCTGGAAATGCCACCAGAGCTTAAGCAATTCCCCAAGGTTGAAGTATCAGTAAAAGAGAAAAGGGGCCTCCAACAGTTAGAGGAAAAAATAGTTTCTTTGGTATTGGAGGGCAAGGTAAAACCTGGTGAAAGAGTTTTAGTAACTAATCTTAGACATAAACGTGCTTTGGAAAAGGCAGTAGAAAACTTAAACGGAGTTATCCAAAGCCTGGACCATGAAATGCCGACAGACTGTATGTCCATTGATTTCAAGGGCTCGTTAGAGTGCTTAGGTGAAGTAACAGGTGAAAGCATAGGTGAAGATATTATTAATGAAATTTTCGCCCAGTTTTGTTTGGGTAAGTGATGGTGGGAGCAAATGAAGGAATATTTGGCAGGAAAGTATGAAGTAATAGTGGTAGGAGCAGGACATGCAGGTTGTGAAGCCGCATTGGCTGCTGCCCGAATGGGATGCAGAACACTTGTTCTGACGTTAAGTTTAGACAATGTGGCCTTAATGCCCTGTAACCCTGCCGTTGGTGGACCGGCTAAAGGTCATTTAGTCAAAGAAATTGATGCCCTTGGCGGTGAGATGGGGCTAAATACTGACAAAACAGCGGTGCAAATGAAAATGCTGAATACCGGCAAGGGCCCAGCAGTACACTCCTTACGTGCCCAGTCGGATAAAAAATGGTACCAACAGGAAATGATTAATACTTTGGAAAATCAATTAAACCTAGATGTAAAACAGGCGCTTGTGGAGAGATTGGTAATTAAAGGCCAGCGAGTATCAGGAGTGGTTACTAATACGGGAGCAATGTTTTTAGCCGCAGCAGTCGTAATTACAACCGGTACCTATTTAAAGGGCAGGATTATAATTGGCGATATTTCCTATCAAGGAGGACCAAACGGACAATTTGCAGCTGTTGGGTTGTCCGGTAACCTATTAGAATTAGGAGTGGAGCTGGCAAGATTTAAGACAGGAACCCCACCACGGGTAGACCGGAGGACTGTAGATTTTAGTAAAATGATAATTCAACCTGGAGATGAGGAAATTCGAAACTTTTCCTTTATCTCACCGGTAGTCCCTAGAAAACAGTTACCCTGTTGGCTTACTTACACTAGCGAGCGTACTCATCAAGTCATCAGAGATAATCTACATAGATCACCTTTGTATAGTGGGGATATAGAAGGTACTGGTCCAAG
Source organism: Carboxydocellales bacterium (assembly GCA_049302075.1). GTDB lineage: Bacteria > Bacillota > Carboxydocellales > JAJZTU01 > JBAQLS01. The sequence goes on along the minus strand of JBAQLS010000035.1, from coordinate 30,932 downwards.
ATATTGCCCCTCAATAGAAGATAAAGTTGTAAGATTTGCCGATAGACTAAGTCATCAAATATTTATTGAGCCAGAAGGTTGGACTACCGAGGAGATGTATGTCCAGGGTTTTTCCACCAGCCTACCGGAGGAAGTACAGATAGAAATGTTAAGAACAATTCCCGGTTTAGAACAGGTGGAAATGATGAGAGCTGGATATGCTATTGAATATGATTGTGTCGTCCCTACACAGTTAAAACTAAGCTTGGAATTCAAAGACATTGGAGGCCTTTTTTCAGCAGGCCAAATTAATGGTAGTTCCGGATACGAAGAGGCTGCGGCTCAGGGCTTAATGGCGGGGATTAATGCAGCACTATTAGTAAAGAGCAAGGGCCCACTGATTTTGACCAGGTCTGATGCCTATATTGGTGTTTTGATCGATGATTTAGTAACCAAAGGAACCAACGAACCCTATAGAATGTTAACTTCTAGAGCGGAATATAGATTATTACTGAGACAGGATAATGCTGATCTAAGGTTAACGGAAATGGGGGCAGATATAGGCTTGGTTGGTGCAGAACGATATGCAATATTTAGAAAGAGATTAAACGCAATAAAGGTTGAAAAAGAACGACTGCAGAAGACTATAGTACCTCCATCGTCAGTAGTCCTACGGGTATTAGATAAATTAGGGAGTTCACCCATTCGATCCGGGATAAGCCTGGGGGACTTACTAAAAAGACCGGAAATAAACTTTCCGGACTTACAAAAGTTTATTAGCGGTGGCACCGAAATAAATGTTGATTCCAGCGTAGGAGAGCAGGTAGAAATACAAATAAAATATGCTGGCTACATCGAAAAGCAAATGGAACAGGTGGAAAGATTTAATAAGCTTGAGCACCGGAAACTATCAGGAGAGCTTAACTATCAAGATATAAAAGGCTTATCCGCGGAAGCGATTCAGAAATTAAATAAGCTTAAACCATACTCAATAGGTCAAGCCTCAAGAATATCTGGAGTTTCTCCAGCTGATATTTCCGTAATCTTAGTTTATTTGGAGCAACGGCGAAGAGTTGGGAAAAAACAGGCGGATAATTATGAACAGTAAGCTTTGTGAAGTATTACTTCAAGGCTGCCAAGAAGTAGATATAACAATTTCAGCACAACAGCTAGAATGTTTTGCAGCTTATGGACGACTACTAGTTGAGTGGAATAAGCAAGTAAACCTTACAGCAATAACCGATCCAGAAAGCATTGCCTTAAAGCATTTTGTGGATTCTTTATTATGTAGTAAATATGTTGATTTTAAAGGGGAGCAAAAGGTTTTAGACGTTGGGACCGGAGCCGGATTCCCAGGGTTACCATTAAAAATATATCAGGACAAACTTCAGGTTACTTTATTGGATTCCCTCCAAAAAAGGATAAAGTTTTTGCAGCAAATATGTCTTGAATTAAAACTTAACGATGTAAGCATAATTCATGGACGGGCAGAAGAACTAGGTAACCAAAAGGGACAGCGGGAAAATTATGATCGGGTAATGTCCAGGGCTGTGGCCAGATTTGCTGTTTTGGCAGAATACTGTCTTCCCTATGTTAAAGTAGGGGGCCTGTTTATAGCGCTTAAAGGGAGTAATGCCCGGGGTGAAGTGGAAGAAGGGCAATATGCCTTGGAAGAATTGGGCGGTAAACTAAAAGTAGTGGTTGACTATAGTCTTCCTTTATCAGGGGACGGACGTAGTTTAATTGTGGTGGAAAAGTTTAAGCAAACCCCGGTGAAATTTCCCCGTAAGGCTGGCATGCCGGAGAGAAAACCTCTATTAAGGTGTTAAGTAGTATATAGCTTAAAGTGTTGGTTTACGGTAATTTCCTTAACAAGCACTAACGCACCCTTTAGGGGTGCGTTTAGCTTTACTTTACGCACAAATGTTCCCGGTTCATTTTCCCCTACAAGCCATAAAAGACGCCTGGCTAATATGAAACATCCTTAAAAATAAACAAATAATTATAGAAGGAGTAAGGCCCCTTACAATAGGAGCAGATAATTTTCCGTCTATTTAACACATTTACTTGATAGTCCAGAAGGAAGCAGAAGGAAAATGTTGAATAGAGTAGCTAATATGCTATTAAGAAGGTGGTGGGGGAATGGGAAAAATTATTGCTATAGCTAATCAAAAGGGTGGTGTTGCGAAAACTACCTCTGCGGTTAATCTTAGTGCATGTTTGGCTGAAGGCGGGCTAAAGGTGCTGCTGGTTGATGTTGATCCACAGGGCAATGCCAGTAGTGGTCTAGGGGTGGAAAAAGACAAACTGGATCAATGTATATATGATGTATTAATTAATGAAGTACCCATTAAAAGCGTAATGCTGCCGTCGGAAATACCAGGACTTGACGTTATTCCTGCCACCATACAATTAGCTGGGGCTGAGATTGAGTTAGTCACTGTTATCTCGAGAGAATCGAAACTTAAGAAAGCATTAGAGAAGGCTGTAGGTGAATATGATTATATAATTATGGATTGCCCACCTTCTTTAGGTTTGTTAACCTTGAATGCTTTAACAGCTGCTGACTCGATAATTATACCTATCCAATGTGAATATTACGCATTAGAAGGCCTTGGTCAGCTAATGAACACAATATTTTTGGTTCAAAAACATCTAAACCCAAGGCTGGAAATCGAGGGAGTACTGTTAACTATGTTTGATGCGCGGACAAACCTTTCCATTCAAGTAGTAGATGAGGTAAAGAATCACTTCGGGGATAAGGTATATCGCTCCATAATTCCCAGGAACGTAAGACTGAGCGAGGCGCCAAGCCATGGGAAACCAATTATTCTGTATGATTCCAAGTCAAAGGGAGCGGAAATGTATTCCGACTTAGCGAAGGAAGTGATTTCTCGTGAGTAAAAAGGGACTGGGCAGGGGCTTACAGGCACTTATTCCAAACGTTAAGCCCAGTCAGGATGGCAACACTGAGGAGAATACCAAGACTCTAGAGTTGTCTCTTGAAGAAATTAGGCCAAGAGATGATCAACCACGACGGTTTTTTTCTGACGACAAACTAGACGAACTAGCCCAATCCATTAGAGAACACGGAATAATTCAACCAATAATTGTTCGGAAGTCCGCCCAGGGTTATGAATTAATCGCTGGGGAACGGCGGTGGCGCGCTGCTCAAAGAGCTGGCTTGAAGCTGATCCCTGCAGTAGTTAAGGAATATAACGATGCGGACATCAATGAGGTTGCTTTAATAGAAAACTTACAGAGAGAGGATCTTAACCCCATCGAAGAGGCTCTGGCATTAAGGAAACTAGGACAAGAATTTCAATTAACCCAGGAACAAATGGCTCAAAAGCTTGGCAAAAGCAGACCATATGTGGCAAATTGCCTAAGAATATTGAATTTACCCTCAGCCATTCAACAATTAGTGGCAACAGGGGAGCTTTCATCAGGACACGTAAGACCACTTTTGGGAGTAAAAAGCAAAGAAAGACAGTTAGAATTAGCCCAGCTAATAAACAAAAAGGGTTTATCTGTTCGCCAAACCGAAGAATTAGTTAGGGGTCTAGAAAAGAGGGAGCAAGACCAGGAAAATAAGCAGAAAATTGTACAGCCTCAGGCAAGCGCTGTTTTACCACAAGCCGAGGACAGACTAAGAAGCAAGCTTGGAACTGCGGTAAGAATAAAAGCTCAGGGCAGCAAAGGAAAAATTGAGATAGAATATTATAACGATGAAGACTTCAACCGAATTATGGAGCTAGTGCTGGGCAATTTAGAGTTTTAAGTTTCACGTGGAACCAGGAGAGTAGAGCTTTGTGTCGAAGAATTGTTTCACGTGAAACCAATCCCGGCAACACAGAGGTGCAAAATGAGGGCTATTATTATTGAAATGGAGTTCGTTGAAGAGGGCTGGAGAAGTTCAATTCTCTCCTCCCTTTGCTGTCAGTGTCCGCTGGATGCTCATGCCGGCTGTTGTAGAATAAAAAGCACGCTGTTTTGGGGGGATTTAGGCTATATTGCCAGGCATCACCCAGAGCTTTTTCCGGTAATCCTAAACAAATCCAGCGCCCAATTGTTGCCCCACGGGGTTAACTATGAATGTATAGATGATAAGTGTACCTTCATAAAGCAGAAAGGTTGCGAGCTCCCTGCAGCGGCTAAATCCTTAATGTGCCGCACTTTTGCTTGTCGGGGGTTGGATTTAGAGAATCACCCGATTGGTAAGGTGTGGTTAGTAGCTTTAGCAAGATTATACAGGGAAGAATGCCAGAAGAACTCTGAGCTTGCTAGAAAAGTAGCGGGTTTTCGGCTAAAACATCCCTTGGACTTAATGGATAAAGTTGACCAGTTTCTTGCGGAATACGCAGCGGCTTACTATGCTGAGCCAAGATGGATTAAAGAAATTATAGGCGAAAGAAGCTTGCAGGTCCGACTATCAAAAGTAGACCTGCTTGCTTGGGAACTCCATTAAACTGGTAAAATTTACAAAAGCGCTTGTTGGAAATAGTATGTTATACTTAGCATGCTGTTTTTTTGATACTTTATGAATTGTGTTAGAAAAGTATCGGAGATGCATTCTGATAGTTTAGGAAATTATGCTATCTGAAAATCTGTGGATAATTTCCTTAACTGGGGTTGTTAAGGGGAGTCCCCTCCTTGTGTAAATCAGAGGATGGTCACAGCGTTAGCGACATAGGGAACCTACGGTTCCCTATGTACAAGAAAATCGACTTCCATATAAATAAATTCGACGCAGTCGATTTTATTGTTGTAGTGTTGCTTGTAGATAGGTGGTGAAACAAATGGATCCTATTTCACATCTCATAATTGGCGTAGGGTTGGCGGCACTTTCTGGTGAACCCTTCTCATGGACAAATCCAATTTTTTTGGGCTCAGCTTTAGGTGCGGTAGCGCCAGATTTGGATATAGTTCTACAGCTTAAGGGAGATATGGTATATTTAAAACATCACCGTGGGTTTAGCCATTCTTTACCTGGTATAATGTTGAGCAGTAGTCTAATTACCGGATTGTTAAGTTTGGTTTATCCGGAATGGTCCCTAGTTACATTGTTTATGTGGATATTTTTAGGGGCCTTATCCCATAGTTTTTTTGATGTCTGCAATTCCTATGGGGCTCAGCTTCTCGGCCCTTGGTGCTCTAAGAAATTCACCCTTAATTTAGTCCAAATATTTGATCCCATTCTGCTGGCTTTTTTTGCCGCAATGGCTTGGGTAACCCCGAACAGTAAGGTTGGTAAGGGTTTTGTGGTTTTAGCCCTTCTAGGGTATATGGCGTTTCGCTGGTTAATGAGAGAAATTCTCCGTAGTAGAGTGCGGCGTTATTATAGGGAAGAAAAAATAACTAATTTAATCTTGCTGCCTTCTGTAGTTGGAGTTTTTAGCTGGGATTACTTGTTGGAAACGGAAAAAGGTAATTTGGTTGGTCAAGTACACTTGTTTAAGCCAGGTCTAAAAGTGATTAAAGAATTAACCAAGGAACAGCCAAATGAAGCTATTGGTATAGCTCTTAAAAGTGTGATTGGAAGCGTTTTCCGCGAATTCACACCCTACTTTCATGTTAGTTATTACATGGAAGGTACAAAGCATATTGTACGCTTCTTCGATCTTCGTTATCTGATAAAAAGAGAATTCATGCACAGTGCAACAGTAATTTTAGATCAACAACAGGAGCTGGTTGAGACGATATTTCATCCCTATAATCAAAAAAGAAATATTCGAATCTAGGCTGTTGAAATTCCCCGCCCAGCGTTGTAACCAGAATCGCCATTATGTCTTCGATGTACAAGCAGTACACCTTTGGCATAGGGGCGATTCTGCTTCCTAGCTGGACGGGTTTTTCAACAGCCTGCCTGGGGTAGAAGTTACTGCCTAGCTTCGATAGACGAAAATCGCCATTATGTCTTCGATGTACAATTGACAGTTTTGTTCTTCTGTGGCTTTTGTGGTATCATGTACCATAATAGACGTATCCACAACAAGTTTGGGAGAATCTACGGGCTGCAAGATTTTCCATTTATTGTAATAAAATGCTCGCATTTGGGTTATGGACAAGCGAAAGAGATGCTTAGGGGTGAGTTAATTGATATACCTGGATAACGCTGCCACCACCTGGCCTAAACCACCAGGAGTTTTGCAAGCTATGGAGAAATGCCTGACTCAACTGGGTGCTAACCCGGGTAGGTCTGGGCACCGAATGGCACTACAGGCAGGAAGGCTGATTTATGAGACAAGGGAACTATTAGCCCAACTCTTTGGAATAAAAAATCCTTTGCGCATTTCCTTTACCCTTAATGCAACAGAGGCGCTAAACCAAGCAATGAGGGGATTGTTAGTGGCGGGAGACCATATAGTAACTAGCTCCATGGAACATAATTCAGTCAGCCGACCTTTGCACTTTTTGGAGAGTCAAGGAGTTGAAGTATCTAAAGTGCCGGCTACAGCTGAGGGGGGTATTTTAATTTCTGAGGTTGAAAAAGCCATCAGGAATAATACAAAGGCTCTAATAATGACTCATGCCTCCAATGTTTCAGGTACAATATTTCCTATTATACAGCTAGGGGAGCTAGCCCGGAAAAATAACCTAGTTTTCATGGTGGATGCAGCCCAAACGGCTGGTGCATATGAGATAAATGTAGACGAAATGAATATAGACCTCTTAGCTTTTCCTGGGCACAAAGGGCTTTTTGGGCCTCAAGGAACAGGAGGGCTTTATGTCCGGGAGGGTATTAGCCTTACCCCCTTAAAGTACGGCGGAACTGGGAGTAGCTCAGAATTTCCAGAACAGCCGGAGGAATACCCAGATCGGTTAGAAAGCGGAACCCCTAATACAGTAGGGATTGCTGGCCTTGGGGCCGGAGTAAAGTTCATTCTAGAGACTGGGCTGGATAAAATCCGCAGCCATGAGCAACACCTTGCGGGAATGCTGCTAGATGGGCTAGGTAAATTACCTGGAATTACAATTTACGGACCGGCTAACAGCAAATTGCAAGCACCAGTAATTTCAGTTAATTTTGGACAGCAGGAATCCGGCCAAATCGGGTTTATTTTGGACCAAGCTTTTGAAATCGCCTGCCGGGCCGGGTTACACTGCGCTCCAGAGGCTCATAAGTCACTGGGAACCTTTCCGCAGGGGACTGTGCGGTTTAGCTTTGCTTATTTTAATACTGAAGAGGATGTAAGGCAGACTATAGCTGCCTGTAAGCAAATTGCCGGAGAAATACGATAGGATATTTTAAAAACCGGTTAACCGGGGGAAATGGAGAGCGGAATGATTGGGTTAGGGACATTAGTGAATTTTGCAGCTATAGTAATGGGTAGTTTAATCGGTTATGTAGTAAAGAAGGGAATTCCTGACGGCGTTAAAAACACCGTCATGCAAGGTCTTGGGTTAGCCGTATTTTTAATTGGGATGAAAATGGCATTTCAGACTAAAAATGAACTGATTTTAATAGGCAGCTTAGCTTTAGGGGGAATACTAGGTGAGTTATTGGCTATCGAGGATAGGTTAGAAGACTTAGGAAAGTGGTTGGAAAACAAGGTGGGAAGCAATGAGGGGGGTATCTCTAAGGCCTTTGTTACTTCCAGCTTAATCTACTGTGTAGGGGCTATGGCAATTATGGGTTCCATCCAGGATGGACTTACCGGGCAAACCGATATCCTGTTTGCAAAAGCTATGTTAGATGGAATATCAGCAGTTATTTTTACCTCCACCATGGGTATCGGGGTAATATTTTCGGCAATACCAGTGTTATTGTATCAGGGAACCATTACTTTAGCCGCTGCCTCTGTAAAAGAATTGCTTAGCCCCCATGTGGTAGCCGAAATGACCGCTACAGGGGGAATACTTATTTTGGGAATAGGGTTTAACATGCTAGGAAATAAAATTATCAGGGTAGGAAATCTGCTCCCAGCTGTTTTTTTTGCTATCTTGATAACCATGGCTGTAGATAAACTCTAACTAGGGAAAATTAGTAATGTCGCTAATTACGGTCAGCCTTTAAGGCCGCTTCATATACTGCTTTAAGAGGAACTCCGTTGTTTTCTGCCGCTAAGCGACAATCTTCGTATTCCGGGGCGACATGGAGGCAGGCACCACTAAGGGGATGGAAGCTTGACTTTAGGGTGATAAGTCCATAGGGGGTTTGCACTTGCTGAAAGGAGCGGGGCAGCTTGTAGCGGTCTACCTTGGTCACCCTAATACCGAGAGTGGAGGTTTCTGTTAAGATAATGCTAATAACCTGGTCTAAGTTATTCTCAGTGGTTAGGGCGGAAAGGATATAAGCAGGGCGTCCTTTTTTCATGATGATTGGTTGACAAAAAGCATCCAGGGCTCCTGCGGCAAGCAATTTTTCCAGAATGTAGGGATATAGCTCAGGGTTTAAATCATCGATGTTAGTGTCGACTTGCAGCAGATTCTCCTTGTCTAGATTAGAAACAGGTAGGTAAACGGTTGGATTACTAATTTCACCCAGCATTACCCTTAACAGATTTGGAACGGGAAGGTCCTTTGTACCTGCGCCATAACCAGTGGCTAGAATGGTCATGGTGGGCATGGTTGTCCAGGCTGCAGTTAAAGCAGCAAGAATGGCCGCTCCTGTTGGGGTAACTAGTTCACCTTCCAAGTGGGACTGTTTTATAGGCACTCCGATAAGCAGTTCCAGGGTAGCGGGAGCCGGAACTGGTATAATGCCATGGGCACAATTAACCAAACCACTGCCTAAGGGTAAAGGGGAAGAATAGATTTGCTCAATTTCTAATTGTTCCAAAGCGAGCACGGAGCCAATAATGTCAACTAGAGAATCCACAGCCCCGACCTCGTGAAAATGTACTTTTTCCGGGGTGATGCCGTGGACTTTTGCTTCTGCTTCAGCTAAGCGTAGAAAGATTGCCCTGCTTTTTTCCCGGACCCAGGGGGAAAGGTTCCCAGCTTCAATAACACGCAGGATGTCCGGTAAGTGGCGGTGATGATGGGTTTCGGCGGCATGGACAGTTACCTTAGTTGCCGAAAGACCGTTTTTATTAACCTTGTCAATGGATAACTGATAATCACCGAGGGAGATTTCCGCCAAACCAGCTCGCAGTCTGGCTTCAGAGGCACCAGCATCTAAAAGAGCGCCCAGAATCATGTCACCACTTGCTCCAGTATTGCTGTCAAAGAATAATATTCTCATTCCTCATATCCTCCCAGGGTGTTGATTGCATTGGCTAGAGCAGCCGCACCAAAGCCGTTATCGATATTAACCACACCAATCCCCGACGCACAGCTGTTTAGCATGGCTAATAAAGGGGCCAAACCGCCAAAGCTGGCTCCATAGCCTACACTGGTAGGAACTGCTACCACGGGGCGTTCCACAAGGCCGGCCACAACACTAGCTAGAGCACCTTCCATCCCAGCCACTACAATAACTACTGCGGCTTCAGTTAACCGGGGACGGTTGCCTAAAAGGCGGTGGATACCAGCCACACCCACATCATACAGCCGTTCAACAGCATTACCCATTACTTCGGCCACCACAGCAGCCTCCTCGGCAACAGGCTGGTCAGCAGTGCCGGCGCTAACCACTAGAACCTTGCCTTTTTTACGAGGCTCTATAGGAGAACCCCAAACTAGGCAACGGGCCAAAGGGTAATATTGAACATCGGGAAACAGCTCCCGTACCTTTTGAAAAACTGCTTCTTCCGCCCGAGTGGCGAGAACTACCTGATTATGGGCGACCAGAGCAGCAAAAATAGAACAAATCTGGTCTTCGGTTTTGCCCTGACAGAAGATAACTTCGGGAAAACCGCTGCGTAAATGGCGGTGATGATCTATTTTGGCAAAGCCTAGGTCCTGGTAGGGGAGTTCCCGGAGCTCCTGGTAAGCATCCTCTACATTTAAGCTTCCGGCCCGGACTTGGGAAAGTAGTTCTTTTAGTTTAGTTTGATCCATTTTTCACCTCTTCGGGAAGTACTTCATTCATGCTGCCACTGCGAAAACCGGCTAAATCCACTGTTACATAAGGAAAGCCAATTTCCCGTAAAGTATTAACAATAGTTTGCCTTAAGGGCTCCTCCATTAGCCGGGGTAAATCGGCCAGCTCAACTTCCAGCCTGGCGATGTCTCCATGATGCCTAACCCTAAACTGTTTGAAGCCCAATTTACGCAAAAGCTCTTCTGCTTTGGCTACCTGGTCAAGCTTTTGAGGGGTTATGGTATGGCCATAGGGAAATCTGGAGGAAAGACAGGCAAAAGATGGCTTGTCCCAGTTGGTAAGGCCAATTCGACGGGCTAATGTCCGAATATCTTCCTTGTTAAGGCCCGCCTCTTTTAAGGGACTTTGGATGCCCAGTTCCTTTGCCGCCATCATGCCTGGGCGAAAATCCGAGGTATCATCAGCGTTGGCACCATCTAATACATAGGCATAACCTTTTTCCTTGGCAATTGCTAACAGTTTGCCGTATAATTCCTGTTTGCAGAAATAGCAACGATTAGGTGGGTTTTTGGTAAAGGCGGGATTGTTAAGTTCTGATGTTTTAATAACCTGAAAATTGGCGTTAAGTTTCACTGCCAGCTTTTTGGCCTGCTCTAGCTCATTGGGGGTATAGGTTTCCGAATCAGCGGTGACTGCTAGCACCCGATCACCTAACACGTCAACTGCTGCTTTATACAAGAGAGAACTATCCACTCCCCCCGAAAAGGCAACAATACAGCTATTATAGCGGGTTAGGAGTTCCTTTAGAGCTTGCAGTTTTGTTTCAAGGCTCACTTCTTGGTTCACTTTGCTTAAACCTCCCTAATACTTATGGCTGAATTCATTTTAAGGTAAGTAAAGAATAAGTGTCAACCTGAAGGATATCTTCCCACCAATGTGGAAGTACTATCACTCACAAAATAAAAGGAAATACCTTAGGGATAGGAGTGTCAACATGTTGTTGCAATTGGTTAAATTAAATCTAGAAACTGTACTGGTGGCTATTATTACGTTACAAGGAGTAATCCTACTTGTTGGTATATGGGCGCTGCTAAGGACTAGGAAAATAACCGGCAAGTTTAAAGTATTACTTAAAGGAAGTGATGATAAAAATTTAGAAGATATTTTGATAAAAGCTTTAGAGCTGGGGAAGCAAAATCAGGTTACTTTGAGTAAGGTACTAGCTAACCAGATCGAGCTGAGAACTATTCTGGCCAAATGTATACAAAACCAGGCAGTAGTGCGATTTGATGCCTATGATAATATCACCGGAGAGCTAAGTTTTGCAGTTGCTTTATTAGATGGCAATGGAGATGGAATAGTGTTAAGTAATTTATCTGGCCGGGATTTTTCCAGATTATATATTAAACATATTGAAAAGGCAAAATCAAAAAGCCCCTTAAGTCGGGAGGAAGTTGCAGCCATCAACGACGCCCTGCAAACTTAAGCTTGCTTAAATAGCCTGGAAAACTCCGATAGAAACCGGACAATCCTCACATAATAAGTAAAATGGAGCAGAAAGTGAGGAGTAACGATGTTTGCGAATAGAAAAGATGCGGGTGTTAAGCTGGCGATTGAAATGGAAAAGCTATTAGTCCAAAGACCCATAGTTATTGCCGTGCCTCGGGGAGGTATTATCGTAGGAGCTGAGTCGGTCTTTGCACGCTCCTCTGGATGTGGTTATTTCCAGAAAAATTGGCACCCCAGGAAACCCTGAGGTTGCCATAGGAGCAGTTACCCCGGATGGTGAAGTGGTATTCAATCAGCAATTAATGAAGGCTTATAAATTTATACCTCAAGATCTGGACAAGGAAATCTCCATTGCTATACAGGAGTTAGGAATTCGTCTCAAAAGATATTCCATGGGGAAAAGGTCGCTCGACTGGAAAGATCGCACGGTTATCACAAACTGGATGCCCTAGGTCTTCAACGACCTAGGGCATTAGCTATTTAATCATGTCCTCATAAATTACCTACGATAGTCCGAGTTACTACCTTTCTCTAAATCCAAAGGCTGTTTATTGAGGGGTGTATTTTTGCTTACGATAACGGCCTGGCCACAGGTAATAAGACTATTGGAGATAACTTTCGCCATCTTCATGACTAGACTAAGCCGGGTGTTTTGGAGGACAAAGTATTCCATAAACCCACCCACATTTACTATCCCGGTAATATGCAACTGTCCAACGGCAGGCAGGTTTTTATTAACTCCTGCTCCGGGCCGGAGTGCACCTTTACCTATACATAAAAAGCCTACGCTGTCCAATCGGCCAAGACAGGCATCAACTGCGATTATAAAAGGATTCCTGGTCTTTTGGTACAGAGACTCCAGTTTTTCCGCTAGGTTGCTAGCATGTACAGGGTCATCCAAGGTACCTAAAACTGTAAACATATTCAACGGGTTCTCCACTAATTTTGAACCGACTAATGGCCCAAGACAATCCCCGGTTGAGCGATCTGTACCTATACACATTACCACAATTTCCTGAACAAATCGGTCAGGTAAAAATTGGGTCATTGTATTGCATAGCTGCAGGCTGAATTTTTCTGGAGCCAGAGTATCCTCAATATGTACACGTCGACTATCTTTTGCCTGCTCCTGATCCGTGGGACGGAAGATGGACATCGAGTACCTCCCCTAGTATCGGCTAGCCCAAATCAAACAACAATCTGGTTTTTAAGCTGGAACATGACAGACGGACCAGATTTAAATAAGCATATGTTAAAAAGTAAATTATTATTCTAAGTAAAACTGGAAAAGGCTAAATTTTTAATGTATACAGGAGTTATTCTCAAAATGTCGAATAAAAAATGAATATAGAAGGCGGCAAAACAACAGTCTTAAGAAAAGGGGGGAGAAATAAATGAAACCACTTAGTCGTCGCAAGTTTTTAGAACTTTGTGCTGCCTCGGCCACAACTCTGGGACTCTCCCAATCTCTCCTCCCTGGGCTTGTTGAGGCTTTAACCGGTACACTGCAAAAAAAACCGACAGTTTTATGGCTTCAGGGGGCAGCCTGTTCAGGATGTTCCACATCCCTGCTTAACTCAGTGCATCCTGACCTTAAAAATATCCTTTCGGAAATCATTAACCTCCAGCACCACCCTCAATTGGGGGGAATTAACGGGACAGCTGCCATCGAGCACCTCCGAAAGACTGCTGAGCAGACCAAAGGTAAGTTCCTGCTAGTTGTTGAGGGTGCTGTACCCACTGCGAAGCAAGGTCGCTACTGTATAGTTGGGGTGGATGCACAGGGAAAGGATATTACTTTTCAAGCCTTAATAAATGAATTAGCAGGTCAGGCTGCGTTAATAATGGCGGTAGGCACTTGTTCCTCCTACGGCGGTGTTCCAGCCGCTAAACCCAATCTTACAGAATGTAAAGGTTTAAATTCCTTGGTAGACTCCCAAAAGGTTGTCAATGTTCCCGGTTGTCCTCCTCATCCCGATTGGATGGTAGGTACTTTAGCCCAGCTGCTTATGTATGGAAGACCTGAGGTAGATGCTTTTGGCAGACCAAAAATGTTCTATGGTGGTGTTGTTCATGACAACTGTCCACGGCGCCAGTTTTTTGATAACAGCACCTTTGCCCTAACTTTTGGTGAACCAGGCTGCCTACTGGAAGTTGGTTGTAAGGGTCCCATGACGTTTGCGGACTGTTCCCTACGGCAGTGGAACGGAGGCGCCAACTGGTGTATCAGAGCAGGTTCACCCTGTATTAACTGTACCCACCCGGAATTTCCGGAAGTTAGTTTGCCCCTGTACGGTAGGATGGATAGCATTTCCTTTGCCGGGATTAAAGTAAAGGCTGATACTGTAGGTAAAATTGCTGGAACGGCTACAGCACTAGGGATAGGAGCCCATCTGGCAGCAAACCTTATCACAAAACGGGTAGGCTTGGGTAAAACCAATAGCCCTCAAGGTGGTGATTCCGTTGACAAAACTGGTGCTAGCTCCAATTAGCCGGATTTCCGGACAGTTAAAAATAGAATTGGAAATAGAGGGTGGCAAAGTACTTCAGACCAAGGTTGGCGGAACTACAGTTCGAGGAATAGAGAAGATGCTCAAAGGACATGATCCTCGAGATGCCCAGCTCCTAACTCAAAGAATCTGCGGTATTTGCCCGGTAGGCCACGGCGTAGCAGCAACTCAGGCCCTGGAAAAGGCTTGCGACACAGTAATTCCGGAAAACGCCAGAGTCATCCGTAATCTGCTGTTAGGGGCAAATTTCCTATATACCAATATCAACCACTTTTATCAAATTGCCGCACCGGACTACTTTCAGAACCTGCCACTAGCCCCCTATATTCCTGGCCCGACAATAATACCTCCACTGCCAACTCAGGTAAATTCCGCCTTAAGTCAACATTTTTTTCTGTCTCTGGAAGTTGGTCGGACTATTCAGGAAATGGTAGCAGTTTTCGGGGGTAAAATGCCTCATCCAGCAGCTCTGGTTCCCGGCGGGGTGACAGAAAATGTCGACGCTCAAAAAGTAACTGCCTTCTACTCAAGATTAATGAAAGTGGAGGAGTTTATCCGAAATATATATATTCCGGATGTTCAGACTCTGGCCCAGTATAATCCTCAGGAGTGGACCTACGGGGCAGGTACAAGTAATTTCTTAAGTCTGGGAGCTTTTCCACTCCAAAAGAAAGTTCAAGGTCTGCAAAACTTATTCTTATATAGTGGACGGTATATTAATGGACAACTAGCTGAAGCAGACGCTGAGAAGATAAAAGAAGATAGTCGCTATGCCTGGTATGAGGAAGATACCTTTGGAATTGAAAAGGCAGGAGCATATAGTTGGGTTAAAGCTCCCCGTTATGAAGGTCAGGTCTATGAAGTTGGGGCTCTGGCCAGAATGCTTATTCAGGAAAATGCAGTGGTAAAAGCTTTAGGAAGGAAGGCCTTCTCCAACATGGGCCGACATATGGCCCGAGCTGAAGAAAGTCGATTGTTGGCAGAGGCGTTAAAAGGCTGGTTAAATGAACTAGAGCCGGGAAAACCGGTTAGTACAAAATTAAACCTCAAACCTTTGACCCAGGGTGCAGGGGAAATTGAAGCTCCCCAGGGCGCCATGATTCATCGATTAGAGGTTAAAAATGGCGTGATTCACAATTACCAAATAATTGCACCCGCTACCTGGAATGCCTCCCCTAGAGATGATCAGGGGAAACCGGGGGCTTTAGAACAAGCCCTAATCGGAACGCCGGTGGCAGATATAAATAACCCATTAGAAGTGTATAGAGTAATTCGATCCTTTGACCTGTGCCTCTCCTGTGCTAGCCATTAACCTATCCCCAGCTGGTAAAACCGAGGAGGTGAATTTTTTGGCCCAAGTGTTCATGCATCCCCTACCGGTGCGAATATTCCACTGGAGCAATATGATCTCTATAAGTCTTTTAACCTGGTCAGGGATGTATATCCATTCACCGGTTAGTTTAAAGGTACTGAGTACGATGGATGATGCCCGGTTCCTCCATTTTATAATGATGTATGTAGTTTTTTGGGGGGTTTTCTACCGCATAGGCTTTTCCCTGCTATCCGGTGATTACAAGGACTGGGTTTTTCAGCCCAGAGATTTCAAAGATTTGCCAGGGCTGCTAAAGTATTACCTTTTTTTGGCTGACCATCACCACCACTTTGAAAAATACAATCCTGGTCAAAAATTGCTATACACAATTTGGCCAATAATGATATTCATTCAGGCGGTTACCGGGTTTTGCCTGTACCAGCCGGCCAAATTAGGTTGGTTAAGCCATATATTGGGTGGAGTGGCCTTCCTCCGCCAAATTCACTATCTAAGCACCTGGTTCTTTATTTGCAGCGCAGCAGTACATATATACCTGGTGTTGCTTAGCGGGTGGAAAGTAATGTGGTCTATGGTTAGCGGTTATATCGATGAAGAAACTCTTCAGCAGCTACAGGAGGATTGAGGAGGTAGGTGGAAAAAACATTAGCTAGGGAGTGGTTTTTGTGAATTGGTTAGACTTTATAATCATAGTCATTGTTGGGCTTGGGGCCTGGGGTGGTTATCGCAAAGGCTTTCTGGCCGCTTTTGCGAAATTAGCTAGCTATATTCTAGGCTTTGTGGGTGCGGTAGTATACTATAAACCTTTTGCGGAATATCTAAGTGGGATGCCCGCTTTGAAGGCAGGGGTCATCCATTTGGTAGAAAAAGTAGTAACTCTGCCAGGAGAACTTCAAATAGTTCCCATCCAGAGCTTAGCATTAAATAAAGTGCAAAGTGTTTTAAACTCCATGAGCCTTCCAGACATGTACAAAGAGCAGGTTGGGGAAATGCTTCAGCAGTTGGGAGTAATCGCTAAGCATTCAGAGGTGTTTACCGTTAGTGATGCAGTCCATCAGTTAATTGCCGGAGTAGTAATCAAAATTATTGCTTTTATTCTCCTGGTTATTGCTATCGAAGTGGTGACTTACTTGTTTTTTAAACTTCTTTCCAAGGCGACTAACCAGACTCCGGCAGGGTTCTTTAATAAGGGAGCCGGTTTAATTTTAGGCTCAGCTCGCAGCTTCCTAATTGTCATGATAACCATAGTAGTTGCCAGCCCTGTTCTTTCTTTGGGTACGTTCAATAAAGCTGGTTTTTTGGGGCTGCTAAGTACAGGAATACAAGGCTCTCTACTGGGTAAATCCATATTAACTTTGGTTCAGGGAATAAGTATAATCGGATAACTAAATAAAATCCTCCAACCTAGGCCTGGTTAAACCTGGTCTTGCAGGCTGCTAAAATTCCCCGTCTAGCTTTGTCACCAGAATTGCCATTATGTCTTCGACGTACAAAAAGTACGCCATGGGCATAAGGGCAATTCTGCTTCCTTGCGATACGGGTTTTTTAACAGCCAACTCTGGTAATTTAAATTCTATAAGTACACCATGGGTATAGGGGTAATTCTATTTACGTCTCCTATGTGGTAAAATGAAATTGTTCTGGAAAAACTAGTTTAATGTAAGCATTTTTTAAGCATATCTGAAAAGAGGTGTCTAGGTTGACTGAAGAAAAAAGGCAAAAATCTAGTAAGTTGGCCAGAAAGACGGTGGGTGTTTGGGAACGGTATTCCGCCACTAAACAGCAAGAGGCCTTGCTTTTTGCCCAGGGCTATAAAGAGTTTTTGGATAAGGCCAAGACGGAGCGGGAAGTGATTAAATTTTTGGAGGCGACAGCTGTAAAAGCCGGTTTTTTACCTCTGGAGCAGGTTAAAAGCAATGGACGACAGCTAAAACCAGGGGACAAGGTGTATGTGGTTAACAAAGGTAAGGCAATCATCCTTTGTGTTATTGGTACCCAACCTTTAGAAAAGGGTTTAAACATTCTAGGCTCCCATGTGGATTCTCCCAGGCTGGACCTAAAACCCAATCCCCTATATGAAGCTGAGCAGTTAGCCTGGCTAAAAACCCATTATTATGGGGGCATTAAAAAATACCAGTGGCTAACCATACCCCTGGCCCTACATGGAGTTGTATATACTGGGAAGGGTGAGGAGGTGGAAATAGTTGTGGGGGAAAAGGACACTGATCCGGTGTTTACAGTCCCAGATCTATTGCCACACCTAGCGAAGGAACAAATGGGAAAAAAGCTCCAAGAAGCAATCTCCGGCGAGGGACTAAATCTATTGGTAGGCAGTATTCCTGTCAGCGAGGACGGTATAAAAGAAAAAGTAAAAGAGTGGGTTTTGGAGTACTTAAACCAGCATTATGGTCTAATTGAAGAGGATTTTGTTAGCGCCGAGCTGGAAGCTGTCCCTGCTGGCCGAGCACGAGACGTGGGGTTTGATTTAAGCTTGGTGGGAGGATATGGGCAGGATGACCGAGTATGCGCGTTTGCCTCGCTAGCCGCTATTCAAGAAATTACCACACCTGTCCAGACCGCTTTAGCTATTTTTGTGGATAAAGAAGAGACAGGTAGTGCCGGAAATACCGGAATGAAATCCGCCTTTTTAGAAAATGTAATTGCAGAGCTGATTAATGGGACGGTCCCCCAGTATAGTGAGCTATTAGTACGGAGGGCGTTAGCCAACTCCCGAGCTTTATCTGCTGACGTTAATGCCGGCTTGGATCCCCATTTTGAAGGAGTACTAGAGAAAAATAACGCCTCTCGACTAGGCCACGGGGTTGTGCTTACTAAATATACTGGCTCTGGCGGCAAAAGCTCTACTAACGACGCTAATGCTGAGTATGTAAATTGGGTACGCCGCTTGTTCAACACCCACGATATTCCCTGGCAAGCGGCTGAACTTGGAGCGGTGGATAAGGGTGGTGGGGGAACAATTGCCCAATTTATGGCCAATTATGGGATGGAAGTAATTGATTGTGGGGTAGCTTTGTTTTCTATGCATTCCCCCTTCGAGGTTTGCAGCAAGGCAGACCTCCATGCCATGTACCAGGGCTACCGAGCATTTCTAGATACTTAGGAAATTATGCTTTAGGAAAAGCCGGTTAGGGAGGACAACATGTGGGAGAAACTTGTGAACAAATTCCGTGGGAAGGACAAACCTGCTCCGCAAACTGATTGGGGGTTGGAGTTGTTATCCCTGGATGAAAAAACGGATATTCCGTCATTGTTAGCTAACTTATCGGGGACTAATAAGCAAAAACAAGCTTCGGCGGCTGAAATTCTAGGAAAATTTCAGCGTGAGGAAGCACTCCCTAATTTGGTAGACCTGCTCTCCTCCAGTAATTTAGGGGTAGTGTTGGCTGTAACTGAGGCGCTTAAAAATTACCCTCCAGCTCAAACGCTGCCGTTACTCCTAGCGACACTAGACGACCCCTTGCGCTGGCCGCCGGCCAGGGTTGCCGAGATTATTGTAAGTTACGGCCAGGGCATTGTGACGGTGTTGGCAGACTGCTTTCCCAGCAAAACGGGGGAAGCCCAGACAGCCTTAGTAGAAATGTTGGGGCGGCTAGGTACCCGGGAAGGACTGCCAATAATCTGTATGGCCATGTCTACAGATCAACCGACCCTTAGGCAAAAAGCAGCCTGGGCCGCCGGTCAGCTTGGTGTTGAGATAGTTTCCGAACCTGGAATTAACCGGCTTTTACAGGCACTCCTCCAAGACCCTGTAGCCATGGTTAGGGCTCAGGCGTTGGAGACACTGTGGGAAAAAGATGCCAGTCAGGCTTGGCCCTTAGTACAGGCGGCTATGCTGGACCAGGATAGAATTGTCCGCAGTCGGGCTGCTGGAATGCTCAGTGATAGGTTAGACTTACCTCGGGAAATTTGGAGTATTTCTGGGAAGAAAATACTATCCCCAGAGGATCGGCAAAGCATGACAGACTGGATGAGGTCAGCAGCTGCCGCAAAATAAAGGTATTATACTGAATTGGTAAATTTCTTGGGTGGGGGGAGATAAGCTGTGACCAGCCTTGGAACAGAGCTTAGCAAAGTACTGGCAAAGGAATTTCCACTAGAAAAAATGGTTGAGTATGGACTTTTAGTGGGTAAAGCTTTTTTATTACTGATTATTGCTAAACTGGGGATAACCTTTAGCAACGCCTTAATTGATCGGATGCTAATTCCAGTTAATCAGGCTTATTTTGATCGTAATCGGGCAATTACCGTTTCCACACTATTAAAAAGTCTGATTATGTATGTGGTATATGCTATGGCAGGTATCTCCATCCTGGGTATGTTCAATGTACCTTTACAGGGAGTTTTGACAGGGGCAGGAATTATCGGCCTAGCAGTTGGTTTTGGGGGACAAAGCTTAGTTAAGGATGTAATTACCGGCTTTTTTATTATTTTTGAGAACCAATTTACTGTAGGAGAATACATAGCAATGGCCGGAGTTTCAGGTATTGTGGAAGAAGTAGGCTTGAGAACCACCAAAATTCGGGATTTTGGTGGTCAGTTACATATTGTCCCAAATGGGCAGATTAGCCAGGTTACCAATTATAATCGAGGCAGTATGCGTGCCTTGGTAGATGTGGGAATTGCCTTTGAAGAGGATTTGGATCAGGCCGTGACGGTGCTGGAGGAAGTATGCCGGGAGGTCAATCGCGACCTAGCAGAGATAATCACGGAGACCCCACAGGTTTTGGGGGTTCAGGCCTTTGGGCGGGCAGCGCTAACCCTTCGCATTATTGCCAAAACCAAACCCATGGAACAGTGGAGAGTGGAACGGGAGCTGCGTAAGCGAATTACGCTGGCCTTTAACCGCTGGGGCATCGAAATGCCTTACCTTAAGGGGATGTTCGGTCCCAGAAAAGGTGAAAAACAGCTTGACTTCCGGCTGGGAAAAGAGGAAGTTGGTGACTGAAACCAGGAGGGTGCAAATTATGGCAAATTACAGTCTAGGGGATATTGTCCAAATGCGCAAACTACATCCCTGTGGGAGTAATCAATGGGAAGTGGTTCGGACAGGCATGGACTTCCGGATTAAATGCCTGGGCTGTGGGCGTCAGGTTATGCTGCCCCGGCCTCAGTTTGAAAAGGGCGTCAAAGTGGTAATTAGCAGAGCCCCGGTTAGGGAGTAATCGCGGAACCAGTACAGTGAACAGTGAATTTTCAAAAGTTAAGTTGTCTCTGATATTTTCTTGCGGTTCGACCGTTGCTTAGGATATAATATCTGCTTAGGGTATCATATATTAGTCTTGTTAATCAGAAAGGAAGATGGATAGTTGCAACTGGGCATTGTAGGCTTACCGAATGTCGGAAAATCGACTCTTTTTAATGCGATAACCCAGGCCGGAGCTGAGGCGGCCAATTACCCCTTTTGTACAATCGACCCTAATGTAGGCATGGTGGAAATTCCCGACCCTAGGCTAAACGTTTTGACGGAAATGGTCAAGCCTAATCGGGTAGTACCGACCACCACTGAATTTGTAGATATTGCCGGATTAGTTCGCGGAGCCAGTAAGGGTGAAGGGCTAGGCAATAAATTTCTGTCCCATATTCGAGAAGTGGACGCCATAGTTCACGTTGTCCGCTGTTTCGAGGATGAAAATATAACTCATGTGGAAGGTACCATCAGTCCGGTTCGGGACATTGAAACCATCAATACCGAACTAATTTTAGCGGATATGGACATGTTGGAGCGACGGATTGACCGGACCCGCAAACAGCTAAAAACTCAAGATAAAAAAGTTATAGAAGAACTAAATATTTTGGAGAAAGTCCAAAAAGGGCTAGATGCCGGGTTGGTGGCCAGGGCTTTGGAGTATGCACCTGAGGAATGGGAATTTGTAAAAACATTAAATTTTATGAGTGCTAAACCGGTGCTTTATGCGGCGAATGTAGCTGAGGATGACCTTACCGCCGAAGGGGATAACCTGATGGTTAAAGAAGTACGGGAATATGCAGCCCAAGAGAACGCAGAAGTTGTAGTCATCTGTGCTAAAATAGAGGCGGAAATTGCTGAACTACCAGCAGAGGAAAAAGGACCCTTCCTGGAGGACCTAGGTCTAGAGGAATCAGGGCTGGATAAGCTTATCCGGGTAGGGTACAAGCTATTGGGTCTGATTACCTATTTTACAGCCGGGGTTCAAGAGGTACGGGCCTGGACCATAAAACAGGGGACTAAAGCTCCTCAGGCTGCCGGAAAAATTCACACTGATATTGAACGGGGATTTATCCGGGCTGAAGTAACAGCGTATAATGACCTGGTTACCTGTGGCAGCCAAAATGCTGCCAAGGAAAAAGGCCTGATGAGGCTAGAGGGTAAGGAATATATTGTCCACGATGGGGATGTAATTTACTTCCGTTTTAATGTCTAATTTTGCTATTCTTGATTTATGCACCATAGTATGGTATAATTCCTAATCGAGGCTGTAAAAGCCTCTGTTTTCCCTGCTCTATACTAGTTATAGGGCCGTTAGACCGTAGGGAGGAGGTGAATTGTTTTGCGTGGTTATGAAGTAATGTATATTATTAATCCTGCTTTGGAAGAGGAAGCTGTAAGTGGGGTAGTAGAGAAATTCAAAAACCTGTTAGAAACTAACGGTGGAGAAATCTCTAAGTTAGACCGCTGGGGTAAGCGGAGACTAGCTTATGAAATTGATGACCTTAAAGAGGGCCATTATGTGTTGTGTAATTTCAACAGCAAGCCGGCAGCAGCTCATGAGCTAGACCGGGTTATGAAAATTGCAGATGATGTAGTCCGACACATGATTATCAGGATTGATGAGTAAGGTGAAGGTATAAGGCGGTGTAAATTATGCTTAACCGAATTGTCTTAATTGGGCGTCTCACCAAAGATCCCGAATTGCGCTACACACCTAACGGCAAGGCAGTAGCCAGCTTTACACTTGCGGTGGATCGCCAGTTCAAAAACCAACAGGGTGAAAAGGAAGCTGATTTTATTAACATCGTAGTCTGGGGAGTCCAGGCAGAACACTGTGCCAACTACCTTAGTAAGGGTAAGCTGGCCGCAGTGGATGGAAGGCTTCAGATTCGTTCCTTTGATGGCCAGGACGGCCAAAAACGTTGGATCACCGAGGTAATAGCCGATAATGTTCGGTTCCTGAGTCCCAAAGATTCAGGCGGTGGGTTAGGAGAGGCAAAAACAGCTTTCGGTGGAGGGGACTTACCCCCTGATGATGATATTCCATTTTAAGTTCGGGAAAGGTTAGGAGGAAACAGAATGCGTCGAGATCGCGGACGACGTCCTAGAAAGCGGGTTTGTAGCTTTTGTGTGGACAAAGTCGAAGCCATTGATTATAAAGAAGGCGGCAAACTTAAGAAATATGTCACTGAGCGCGGTAAAATTTTACCGCGCCGGATTTCCGGCAACTGCGCTAAACACCAGCGTCAACTTACAATAGCAATCAAGAGAGCTAGAATGGTTGCTCTACTGCCGTTTACCACAGAATAAACGTAACCAGGAGGGAGCAATTAATTGCTCCCTCAGTTTGTAACTAAAACCTACCATAATAAAACGGCAGGAAAAAATCCTACCAGCGACGAATTACAGAAACACGAGGTGAAAATTTAGTATGTCAGTTAGAATTTCATCGGTGCTTCCTTGGGTTTTCGCAGGAATACTTACCAGTCTCTTTGCTCTTACTGGGTATTTCTTGCCTGGAATGCAAATAATCTTCTCCTTGTTTTGGGCGGTACCTATAGTTTACCTAATTAGGAGATATGGGCTGTACCAAGGATGCTTAGCGATACTGTTAGCAGGGATTATAGCAGCTATTGTGAGTGACCCGGAAAATGGCCTATTAGCAATGTTGGAAATTGGATCTCTGGCTTTAGTCATGGGATTATTATATAAAAATGGGGTTCCAGCTCGGCAGGCAATGTGGATATGTGTGTTTATAGCGGTGCTCTTGCAGCTAATAATTTTAGGGGCCACCTATGGGCAATATACCACTCAGGCTGCTGAGGTACAACAGGATATGGAAAAACAATTAGATGAAATAATTGCTTCTTATAAACAGGCCGGCTTGATAGTCACTTCTCCGGAGGGTCTATCCGAAGAAAGTCTGCGCAAAGGTATTCGGAAGTCCGCAATTTTAGCGTGGCAATTAGTGCCAGGTACGGCGGTTATTCTTGCGACTCTATCAGCGCTGTTTAATTATAGATTTGCCTATCGTTACATGCTCACTAGGCAAATGTCTCTTCCTGAGGATATTTCCTTTGGAAGCTGGCGCTTTCCCTGGTATGTAATTTGGGGGATGATAATTGGTCTAGGGCTGCTGCTAATCGGTGAGGATAACGGGGTTGTGAAGCTTTTGGGTATGAACATAATCATGGTAAGTCTTTTTGGCAGCCTGATTCTGGGATTGGCCGTGCTGTCTTATTACCTGTCCCGGGTTGCGTTACCCTGGTTCCTAAAAATTATAATAATATTTTTTCTAATTTTTAACGGGATTATCTCAATTATGATATTGACTATTATTGGACTTTTTGATCCGGTAGTTAACTTCCGGCGCTTAGAAGCCAAAACTCAATAAAGCCAAGGAGGGATTTCCATGAAAGTTATTCTTCAGCAAGAGGTTAAGAACCAAGGCAAAAAAGGCAGTGTGGTGGAAGTAGCAGAGGGATATGCTCGGAATTACCTCTTTCCACGTAAACTAGCGGTAGAGGCCACTCAAAGTCAGATGAAAGAACTGGATTTTAAAAAAGCAGCCGAAACCAGAAAGCTCCAGCAAATTGAAGCGGAAGCTAGGGAGCTGGCCGGTAAGTTGGATGAAATAACCGTTAAAATATCTACAAAAGCCGGAGAAGCCGGTAGATTATTCGGTTCAATTACCAATAAGGATATTACGGACAATTTGGCTAAGCAACATAAAATTACCCTGGATAAGAAAAAAATAGAGTTAAAAGAGCATATTAAAGCCCTGGGTGTATACCCGGTAAATGTCAAACTTCATCCTAATGTACAAACAACATTTAAAGTACAAGTTACTGAGGAATAGAGAGGAGTAAGTCGGCTAATGAAGTATTTTCTGGAACGATTCACCGGCCAGTCTAAAGCAGGCACAGAGGATACCGCCACAGCGGACCAGTTGAAAAGACAGGTGCATGCCCTCTTTACACTGTTGTCTAACCTTTACGGCTCTGACCGTTTGGTAATGAAAGCTGGGAAGCTGGACGCCCTTAATTTCATGCGCTCTGAGCTGCTGGAGGAAAGGGTTGTAGCCTTACAGCGAATTGCTTTTGAGGACCCTACTATTGATAAAATTCCCGAGCTGGAGGCAATCCCCCAAATCCTGGACGAGGTCAATGAGGAAATTGCCGACCTAATTGCTCGGAGGACTGTTGAAGATAAGCTGGAACGCAAGGTTGCCGAAAAGATGCAAGAACGCCATGATGAATATGTACGGGAAATTCGCCAGCAGGTAGTTAAGGACAATACAGGCCCGGAGAATGAGGGTACTTTAAAAAAATTAGCTTTTCTCGAAGAGCTGGAGTCAAAACAGTTAGCCCGGTCAGCCATGGAAATTTTACGCCCGGCTAGCTTAGCTGAGATAATTGGCCAGGACGGGGCGGTTCAGGCACTAGTATCTAAATTGGCTTCCCCTTTTCCCCAGCATATCATTCTTTACGGACCTCCGGGAGTAGGTAAGACCACAGCGGCCAGATTGGCTCTGGAAGCCGCCAAAAAAGTTAAGAGTTCCCCCTATGCCGATGATGCGCCTTTTATTGAGGTGGATGGATCCACCTTGCGCTGGGACTATCGGGAGGTAACGAACCCTTTGTTAGGTTCTGTACATGACCCTATTTACCAGGGAGCACGCAGAGATTTGGCGGATAGCGCCATCCCTGAGCCTAAGCTAGGTTTAGTTACTGATGCCCATGGAGGAGCTTTGTTTATTGATGAAATCGGCGAACTGGATTTTATGCTCCAGAATAAGCTGCTCAAAGTATTGGAGGACAAAAAAGTTCATTTTGATTCCAGTTATTATGACCCTAGTGATCCCAATATGCCCCAATGGATTAAGAAGGTTTTCGAAGAGGGGGCTCCGGCGGATTTTGTGCTTATCGGAGCGACCACTAGAGACCCAAGCCAAATAAATTCGGCTATCCGCTCCAGGTGTGCGGAGGTGTTTTTCGAGCCCTTAACTCCGGTGGATATTCAGGAAATAATCCGTAATTCAGCTATAAAACTAGGTGTCCGCCTAGCCCCGGAGGTTGGGGAAATTATTAGCCGCTACACTATCGAGGGTCGCAAGGCCATTAACATCTTGGCAGATGCCTACGGATTAGTGCTTTATCGGGCCTCCCTGGGAAGTGAGCAGGAAAATGTACCCAACCCAGAGCAGGTGTTAATCAGCAAAGAGGACATTTATCAGGTGGTGCAGACCAGCCGTATTTCCCCATATGTACAGGTAAAAGTACAAGCTGGTTGGGAAGTGGGCCGAATTTTTGGCCTGGGAGTCTCTGGGTTTTTGGGTTCGGTTATTGAAATTGAAGCAGCAGCTTTTCCAGCCCGCAAAGCGGGCCAAGGCTCTATCCGATTTAATGACACCGCTGGCAGCATGGCCAAGGATTCGGTATTTAATGCAGCTGCAGTAATTCGCTGGTTGAGCGGAGAAGATATTAATAACTATGATATTCATGTAAATATTGTTGGTGGAGGGCAAATCGATGGCCCTTCTGCAGGAACAGCTATTTTGCTGGCCATTTTAAGTGCTATTCAAAAACGCCCGATTTGTCAAGACGTGGCTGTCACCGGGGAGATATCCATACAAGGTAAAGTCAAGCCTGTCGGGGGTGTGGTGGAAAAAATCTACGGCGCCAAACAGGCAGGGATTCGTCTGGCACTGATACCCAAGGATAATGTCCGAGACATCCCCCGAGATTTGCAGGATATAGAAGTAACTCCTGTAGAAAGTGTGGAGGAAGTGCTTCCATTAGTCTTTGCTGACACAGTAGGGATTAACCCTAAACTAGCCGCTTTGTAGTCCAGCTGAGCTCCTGTACCACCCACCTTAGTTCCTCTGCCTGTCCAGCCTTTCGAGAGGAGTGTAACCCATGAGCTTTGCATTGGATCGGATCCCCCCCCACAACCTAGATGCCGAACAATCTGTACTTGGCTCGATGATGTTGGAACCGGATGCTGTTATGAAGGCTATGGAAGTCCTCCGTGCGGAGGACTTTTATAGGGATGCCCATAAATTGATATATCAGGTGATTTTGGAGCTAACTGACCGTCGGGAACCAGTGGACTTAATTACAGTATCCGAGGAACTTCGGCAGAAAAACGCCTTGGATAAGGTAGGAGGGGTGGCCTATGTAGCCTCCCTGGCCAATATTGTGCCCACAGCCGCTAATGCGGAGTATTACGCCCGAATTGTGGAGGAAAAGGCCCTACACCGTTCATTAATCGGTGTCTCTTCGAGAATTGCTGCCCTAGGCTTTGAGGGACAGGAGGATATCGAAACGC
This sequence comes from Carboxydocellales bacterium, assembly GCA_049302075.1. GTDB lineage: Bacteria > Bacillota > Carboxydocellales > JAJZTU01 > JBAQLS01. The sequence goes on along the minus strand of JBAQLS010000035.1, from coordinate 4,137 downwards.
TGATTAATCAGGCGGAGCGCATGGTCTACGACTTATCCAACCGAAGGAACACTAGAGGTTTTGCCACCATGCATGAAGTGCTCATGGATACCTTCGACCGGATTGAGTATCTCTACCAAAACAAGGGAGATGTCACCGGGGTACCCACAGGATTTACCGACTTAGACAAAATTACCTCTGGTTTACAACCTTCGGATTTAGTTATTATTGCGGCTAGGCCAGCCATGGGTAAAACCGCCTTTTGTCTTAACATTGCTCAAAATGCGGCAATTAAGGCTAAAGTTCCGGTGGCGCTATTTAGTCTGGAGATGTCCTCTGGGCAGTTAGTTCAACGGATGCTTTGTGCAGAGGCCATGATTGATCAGCACAAACTACGTACCGGACAGCTTGGTGAACAGGATTGGCCGAAGTTAGTAAATGCAGTCGGACCATTATCCCAAGCACCTATTTTTATTGATGATGACATTGGGATAACGGTTTTAGAAATGAGGGCTAAATGCCGTCGGCTAAAAAATGAACAAGGTCTTGGGCTGATAATAATTGATTATCTCCAGCTGATGCAGGGTAGCGGTAAGCGCAGTGAAAACCGCCAGCAAGAAATCTCCGAAATTTCTCGTTCATTAAAGGGTTTGGCCAGAGAGTTAAATTGCCCGGTAATCGCCCTATCCCAGTTAAGCAGGGCTGCCGAACAATCCCAGGATAAGCGGCCTAATCTAAGCCACCTGCGAGAATCGGGGGCGATTGAACAGGACGCAGATATTGTCTCCTTTATTTACCGGGATGAATATTATCATCCCGATTCAGAAAAAAAAGGGATTGCCGAAATAATTATTGCCAAACACCGGAATGGTCCAATAGGGTCAGTGGAATTAGGGTTTCTCCAGGAATACACTAAATTTGTGAACCTAGCCAGGGATACAGCTGTAAATTGTTAAAAACATAGGCAGAACTTAATGTATTCCTGAGTTAATGAGGAGGTGCAACTTTCATGTCGAGTGTCGTACTTATTGGAGCCCAATGGGGTGATGAGGGAAAAGGAAAAATTACCGATTTCCTAGCGGAAAATGCCGAACTAGTTGTCCGATATCAAGGGGGCAATAACGCAGGACATACGGTAGTAGTGGGCGAAGAAGAATTTAAGCTTCATCTCATTCCCTCGGGAATTCTTTACCCCGAAAAGACCTGTATCATTGGTAACGGGGTGGTAATTGACCCGGCGGTTTTGCTCAAGGAACTGTACTATTTGGCGAAGCGAGGGATAAATACCTCCAAATTAAGAATTAGCCCTCGAGCTCACATTATTATGCCTTATCATATGAAACTTGATGAGGTGGAAGAAGAAAGTAAAGGAGACAATAAAATTGGCACAACCCGCAGGGGGATTGGTCCAGCTTATATGGATAAAGCCGCCAGAGTTGGTATCCGGGTAGTTGACCTTCTAGACAAAGAAGAATTTGCTAACCAACTAAAACAGAACCTAGCAGCAAAGAACAACCTGCTGGATAAAATATATGGTTGCCCAGCCTTTGATTTCAATGAAATATATAACCAATATCTCGATTATGCTGAACAAATTCGGCCTTATGTGGCGGATACTTCGGTAATTATTTATAATGCCATTACCGCCGGTAAGCATGTACTCTTTGAAGGCGCACAAGGGACGCTTTTGGATTTGGATCACGGTACCTACCCTTATGTAACTTCGTCCCACCCTATATCCGGGGCAGCTTGTATTGGAGCAGGTCTAGGGCCAACAAAAATCACCAGGGTAGTAGGAATCGCCAAAGCCTATACCACTAGAGTTGGTGAGGGTCCCTTCCCCACTGAACTTAATGACGAAATGGGCGAATATATTCGTAAAGCTGGGAATGAATTTGGTACCACTACCGGACGCCCTCGCCGTTGTGGCTGGTTTGATGCGGTAATTGCCCGATATGCTGTCCGAATTAGTGGCATTGATACATTTGCCATTACTAAACTAGATGTACTCTCTGGGATACCTAGCTTGAAGATTTGTACTGGTTATCGCTATGAGGATGGTTCGGTGATTAACGATTTCCCGGCTAGCCTGAAAGTACTGGGTAAATGCCAACCTATATACGAGGAGCACCCCGGCTGGACTGAGGATCTAACTCAGGCCAAGACTTTTGACGAATTGCCCCCAAACGCCCAAAATTACCTCAGGCGCATAGAGAAATTATCCGGGGGCAAGATTGGTATTATCGGTGTAGGTACCCGGCGTAGTCAGACTCTGATTATGGCCGATATCTACTAAGCTAAGGCTGTTGAATCCCCGTCTAGCTTTGTCACCAGCCTCAGGCTGTTGAAATTCCCCGTCTAGCTTTGTCACTAGCTTCAACAAGGTCCTCGACGTACAGCGAGTAGACTGCGGCCTTGTTGAAGCTAGTTCCGCGCTATACGGGTTTTTCAACAGCCTGTCATGGACTGACAACTGGGAAATACCTACGGGCGTTTCTTTTTTGGGGATGTCATAAATAAATAGAAACATAAGGGAAACATAAGGGAAACATAAGCCGATAAGGATTGGATACGTTAAATCAGGCTTATTTACAAAGGAAATATTTCTGCAGGAAAACGAGAAAATAAGTAGAAAATAATTATTTAATATGCCATAAGCAAGATAATAAAGTGAGAAAGCTTAGGATGGGCTAGGAACATAAAGGATGACTGTCCAGTCTAAGGTTAAAATAGAAATTTTTATAAAGAGGGATAAATATGTCCAAATTTGTTTTCTTAAACAACCAATTAGTACCCCAGGACGAAGCCAAAATTTCCGTGTACGACCATGGCTTTTTATATGGCGATGGGTTGTTTGACACCATGCGGGCGTATAACGGGAAGGTGTTTCGCCTGGAGCAACATCTGGATCGGCTTCAGGGTAATGCCCGTTGTTTAGCTTTGTCCATGCCCTGGAGCAGGGAGGAACTAGCAAAAGCCATCCAAACCACCATTCAGGCCAATAACCTTTCTGAAGCTTATATCCGTTTGACTATTTCTCGTGGCCCCGGACCCATCGGTATTGACCCCAGACTTTGTCCCCAGCCAACTTTGGTAATTATGGCCAAGGAGCTTATCCCCTTGCCTAATGAGGACTATACAAAAGGCATTGACACCATCACGCTGAATACCAGACGCAACCCTATCCAGAGTCTTGACCCCAGCCTCAAATCCTTGAGTTTTTTAAATAATATTTTGGCCAAACTGGAACTAATTAACGCTGGTATAAGTGAGGGGATTATGTTAAACTATGAAAGCGTCATTTCTGAGGGAACAGTAAGCAACATTTTCTGGGTAAGCCAGGGCGTGTTATATACTCCCTCCCCTGAAGTGGGTATTCTTTTGGGGATTACCAGGCAAACTGTGCTAGAAATATCTGCCGAAGCAGGTCTAGAGGCTCATCAGGGTGCTTATGCCGCAGAGCAGTTATACCAAGCAGATGAATGCTTTTTCACTAATTCCTCTGGGGAACTAAGACCGGTTACTCAGGTGGACGGACAGGTGATAGGAGACGGTAAGCCAGGGCCAGTTACCCGACGGTTGCACGAAATTTACAGGGAGGTTGTCTCCCGACAAACTAAATGCAAATAATCACCGAATAAGCACTGAATAAGCACTGAATAAGCACTGAATAAGCACATCTGCTAATAATCTCCTAAACTGGTCTGAAAAAGGTGTTGACAATAATTCTTTGATGATGTAACATAAATACCTGTGAGACTCAAAAATGAGCCATTAGCTCAGTCGGTAGAGCACCTGACTTTTAATCAGGGTGTCGTTGGTTCAAGTCCAACATGGCTCACCAATTTATCTGGCCCCTTGGTCAAGTGGTCTAAGACACCGCCCTTTCACGGCGGCTACACGGGTTCGAATCCCGTAGGGGTCACCATTATCCCGGGCGATTAGCTCAGCTGGGAGAGCGCCTGCCTTACAAGCAGGATGTCGGCGGTTCGATCCCGTCATCGCCCACCAACATATCTTGAAATGAACATGGAACTGTGGTGTAGAGGCCTAACATGCCTGCCTGTCACGCAGGAGATCGCGGGTTCGAATCCCGTCAGTTCCGCCATTTATGCCACGGTAGCTCAGTCGGTAGAGCAGAGGACTGAAAATCCTCGT
>JBAQLS010000034.1:0-86257 GCA_049302075.1 Carboxydocellales bacterium | reverse complement strand
CCTAGATCCTAAGACCCACAAGCACTACCCAGATCTAACCTCGAACCTCTAACTTCGAACTTCTATACGAACCTCAAGTTAGCCCTCACATCTTTTCCTGTTTAGTTTTCAAGGATCAGTTTACCCTCACCGCCTACAGCGGCCTTATTAGTTTACCACATTTATTTTCTCATTGTCAACTGGTAAACTTTATTTTTCGGCTTTGTTTTCTGCCTTGTTTTTCGGCTCGCTCGGTGACGCTTAAATAGATTAACACTTCTCAGATGCAAAATCAACCGCCAATTTATGGATTATTTTAGAACTAACTTTTAAGCTATACTATCCTACTCTAGAATTTTCTATGCATTAACAATGGCAGCCTAACTTCGAACCTCTAACTTCTAATTATTAACCTCGAATCTCGAACTTCGAGTTCTGACAAACAGAAAACCTCCTGAGCTCATATGCTACAAGGCTCAAGAGGCAATTATTAATATGGTTTCTGTTGGGTTATATTCGATTTTCGAACCTCTAATCCCTAGGTTTCATTTGAGGGAACAAGAGTACATCTCGAATGGAGGGAGAATCAGTTAAAAGCATAACCAGCCGGTCTATCCCAATTCCCAGGCCTCCTGCTGGGGGCATGCCATGCTCTAAAGCATTGATATAATCCTCATCCATCATATGGGCCTCATCATCACCACTAGCCCGTTGATCCACCTGCTTTTGGAACCGTTCTTTCTGGTCAATGGGGTCATTTAGCTCGGAAAATGCATTAGCCATTTCCCTGGCTGTGATGAACAATTCAAAGCGGTCAGTATATCTAGGGTCCTGAGCATTCCGTTTAGCTAAAGGTGAAATTTCCACTGGATGACCTATGACAAAGGTGGGCTGGATCAACTTAGGCTCTACAAGCTCTTCGAAAACATCATTAATCAGGTTACCCCGGGTAGAATGCTGGTCAACCTTTAGGCCTAAGCCTTTGACCACCTCCCGAGCTTGTTCATCCGTGGTAATCTGGGTAAAATCTATGCCTGCATACTGCTTAATAGCCTCTAACATCGGAAGTCTTGTCCAGGGGGGAGTAAGGTTGATATGTTCACCCTGGTACTCAATTAGCGTGGTACCCAAAACCACCTTGGCTGCGTGAGCTACCAAGTCCTCAGTAAGCCGCATCATTTCCTCGTAATCAGTATAGGCCTGATATAGTTCTAACATGGTGAATTCCGGGTTATGCTTGGTGGAAATCCCTTCATTACGGAAATTCCGATTAATTTCGTAAACCCGCTCTAAACCACCTACGAGTAACCTTTTTAGATATAGTTCAGGGGCAATGCGCAAATAAAGATCCATATCTAAGGCATTATGATGGGTACAAAAGGGCCGAGCGGCGGCACCACCGGGGATTGGCTGCATCATTGGTGTTTCTACTTCCAAGAACTCTTTGTTATCTAGGTAGTTGCGGATAGCCCGGATAATTTTACTTCTGGTAATGAAGACATCCTTAACCTCGGGATTAACTATTAAATCCACATACCGCTGGCGATAACGTAATTCTACATTTTGCAGACCATGCCACTTTTCCGGCAGGGGACGCAAGGACTTGGCAAGCATGTCCACTCGGGTGGCCGATACGGAAATCTCACCTTTTTTAGTTTTAAATACTGTGCCGGTTAACCCAAGGATATCGCCAATGTCGGCCTTAGTAAAAATCTCGTAGTTCTCCTCACCGACATCATCTAAGCGGACATAAATTTGGATTTGGCCCTTTAAATCTTGAAGGTTGGCAAAAGCCGCTTTGCCGTGGCCACGCTTGGCCATAAGGCGGCCGGCTATAATTACCTGTTGTCCCTCCAAAGCTTCAAAGTTATCCAATATATCATTACTCAGGTGACTGCGTTCAAACTTTTGACCAAAGGGTTCAATTCCTTTGGTCCGCAATTCAGCAAGCTTGTCTCTCCTGACCCTTAATAACTCATTTAATTCTAACTCTTCGGTCATACCTTTCCCTCCGCAAATAACTGTTACTGCTTCCGAATATTAAGAATTTGGTATTTTAACAATCCTGCAGGCACGTTAACCTCCACTGTACTGCTGCTGCGCTGGCCAAGAATTGCCTTCCCAACAGGTGATTCATTAGAAATTTTATTATCTGAGGGATCAGCCTCTGCTGAACCAACGATAGTATATTCTATTTCATCGCCAAATTCTAAATCTTTCAATAAAACGGTAGAGCCTACACTAACTACATCTGTATGAATATCAGTATCATCAATTACCTTGGCATTGCGCAGCATCTTTTCCAAGGTTAAAATCCGACCCTCAATAAAGGCTTGGGCATTTTTGGCGTCTTCGTATTCAGAGTTTTCACTGATATCGCCAAACTCGATGGCTTGTTTGATTCTCTCTGCAACTTCTCTTCTTTTAACGGTTTTTAGCAGCTCCAGCTCATCTTCTAATCTTTTTAAACCTTCCAGGCTCAGGATAACTTCCTTCTCGAGCATGTTCTATCTCTCCTTCTTGTGGTTTGCCGGCTATGACCAATATATGTCGCCTACTGCCACCATATTCAAGTTTCCTGAAGTAACAAAATAGTGCCAGCAATCTGACACCGGAGTAAGGACTACCTGTAACCACATGTTAACAAGCACCACAAAAACAAGGCGTTTTTGTAGTGCTTGTCTACTGGTTCACCCTTAATACCATATTATAAATAGGCTTCCTGCTTTTGTCAAGAAGTATAGCCCTCTGAAGTAAAGCTTGAAGTAAAGCCCTCTGGTACTAAAGATGAACGTTAGTGGTTCACACAGTTGCGTGTATTATTCTGTGCCTTCGCCCGTTCTTTGATGCTTCTAATTTCTTCCACCGTCACAGCCCTTTCGAAGCTGCGGAACCCCGCTACTTTAAAGCCGTGTTTTTTGGCGATTTTCTCAATCTCCTCCACTTGGTGTACCGTTATTTCTTTGCCCAGGGAAAAACTTTCATATCTGCCTTCCAAAGCTAGCAGCATGGTTTCGGCCATACAGCCATAGCAGGTGTTGCCGGGAAAGCCAAAATCCAGATTAAATTTAATGTCACCGGGGACTTCTACCAGCCCCCCCTCTATAACCAACACATCATCCCGCACTTCTGCTACTCTTCTGGAAACATCTCTCGGACGTGCCACATCACAAATAATCGCTCCAGATTTCAGGTGCTCCGGCTCAATAATTACATCTACTGAGTTAGTAACCGTAATGATGATATCCGCCTGAGGCAGGGACTTTTTTAGATCGGTGGTGATATGCACTGGCAGCCCGGTTTCATAAAGTAATTTGCGAGCTATTTTTTCCAGTTTCCAAATCTCCCTGCCCACCAAGGTAAGGTTACTGACCTCCCTAGCTAGAAGCTCGGCACAAACACTGCCAATCGAGCCAGTAGCCCCAACTATAACTACGCGGGCCTGTTTAACATCTGTGCCCATAATGCTAGCCGCCTGTTTTAAACCGGTTATAGCGGTAGCAATGGTATAACTGTTACCTGTGGTCACCGGAATTTTTAATTGTTTGGCTACACTGATGCCTCCATCACCAACTATGGAGGTGAAAGCACCTAAGCCTAGTATTTTGGCGCCTAGCTGTTCAGCTACCCGCCCTGCAGCTACTATTTTGCTAATAACTTTAACTTCGGGTAACGAAACCATTTGGTTACTAGTCAATGGACAAGTGACAAACCAACCTTTGGCCTGACTATGCACAGAAGTGGGCCCCTGGATTTCCGCTGCTTTAAAAGCCGGTATCCATGGCAGCACCCCTTCCACCAGAGTTTGGGGCAAAAACTTGGCAAACTTGAATTTCCTAGATACATCCCGGACATCCAGGGGGTGAATCATAAAGGCAAATTGCTCCACTATTTAGTCACACTCCTTAGCTCACCCGGGCTGCAGGGAATTGTACCACCCTGGGGGTGAAATTGATTTTTTGCAGCAATTGATTATATTGCTCCTCACCTAATGGGCTTTGCGCTCCGGAAAGAGCAACTAGAATACTTTCCAAAACATTAGTACCAAAGGAACGTCCTTCCAGTTCAGGGGTGGTGGTTATCAGTGCTTTGGCACCTCTATCTTGTAGGAGGGTAATATCCTCTTGGGTTACAGTGTTAGTGAGGATAGTCTTGCCGGGTAGGTTGGCTGGCAAATGCCGGCGGATATAGTGAAAGTCCCCAGCAATAATGTTGGCCTCCTGATAATATTTTTCATGTTTACCAAGTACCTGCTCCTGTTCCTTGCCAGTCGGGTATAAATACTTAAAGGGCAGTTTACTAACTACCGGGGCTACTACTCGAGCTACTCTATTGAGAGCTTGTAGTGACCTGAGAGGAATGGGAATACCCAAGCCAAAAATCAAGTCCCCGTAGGTTACCAGGGAGCCCGCCTGTTGCAGAGCTTCCGCCATGCCAAAACGGTCTACACCACTAACCAGTAGCACCTTTTGATCCAGAAGAGAGAGAATTTGTTCCTTTACCAAATATTCAATTACCCGACGCTCTAGGGTGTTTTTTAGCCCACTACCATCAACTACTGGGGTAATTTTGGCCACAGTGGCAATTTTTTGGGCATCCCTAAGCACATAACGCTTGTTGCCGGCAAAGATATACAGGTCAATTCCTCCCAAGCCAAAAGCATCTACCCGGCCATCTAGTTCTTTGATCAAGGCCATAGCAGCAGAAATATCCCCATTAGTGCCAATCCGTTCAACTTTAATCTTTTCACCGAGAAGTTCAATTTCTACTGAATGGTCCCGTTTGGAGGAACCTAGACTAACACTAACCACTCGCTTCATGGGCGACCTCCTCTATGGTTCTTTTCCTCGGGGTGCTTTTTACCAACTGGACTAAACCGATTAATTCATCTAGGGGTACAATGCGATCGGACTTGATTGGTGATTGTCCTAATTCCAGTTCAACAACTTCTTGGTCCAATAACCTTCTAATTGATTGGATACGCCGATCAGAACCTAGGAGGATGACCACATCATAGGAACGAATTTCCGCCAATAGACTGATAATGCGCTCCAACAAATCAGGTCCTTCTAAGCTCTGGACAAATTCCCAGCGCTCCTCCTCACTCAATAACAGGATAAACTCCACACCTTCCTGGCTTAGGGCTTGAGTCAAATCCTCCTTGTTCGCCACAGGAAAGCCTAGAACGGCAATGCGTTTACCCTTGTGAATTTCACCTGCCGATTCTAGGCGGGAAATCAGGGTCCGATCAATTTCTAAGCGCCTGGCTACCTCCTGCTGGGATAGCCCCAAAGCCCTTAGGCTGAAAACTTTATCGATAATAGCAAGCACCTTCCGCCGGCTGACTATTTTCTCCCCAATCCGCAATAAATCCACCTTGGGTTCACCTCCAAAAAACTTCTCGCCAAAATATTTCTATACTGTGCACACTCTGTGTACAGTAAGAATATCCAAGCTATAGCGGTGTTATACATTTAAAATAAAAAATCCGCCCCAGAAAAGAGCAGATTTTGATAGGCTAATATGCTTTTTAATTCAGCTTTATTTAAGCTGGACGAATAATCTCTGTACTTATTTCACAGCGTCGATTTTAAACAGCTTCAGGTAATTTTCCAGCACTTGCTCCATTTCCTGTACCGTTTGAGCTTGAATTAGCTTTTCCCTAGCCCTGGCTGCATCCCGCATTCCCTTGATATACCAAGAAGCATGCTTACGCATTTCCCTAACAGCCACCCATTCACCTTTGGCTTGCGCTAACATGTTTAGATGACGTATCGCAGTTTGGATTTTTTCCTGGGGACTGGGTTTTGGTAGTATTTCGCCACTAGCCAGAAAATGAACAACTTCCCGGAAAATCCAAGGATTGCCCATAGCCGCCCGGCCAATCATTATTCCGTCACAGCCGGTTTGTTCCAGCATTCTTTGAGCATCTAAAGCCGACCAAATATCTCCATTTCCAACCACCGGAATGTCCACTACTGCTTTAACTTGGCGAATAATGTCCCAATCCGCTTGGCCAGAATAAAACTGACCCCTGGTTCGGCCATGGACAGTCACCGCGGCAGCCCCTTTTGCCTCTGCTAGTTGCGCCAGTTCCACTGCATTAACACTTGTTTCCGACCAGCCTTTGCGCATTTTGACGGTAACCGGAACCTGCACTCGACGAACCACCGCTTCAATGATTTCCCCAGCTAAGGGTAGATTGCCCATTAAGGCACATCCCTCGTTATTCTTACATATTTTTGGGGCTGGACAACCCATATTGATATCAATGATATCCGCCCCGGCAGCTTGGATTAGGTAAGCCGCCTCGGCCATAATCTCCGGCCGAGAACCGAAAACTTGTACACTAATCGGCGGGGTTTCCCCGGTTAAGTCCAGCATCTTTTGGGTGTTTAGATTATTATGCACCAAAGCCATATCGCTAATCATCTCAGTATAAACTAGGCCACATCCCGCTTCTCTAGCAAGGATGCGGAAAGGCTTATCGGATACACCTGCCATGGGTGCAGAGATAACAGCATTAGGTAAAACCACGCTGCCAATTTGCATGGACATTCCTCCACTAAGGCGAAACCGAATCCAACGGTGTTCGCCGCATAAGGCCAGTATGCCTAATTAGGCTTGCTGTACCTTAAAGGACCAAGTATCCTTGTTCCGATGGTAAATTAGCAGTAACCCTACTAAGGTCAGAAAGTGGTCTACCTTATTGATGGTCCGGGATTCCTCACTCATTAGTTTGGCTAATCCACCCGTAGCTACGACAAAGGTCTCGGAACCTAGCTCCTGCTTCATTCTGGTAACAATCTCATCAACTTGCCCCACAAAGCCGTAAAAAATTCCCGACTGCATACTGCTCACTGTATTTTTACAGATAACCGTTTTAGGTTTTATCAGTTCAATTCGAGGCAGTTTAGCCGCTCTAGTAAACAAAGCTTCCGTAGAAATACCCATACCGGGAGCTATAGCCCCACCTAAATATTCTCCTTGCCTGGAGATGGCACAAAAAGTGGTAGCAGTACCAAAGTCCACAATAATCAGGGGTCCCCCATAAGTTTCAAAGCCAGCAATGGCATTAACAATGCGGTCTGCCCCTACTTCCTTAGGATTATCATACTTGATAGCCATTCCAGTCTTAACTCCTGGTCCGACTATTAGGGGATCAATCCCAAAATACCGATTGGACATCCTTTCTAAAGTACCCATTAAAGGAGGTACCACAGAGGATATCACTACAGCTTTGATGCTATCAAAGTCTACATTACCGTGGTTAAATAAATTATTAATTAACATTCCATATTCATCTGAGGTTTTGTGTTTGTCGGTGGCTATTCGCCAATGCCTAATCAGTTCTTCACCATCATAAACTCCCAGCACAATATTAGTGTTCCCGACATCAAATACCAGAATCATAGGCCACCTTCTCTGCGGGCTGAAATCAGTCTGTTGCCAACTCCTTTGGCGATGATTGCAGCAACAACTAGTTTAACCAAGTCCATTCCAATGTAAGGTAAAAATACTACTTTTAGTACTTGTCCAGCTAACATGGTTTTACCTAGGTAGAGATTAAGAATTAGGTAAAAATAAGGAAGACCAATAACATATATAACTATAAGTCCGGCTAGCATAGCTAGAATAATCCGCAGAAAGGATTGTTGTTCATTTTGTTTTAACAAAGCGCCAGTGGTATAAGCACCGCCGACAAAACCCAACAGAAATCCAAAGGTGGGTTTTAGAAAGTAAGTAAATCCGCCAAAAGGTGCTGCCGCAAATACCGGCAAACCGACTAAACCCAAGAGGATATACACCACCATGCTCATGGCTCCGGTTCGAGCACCAAGTAAGCAACCAGCTAATAGTGCCACCAGTGGAATCAGGCTAAAGGGAACCATTGCAGCTCCTCCAAAACGGACAATTATTGCTGCGACACAAGCCAAAGCTGCAAACAAAGCGGCCAACACCATGTCCCTTGTTATCATTATGTTCTTCCTCCCACTTCATAGTTGTTTTTAGGAATAGCAACCGTCATCTTTGCGCAGAGTAACATCCCCCGCCAAAATTCGTACTATTTCCCCGTTTTTTTGACGAAGGAGCAGCACTCCTTGGGAGTCTACATCTACAGCCCTGCCAAATAAAACCTCGTTGATACCTTCAATTCGGACATCTTCCCCCAGGGTAACAGAATACTCTCGCCAGCCCTCCATTATTCCGGCAAAATCCTCTAGACATAACTGGGCATAAACTTTTTCCAGTTCTTCCAAAAGGGCCTGGAGATAGAGCTTCCGGGACACCCTGTGACTGGCTATTATTGACAAAGAAGTCCCCTTTTCCTGAAGCTCGACGGGAAAACCTTCCGGGGGAATATTTACATTGGTCCCAATCCCTAATACAACATGGTTAATAAAGTCATTTTCCGCACTCATTTCGGTAAGTATACCGGCTAATTTTTTCCCTTGAAAGACAATATCATTAGGCCACTTAATGCCTATTTTCTGTCCACAGACCCGGGAAATTGCCCTAGCTACTGCCACTGCAGCCATGATGGTTATTATAGGTGCCTTCGCCGGGCTAAGCTTAGGTCTAAGTACCACCGACATCCATACTCCCTGGCCCTCAGGCGATACCCAAAATCTACCCCGACGTCCCTTGCCGCCGGATTGTTCTTCAGCTACAACCACCATGCCTTCTGCTGCACCCTGTCTTGCCAGCTTTTTGGCCATATCATTGGTTGAACCTAAGCTTTTATAATAAACAATACATTTCCCCATAACCCTGGTATTAAGCCCCTCCTGAACCTCTTCCGGAAACAGCTTATCCGGTACTTCCCGCAAGCAGTAGCCTCTGCGGGACTGGGAGTCAAGCTGGTAGCCCTCTTCCCTTAAGCCTTGGATATGCTTCCAAATTGCTGTCCGGGAAACACCTAACTGGTTGCTGATTTCTTCTCCGGAAACATACTTGCCTGGATTACTTTTGAGTATTACCAATATCTCTTTTTTCATTTCCCATCCCCTTTTACGGCACCAATTCTATCAACACTCTACTGGGTGATGTTTGTTTTGATTTCCCCAACGTCCAGACTAATATCCAGAGCTTTTACCGAGTGGGTTAGTCCCCCCATGGAAACATAATCCACACCAATTTTGGCTATTTCCAGCAGCATGTCTTCAGTGATGCCTCCGGAGGCCTCAACCAGGGCTTGGCTGTTTACTAGCTTTACAGCTTCCCGCATAGTTTCTAATTCCATATTGTCCAGCATGATTATATCAGCCTGGGCGTCCAAGGCCTCCTGGACACCTTCTAAATCTTCTACCTCAACTTCAATTTTCATGGTATGGGGGACGTTTTGGCGGGCTAAGGCAATGGCCTTTTTAATCCCTCCGGCTACCTTGATATGGTTGTCCTTGATTAATACTGCATCATATAAGCCAAAGCGGTGATTTTGCCCCCCACCCACCCGCACGGCGTACTTTTCTAGAATTCTTAGGCCGGGCGTGGTCTTGCGGGTATCTACAACCGCAGTGTTATAATAAGTTACGTGCTCAGTTAAAGCAGCAACTTTAGTGGCTATACCGGAAAGCCGCTGCAGCAGGTTTAAGGACACTCGCTCCCCAGTAAGAATACTACGGGCAGGTCCTTCCAGTTTAGCTAAAATATCCCCATATTCCACCCGGTCCCCATCTTGCTTTTCTGGAGTGAACACTATCCGGGAATCTAGAATTTCAAAAACCAAAGCAGCTATGGGTAACCCGGCTATAATGCCACCTTCTTTGGCATAGATGAAACCTGACGTTGTTGCCTCCGGCGGAATTATACTATTAGTCGTAACATCTCCGGAACCGATGTCCTCTTCTAGTGCTCTCTTTACTATTTCGTAATAATGCAGTTTATGTAATTCCATATTTAACACCTCAATTCTATCGTTGAAAAACAATGTGCCGAGACCATAACTGGTCTTCCCTGATGGGAAAGTCGATTCGACTATGTCCTCCCCTACTCTCGGTGCGAGTTAGGGCAGCCTGGACCATTAGTTTCCCAATGATTAGCATATTGATTGCTTCTAAGCTGTGGGTATCTATACAACTATGCCTAAATAAATATTGCCAGCGACTAAAAAATTCCAAAGCCTGTTGAAGTCCTGCACTGGACCTGCGGATACCCACCTTTTCCCACATAACCTCCTGGATTTCACAGCGCAACTGATTTATATTTACTTGAACAGGTTGCTCTAAATGGGTATATTTAAGGGCAGGAATGTCTAAATTAAGCAGTGGTGTAGTGGTGATTTTCTTGCTCCGCTGGATGATTCTGTGCCCAAAAACTAATCCGTCTAAAAGGGAATTACTAGCCAAACGGTTTGCCCCGTGAACACCCTGACAAGCAACCTCTCCACAGGCAAATAGACCCTGGATATTGGTTTCACCATAATGATTTGTGCGAACCCCCCCCATCATGTAATGGGCGGAGGGGGCTATAGGGATAGGGTCTTTAGCAATATCCAAGCCAAATTTTTGACACATGGCAGTTATGGTGGGAAATCTTTTTCTGATTTTTTCGGCCGGAAGGTGGGATAAGTCCAGGTACACTCGCTCACTTTGGGTTTTACCCATTTCCGTGATGATTGCCCTTGCCACAACGTCCCTGGGTGCTAGCTCGGCTAAATCATGATATGCCGGCATAAAGCGTGCTCCAGCCCGGTTACGCAAATAAGCCCCTTCCCCTCGGACAGCTTCCGAAACCAAAAAAGGCGGAACCCCCTCAATAGCTAACGCTGTGGGGTGAAATTGGACAAACTCTAAATCCATCAATTGGGCCCCAGCCCGGTAGGCAATGGCTATCCCGTCCCCGGTAGCCACGTCCGGATTAGTAGTGTTCTTAAATAACTGACCTGCCCCGCCGGTGGCCAGGATTACTGCTTTGGCTAAGTAGGCAACCAACCTGCCCTCCTTGTCCAAAGCCAACGCCCCCAGGCACCTGGCCTGGCAGGTAAGTAAGTCCACCACAAAGTGATCTTCCCGAATCTCCAACAATTTTTCTCTTTGTACCCCTCTCACCAAGGTACTATGTATTTCACCACCGGTGGCATCCCCATGGGCATGCAAAACCCTCGGACGGCTGTGAGCTGCTTCTCTGGTTAGAGCAATACTATTACCTTCTCGGTCAAAGTTTGCTCCCATTTCCAAAAGTTCCATCACACGATCCGGTCCTTCGTTGACTAGGATATCAACTGCCTCAAGGTCGCACAACCCTGCTCCGGCCACTACTGTGTCCTCGGAATGGAGTTCCGGGGAATCATCTTCATCTATGGCAGCGGCAATCCCCCCCTGGGCATGCTCGGTGTTACTGTCGGCTAGCTTCTTTTTGGTTAGCAGGATAACCTGTCCAAATTTACTGGCCTGAAGAGCGCTGTATAGCCCGGCTATCCCACTACCAATCACCAGGTAGTCTGTGGTTTCGGTGGGGAGGTCGCCTAGTGCAAAATTGACTGTGTATCTATCAACCACCTAAGTATCCCTCCCTAATTAGCTAAGTGCCAACATCTTATCTAAAGCCTTAATGGCGTTTTGGCGTATTTCATTTGAAACAGTAATTCTAGGTTGCATTGCTTCCAGACACCACTGAACTTTATCCAGCGTGGTAGCCTTCATGTTAGGACAAACCAATTTATTAGTCACCAAGTGGAATTGTTGATTAGGACAAGTTTTATGCAGTTGGTGCAGTATCCCACATTCTGTACCAATAATAAATTCCTCAGCCTGACTGGTTTGGGCATATTTAATAATTCCCGCCGTACTAAATACTCCGTCGGCTAAAGCCACCACCTCAGGCCGGCATTCCGGATGGACCAAAACTGGGGCCTTGGGATGTAGCTCCTTGGCCGTTTGGATATCTTCCACCGTCACCTTGTCATGGGTGTTACAGTATCCTTCCCAGGGGATGATTTTCCGGCCGGTCTTCAGACCTACCCAATGGCCTAAATTCTGGTCAGGCACAAACAACACAGGTCGGTCGGCTGGTAGAGAATTAACCACCTTGACTGCATTGGAAGAAGTACAGCAAATATCACTTTCTGCTTTTACCTCAGCCGAAGAATTTACATAACATACTACAATGGCCTCTGGGTGGAAGCCTTTTTTGGCCTGCAGTGCCTCGGCGGTAACCATATCAGCCATGGGGCAGCCCGCTTTTTCTTCCGGGAGGAGGACTACTTTTTCCGGGGATAAGATAGCTGCACTCTCGGCCATAAAATGTACACCACAAAAAACAATGACTTCCGCATCCGTAGCCGCCGCTTGTTGCGCCAACATTAAGGAATCACCAATAAAGTCGGCCACATCCTGAATTTCCGGGCGTTGATAGAGATGGGCTAAAATCACTGCTTTGCGTTCAACCTTCAACTTTGCTATTTCACTGCTAAGTCGGTCGAACTTTTCCTTACTAATGGTATATTCCATGAAATTCTGCTCCTTAACACATTAGTTATTAGAAGTCCTTTTTCCATCCTAATTCTATCCACTCAGCGGGAGCATTGTCAAGTTATGCTAACGGATGTCCCCGTGACTTTCTTTATGGGCGGTTTCCACTATTTTATTGTGCTCATTAACATAGACTACTTTAGGTGTAAGTGTCCGTGCTTCTTCATCAGATACTAAAGCATATGAAATGATAATTACATTGTCCCCAGGCTGAACTAAACGAGCAGCAGCTCCATTTAGACAGATTACCCCCGAGCCAGGTTCCCCTTCGATAACATAAGTTTCCAAACGGGCACCATTGTTATTATTGACTATTTGCACCCTTTCACTCGGTAGTATATCCGCTGCTTCAATTAAGAGAGCATCTATGGTTATACTACCCACATAATTAAGATTGGCTTCAGTTACTGTTGCCCTGTGAATTTTGGATTTGAACATTGTCCTAAACATTACTTTACCTCCTAAATACTTTGTCAACATGCTGTCACTCCGATAATGTACTGTTAAAAGAATTTTAGTGTTTTATATGTTTAGCATAATATTGTCGATTAACCTGGTCTTACCAAAGCAAACGGCTACGGCAATCAGCACTTCCCCTTCCAGCCTGTCCAGCCCTTCCAGGCTAGACCTGGAGACTACTTCCACATAATCGATTTTAGCTAGTTTTTGCTGTTGGATACTGTTTATCATCAAATTCCGAATTGCTTCACCCTTGGTTTCCCCAGCCTCAATAGCCGCTTTCGCCTGCTGCAGGCTCTGGTACAGCACTGGTGCCGCCTGGCGTTCCTCTGGGGTTAAATAGACGTTCCGGGAACTCATGGCTAGACCGTCCTCTTCCCGTACAATGGGCACGATAACTATTTCTAGGTTCATATTCAAATCTGCTGCCAGTCGCTTAATGATTAGCGCCTGCTGGGCATCCTTTTGCCCAAAAAAGGCCTTATCCGGTTGGACTATGTTAAAAAGCTTACTTACCACGGTGGAAACTCCTCGAAAATGACCGGGACGAGCAAGTCCACACAGGTGGTTAGGCAGTTCTTCCATATCAACAAAAGTGTGATAACCCTTCGGATACATCTCAGCCACAGCAGGGGCGAAAATAGCCCCAATGCCAACAGACTGACACAACTCAGCATCCCTGGTCAAATCCCGGGGATATTCTTCAAAATCCTCCCCCACTCCAAACTGCAAAGGATTGATAAAGATACTAACTATCACAACATCACAATTAGCTTTAGCTTCCCTCATCAAAGTTAAGTGGCCTTCATGGAGATACCCCATGGTGGGAACAAAGCCTACGCTTTTCCCGACGGCTTTAACCCCGCGAATATAAGCTTTTACTTCCGCTACCATCTTCAAGATTTGCATTAGCTATCCCCCAATACACTCTAATCGCTTAAATACGCTTACTTAATACAGTTTTTTTAGTAATTCCTCTTCCATTCCGAAGGTGTGCTCAGGTCCCGGGAAGATACCTTCCCGGACCTCTTGAATATAGGCTTTAACCGCTGCAGTGATTGGTTCATTTAAATTAGCATACCTTTTAACAAACTTAGGTGTAAGGTCACTGTACAGCCCCAGTAAATCTTGAATGACTAAAACCTGACCGTCACAGCCTGCACCTGCACCAATACCAATGGTTGGAATGTTAATGGTTTCCGAAATTAGCTTAGCCAGTGGAGCAGGTACACACTCTAACACTAGGGCAAAAGCCCCGGCCTCCTCCAAAAGCTTGGCATCGGCGAGAATTTTCCGCGCCTGGGCCTCATCCCGTCCCTGGACACTATAGCCACCAAGTTGATGCACCTGCTGGGGAGTTAAGCCAAGGTGTCCCATAACCGGGATTCCCGCCCGAATAATCGCTTTGGCAGTATCCACCATTTCCTGGCCGCCTTCTAGCTTGACTGCCTGAGCCCCGGCCTCCTGAAGAAATTGGCCGGCATTGCGGACACTCTCTGCTGCAGAAACATGATAGGACATAAAGGGCATATCCGCAACTACCAGGGCCTGCTTAGTACCCCTAGCTACTGCCTTGGTATGGTGGAGCATGTCCGCCATGGTGACTGGGAGTGTGGAGTCGTAACCTAACATGACCATTCCCAAGGAATCACCCACTAATAATACATCCACACCAGCTGCATCTAAAATCTTGGCTGTGGAATAATCATAAGCGGTTAGGACAGTAACCTTTTTACCTGCTTCTTTCAGACGACGCAATGCAGTAGTTGTTACTCTGGCCATTTTTATTCCTCCTTCTTGAGGACAGCTAGCAAGTTACCAGCCGTCTGTTGATCAATACTTCCCTTTTCCAGGGCTACTTTTACTGTATAGGCACCTAGTGCCCGGTAGAGTTGCAAGTGCTCCTTGGGTAGTTCTGCCAGGCATTGGATATGCCTTTCTATCGTTTCCGAATCACCGCGGGCAATGGGTCCAGTTAGAGCCTTGGCAGGGCCTAGTGCCTGAATATTTTTCAAAACTCCCTGCATAAGTGGGATTAAGGCGGCGACCCCCTTTTCCCGGGGAATACCAATACTCTCTAAGATACCCGTGCTCAAGTGGGCTAAACTTACCAGGTAATTGGCAGCTATCACTGCCGCTCCATGGTATAGTGCTTTATTGTCTTTAGAAATTACAAAGCCTTGACCTCCTAAATCATTAATTACAGTAAAACCTACAGCTTCGGCCTGCTGGTCCCCTTCTAGGGTAAATACAGAACCGGGCAGGTTAGTAATGGCCTCTTCCACTCGGGCAAAGGATTGGAGGGGATGGAGGGAAAGCACCTGTGTCCCGGCAACTTTAGCCGGCTGTAAACTATCACTTGTTAGGGCTCCACTCATATGGATTACTATCGTCCCTGGGGCAAAACCGTGATGGGCTTGGATATCCCCGCAAACTTGGTTAATTGCTTTATCCGGGGTGGTGATAAATACCAGTTTTGCTCCCTCGGTAACTTCCCAGGGCTGCTGGGATATCTTAATACTAATTGGTGATTTCTTTTGTTTTGCTTTACTTGTGTCCCCAACTAGCTGGGCTAATTTCTGGGCAGTTGGTAAACTTCTACTGGCCACTCCTACGAGGGGATAACCCTTGGCAGTTAGCAGAGTTGCTACCGCAGTACCTACAACCCCCGCTCCTACAATACAGAACTCGGGCTTAGACATTAGGCTCCCCCCCTTTCTTTCACTAACTGATATAAAAACCCCCCGGACTCGTCCGAGGGGTTGAACACCTTGATAGCAACCAGTTGCTGCTAGCCAAGCTATAGCCTGGCTCAAGCTAAGGTTACATATTCTGGCTGTGTCCATCTCCGTCTCGGTCCATCCGGCTCCAAGCGGATTTAGTTGTCCTTGGCTAAAATTCGTTTCCTTAACCAACCAGTGCAGTTCTAAATAGATACTACCTATGGTTAAATAAATTTCTATATTCTATGTTAAACTCGTCTATTTATAACTCGAATTAAATGTCATTAATTATTGATTGCAAAATTATTTTACCACACTTTTTGCCCAATGCAAATAATTTCTTGCTTACTTTTCAGAATTTTCGCTATTTGCTCAGCTGTCTGTCCATTAATCAGTATATCAGGCGCAATTTCGGCTAAAGGTACCATCACAAAAGCTCTTTCCTGCATCCTGGGATGAGGAATTGTTAGCTCAGGTATGGACGATTGCTCTCCCGTATAAAGTAGTAAATCTAAATCTAACGTTCGAGGCCCCCACCGGATAGTTCTAATTCTACCTAGTTCATCCTCTATCTTAAATAAACTCTTTAGTAGCTCCTCTGGTGATAAGGTGGTCTCAACCCTGGCTACAGTATTGAAAAACCAAGCTTGCTCTACATATCCTACAGGGGCAGTCTGGTATAATTCGGCCACCTCTTGAACCATTATTCCTGCGGTGCTATTAAGTTTTATAATTGCTAGGCGAAGGTTTTCTACAGAATCACCTTGATTTGAACCCAAACCTACATAGGCTGTAACCAATTAACGTCACCCTTTGTTCCTTATGATTTCTACGCCTACATACTCAAAAACTCCGGGGATTGGCGCTTGAGGCTTGCGAATTTTAATTGTTAGCGAATTTACTTGATATCCATCCAGTATCTCTTGAGCAATTTTTTCAGCCAAAGCTTCGATTAAGGCAAATTTATGCCCGGAAATAATCCCCCGGATGGTTTCGTAAACTTCCCCATAGTTGACTGTGGAAGTTAAATCATCCAACTGCCCAGCCGTACGCAAGTCCAACTCCAGGCTTAAGTCAACAATAAAGCGCTGCCCAAGGGTTTTTTCCTCGGCTAATACCCCGTGGTAGGCGTAGAACACCAAGCCCTGCATGATAATCCGATCCATTGTCATTCCTCCCTATGCTGCCAGCGAACTATAGCATCTGTCATCCTAACCACCCGCACCAATTCCTTGGTGTCATGAACCCGGACAATATCAGCACCATGAGCAATACCCAAAGCTACTGTTGCCGAAGTTCCTTCCACCCGCTCGTCTACTGGTAAGTTCAACGTGTTGCCAATAACTGATTTTCTAGAAGTACCCAATAAAATAGGCTTACCTAAGGAGCGTAATTCACCCAGTCGGTGCATTACCTCCAAGTTCTGCTGATAAGTTTTGCCAAAGCCAATTCCCGGGTCTAAAATTATATTTTCCGGCTTAATTCCGGCAGCCTCGGCCAAGTTAATCCCCTCCCGGAAAAAGGCTAAGATATCCCCCATTAAGTCCCGGTACTCTGTGCCCTGTTGATTATGCATCATTATATAGGGTACACCTAACTCAGCTACTGTTTTGACCATATCCGGGTCTTGGCGTAGTCCCCAGATATCATTTACTATTCCCGCACCCATGGCGATAGCTTGTCTGGCAACCGTAGCTTTATAAGTATCGATGGAGATGGGAACCTTTATTCCCTTGGCTAGTTTCTCCACCACCGGAAGTACCCGGCTAAGTTCACTTATTTCGTCTAAAGGAGTGGCTGTAGGTCGGGTAGATTCACCGCCGACATCAATAATATCAGCACCGTCCAGCACCATTTGTTTGGCTTGTTCAACCGCTAGGTCTAAGTCATAGAATTTACCCCCATCAGTAAAGGAATCTGGGGTGACATTTAGGATTCCCATTACCAGTGTTCGTCGGCCTAAAGGCAGACTATAAGGACTACATTTTAGCTCATAAGGTTGGAAGCCTTGTAGGTTATTAATAACCGCCAAAAGCTCCTCCGCCAGTTTTGCCAAGCCAAAGGGCTGCATTTTTAGCTTAACTGCTAAGAGCTTATATTGTTTAATAGTGCCCATGATTAGTACATCGGTGGGGTCATGGGGGTGGATTAGAGCCGCTCTGGATACTGCCGCCTCTCCCCCTTTAGATAACATTTCCTGTTTTATAATATTTGCTGCTTTGCCAGGAATGCTCTCCACTTTTAGGGTATAAAAAACAGCCTTGTTCATCATTACTTTGACCCCATTTTCATCAGGGCCAATTTTGGCCAGCTCTTCCCTGGCTAACTCTAGATTGTTAATAATAATAACTCTGGGGTTTCCGCTCATTGTCTGCCTCCTTTAACCTTTCGGTAAGTTAAAGTCAATATACCCGGCTAGCTTGAAATCTTTCCATTTCGCCAATTTTATTACATTCCTCCCTGGCCATACATCTGTGGCAAGGGCGGACAATTTTATCTGCGTTATAAAGTACCGTCCCAAGAATACTTTGATTTGCTTCTCTGTGTCGATGACAGCTTATGGACTCCCGGATAATTGTTATCTCTTCTCTCTGGAAACCCGCTTGCTGCAAAATATTAACCGCCAGTTCAGCCCCTACCTGGGCATGGTCTACCCCCTCATCATACTGTTTCCAGCGTCCGATATCATGGAGCAAGGCGGCGGCATAGACAAGCTCTTTAGTTAAGCAATTGGCTTGGTCGTTTTCCTGGTCTTGAGTACACTTAGCCTCTAGCACTAGGATATAGGCTACCCTGGCAACATCAAAACTATGTTCCCAGCCATGTTTGCAAAATATTCGCTGTTGTTCCCGTTCCTGGTTGTTAAGCATATACTCGTGGTAAACGGGATTATTTAAGATAGCCTGAACTCTATCAACCATTTTCCACCCCACCTTGGGTACAATTATATAATTAAAAAGGGCAAGTGGAGTAAGGCTCCACTTGCCCTTGTCGCTCTGGATTTTAGAACAGGCCTGTAATAACCCCGTTGTCATCGATGTCAATTACTTCAGCAGCTGGACGCTTTGGCAGTCCAGGCATGGTCATAATTTCACCTGTGATACAAACTAGGAAACCAGCTCCCACAGAAGCCCGAACTTCCCGAACAGTAATGTTAAAGCCTTTGGGCCGGGCTAACAAGGTCGGATCGTCAGTAAGGGAGTACTGGGTTTTGGCCATACAGATGGGATAGTTGCCCAAACCTAGGGATTCGAACAGCTCGATACTCTTTTCAGCTTCTTTAGTGAAGAGTACACCATCTGCACCGTAAATCTCTTTGGCAATTGTTTCGATTTTTTGCTTAGTGGGAATATCCAACTCGTAGATTGGTTTAAAGTTAGAAGGCTTGGTTTCAATGGTCTTGAGAACCTTCTCAGCTAGTTCTCTACCACCTGCACCGCCCTTTGCCCAAACTTCGGAAAGGGCAACTTCTGCACCGGCTGCCTCACACTTGGAGCGAATCAGGTCTAGTTCAGCTTTGGTGTCAGTGGGGAATGCATTAATAGCAACCACAGATGGCACACCAAACTTAGCAATGTTCTCAATATGTTTCTCTAGGTTGGCAAACCCTTTTTCCACAGCGGCCAGGTTTTCTTTGTTTAAGTCAGCCTTAAGTACTCCGCCATTGTATTTCAGAGCCCGTACGGTAGCTACAATTACAGTTGCGGCAGGCTTTAGTCCAGCAAAACGACACTTGAGATCGAAGAACTTCTCGGCACCTAGGTCAGCACCGAATCCAGCTTCCGTGATAACATAATCAGCAAGCTTCAAGCCGTATTTAGTTGCCTGAACGCTGTTACAGCCGTGAGCGATGTTTGCGAAAGGACCACCGTGAATAAAGGCAGGGGTGTGCTCCAGAGTTTGCACCAGGTTAGGCTTAATAGCATCCTTCAGCAGTACAGTCATTGAACCCTGAGCCTTAAGGTCACGGGCATAAACGGGTGTACTATCATATTTGTAAGCGACCAGAATGTTACCCAGACGCGTTTTCAGGTCTTTAAGATCATTGGCCAAGCAGAGAATGGCCATGATTTCGGAAGCAACGGTAATGTCGAAGCCATTCTGTCTAGGAACACCTTGAGCCTTGCCACCTAGGCCAATTACGATATTCCGGAGTGCGCGGTCATTTAAGTCCACTACCCGACGGAACAGAACCTGACGAGGGTCAATTCCCAGGTCATTACCTTGCTGGAGGTGGTTATCCAACATCGCAGCTAATAGGTTATGAGCAGTGGTAATTGCGTGGAAATCCCCGGTAAAATGCAGGTTAATATCTTCCATAGGAACTACCTGGGCATAACCACCACCAGCGGCTCCACCTTTTACCCCAAAACAGGGTCCAAGGGAGGGCTCACGAAGGGCCATTACTACTTTTTTGCCCATCAGGTTTAGGGCATCTCCCAAACCAACGGTTGTAGTAGATTTACCTTCACCGGCTGGGGTAGGGTTAATTGCGGTAACGAGAATCAACTTACCATCAGGATTACCTTTAACTCGTTTCCATACATCGGCGGAGATTTTGGCTTTATATTTGCCATACAGTTCAATGTCGTCTCCCTCGAGGCCAATCTTCTTAGCCACCTCGGTAATAGCATCCTTCTGCGCCGCCAATGCGATTTCAATATCAGACTTCACAATACCATCCTCCTCTAAAATAGTTCTACTTATAGGTGTTGCCACCCTAAGAGGTCTTTCAACCTCTCCCCATCAGTAAATGGTCACAGTGGTATATTATTCGCTATATTCAGGATTTTTCCTGCTACTCAATCCACAATATATTAAATATTCCGTTTTATTCTGCGAAGTTATTTTTTGGTTAAGGCTTTAGCGATGAATTTCTCCAAATCGACAATATACCGTTGGTGAGTCCCTTCACCTACTAGGCCAGCTTCGTCATAGGCTTCCACCTTAAATTCCAGGCGTTTGCCATCCACTTCCAGAAGCTCCGACTTGGCTACTACATTCATCCCGACAGGAGTAGCGGCCAAATGCTTGACATCCACCCTAGTTCCTACCGAAGATAACCCGGTGGAAAGTACATTGTCAATTGATGATAAGGCTGCTTTCTCCATTAAGCCAATCATAGCAGGTGTAGCAAAAACCGCCACTCCCCCACTACCGTAGACTATTGCGGTGTTGTTTTCACTAACTTGTACTTTAGCTTCTCCTTTAATGCCTACTTTTACGCTATCCAAATTTACACACCTCCATTCTGATATTATTATTCTGCCGCGAGCAAAAAACTCCTGCCTATAATTTTTATCCCAGAGCAGGCTGTTGAAAAACCCGTATAGCACGAAGACAGGCTTGCCAAGGCCGCAGACGTACTTTGTGTACGTCGAGGACCTTGGCAAGCCTGGCGACAAAGCTAGACGGGGAATTTCAACAGCCTGATATATTACTTATTTAGCTAGCTATTACTCGTATAACCAGCTATCAACATTTTTTTCAAAGGTAAGGATTTCTTCCGGCTTGAAGTAAATGGCGATTTCCCGTTGGGCACTTTCTACAGAGTCAGAAGCATGTACAATGTTGCGTCCTACCTCGATGGCCAGGTCGCCACGGATGGTTCCGGGTGCAGCGTTAGCAGGGTTAGTGGCTCCATTCATCACCCTGACTCCGGCTACTACGTCTTTTCCCTCTAAAACGATGGCTAGAACGGGTCCAGAAGTTATGTACTCGACTAATCCGGTGAAAAAACCCTTGCCAACATGTTCGGCATAGTGTTTTTCCGCTATTTCCTTGCTTAAACGAATTAACTTCATGGCCACCGGCTTATAGCCTTTTTTTTCATAACGAGCAACAAGTTCTCCCATTAGATTACGCTGTACTCCATCAGGCTTGACCATAACATAAGTTTGTTCCATTAGCTTGATCTCCTCCTAGTTTCTCCTGGGTCTTATTAACCCTTTTCTGAAAGCATAATTTCCTAGGTATTAAAGGGTTATACCGCACCTTGCTGCATTAGCTTTTCAAATTCCGGAGCTTCTAAAGTCTCTTTATCCATCAAAGCCTCTGCAATCAGGTTTAGCTTAGTCCTATTTTGCTCCAGAATAGTTTTAGCCTTATTATAGCTCTGCTCGATTAGGTTCTTGATTTCCCGGTCAATGGCTTTTGCCACATCTTCGCTATAATTACGATCCCGGTTAATATCCCTGCCAAGAAACACTTGGTCTGTCCGGTGTCCGAAGGTCAATGGGCCTAATTCATCACTCATCCCGTATTCGGTAATCATTTTACGCACTAAACCAGTCGCCCTTTCCAAATCATTTTGGGCACCGGTGCTAATTTCTTTAAGTACCAGAGCTTCTGCAACCCGCCCGCCTAAGAGCATGGTTACCTGATCAAGCAACTGGGACTTAGTGGCATAGTAACGATCTTCCTTGGGTAACAGCAGAGTGTAGCCTCCAGCCCGGCCGCGGGGAATTATGGAAACCTTGTGAACCGGGTCAGTATTTGGTAACAGGAAGCCTACTACAGCATGGCCAGCTTCGTGGAAGGAAACCAGCTTTTTCTCGTCCTCACTGATAACTTTCGATTTACGCTCCGGTCCAGCAATAACTCTTTCCACAGCATCTTCTAGTTCTTCCATGCTTACTTGTTTTTTATTAAACCGAGCTGCCAATAAAGCGGCTTCGTTGACTAAGTTTGCTAAGTCGGCACCAGTAAAGCCCGGTGTCCGTCTGGCAATTACATCTAAATCAATTTCCGGCGCCAGGGGCTTGCCCTTCACATGAACCTTAAGAATTTCCCTCCGCCCGACCACATCTGGTCGATCCACAGTTACCTGTCGGTCAAAACGCCCTGGGCGTAGTAAGGCAGGATCTAAAATATCCGGCCGATTGGTGGCTGCGATAATTATTATATTCTCATTAGGGGCGAAGCCGTCCATCTCAACCAGTAACTGGTTCAAGGTTTGTTCCCGTTCATCATGTCCACCGCCAAGACCAGCACCTCTTTGCCGACCCACAGCGTCAATTTCGTCAATAAATACAATACAGGGAGAGTTTTTCTTGGCTTGTTCAAAAAGATCCCGAACCCTAGAAGCACCCACCCCTACAAACATCTCCACAAAATCCGAACCACTAATGCTAAAAAAAGGCACTTTGGCCTCCCCAGCTACGGCACGGGCCAAAAGGGTTTTGCCTGTTCCCGGAGGACCGAAAAGCAACACCCCTTTGGGAATCTTTGCACCTAATTCATTAAACTTCTTGGGATGCTTAAGAAACTCAACTACTTCTTCCAATTCTTCCTTGGCTTCGTCCGTTCCAGCCACATCGGCAAAGGTAATTCGCCGACGTTCGTCTGTATGCAGCCGAGCTCGGCTTTTCCCAAAGGACATTACCCGGTTTCCCCCACCCTGGGTTTGCTGCATAAAGAAAAACATTATCCCTACTAATAAAAGCACCGGCAACACGGCGGAGGCAATGGTTAGCCACCAGGCCTGCTCAGGAGCGGGCTTTTGTTCATATTCCACGTTTTTATCTAACAGCCTTTGAATAATGCGGTCGTCTTGAACGGGACCGTATAAGCTAAATTTAGTGTTGTCCGTATATTTTCCATTGATAACATTGGTTAACCGATCCGTTTGGATGGTTACCGACTTAACTTTGCCTTGCTCCAGGGCAGTAATAAATTTATCATAGGTTAAGGGTTTAACATTATTCTGCTCTTTTGAGGTAAAATTCATTATAGCGACCACTATTAGGATAATGAGCAGGTAAATACTAAAGTTCTTAAAAACCCTGTTCAACAAAGTCACTCCTCTCGGCTGTAGGCGTAACAAGACGCTCGTATTAACATATTGTACCACACCACCACGGCAATTTCAATTTACAATTCATAATTGTTCAGGGTTTTTCTACTGTAAGGGCCAGCATTCTTTTAGTAAGCTGAGTAATTTTGTGTGGCTCAGCCAATCTCAGGCCACTAACCCAAACAATTTGCTCATTGCTGCAAACCAATAACGCTTGTTTGCGTTGTTCTCTCGGGACCTTAGCGTCGATAAAGAATTCCTTAAGCTTTTTGTGCCCAGGTGCCCCCAGAGGATAAAACCGGTCCCCAGGACGACGGTTGCGGACTTCTAGCGGAAAGTTTAATTTATCCGCATCCAGTAATACACTGTAGCTCTGGTTACCCGACCGGGTTGAGTCCAGGGGGTTATTCAGCAACAATTCAGCTTTGATGGTTATGCCAAGCTCGGCAACAACAATTTTTCCAGGCACTGGCAGGGTATAGGTAAATTCCTTTTCTAGCTCATTATGCCCTAAATCTAATCGAACAATCAAAATCCCATAGCATTTCTCCAGGCAAACCCCGTTAGGTAACTGGAGGCTTGAACCGGTGGGACGGTGATGAACCAGCTCCAGTGCTTCATCTACCCGGGCTAATTCCAGATTAGAGTGTGCTTTCGAAACTTGTTTCCATGCTTTGATAAGTACCCTTCTCTGCAAAGCTATGGGTAGTGCGGCAAGTTGGGTAATTGCCAAATTCATATGGGAAGGTTTGGGGATGGTAGCAACTTGGGCATAAGCCTTATTAGTTTCCTGACTTAAGAAATCGCTTTCCTCGCGGGCAATATTGGCCAAACGGTTTAAGCCTAGAACTAGCGCCGGATTATACTCTTTCTGCAGTAAGGGCATTAATTCTAAACGAATTTTGTTCCGTAGGTAGATAGGTTCCAGATTGCTCCGGTCTGTACGGTAGTTAAGGTTATTCTGGCCGCAATAAGCTTCTATTTCTTCCCTTGTCAATGCTAAAAGAGGCCGGATATAGCGTTCCTCCCTGACGGGCTGCATTCCTGTTAAGCCTTCAACCCCTGTTCCCCTCAAGAGATGCAATAAGACAGTTTCCGCCTGATCATCCGCATGATGACCTAAAGCAATTTTGTTAGCCCCCCAATTAACTGCCTCCTCCTCCAGTGCTTTGTATCGTAAAATCCGGGCGGCATCCTGTTTGGAGGTGGTCATTGCTTTAGCCAAACAGCCAACATCAAGCCGACAAATAGTAAAGGGCAAATTGTGCCGCTCTGCTAGCTGGGCAACAAAGTTAGCGTCCCCATCTGCCTCAGCCCCTCTCAACATATGGTTTACGTGAACCACAAATAATTGGATTTGCTGTTCATTGGCTAGCTTTAGCAGGCAATCCAATAGGGCCACCGAATCTGCCCCACCGGAAACAGCAACGGCTACCCGATCACCAGGGGAAAACATCTGAAATTTTTTTACTGTGTTACATACCTTGTTTATCATTACTTCGACCTACCCTTAATAAACCGGAAAATCAACGAAATTAGAGCCACTCCAGCCGCAATGGCACCTGCCATAAACAGCGTTTCCATTGCTTTTGCCAACCCTAAGGTAAATTCCCCTTTAACAAAATAAAACATGGTAAAATAGGCTCCCGCTCCTGGAACGAGGGGAATAATTGCCGGAACCACAAAAATACTTACTGGATTGCGAGTAAGCCTAGCCATTAGTTCTCCATAACAGCTTGCTAGCATTGTGGCTAGAAATACCGCCCCTAAAATGTTCATGCCTAGGCTTTGTAATACATCGGCGGTCAACCAGCTAACCGTCCCAGCCACACCAGCTAAGGCTAGCACTTTCCGTGGGACATCAAAAATAATGCCGAATAAAACTGAAGCTAAAAAAACGGCTGCCACTGTCACGGGTTATCCCACCCCCAGCCAAAATCCCAAAGCCAAGCTTACTCCTGCTGCGACCGCGACGGATACTAGGATGGCCTCCACGCCCCGGGATACTCCCGAAAGCAGGTCCTCGTAAATTACGTCTCTGACAGCATGGGTTATGGCTAAACCAGGAACCAGTGTCATAATTGCCCCGATAATTACTTTATCAGCATTTACTTCTTGGAGCAATGTTTGTCCAAAGATGCCAATTGCAGCTGCAGCTAAACCACCAAGAAAGCTCCCAAAGAGTCGGTTAAAACCCCAGTTTGTTGCTTGTAACCGTAACCAGTGAATGACCAAACCAGCGATTACCGCCAGAAAAATTTCCCGAAGATTACCGCCAAACAGAAAGGTAAAACAGCCGCTACCTACCCCTGCAGCCACCAGATGTACCCAGAAAGGATATGCATTAGGAGATCGCTGAACGTCCATTAGCATAGTATTAGCCTGGGCAACTGACAGCTCCCCCCTGGCCATCCGACGGGAAACTTCATTTACAGCCGCAACCTTATTTAAACTAATCCCGCGATCGCGAATTCTACGCACCTTTGTCTGGGATACACCCCCTGGCTCCACCAGGGTCACGATAATTACAGTAGGAGTTGCAAAAGCCTCCACTTGGCACATCCCTGCGGCAAAACCGATTCTTTCTACGGTATCTTCAACCCGGTAGGTTTCCGCACCGTTTTTTAGTAAGATTTCACCAGCCAAGATAACCAAATCCTGAATTTCGTCAATGATCTCCTTCATTTTTGAACCTCCTGATTCACCATGAGATTCGACAAGGGCTTGCAGGTTTCCTGTATCTATTATCCCATTTTGCCTAATTTTCAAACCAAAACACAACTGGTGCCAGGTCGGAGAACTATTTTTGAGAATTATTCTTTAATTATTCTTGAATTATTTTTTGATTATTCTTGAAAACTTTTCCTAGCAACTTGACCAACCCTGTCTTTAATTTGGCAATTTTTACCTATATCGTGTAATTAATAAGTAGCTGGGAGGCACCCTATGAAGCTAGCAACGCATAAAATAAAAGTCGATACCCTAATTACCACTTTATTAATTACCACTCTATTAATGTCCTTAATGATGCTTTGGCTGTATTTCCAGCAAACTTCTCCCTTGGATATGGTTAAGACTAACTGCTAACTGCAAACTAACTAAAAAAATTGGTGCCCTTCCCAGTTGGTGTGGAGGTAGACTCTGCAGATAATATCTATCTAACAGATGTATTTTATCAACGGGTTGTTAAATTAAATGCTCAAGGGGAGCTCTTATTCTCCTTCGGTAAAGCCGGTTCTGCCCCAGGTCAATTTTTTTCCTAATGATGTTACTGTGGATAAGCAGGGTACAATCTTTGTTTCAGATTCTAATAACACCCAGGTGCAAATCTTTGCTGCCCAGGGGCATTTTAGTCAAGTCTACGGTGCCAAAGGAAACTTAGATATTACTTTTGCTCTTAACCGGGGACTAGCTTTAGATGAACTTAATCGACTATAGTAGTAGATACCTTTGGTAATAAAGTTATCGCCATTAAACCGGACAAAAAAAATCCTCCCATTCTGTTCATCTTTGGGGAATCCACTCTAGATCAAAACCAAGGACAATAACTAAATTATCCTAATGGAATTACCACCTATGGAAGTAGCATCTTAGTTACTGACCGGGCAACAATAGAGTGGTTTATGGTTACTAATCATATTAACGCCTTCAGGCTGTTAAAATTCCCCGCCTAGACATCCATGCCACTAACGTGGCACCAACAGTATATAAAAATTAACGTGTTAATTTTCAGGATAGCTTTGTCAACAAATGTGCCAAGGTCCTCGACGTACAAGGAGTACGCCTGCGGCCTTGGCACATCTGGCTTCGCGCTATACAGGTTTTTGAACAGCCTGTTCTGGTCTAAGAAAAAGTGAATTTCTTTTATTTATGGGCATACTGCTAGCCGTTGCTTCCCCATTTTTTATCGGGGAAACACCCTGCCAAGACTGACCGTCCACCGACTTCTCTAAGACATCACCGGCAGCATACTCCCATTTGATTCGGATATTCGATGCATTGATATCTGTGTCATTGGGAGTAAGCTCTACTTCAACTTTTTTAGTTGGGGAAGCCCAAACCGGCTGTGTTTATAAAATAATCAATAAAAGTATGGTGGACAAAATCAGCACTCTTTTAGCCATCATAACCCTCCTGACCAAAACTATCTCTACCCGTCACCTTAATTACAACTACCGTCATATCATCGGGAATGGAATTTCGAGCGTTTTGCCTGCCCTTATTTAATAAGAAGTCCGCTATATTCTGAGGGTCACAGGTACGACACCCTGCCAAAACATCAACTACCCACTGTTCCTTGTCAATCCTATCCTCCGCCGATTCCAACAAACCGTCGGTCATCATCACAATAATGTCATTGGGCTGGACATCCTGCTTAATTTCGTCAGCATCCACCTGATGAAGAATACCAATGGGTAAAGAAGTGGACTTGATGATGCCAATGTTTTCTCCCCGTTTTATAAAACTAGCCGCTGCCCCTATTTTAATAAAGTCAACCTCTCCTTGGTGTAAATCAATTACGCTTAAGTCCAAGGTGGCAAAGCTGTCCTCTTGCGCCCTAACCATTAGGGCAGAGTTAACCGTTTTAACTGCCAAATTTTCCTGAAAACCTGTTTCCAACAGCCTGGTCAAAAGAGCGATAGTTGCCTTACTTTCTTCTGCCGCATCAGGTCCAGTTCCCATACCATCACTTAATACCACTACATATTTCCCCTTTTTAAGTAAAAACGCGGTGTGACTGTCACCGGAAACTAATGCTCCGTCTTTGGCTACCCTAGCGATACCTAACTCTACACCTAGCGCAAGCTCAGGATCATCAAACTCAGGAATGAGCTCCTCACTGGAATCAGTCTCCATGGCCAGATTTTCCATCAGGTAAGATACCCCTCTAAGTTGTCCGGAAACCAGCTCTTGACTTTCCTGTAGGCGCTTTTTCCAATATTGGTTGTTTTGTTTATTACTCACCATACACTTAACCGCCACTAAAAGCTCCCTGGGGTGGATACAGTGACCAGTTGTCCCTCTCCCGGACTGAACTGAAACCTCCGTACCCTCTAGCTCCACTAGGGAAACTAGATTCCACAGTGATTTACGGGTTTCGACAGCATTGGCTTCCCAGCATATCCTAGCTTTACTACAATTAACGCAAACGTGCTCCCCAATCTTTTCTACCAGCTTTTCTTCCCGCAACTGAGCCATTCGGCACTCAGTGGCTTGTTGGGCAAAGTTTTCGGCTAACTCCCCGAAAACTTTGGCAAACCGATTTAATCGGCGAGTTGTGCGCTCATTGCCAGGGCTGCTTAACTCCCGTTTCCCCTGCTTAGGAGTCAATAGGACGATGGGTTGGATTATTAGATATAGGATTATTGCGGTAAACGTTTCACCGGTAACTTCTAGTAATTTACTGGTACTGGTAAGATACATTGACCAGAAAATATTGCTTAACAGCAGCCCCAGAGGAGGTCCTAAACCCCCAAACCTGGTGAACAAACCGGCCATTAAACCACTAAAGGCGTATACCCCAACAGTCATGGGAAATATATAACTGCCCGCAGCCCCGGAAACCAGGCCAAGTACGGTACCGCTTATTGCCCCAATTCCCGGTCCCCCATTACGTACAGCTAGTAGTAAAATAAGCTGGCTAAAAACTCCTAAAAGACTAAATTTATATATTTCCAGTCCTTGCAAGCCCAGTAAACCACCAAGTACTAAAATACCGAAGCATATCCTGTTATCCAGAGGTTGGGAGTATAAAGGGGTATTAAGTCGGCCAGCCTCTAATCCCTTTCTAACCAGGTAAGTTAGTACCCCCACAAATACAGCCTCTATCAGGGCTACTACATAACTGTACAGAACTGGAGAGCTTAGGCTGGCGGTAAAGGTTTTGACAATGATAGTAGAGGCGAATACCAGAACAGGAAGGGCATAATTCCCGTTTCTTTCCCCTAAGCCTACTAATTTTAATATTATCCAGATAAAAAAGAGATTAGTTAGCCCTCCCCACAGAACTGCACCCTGGGTCACAGTATATAGACCTAAACCGGCCCCCAACACAGCAGTGATAGTATAACTGGGGGCAACTGTGTAGACCGCGGCAACAAAAGCAGGACCATAGGGATGAAGTTCCTGAAGAAGTAACCCCCTTCCAGTTAGGAAAGCAATTATAAACAAAACTAGACTTTGCCAGGCCAGTAATTGTTTTAACCCTTTAGTCGCCATGATTTGCCCTTTGCGCAACTCTCCTGCAGCCCTCAACCAAATGGGAGGCTTCCTGACTTTTTCAGTCCTGGGGGGAGGAGTCCGGCGATATGGGTAAATGTCAAATTGATCCATGAAACAGAGTTCACCCCCGGGTTTAGTGGTATTATTTTATAAACTTAATTATAGTCCAAGTAGGCGGAAATAAATGTCAATATGGCTGGAACAGAGTGACTTTATTTCGACACAAGAAAATTAATTTCGTCGACCGAACTTTATCGTTGTCGATTTTCTTGTACATAGGCAACATAAGGGGTTCCCCCTTAACTTAAACAAAAACCCTGTTAAGTGAATCTCTCCACTTAACAGGGTTTTTGTTTAATCATTTCAATAAATAGAAAAGCATTCCTAATCGGGAATGCTTAAGTTTACTATTATAAAATTATTATTATCCTAAAACCATTTTATTAAATACTTTAACCTCGGCCTCCGCTTCGACCACCACGTTTAGCGTCGGTATTTTTGCGGATATCCTGTTGACGTTCGTCACTATCTTTGATAAATTTAGCTAATCTGTCTTCAAAGGAGGCCTGCGGAACTTTACGTTCCGGACGACGGACAGTAGGGTTAGCTTGCTTTATAGAAAGTCCAATCTTCCCCTTGGGGTCGACGGAAATAACTTTTACTTTAACCTTATCCTGATCTTTTAAATAATCCCGTACATCCTTTACGTAAGCATCAGCGACCTCGGAAATGTGGACTAGTCCGGTAACACTACCCGACAGCTCCACAAAGGCACCGAAATTCGTAATACCAGTAACTACTCCCTCTAATATGCTCCCTACCTCAATTGTCATAAACAAAAATTTCCTCCCTGTGACCTTGTCAATATCTATCAAGATTATACCTAAAAAACTATCCTATTGTCAAGATACGTAAGTATTCTAATTAATGGGCTTATTCTGCAGGGTTCCCTTTGTTACTTTTCGGTAGTGGTTTTCCTTTTTCAACCTCAGCTTGGAGTAACACTGTCTCACCCGGTTTTACTAGTCCAAGTTTTTCCCTGGCGATTCTTTCCACATAGGTATCGCTTTGCAAGAGTTTGATTTCCAAAGCCAGTTCCTTGTTTTTTCCCTGCATCATGCGGATTTTCTCCTGAACTTGGTCTATATTTCGATTGATTTCACGTAGCTGCATAAACTGCTCCCCAAAAGAGGTAATTACCACAAAGCCATAAGCCAACACCGCAACTGCCAAAAGTTTGCCCCATAGTTTTTTTGATTTTATACCAGAGTGCTTGTCCCGCTTTTCCGCCCGGACAGCTTGTTCTTTTGCTCGTTCCGGGGAGCGCAGGTTAATTAACTTGTCCTGTTCAAATTTTTTGTTGTCCTTAGCTGCATACCTGCTCTTTTGTTTAGGTGGAGTCCTATGATGACTGTTCAACTTCATCGGTTATCACCATCCTCTTCATCATCACCAAACAAGCCTAAGGCCTGTCCTGGAATGACGATTACCACATTATAGCCCTTAGTCCGGGCACGATTATATAAGGTTGCTACCGTAGAGGCACTTAACTTCAACTGTTTGCCAATTTTGTCGTTAGAGTAGCCCATTTCCTTCAAGACTACTACCTGTCTCTCCCGGAAGCTAAGCTTTTCTGCCCCCCGGATCTCAATTTGCATATGTCGGTCAGCCCCAGTAAATAATTATTCAGTGTTTATCCAAAGGTTACCCCAAGGATACCTAGGAATTATCCACAGCTTATCCACGGCCTGTGGTTAACTTTTTACAAGTTTTGTACAAATAGACTACATTATAACTACATATTTTCTACATAAGTAAAATTTCTCCTGCTTAACAAGTAATATTTCTCGAAAATCAGCCAAGTATTAGTCTCCCGGTGGCCTTGGTTGCCTCCACAAGGCACGTAGCTTAGCTTTTACCTGGCGGATTAATTTTTCCCCAGCTTTAATTACCCGGTATAAAGTCATCCCCAGATAGCCTACCGGCACCAGGATCAGCTTATTAATTAGCTGAAAAGGCCAGAGTATTATTAACATAGTGAAGCGAAGTAGTTTTGCCAACAGCCGGACAAGGTTGACTAGTACCTTTCGGGTAATGGGACTTAGCCAGCGTATATAACCTCCAATCCCTAGAAGAATTCCCATAAACACGTAAAATCTTACCTCACCCCAGTTTCCCGCTAGGAGCAGAAAAAAAGCTAAAACTGTTGTGACAGACCAAAAAATTAGGTCACCCAGGCCTGTTCCCATTTTTCGAAGATTCAGGAGGTGCCTTGCCAGCCAGTAGATATCAAAAACTAGTCCGATTAATAGCCCGGTGCCCACGGTTAGCAAAAAATAATTAAACTGCTCAGAAAGGGAAACCATGTACACCCACCTTTCTACCGGTGACTTTAATTTACCTCAAAATTCTTTCCAAAAACCCTTTTCCCTTGGTTCTAAAACCTTTACCACCCTTTTCCTCTGTATAGTCCACCGACTCCACGAAGCCCTCCACCACTAGACTACCTGCATCTAGATTTAGTTGAGTGATGTGTAAGCCTTCTCCTTTTAGCACCAGTACACCCATTTTAGTATCCAAAACTATCTCTGCTTCATCAAAACTACTAACATGTTCCACCCCTTCAACAGATGTACAGTTACGCTCTGTTATGGTTATCCGGTGTTTAATAATTTCTCCTTTAGCTTCCATGAACTAACCTCCTTTTAACTATCTTTTATTCATAAATATGCCCAGGCTTTCATCTGTATGCACGGCTGTTAAAATTCCCCGTCCAGCTGTCACCAGAATTGCCAAGGTCCAACAGGTCGTTAAAATTCCCCGCCTTGCTTTGTCGCCAGCTGTGCCAAGATCCTCGACGTGCAAATAGTACGCCTCTGGCCTTGGCACAGCTGTCTTCGCGCTATACGGGTTTTTTAACAACCTGTCCTGGTATTAGAAAAAGTGAGTTTCTCAAGGGGGAGCAACAAAACTTGAGAAATTTCTGAAGCGGTGGTGCGCTTTTAAAAAGAGAGCCTCTCACGCACAAAAGTGGTGAGAGGCTCTCGTAATTGGCTGATTTACAGAAAAAACGGGGATGTAATAAATTGACAACCAAAGTTTCTTTACAGCCCCATATGGGATTATTTCCAGTGCTTCTTTATTGCTATATCCTTAAAATAATAATTTATTATCTCTTCCGGAGCTTTACCTGACCGAGCCATTTCATTAGCTCCCCACTGACAAAGGCCTACTCCATGCCCGAAGCCTTTTCCTTGAAAAACTACCATGTTACCCTGTACATAAAGGTTATCTAGTTTCATCGAGCGGACAACATCACTGCCTAAACCAAGTCGTAACGCAGGTCCACTAAGCACCTGGCTGCCTACCTTAATTGACTCCGCTCGGCCCGACGGACCCTTTTTGGTTATTTCTACCTGGGAAAATTCCCCCGGATCCTTCCCGCTGCTTTTTAAGACTGCTCTGCGCACCTGTTGGGTAGAAAATTTGGCTGTCCATAATCGGTTTTCTGGAACTGTGATTTTTAAACAGTTATCCTCTACCACTTTCACATAAGGTGTTGGTTCTTTATTAAAGGCAAGTCCCTCTTCCGCTGTGGCTGTCTTGCCCCCATCACAGGCATGAAACCAGGCATGAATGTACTGATTGTTGTATAGCACAACTTCTCCTCTCGTCTTGTTAACTGCCTGGCGCACATTGTTATTAATCTTTTGCGGTGCATAAGCTTGAAATTCCTCAACACTGGTAGAAGCGTCAGTCCCATGTAATTTTTTGACCCGGCCGGACTTAATGTTTTCCATAGTAAAGGTTCTCGCTAAAATAGCTTGAGCCGCTAGAGCTTCCACCGGCCAAGCCGTGTCCATCTCGGCAGCTACCACACCGGCAAGGTACTCTTCAATTCCAATTTGTTTTTTTTGGCCGGTTTCATTAACAAACAAGGAGATTTGGGGCTCAGGTCGCTTGCTATTTTCCGCCTGTTGATCTGGCGTTGGTTTTTGCTGAGCCTTTTTGAGACAGGCTGTGCTACTGACAACTAATAACACCAGTAGCAAACTAAAAATTATAATCTGCTTAAGTTTCAAGGACAATCCCTCCGGTAAACTTATATTCTTTTAATATTTATTGCTATTAAGTTTTATCCGGAGAGCACTAAAATATACTTAAGTTTACAAAGCTTAGAACTAATCTAATAATTTATATAGTTCTTTGGCGTCCTGAGCCCTTACCGTCTCAGTCACATTTAATACTTCCACCCGGACTTTACGCTGACCGAAATCTATCTCCAGAATGTCCCCAGGTGTAACCTCACTTGAGGCCTTTGCCGTCCGGTTGTTAATTAAAACCTTCCCCCGGTCGGAAACTTCTTTGGCCACAGTCCTTCTTTTGATGATCCGAGAAACCTTTAGGAATTTATCTAGTCGCACGGTAACCCTCCTTTGGATTTAAATATTTGGGTAACAAAAATCAGGTTCTTATGAACCTGATTTTTTTGGTGATAATCTTATGTAATTAATGGTTTAGAGACTATTCAACTGCGTCCTTAAGGGCTTTACCCGCTTTGAAAGCAGGAATCTTAGCAGCCGCAATTTTAATCTCTGCACCGGTTTGAGGGTTTCTACCCTTACGTGCAGCACGCGCGCGTACTTCGAAAGTCCCAAAGCCAACTAGTTGAACCTTATCACCTTTTGACAGCGCTTCTTCGACTGAAGCAAATACAGCATTTACCGCTTTCTCGGCATCCTTCTTAGTTAGCCCGGATTTTTCGGCTACACTGCTTACCAGTTCTGATTTGTTCACAACAAATCCCTCCTGTAAATTAAGTAAAGTGTTTCGTTTTAGCATATTCGCTAAAATCATTGCATTTCCTGCTGCACTACAAAATTTTCCTGTTTTTTTTTACTTTTTTAGTACTTTTTATAAAAATTAGACCATTTTCTTGCCTATTTCCCAGATTTTATCCATTTCCTCGAGGGAAGTTTCCTCCAAACTCCTTCCTTGAGATTTAATTTGTTGCTCAATGTAGGCAAACCTACGTTTAAATTTATTTATGGTTAGGGTTAATGCTTCTTCACCATCCAGCTTAAAAAAACGTGCTACATTAACAACTGCAAATAATAAATCACCCAGTTCTTCTTGAATACGTTGTAACTGATTTTCCTGCCCGGAATTTTCGGCTAGTGGGAGGACTTCCCTAACCTCTTGAACTTCTTCTAAAACCTTCGCCCAAGCCCCTTGATAATCAGGCCAGTCAAAACCAACTTTGGCAGCTTTAGACTGGATTTTTTCCGCCCGCATTAAGGC
The DNA here is from genome assembly GCA_049302075.1 of Carboxydocellales bacterium. Lineage (GTDB taxonomy): Bacteria > Bacillota > Carboxydocellales > JAJZTU01 > JBAQLS01. The sequence goes on along the minus strand of JBAQLS010000034.1, from coordinate 51,305 downwards.
TGGTAGACCTGGGGGAATTCCGTCTAAAACAGACTCCCTTGTTTCACCTTTGGCGTCCTTTTCCTCTGACTTTATCTGCTCCCAATTTACCACTACCTCTGAACTACCGGAAACCTTTACGGAACCAAAGACGTGGGGATGCCGGCGAATCATTTTCTCCGATATTTCCATTATAACATCGTTGATATCAAAGTATTCATTTTCCCAGGCAATTTGGGCATGAAAGACTATTTGCAATAATAAGTCTCCCAACTCCTCACACATTTTATACACATTACCAGCATCGATGGCCTCTAGAACCTCATAAGCTTCCTCAATTAGATATTTTTTCAGACTGGTGTGAGTCTGTTCTCTATCCCAAGGACATCCTCCCTCCCCACGTAGTTGGGCCAGCACCTCTACCAAGGGGTCCAAGGAGTACTTGCTGTGCTCTTCTGCGGTTTTCGCATCCTGGTCCAGAGGTGGAACAAACACACTGGTTAGATGGTCTAGCCAAGGCAGCCTGTCCAGTTCAAATAGGGGCTGATGTTCCCACCGCTCTTCTCCGGGTACCCCGGCAGCTCTAACAACAGTAACCGGATATTCATCAGGGTAGAACTCCATTAGTCTAAGTTTAACCTGGGAGGCCACTAACCTGCTATAGACCTGAGTAATTACTGTAGGCAAGCTGGTGATAATCGGCTGCTCGTCCAAAGCCAACCCATCCAACAGACAGAAGCCCTGCACCGGGTCTAAATTCAGCACAGGTAATAAAACGTCCAAAAAGCTCATTGCTGGTACTATGGATACCTGAAGCCCCTTTGCTTTTGCTAGTACTAGAAGCAGCTGTACAGACCTTTCGGCCACTAGAGGATGTCCTGGGACGCCGTAGATAAGCCGCTCTGCTTTAGCCTCTATACACAGCCGTTGGGCTATCTGAGCATAAACTTGGTCAAAGTCTTCAGCCTGCTCATAAACTTCATCAAAGGTGGCAAATTCCACTCCTTCCGACTTCAGTTCCTCGGCCGCCGGATGTACCCCTGTACGTAACCAAATCCGGGTACTTTGCTTTAGTAAGCGGAAAGTGCCCAAAGGAACACCGGACAAGTCCCCCGGACCCAGACCAACAATAGTAATGTCTGGTCTTTCAGTGTCTATTGGTCTAGCTTTAATCTGCAAAGTCATAACCTTTTGCCTCCATAATCAGACTAACTATTAACTATAAACAAAGGGTAGCATACGGAGTACGCTACCCTGCTTAACCTACTGTTCCATTTGTTTCGCCAAGAATCCTGCAGCTGTTTCGGCTAGTTTTATCTCCATTTCACCCATTTGAATGTTTGCTTCTTTCGAAAGTAGGATTACTGCCCCGATTGGGTCACCTTCGGCAATAATGGGAGCTATAACTTCAGCTGTAAATTTGCAGGTATCCTTTTCGTCCTCAGCTAGGCAACCTTTACAATGGGCATGTTCTCCCGGACGATTGATCAGTACCGCCTTGCGGTCTTCCATAACCTTTTCCACCGCAGCACCCAGTGGTTTGTTTAGAAATTCCTTTTTAGGTGCTCCGGAGATTGCTATGATGGTATCTCTATCGGCTATACAGGCAATGTGCCCAATCGCCTCGTGTAAAGAGTCAGCGTATTCCTTGGCGAAATCACCAAGCTCACCTATCGGTGAGTACTTTTTGAGGATTACCTCCCCTTCCCTGTCCACAAAGATTTCAAGGGGATCACCTTCTCGGATTCTAAGGGTTCTACGAATCTCTTTGGGAATAACCACTCTACCTAAATCATCAATTCGCCGTACAATTCCTGTTGCTTTCATTGCTTCTTCCTTCCCTCCTTTTCCTGGTGGATTTTAGGAGAACTTCTTTCAAAGATAGTATATATCCACCTGGAGGGAATTATTCATTTTTTACCAGAAGACAGCAATTTTTTTCAGGTTAAAACATTTATCCTAGGGATGACCGGCTGGTAATGTCCCTGTTGTGCCATCTTTTTCAGTAGTTCCCGTACTAGGGGCAGGGGCTGGTGGAGCAGGCAGCTTAATGTCGATTTTTGCTTTACTTTTCAAATCGGAAGAGAATTTCGCAAAAGCCTCCTGTTTCTTCTGTAGCGGCAAGCTAGACTGGAGCTCACCCTTTACTTCATCGAAAGTCTTATCTTTGGCCGGAATCTTTTCCTCGGTTTTAATGATATGGTATCCGTACACAGTTTTTACTGGTTCCTTGGTAATCTGACCGGACTGAAGTGCAAATGCGGCATCTTCAAATTCCTTCACCATTTCACCGCGACCAAAGGTGTACTCGCCACCCTTGTCTTTTGAACCTGGGTCTTCTGTCTTTTCTTGAGCCAGCTTGGCAAAATCCTCACCTTTGTTAAGCTGTGCAAGGATATCTAATGCCAGTTTTTTGGCCTGTTCCGGAGTGCGACCAACCTTTTCCTTATCAGTATCAAATTTAATTAGAATGTGCCGGGCTCTCAACTTTTCCGGTTGTTTGAAGGTTTCTTTATTCTCATCATAATACTTTTTTATGTCGGCATCCGAGACCTTAACATCTTTAGTCACCTTATTAAATAAGGCATCTAGAGCAATATTTTGTTTGGTCCAGTCGGAGAATTCCTGAACATCCATATTATACGTTTTTAAGGCAGCCAAAAACTTCTCTTCAGTATCGAATTTCTTTTTGGTTTCCTCAACCTTAGTTTTAATATCGGCTGCAGATGGTAATGCCCCTTGTTTCTCTGCTTCCATTAGTAATAATTTTTCTTCTACCATACCATCCAATAATTGGCGTTCCAACGCCGTTTTCATGCCTTTGCCCTGTTCGCTATTAAAATCAAGGCCTTGGCCTTTGTAAACCTCCACCATTTTATTCACACGTTTGTCTAACTGGGCCCGCGTAATCTCCTCACCATTTACTGTCGCTACTGCTTCACTACCTGGCTTCTTTGTACAACCGGCAAAAGATGCCGCCATAACAATTGCCATAATAAAGACAGTAGCTTTGCGCCACTTGTTCATTATTTCACAACCCCTTTCGTCTTATGAAAACATTATACCAAAATAAATTCCCCGATGCCAAGCTTTTTTGTGCTAGTATTAAAATCCAAACCTATCCAGCTTAGGTAATGCTCCCCTTAAGTTGATTTTGCTAAAGCCTTTTTAATCTGGGTTAAAACTCCTAGTGCTTCATTAATAACCTTTTCCGGGCTTAATTTCCGGATCCTTAATTTCATTTGAATTTGGGGAGCAGCCACAAAAGAAAGGTTGAGATAAGTGCCCGCTAGTTCCACCAACTGTTGACCGGACACCGCAGGTTTTTCATTGAACTTAAATATCAAATAATCACCGCTCAGAGCAACCCCGGCAAGGCCCAATTCATAGCAAAGGGCTTTAATCCTGGCAATTATTAATAGGTTCTGAACCGGCTGAGGTGGATCTCCGAAGCGATCGACTAATTCCTCAACTACTTCATCCACTGATTCCTCCAAGCGGCTGAGCATAATTTTGCGATACATTTCCATTTTTCGAATCTGATCGGGAATGTAGTCATCACTGATAAACGCATCAATCGCTATTTCTACCGCGGGCTCCTGGATATCGGTAACCTGCTTGCCCTGGAGTTCCTGAACTGCTTCCTCCAGAAGCCGACAGTACATTTCAAAACCTACGGACATAATTTGACCGTGTTGTTCCGGTCCTAGAATATTACCTGCCCCCCTAATTTCCAGATCCCGCATGGCTATCTTAAATCCGGAGCCGAACTCAGTAAACTCTCGAATAGCTTGGAGACGTTTTTCGGCTATCTCAGTTAAAATTTTGTCCTTTTTATAGGTTAGGTACGCATAGGCCAGGCGGTTACTCCTTCCCACCCTGCCTCGCAGCTGGTAAAGCTGGGACAAACCCATATGGTCAGCTTCATCAATAATTATTGTATTTACATTAGGTATATCCAGTCCGGTTTCGATAATGGTGGTACAGAGCAGAACGTCAAATTCCCCTTCCAGAAAATCCAGCATAATTCTTTCCAGGTCATCCTCTTTCATCTGACCGTGAGCTACTGCTATCCTGGCCTCGGGGATAATCTCCTGTAGTGCTTCAGCAAACCGTTCGATATCCATTACCCGATTATGGACAAAGTAAGTCTGTCCCCCTCGGTTCAATTCCCGCAAGATTGCATCTCTAATCACCTGGTAGTTAAACTCCACCACATAGGTCTGGACGGGATAGCGGTCTTCCGGGGGAGTTTCTAACAGGCTCATATCCCTGACCCCAACTAAAGACATGTGTAGCGTCCGGGGGATAGGAGTGGCGGTAAGGGTAAGTACATCCACTGAATGCCTAAGCTGTTTTAGTCGTTCTTTATGAGCTACTCCGAAGCGTTGTTCTTCATCGACTATAACTAGTCCCAAATCTTTAAATACAATATCCTCTTGGACCAGCCGGTGAGTTCCAATTACGATATCCACCTGGCCCTGAAGCATCTTACTTAAGGTCTGGCGTTGTTCCTTAGGTGAACGAAATCTACTTAACATTTCAATGGTAACTGGGAAATTAGCGAACCGCTGGTGAAAGGTGTTGAAATGTTGTTGGGCTAGGATGGTGGTTGGCACCAGTACAGCAACCTGCTTGCCCTCCATGACCGCCTTAAAGGCTGCCCGGATAGCAACCTCTGTTTTTCCATATCCTACATCACCACAGAGCAGCCGATCCATTGGTTTAGGTAACTCCATATTAGTTTTAATTTCGGCTACAGCTTGAATCTGGTCCGGGGTTTCCTCATATGGGAAGGTCTCCTCGAATTCCTGTTGCCAAACTGTATCCGGGCCAAAAGCAAACCCCTTTAAGGATTGGCGGTCAGCGTAGAGTTGAATTAAATCCTGAGCCATAGATTGAACTGATTCTTTAACTCTACTCTTAACCTTGGACCATTCAGTTCCACCTAGTTTGGACAGCTTAGGCTTTTGCCCCTCTGCTCCTAAATATTTTTGCAGCATACCAACCTGCTCGTTAGGAACATATAGCCGATCTTCACCGGCATATTTCACCAGCAAGTAGTCCTTGTGGATTCCAGCAACCTCAAGTTTTTGAACGCCTAGATAGATTCCAATCCCATGGTTAACATGGACAACATAATCACCAACGTTAAGCTCGGCAAAGGCGGCCAGTTTGGATTGCTGCCGATGGACCTGATGTTTGCGCCCTTTTTTCTGTGATCCATAGATTTCGGCATCAGTGAAGATGCTTATTTTACAGTTAGTGAGCTCAAAACCGTTTTGTAATGTTCCTTCGGTAATAATGATATTTCCCGGGCGAACCTCCCGGTCTAGGCTGCTTAAATATAAGGCATCCAGTCGGGCATCCCGCATGGTTTGAATTATTCTTTGACATCGTTCCTGAGTATCTGCTAAAATCACGGCAGCATACTCATTTTTGCGCATACGGCGTAAGTCTTCGATTAAAATATTAGTTTGGCCGCGATGTGAGGGGTTGCTTTTGGCTAAGACATTAACAATGTTTCGCGGTGACCATTTCCCCGGCTGCTTTGGCAGCAAGGCAAAACCGATTAACGGAAAAGCTTGCATAGCCTTGAATAGGGAGGTATAATCCCTAAAATTTTTAGCTTGACCAGGTAGTACCAACCCTTTTTCCAACCAGTTGGCCCAATTCTCTGCCCGCTCCTGTTCAGCGTTTTCCGCACTATCCTTGACCCTCCCGGCTTCATCAATACAAATTGGTGCGGTTGTAGGCAGGTAATCAAGTAGGGTTACCCCTTCCGGATTAAAATAATCCCCAAACTGCTCTAAACCCTCAAGGAAAATATGCTCCTCTATCTGCTCCAGGTAGCGGGCCATCTTTTCCTCCAGGGCTAAACGGGCCTCCTGACGGCCTGCTTTTTCCAGTTTTTTGTTTTGTTGTGTCCAATCGGCTTTAAGCCGTACCAATGCAGTTGCCCAGCTGGCTTCGGTTAATACCAGTTCTCGGGCTGGAATAATTCCTACCTGCTCAAGTTTTTCTAAAGAGCGTTGCCCTAAGGCATCAAAGGAACGAATAGAATCAATTTCATTATCGAAAAGCTCGATTCGAATCGGGTTTTCTCGGTCCAAGGGGAAAATGTCGACTATTCCTCCCCTAATGCTAAACTGACCCATTCCTTCAACTTGCTGGACTCGTTCATAGCCTAAGTTGTTTAAGCGACCGGCTAGTTTATCCAGTTGGATATCTCCGCCAACGCTCAGGCTCAGGCAGTTCTCCCGAAAGGTCTGAACTGGTGTTAACAGTTTACTTAAGGCTTCTACCGGCGCTACAACTACCATTTCCCTTCCTTGAGCTAATCCGGCCAATACTTTCAACCTCTGGGCAGTAAGCTCTTTACTGTGGGCCAGGATATTATAGGGCATAAGCACTGGGGGAGGAAAATAGACGATTTCTTTGCCTGGCAGAAAGGTTTCCAAATCGGTAATGCTCTTGCGGGCTTGTAAAGCGCTTGCGGTAACCACCAAGAGAGAACCGGGAATTTTTGCTTTGAGCCCAGCTACAAGGTAGTTGGTTTGAGCTCCACTAACACCATATACTAATTGCTGGTGACGACCTTCTATCCCTTGCCAAATAGCTTTAATTTCTGTGGAACTTTCTAAGGGGAATAATAATCCTCGGACCATTTTTCTCTCCTTCCCCATCTCCTGAATGAAAAACATAAAGAAAGCTTGGCTTGCGCCAAGCACGGCGTAGGCGGAAGCCTTAGCTGCACTTATGCGGAACTACTTTGCATTAGTTGAGTAGTGCCTGAAATTCATACTTTCCTATACGCCAAAAAAGCTTTAGCATCAAAAAGGGCTAAAGCTTAACACCCAAGGGGCTACTACTATCAATTAAGCAATACTTGGTAGTGAATACCCCCGTCTGCTCCGAGACCAATTTCCTGGATACAATCGGGACATAGGGTGCTGACAAAGCGTTGTGTTCCGTGGCTTTCTTGCCTATTCATTATATCTTGCCACTCTTCTTCAGTCAAGGAATCATCACGCTCTAGGTACTCATCCACGATATCCTCATCCTCCAGAACTTCTTGGCAGCAATCACAAAAATAAATTATCCTCATAGTCATTCCTCCCTCCGTTGGTGTGTTCCAGTTGATACCCGTGCAGGTTCCAAGACCAACAAGTTCCAGGCCAGATGAACCAAATAACCACCCATGAGACCAAAGAGCACCAACCCCGTAAGACGGTAGATACCCAGGGTAATTAGGCCAAAAAGCATATGTCCAAGGTAGCTGACTAGTCCTGCCCAGACCCCGGTTTTGCGGGTCATCAGCGTGTCGTAAACGGCCTCAACTGTACCAAAAACTGCATGGGATAGGAAAAGTGAACTATTTAAGGCTATGGCAAATAAGGTTTTAGTCAGTTCTTCCACGGCAGGAACCAGGTAGAGAAGCCCCCGCGGCCCCAACCGTTCAGCAATCTGTCCGTTGGCCACCCAGGAAACCCCAGCCGCCAATAGACCTGCTATGGCCCACATAAAAAGTTCCTCCTGTCCCTTACCTCAGTAGTATGGCAGAACCTGGGGCAAATCATACCTAGCCGGTCAGTATCTTTAGCGATGCATGAAACTTTGCCGGTCGGGCACCTATCCCGGTTTTGGCTAAAATGACAGCAGATGACCGGTCGGTTACCTGCCTCGGCGGGGATGCTCTTAGTTCCATACCTTGCAGCTCTAAGTAGAGGTAGCCTAATAAAATTGACCAACCTGGTCGATACGGCATCCATGCCTAGGCGACCAGGTTGCCGCCTTCCTTGGCGGCAAGGTCAATTTTATTGGCCACCTCCACTAAGAGCAGCTAAGGTACTCCACCATGAGCATCCCCACCGAGCAGGTAACCGACCTGGTAGTATGCAAGTAATTTAGGCACTACTTAGAGCAATTCCGGATTAGTATCCTCCCTAGTTTTTGTTATTTTAGCACGAAAGGGTGACCGCATTTAAATATCCACACTATATATCTTTAATAGTATATAATTTTAGGAGGTATGTATTTTGTTAAAGAAAAACAAGCTATTAATAATTTGTTTGTGTTTTACTCTTTTGTTATCCTTTTCACCAATGGCCTATGCCTATACTATCGCCCCAGGATACTGGCCGGATAACAGCTTCCCCTACAGCGTTGACTCTTCAGCAAGCGGTTGGACAAGTATTATAGCCAGTGCCGCATCATCATGGAACAATATCTCTGGATACCCCGTCAGTATTTTTAGTTCAAGTGCAGAAACATTTATCCGGCAAGTTAATAGAAGCGACGTTGGTTGGAGTGGAAATACTTGGTACTACCCCGCGAGTGGTATGCATACTCAAGCATATGTCGATCTAATTGGTATTATCTACAAAGTTATTCATCTACACAAAAACAAGGTGTTATGGCACATGAATTCGGACACGTAATAAATTTAGGCGACGATAATGGTTACTTATTATTTGGAGATCCTAAAGTACTAATGATTGGATATGATAGCACTAGACATAGTTTAGGTATTTATACACCCCAATCAGTTAACAAATATGTTCCAGGATTAGGTTACGTCTATGGAGATGTTGAAGGTGCTAATTATTTATACTAAAATAGAAAGAGGGTGACATTGTGAATAAGAAAATATTATTATCAATATCTTTTATAGCATTAATTTCAGCAATTGGACTTTGGGGTTTTAGCGGCCAAAATATAACTAAATCAAAACCCGTATCATACGGAAGTGCTAGTTGGGTTCGAAATTATGCGGACATCAATGAGTTATTCGATGGCGCTGACGTAATTGTTGAGGGAAAAGCAAAATCTATAAAGAGTTACATGATTCAAAACTCTCCTAATACCGACGTTAGTTTTTCCGTCAAAAAATGGCACAAAGGGTCTGATAATAAATCGAGGAACGAAATAACAGTTATACAAGATGGTGGAGAAATTAATGGTGTAATATATAAGTTAGACCAGGTTGAAACTATGGAATCTGGGAAAGAGTATATCCTGTTCCTAAAGTATGACTCTAATACAGATCATTATTATGTTCTTACTGGTTGGCAAGGATTATATAAACTTGGTCTATTTAATGCAGAAAATTCAGATTCAAACAGAACAATGCCAAAAGATAAACTTTTGAAAACACTCTCAGAAAAATCTCTCAAAACCAAATAGTAATTTAATCCGCTTCGTGTTGTATTAACATTACAGGCTGCTGGTTTTTCCAGCAGCCTGTAAATTCAGGTAAAACTTAACTTCTCAACAGCATCTTTCAGCTCCTGCTCCCCAGGCTGCGTATAGATCAAAGTAGTATCTATTGTATCGAAATGTACCACGACACCACATTAATCAAACGTTCTGGAATGTTATAAGTTGGAACAATCAATCACTAGTGGATAAATGGAGCGGATATTCTTTAGATGGACATACCGCTAATTTTAAGGTATACGAGCTATAATAACCTTAGAAAAGTTAGTGGTGTTCTATGGGAGGATATAAATAATATTGTTTATGTAACAAGTTAAACTATTAATTAAATCCAAAGAGGGATGCCTAATTTGCGCTCCCCTCTTTTATTTGAATTTTTTGCCTGGCCGGGTATTGGTTGCTTTCCTCCCTACCCAGGGAGAAGGCCTAGCCCGGTTTGTCGCTCATGGCGAAGGGCCGTAGAAGCTGTTAGTGAAGTGGGCAATAAAAGCACCCCGGCCACCCTCATGACAGTGGCCGCCTCGCCACTGAGTCAAGGACGACGAATTGGCGAGGTCTGGGTGCTTTTATTAGCCCACCGAACTTACAGCTTCTAGGCGTGTAGCTAAGAGCATCGAACCGGGCTAGACCTTCGACCGGAGATCAGGCATGCATCACAACTAACTGGGCTTGGCCTTCGACCGGAGATCAGGCTTGCATACCAACTAACCGGGCTAGGCATTCGACCCACCGTTATAGAGGTTAGCCGCCTGAATCACCCCTTGAGTAATAGTTGCCTCCACCGCCTCTACTGCCCGGGCTATTGTTTGGACCATTAGCTCACGTTCCCCAGAGGCAAACCTATTCAAGACGTAATCGGCGGTATCCTGCCCGGGGTGTGGTCTGCCGATACCTACCTTTAAACGCGGGAAAGTATCTGTCCCTAGGTGTTGAATAATCGACTTAATTCCATTGTGGCCCCCGGCGCTGCCTTGGGCACGGACCCGCAGTTTTCCCGGCTGTAAATCTAGGTCATCGTACACCACAATTAAATGTTCCGGCCCTAACTTATGCCAACGCAACAAGGCCCCTACAGCTTCTCCGCTAAGATTCATATACGTTATAGGCTTGGCTAATATTATCTTTTCGTTGTTAAATTTACTCTCTCCTACTAATGCTTTAAGCTGAGTTTTTCCAATAGTTGCTGTCCATTTTTCTGCCAGATAATCAACCACCATAAAGCCAACATTGTGGCGGGTTGCCTCATACTCCCGGCCTGGGTTGCCCAAACCAACAATGAGTTTCATCACAATTCACTCCTCTTGTTTTTGAGGTTGGATAAAATTAGGGATGTACATAGCATTCCACGTTATAACAAGTTTTCCTCCAAATACATTTTCCTTAACTATTTAAAGCTTGGCATATTTTCATAATTTATTGAATAAGCATAGTGTAGATTTACTATGGTCAAATGGAGGGAAAAACTATGAGGAAAAGTAGAAAATTTATTTCTATGCAAGTTATTAGTTTAGAAGACGGACAACAAATCGGCCATGTGCGGGGATTGGTCATTAATCCAGTTACCAAAACAGTTAGTGCCCTACAGGTAGATCAGAAAAAATGGTTTAAGGAGCAGAAAATTATTCCTTTTAGTAAGATTCGAAGCATCGGGGATGATGCCATCACCATCGAAAAAAACAGCAATGTGCAAAAGCCGGCTAACCTGCCGGAAATGGTAAGTTTGCTAAAGGAAAAGGTGGAATTAATCGGGGCTAAGGTCATTGCCGAAAATGGCATTACTTTGGGTTATGTTGATGATTTTTATGTTGAGACAAGTTCCGGGGAAATTGTTAATCTGGAAATCAGCGGTAATGTGCTGAATACCTTGTTTAAAGGAAAAGCTCATCTATCAATGGAGCATATCCGGACAGTGGGTAAGAAAGTATTGGTGGCAGCTGAAGGAGCAGAAAATTATTTAGAACCTTTAGATGGAGGGCTGCAAGAAACCCTTCGCAGCCTACGGGATACCTCCGCCCAAATCCTGGAAAGCACTTGGGAAAAAACCATGGATTTAAGTAAAAATATTTCTAAAAAACTTGATAAGGAAGATGTAGCTCCCTCTGAGGAAGCACCTGAAAATCCTGAGATAATTCAAGGTGAGAATGCTAATCTGAAAAATAATAATGATCAGCTTAATCTTAAGAATGAAGAGCCAATTAATGTTTCAGCTGAAGAAGAATTAACTACTACCTCTAACCAGCTAAACGCAGAAAGCGAATACTCACCTAGTGAAAATCCTACTAAGCGCTAAATCCATCTAACTTCAATCACATTTAAAATTTAAAAACACGGCTAACCCTGGTAGTTATACCAATAGTTACCGTGTTTTGTTTTTTCTTGTTAGTCAAAAAGCTTACTAACGGAAAGGTCTTCATGTACTCTGACAATTGCTTCTCCTAAAAGAGGGGCAACAGACAGTACTTTAATTTTGGAGGTGAGCTTTTCCGGCGGCAGCGGTATGGTATTAGTTACCACCAATTCGGAGATAACTGATTTTTCCAGACGCTCTAAAGCCGGTCCGGAAAGCACGGGATGGGTACAGCAGGCAAAAACTTCTTTAGCTCCTCGTTCCATTAGTGCCGCGGCCCCTTGGGTTATAGTTCCACCAGTATCTATGATATCATCAACCATTATTATACTTTTACCCCGGACATCCCCGATAATATTCATAATCTCGGAAACATTGGGTTCCGGTCTACGTTTGTCAATAATTGCGATAGTGGCGCCAATACGGTCAGCTAAATCCCTTGCCCGAGTTACTCCCCCTAAGTCTGGTGATACTACTATCATATCTTTAAGATTTTTATTGATAATATACTCAGCTAGAATAGGTACTCCAGGCAAATGATCTACAGGAATATCGAAAAAGCCCTGAATCTGACCAGCATGCAGATCCATGGTCATAACCCTTCTAGCTCCTCCAACAGTAATGAGGTTAGCAATTAACTTGGCCGTAATGGCATCCCTGCCTCGAGCTTTGCGATCCTGGCGAGCATAACCATAATAAGGTACTACTGCGGTTATTCTCCTAGCTGATGCTCGGCGCAGGGCATCAATCATAATCAGTAGCTCCATTAGGTGCTGATCAACAGGTGGACAAGTAGGTTGCACTACAAACACGTCCGCCCCACGTACACTTTCATTAATCTTACACTGGATTTCCCCATCACTAAACCGGGAAACTTGTGCCTCTCCCAGGGAAACCCCTAAATACTCGGCGATTTCCTCCGCCAAAGCAGCATTAGCATTACCGGAAAATATTTTCATCCTCCTACCACTTAAGCCCATCGTCTTAACCCTCCATGTCGTCTGCTCTAATCTTTTTTCTCTGGTTTATCTTTCCTCCACCGCAGGATGTTGCGCTGTTTACTCCTAGCTACCCCCAAGGCTGCCTCTGGAACATCGGAGGTAATAGTGGAACCTGCTGCAACTGTTGCTCCTTCTCCCACTTCTACTGGGGCCACCAGATTAGTGTTACTTCCAATAAAGGCGTTATTGTTAATGACTGTGGGGAATTTATGAACACCGTCATAATTACAGGTTATTGTGCCTGCACCAATGTTCACTCCTGTTCCCACAGTGGCATCGCCTACATAACTTAAGTGGGGAACTTTACTGCCTACACCGATTGTGGATTTTTTTATCTCCACAAAATCGCCTACTTTAACATTGGAATGGAGAATGGTACCCGGTCGTAGGTAGGCATAGGGGCCGACGGTACAATACCGCCCGATAATGCTCTCCAGGACGACAGAAAACTGTATTTCGCACCCTTCCGAAACAGTGGCGTCTACAAGCCGGGTATTGGGCCCAATAGTACACCCGGAGGCTATCAAGGTGTTGCCTTGTAGATGGGTGTTCGGTAGAATTATTGAATCCTCTCCAATGCTAACATCAGGTTCAATATACGTAGAATTTGGGTCTGTTAAGGTGACCCCTGCCAACATATGTTGAAGGTTTATCCTCTCTTGGATTTTACGGGCAGCAACTGCTAGCTGAGCCTTATCGTTAATTCCCATAGTTTCCTCTGCATCAGCAGTTATGAAACCTTCTACATTCTTTCCGGCCTGATTAAGAATTTCTAATACATCGGTCAGGTAATATTCTCCCTGGGCATTATTAGGTTTTAGCTGCTGTAGTGCGGGAAGTAAATCAGCAGCCGCAAAAATATATGTGCCAGTATTGATTTCTTTAATGGCTTGCTCCTGATCACTAGCATCTTTATGTTCGACAATTTTACAAACCCGGTTGGTTTTATCCCGGACGATTCGTCCATAACCGGCAGGCTTCTCTGTTATCGCTGTAAGTACTGTTGCTGAAGCTTTTTGTTGCCGATGGTACTCCCAAAGAGCTGCCAGTGTCTTGCCCTGTAAAAGCGGGGTATCACCGCATACAACCAGTACATCGCCAGCAAAATCTCGGAGTAAAGACTCAGCCTGTAACACAGCATGCCCTGTTCCTAGCTGTTCTGCCTGAATTATATAGTGGGCCTGCTCCCCAAGGGTTTCTTTTACCTGCTCAGCTCCGTGGCCAATTACCAGAATAGGTTTGTCCACACCAATCGCACAGCAGGCATCCAGCACAAATTTTACCATGGCCCTGCCTAATATTTTATGCAGCACTTTGGGCAGTGCGGATTTCATTCTTGTTCCTTTTCCTGCGGCCAAGACTACAGCCCGAACCTGAGACAATGCTCATTCCTCCTCTTTTTGTGGGGTAGTCCTATGTACAAGAAAATTGACTTCCATATAAATAAATTCGACGCAGTCGATTTTCTTATTATTAGTATATGATTAGGGCGGTATTTTAACACAGTATTATTCCACACATATCGTCATATTCCTGCACCAAAAAATAAATTAACCCAAAACAAAAAGGAGCAAGACCGCTCCTTTGATGCCTGACTATTAAGTATACTGGCTTAGCTGCCTCTATCTCTTCAAACTAAATTACTGACTTAAATGTCTGGAAACTAGGCGATAACCGCCTCTTGATAGGCCTGGAGAACCGCTGTTTGTATGATTTCCCTGGCTCCCGTGGTTATTGGATGGGCAATATCTCTGTATTCACCATCGGGAGTTTTGCGGCTGGGCATAGCCACGAACAACCCGTTTTGTCCCTCGACAACCTTAACATCATGGATTACAAAGGCATCATCTAAGGTTACAGATACAATTGCTTTCATTTTACCTTCTAAATTAATTTTACGGATACGGACATCAGTTATGTTCAACATTTTCACCACCTTCCTGCTGCCTAATATTATGCTATAATCTCTGGTTTTTTATTCTTCATTTGTCATAAAATTCCTGCTTAATAGGTAAAATAATTTCCATTTATTTCATAAAAATATAAAACACCCCAAATTTTCTTGGGGTGCTTCAAATTTTATAATCCCTACTAGTCAAATAATTAGGAGGTATGAACTTTTAGTGGACAATCTCCACTGGGTATCCATGGTTTTTTAGTAAGGCGGTAATTTCGGCTATGTGGGCACCATCCCTGGTTTCTAAGGAAACCTCCACCCCAGCTTGGGTAAAGGTTAGGGCAGTTCGGGTGCGGTCATGGGCAACGGAAATTACATTAGCCCCGGCTTCGGCAATAACCTCCAAAAACCGCTGTAGATTCCCCGGTTTGTCTAATAGTACTGTTCGTAATCGGATATGGCGGCCGGACATAACCAATCCTCTTTCAATTAAGGAGTAAATCATATTTACATCGATGTTTCCACCGCTGATTACTACGGCAATTTTTCCCTTAATCCGATTTAGCCTCCGGTTGAGTAAAGCTGCAACACCCACCGCCCCAGCTCCCTCGGCTACCGTTTTATTTCGTTCTAATAACATCAAAATAGCTTGTGCTATTTCTTCGTCCGTTACTGTTACTAAATCATCAACTAGCCGGTTAATAATTTCAAAGGTTAGTTCCCCTGGTCTTTTGACGGCAATCCCGTCGGCAATAGTATCCACCTGACTTGAAGACTCTACATAGCCAAGTTTTTTGCAGCTTAGCATACCCGGTGCTCCCGCCGCTTGAACCCCAATTACCTTAACCTTAGGCCGAAGAGCCTTAATTGCGGTTGCTATACCGGCAATCAGACCTCCACCTCCCACCGGGACTACTACTACACCTACATCTGGCAATTGTTCTAGTATCTCCAGGCCAAGGGTGCCTTGACCAGTAATAACCTGTCGATCGTCAAAAGCGTGGACAAAGGTAGCCCCAGTTTCCTGTTGGATAACCTGAGCTTGTTGGAACGCTTCATCGTAGCACTCCCCAGACAGAATAACCTTAGCTCCATAGCCTTTTGTGGCGGTGATTTTGCTCAAAGGAGCTCCCTCGGGCATTACTATGGTAGCATCAAGCCCAGCAGCCTTGGCGGCAAAAGCAACCCCTTGAGCATGGTTTCCGGCAGAGGCGGCAATTACTCCTCTGGTTTTTTCTTCCGGCCGAAGGCTGATAATTTTATTTAACGCTCCGCGAATTTTAAAAGAACCGGTCTTTTGGAGGTTCTCCTGTTTAAAATAGACCTCCCCTCCAATTAACCCACTAAAGGTATGAGAAAAATCCAAAGGTGTTAGATGGATAACCTGAGCCATAGCTAGCCTGGCTATGCGAATATCCTCCAAAGTTAGCTCCGGTTTCATCCAATATCACCTCCAAAATAGCTTAAGATTCAGGGTTATCCACTTCCCAGGGAAAAGTTTGGGTAATTCCGGCACTAGGTTTAAGCTGTAATTTCTTGTTGTCCTCATCTAAGTGAGCTAATTCTAGTAAAGAGATATAATGATCCACTAATTTTTGCCGAGGCTCAGTGGTACTAATCAGCACCCCAATACCTAAAACCTCTGCCTCAAATTCAACCATTAAATCTAACATACCCTTGGCTGTACCCCCGGCTTTCATAAAATCATCAATTATTAATACCCGGCAGCCTTTAGGTAAAGCCCTTCTAGTCAAGGCCATAGTCTGAATCCTTCGTGTAGAGCCGGAAACATAATTAATGCTTACCGAGGAGCCTTCACTGACCTTAGACTCATCCCTAACAATCACCAGAGGTACACCAAAAGCTCTGGCAGTAAATAAGGCTAAAGGTATACCCTTAGTTTCAATAGTTAAAATATAGTCGGGGTTGGTTTCAGCAAATAGCGTCGCAAAAATTCGCCCTATTTTTTGGGCTATTTGGGGGTCAAAAATAATATCCGTTAAATAGATAAACCCGCCGGGTACAATCCGTTCCGAACCGGAAAGCTTAGTACAAAGCAAATTAGCAAATTGCTCCCGTTCGACTTTGCCCATCACGGGCTTGAACTTAACCCCTCCTGCCGCTCCTACCTGAGTCTCAATCAACCCGGCACCAGACGCTCGCAACGTATCTTTTACCAGGCTAATATCCTCGCTAATGGAGGATTTCGCTGCTTGAAAGAGCTCCGCAAAGTAGGCCAGAGGAAAGGATTTATAGGGATTTTCAATTAAATCCTTGGTTAGTAGCACGATTCGTTCACTTCTACGCAGCTTATCCAAACAGCATCCCTCCAAAATCCGGCTTCATACCCGACAATACGAATATTTTTTAGTAATATCGAATTAATATTCATAATTTCTACGCTCAGTAGGAAATCCCTCCTAAAATAAATAAGCATTTAAAAATGCCGCCCCTCAGGACGGCATTTTAGAAAGTTCTCGCTCCACTAGGCGGAGATCACTAGGTTTATCAACGTCTACCCCTATTTCCGGATACTGGGTAACCACCACTCTAGCCTTGATTCCCAGGAGATTCTGTACTTTTAATTCAACTTCCTGCAAGGTAAGTTGTCGAAAAATAAATTTGCCTAAAAAACTAATCCCCAGTAGCCGACATAATTTCCAAGGGCTTTTGCGCAATTCAATACCGGCTTTAAGCATTGCTTTGCATCGCACTAAGGCCTCCGGTTGGAGCAAAAAAATATTTCCTCCGGTAAAGGCACCGTCTCGCAAAATGGCATAAGTGCGCTTGACCTCGGGATACCGATATTCACTTAATTGCTTGGAAACGATAGGATAATACAAATCGTCCTCCCAATCACCGCATTCTTCCAAAAATGCTTTAATTACTTTGGAATTTAACAGTGGAACATCCGCAGTTACTAATAAAACCTTGTTGCCTGGAGTGGCTGCCGAAATCCCGTTTTCTAAACTTGCTAAAAGGCTATCACCCGCGGGAACTCCGTTAATTTCCTTGGAGCCGCTATAGTTTATGTCCCGGGGATCTACTCCAACTAAAATAATCTTTTTTACTTCCTGAGTGTTATCCAAGGCACCAAGAACATAATCCACCATATATCGGCCGCTAATCTTAATCAAAGCCTCTTTAGCTGCCGGGCTGCACTCCCGTAAAGATCCTGCATTAAGACTACCGGCCAGGACAATGGCCTCCAACATACTCCATTACTCCTTTGGGTTACTTCTTGGTGATATTTTGACCAATTTCAGTGGTTCTTATAACCTCTAACATACTGCTTTCAGCAAATTCAATATGTTCCCTGGCTAAAGTTCTAGCTAATTCTATATTTCGTTCGGAAAGAGCTTCAACTAACTTCCGGTGTTCTTCCAGGGCATCCTTCATCCGGCCTGGTTGGGAAAGGGAAGTCATACGAAAGCGCTGAATTTGCTCCCTTAAATTACTGACAATTTGGACCAGTCGTTCATTCCTGCTGGCCTTATATAGAATGTCATGAAAATCAGTGTCCACAGTAATTAGTGCTTCTAGGTCATCAGCCTCTGTACACTCTGCAACTTTAACTAAGGAACATTCCAAAGACTCTAGTTCTTCCTCGGTTATCCTTTCAGCAGCCAGGGCAGCGGCTAGACTTTCCAAAGCAGCCCTAATTTCAAAGACGTCGGCAATATCCTTTAGAGAAATCCCTGCGACATAGGCACCTTTTCGGGGAATCATGACCACAAAGCCTTCCAACTCTAACTTGCGAATGGCTTCTCTAACCGGTGTGCGGCTTACACCCATTTCATCAGCTAATTGGATTTCCATCATCCGCTCACCTGGCTCGAGGTTACCATTGATAATCGCCTCCCGAAGGGATTCAAAAACAATCTCCCGCAAGGGCTTGTAATTGTCTAACTTTACCGGTATTAACCTTCTTTCCATGAACTGTCCCCCTCTCCCCCACAGTAAACCTACTTAGCCAGGCTTCTGTCCTGATCTAGGGCTAACCATATTGTACTATTTTTTAGCCCAGGGTGCAATCTATGGGCAAGCTAGCAGGTTTTAGCCAGATAAATGCTTCCTAAATTTTTTAGCTGGGCAGCTACTTCTCTGCCTTTTTCTTCATGCTCGACAAACCCAAATACCGTGGGCCCGCTGCCGGACATTAACACACCTTTGGCTCCGGCTTGAGCTAATCTTGCTTTAATTTCCCCTATCTCCGGGTGCATCTTTAGGGTTACCGCTTCTAATACATTAGCGGTGAGCCGGACAATTGCCTCGCTATCTCCGGCTTCAATTGCTTTTAGCATGGCCTGCGTAGCTGGTCGGTTGGCAACTTGCTCCTGCCGAAAGTTTCCGTAAACTTGGGCGGTAGCTACACCATAATTAGGTTTTATCAGCACTAGGGTTAGCTCAGGAGCAGCTTTTAGGGAAGTAATTTTTTCGCCTCTTCCCGTGGCTAAAGCTGTCCCACCCATGATACAGAAGGGAATATCTGAGCCTAAAGCAGAACCAATCTGCATCAAGTGTTCTCTAGATAATTTTAGGTCCCATAGTGAATTAAGCCCAATTAATACTGTTGCCGCATTGCTTGATCCACCCGCAAGTCCGGCTGCAATAGGAATTTTTTTGTCAATATGAATTGTCACTCCACCGTTATAACTTACAGCCTGTTTTAAAAGCATAGCCGCACGAAAAGCTAAGTTTCCCTCATTTAGCGGGACCTCCGGATGGGTGCAGGATACCAATATTTCCTCTGTTGTCTTTTCCAAAGTAATAGTATCTGCCAAGCTAACTGTCTGCATCACCATTTCCACTTGGTGATAACCATCCGGGCGTTTACCCAGCACATCCAGCGTTAGGTTGATCTTGGCCCGCGCCGGCAACACTAATTTTTGCGACATGGTTTTCTCTCCTCCACAGGATTTTGCTTTCCCGTTAGTATTAGCTTTATTATTCTGAACCCACTTCTGAAAATCCTGCTGGCTGAGGGAAAAGGGATTCTGGGTTTGATTATACTGCCGTTATCTCCGGTCGAAGGCCTATCCCATGTTGGTGTTCTTAGCTCCATGCCTTAGAAGCTCTAAGCTGGATGGCCTAATAAAATTGACCAACCTGGACAATGCGGCGTCCATGCCTGGTGTCCAGGTTGCCAACGTCCGTGTTGGCAAGGTCAATTTTATTGGCCATCTGCGCTAAGAGCTTCTATGGCACTCCACCATGAACACCCCCACGGGATAGGCCTCCGACCTGGGCATGCCATTTGTGGCAGTTTAAGTAAGTATATTTGCCCACCAATCCGCTTTCCACCGGGGCGGGCGCTGGGCAAAGGGACGGGGACTCAATCATAGCTAAATATCCGTTCACAGTAATACCAGACGCCAGGCCAGATGCCTGTTACGCTGGGGGCTGATGAGAATACCCTAGCTTCATGCATATTACCAGGTCGGATGCCTGTTTCAGTGGAGGGGCTCATGGTGGAGTACTGTAGCGGCTTTTAGCAAAGGTGGGCAATAAAATTGACCTTGCCGACACGGACGTCGGCAACCTCGACACCTAGGCAAGGATGCCGTATTGTCGAGGTCGGTCAATTTTATTAGCCAACCTTCGCTTAGAGCCGCTAAGTATCGGAACTAAGAGCCCCTACATTGGAACAGGTATCCGACCGGTCATCAAAGGGCTTGCATACTACCCCAACCGGATTAGGTACCCCGATCTAGTCATCAGGCAGGCCCCGCCAGGTATTCATCTGCACCCACATCCGGCTCGCTTCGGACTGGGGTGTTCCTTATGGCTGCTTCCAGCACCGGCAGCACGCCGGAAAGCTTTTCATAGAAGATTACTACCAAGTCCCCAGGTGCTGCCTCCCTAAGGGCTTGAGCTATCGCTTGAGCCTCGTTTAAGTTTAGGGAGATAGCTTCCGGACTTAGGCCCATGGAAAGTGCCCCTGCTCGCAAAATACCGGCCACCTCACTGGCAGCCCTGCCCCTTAAGTCGGTGTCCTCCTTGATAATTATCCTGTTCAGTCCTTGGGCTAATACTTCCCCGGCTCGGAAAATATCCCCGTTTCTTCTGTCTCCAGGCATCCCAACAACCCCGATTATTCTACCCTGATGTATTTTTTTCAGAGTTTCCATTACCCTTTCAAAGCCCTGGGGATTATGGCCGTAGTCCAATAACACCTGGACCTCACCTATCGGTATCAGGTTCATTCTCCCAGGGTTCTGCTGTAAGTTACAGCCGAAATTTGCCAAAGCCCTAGCGATTGTTTGGACATCAACTCCCAAAGCACAACCTGCCCCTATTGCCGCCAGAGCATTTTCCACATTGTGACCAGCTAAACCACCGTATGTAGCAGGTATCTCCCGGGTTTTCATTATCACCTTGGCCCGGTCTCCTTTGGCAAAAATAATTTCGCCCTGCTTTTCTAATACCCCCCAGCCCCCGGCTCCTAAATGCCTTTTTACTACGTGGTTATTCGGGGTACGGGTAAAAAATATAACCTGACCTAGAAAACGATCAATTAAACCAACAGAAACTGGGTCATCTCCATTAACTACAACATAACCACCTGGGAGAACCACCTCTCCTACCAGTGCTTTAACATGGGCCAGTTCTTCCAGAGACTCAATTCCATCCTGGCCGATATGGTCCCCGGTAATGTTAGTGATAACAGCTACATCACTTTCTCCATAACCTAAACCAGCTCGAAGAATACCCCCGCGGGCTGTTTCTAATACCGCAACCTCTACAGCTGAATCCCCCAAAACAACTTGGGCACTTCTAGGTCCGGTGGTATCCCCCTTCATAACCTGTGCTTCCCCGATATAGATGCCATCTGAGGTGGTTAAGCCTACCATTTTACCCTGCAGCTTCAAAATGCTGCTAATCATTCTAGAAGTAGTGGTTTTCCCATTAGTTCCGGTAACCGCCACAATGGGTATCCTAGTTGGAGTACCCGGTGGAAAAAGCCAATCTACTATTGCTTCACCAACAGGTCTAGCTAAACCCTGGAGAGGAAACTGATGCATTCTCAGACCTGGAGTGGCATTAATTTCAATAATAGCTCCAGAGCTTTGGTGGATTGGTAAACAGACATCCTCTGCTACAAAATCAACCCCCGCTACATCCAGCCCAATTATTCGGATTGCCCGTTCCAATAGCTCTCGGTTTTCCGGGCAAACCTGCTCGGTTACATCTACCGCCACACCACCTGTGCTAAGATTGGCATTTTCCCTTAAAAAAATCTGCCGCCCCTCCGCTGGTATATTCTCAACCGTTAACCCTTGTTTGGCAAGACACCCCAAAACCCGGGAATCCACCACAATTTTAGTCAACGGCTTTTCATGCTCCTCCCCCCGCCAGGGATGAGCGTTAGCCTGTTCTATTAACTCCCAAATGTTCTGACGACCATTGCCAATTACGAAAGCTGGAA
Organism: Carboxydocellales bacterium; assembly: GCA_049302075.1. GTDB lineage: Bacteria > Bacillota > Carboxydocellales > JAJZTU01 > JBAQLS01. Next base: position 29,433 of record JBAQLS010000034.1, on the reverse strand, counting down.
ATCGCTCAGCCACAGCTACTAGTTTTTTGCCGATTACTAAACCCCGGTAGTGTCGACCGGGAATATATTTTTCCACAATAAAGTTCGGATTTACCTCTTGAGCTAGAATTATCGCCCGCTCTACTTCCCCTAGATTATTAAGGTTTAAGCAAACCCCTCTGCCTTGGTTGCCATCTTGAGGTTTGATAGCTACTGGGAAACCGATTTCTTGGGTTATTGCTTTAGCATCAACTAAATTATTGACCAACGCACCTCTCGGTACAGGAAGGCCCGCCTCAGTCAGCAGTTCCTTGGTTAAAGCTTTATCACAGGAAATATCTACTGCCACACTACTACTCAGATCAGTTAAGGCGGCTTGAATTCGCTTTAAGTATTTTCCGTAGCCTAACTGGACTAAGGAACGGTTATTCAACCGAATAACCGGTATACCTCTACTTTTGGCTGCTTCCACTATGGCCTTTGTGCTCGGTCCCAAATCACCTTGTCGAATCTGTCGTCGGACTCGCTTAACCAATTGTTCAACCTCTACTGACTGACGATGGAGAAGTTGCTGCACTAATAGGCAAGCATACTGTAAAGCAGCCACACCAGCTTCCCCCACTGGACTTTCCACTATCACCTCATATATTTCCGGTTGGGAGGTTGCCAGGGTTTTGCCGTAATTAACCTTTAAGCCAGCTAAGTTTAAAAGTTCTAGAGCAATATGTTCCACTACATGACCTAGATATGTACCTTCCTTAATTCTTTCGAGAAAGCCACCTGGAAATCCACGCGAACAATGATGTCCAGCTAGGCCAGGCAATAGGGCAATAAGCCTATCGGAAAAATCCCCTAACTCATCCGAGTACATTCCGGTCCACTGTCCGAGAGATATTTTCCCCTTTATTACCGGCTGAAAACAATAGACATTTTTCCCTGGATAATACTTGCTTTCGATCAGCTGCATACCGTCTTCCTCTCCTTTTCCGGGCACTAAGCTTTAAATTAAAAATTGATTGACCAAGGGCCTTCTTTCATGTAAAGAATAACCGTACCCTGCCGGAAGAATATGCAGCTTCACATTAGTCAACGCAAGGCCTTGATTTGGTTGAATTTCTGAGACATTGGTATGGTTGATTTCCATACCGTCGATAACGGAAACGGTTTGAGAGCCAATCACTGCAAAGTTCCCATCCCCGTGGACAACAATTGCGGTATCCTCATCCAAACCAATACCTAAAATCCGCGGGTTTTGGGCTACAGCAGTAAGCAATCGACCAAGTCTACCTCTCTGGGCAAAATGCTGATCAATTACCACCCCGTTAAGTAACCCCATCCCCGGAGCCATTTTAACAGTATTTTGCTTGGGAGTTTCCTGTCCAGCTCCCTCCACAATCATGGTAGCACTCATTGCCGAGGCTCCCGCACTAGTTCCGGCAACAACAGCGCCCCGCTGATAAGCCCGATGCAAGGCTTGATCCAGCGCTGTTCCACCTAGAAGGCTGGTTATGCGAAGTTGGTCTCCACCAGTAAAGAATATTGCCCCCGCTTGCTCTACCAAGCTTACCGCTGTAGGCTGCTGCCCCACTTCCCTGTGGGGAATATCTAAGATTTCCAGTTCATCTATCCCTAGTCGCCGAAATATTTCCCCATATTCTGCCCCAACTTCCTCTGGCTTTACTGTAGCTGTGGTCAAAATAACTAGTTTCCCATTATTAGCCCTTGCAAGTTCTACAACCTTACGCAGGATTATACATGCTCCTTTTTTGTCCTCCGCACCTCCAATGATGATTAACCGGCCTTTCCCATAATCTTCAGACACCTGATGTCCTCCTCCTGAATAATGGTTAATTAGGCAAAAACTACTCATATGTTTTCCAATCAGAGGAAAGCTTATTCATTAATGATTTACGCTAAACTTGGAGGTTATTTGTTCACCGAAAAATTAGCAGGCGAATATAATGCAAAAAACACCCTAGGAGGTGTTTGTTTTGAGTAATGAAAATATAAAAATTGCCTTACAAGAGCGTAGGTTATACCTCTTTAAAGGCGATGTTCTGTATAAAGCTTACCCTATTGCAATTGGAAAGCCAGGCACCCCAACCCCAATCGGAAAATTTGCTATCTATGAAAAAGTAATTAACCCAGGAGGCATCCTGGGTAGTCGTTGGATGGGTTTTTACCTAGTTCAAGATGGCAAGTACGGCATTCACGGGACTGTCCGACCCGAACTAATCGGGCAGCAAGTATCCCTAGGTTGTGTGCGCATGTTTGATGCTGATATTGAAGAAGTGTTTCCCATGGTTTCTTTGGGCACCAAATTATCTATTATCACTTCTCTGTCCGTACCGTTTCCAGGAACCACAAACATACCCGGGGGTAAAACCTATACTGTTGTAGTCGGTGATACCCTTTGGAAGATTTCCAAACGCTTAGGAATTAATTTAGCGCAGTTAATTGCCATCAACAACCTTACTGAGCCCTATACCATCTACCCCGGCCAAACTCTACTCCTACCTTAACTATAACTTTATTACTTCCTTTAAAGCTACACTAATCCGAACAGCACCAAATTGGGTACTTAAAGGTATTACTAGTTTTTTGATATTAACAGTGGAAATAATTACGCCACGCCCGATTACCACGGTGGGTGGAGCAATATTGCAAATATAGCCATTAGCCTCTAAGGCGGCACTGGCCCGACCGGAGATGACATTGCCCATTTCAGCTATAGCACTTTCCACCATAGAGTCAAAAATAGGAATTCGCTCATGGAGCATTTCGGAAACAATATTTTTAGAGGTGCGTTCGGAGAGAGAATAAATGGCCACACCTTGAAGTTGTCCGGTTACACCTACTAGAATTGTAACCTCCTCTTGAGTTACAAAAGAGGATTCTTCAATTGAAATCGTTCCTTTTTCAATGGTTGCATTAATCTCCTGTTGTAAAACATTATAGGCCGCCATAACAAAGGGATTTATAAATTCAACCTTCATGGACCTTTCACTCCTCTATCCACTTAGTAATATCTTTGTAAATTAATTAGTTTTATTCATCCAGTATTTCTACAATGAGTTTGGTCTGATGCTCCGGATCAGAGAGATTTAGCTCATAGCAATGGGGAAGTTCTCTGCCATTCTGGTCGTAAAACAACCGTACAATCGGCCGAGAGGGTAATCCGCTGCCCAGATTTACAACTACTCCCTTGGCATCATCACTGAGTTTAACCATTGTGCCAATGGGATAAGGTACAGTACATTTAGTAAAAACATCGACAAGGTTATGGTCAAATTCAAAGCCAGCACTACTCATTATATATTCAATAGCTTCATAGGGAGGATATTTCGGGCGGTGTGGTCGGTCGGAAACCATTGCTGCATAGGTATCGGCAATTCCCACAATTCTGGCTACGCCATGAATTTGACTATCCTTTAAGCCTGCGGGATACCCACTCCCATCCTGTCGTTCGTGATGTTGGGCAATAATTACTTTGGCAAAGGCAGAAATTTCGCTTCTTCCCTGGAATAAACCCATAGTGGTCCCAGTATGCATCTGCATTGCTGACAGTTCCGCCGGCAAGAATTTATCCGGTCGATTTAAAACCTCCTCAGCCAGCTGGGCCATCCCTAAATCCTTGAGTATCACACCCATAGCTATATCATAAGTTTGGCTAACAAATCCCCCGATTCTGGCCATGATTATTGAGATGATTGCAACATTTAAAGCATGGACAAACAGATAATCCTCGCTCGATTTGATTTCGATTAAATTGGCCACCCGGGGGTTATTCTGGACCACATCCTCATGAACCTCTTTTACTATTTGAAGCAATAGCCCAATATCTACTTTGGCATTTACTCCTCCAGAGCGTACCGCGGTAAAAGCATCCCGTAAAGCCCGAATTGCTTTGATTCTGGTTATATCTGAAATCGGTTCGACAATTTCGATATCCTTTACTCTAGGGTCATCAACGTAGATTTCCGTGATTCCAGCCTTCTTTAAGCGTTCAATATGCTCCCCTTGCATTTGAACCCCAGAGGGCATAACTAATCCTCCACGGCTACTGTAAATTGCTTTCGCAAGTTTTTGCCCTTGCTGTAAATATTTCGCAGAAACCTTACGCACAATTTAATCCCTCCGACAACTTTACCCAATAAAGCGCTTAATTGTCTCCAGTATTTTCTCAGGTTGGTAGGGTTTAACTATAAAGTCCTTGGCTCCCGCCTTAACAGAATTCATGACCATGGTCTGCTGACCTAATGCGCTGCACATGACCACAACCGCATTAGGGTCATGTTTTTTTATTTCTTGGACTGCAGTGATTCCATCCATAATCGGCATGGTAATATCCATTAATACCATATCCGGTTTATTATTTTTATACTGCTCTACACCCTCTTGACCATCACCCGCTTCCAAAACTTCATAGCCATTTTCTGTCAAGAGTTTCGCTACCCGCAAGCGCATAAACGCTGCATCATCCACTATAAGAATTTTGGGCATAATCCTGCTCCTTTCTCCCAATCAAAGTTCCTTTTCACCCTTACCTACCGTTTTAATTATAATCTTGCCAGTATTAATAAAAAACTGCATCGTTCTACCAAAATTCCCCCCAATATCTTGTGCGTTCAAGGTTAGCCCGGCCTTAATCATAGCTTCCCGCACCGCCTCGGTGTTCCTGGCCCCTATATCTAAACGGTTTTTCAGCCCGGCAACCTGTAATACCTGCGCACCACCGGCTATCTTGATAATAAGCCTATTAGCTATGGCTCCTTTTTTTATAAGCTTATCCAAAACAAAGGGAACACAAGAGTTTGCATATTTAGATTCTGCATCCCCTGCCCTTGACAAGGAACTGTCCGGTAGTACAATATGGGCTAAAGCTCCAATCTTAGCTACAGGGTCATAAAGCGAAAGGCCGATACAAGAGCCGAGACCGTAGCAAACCATCACTACGCCTGGATCTCCAGAAACCTGCATTTCACCAAGCCCGATACTTAGTAGGTTTTCACTCATAACTTCTGCTCCAGCCTATTCAGGATAATTTCCAGAGCTTCCAGGGTAGGCAAAAGCAAGAAACACCCCTGAATCCCTTTACTCATCCCTTCAAATTTCGCCTCTGCCACTAAAGCATAATCCTCACTACTACTTAGTTCGGCCAAAATATTATCAAGGATTGACCCCAACATATCCAACACTACTGCCGGAGTTGAGGGCATTATCTCCAGACCAGTAACATCCGCCAAGGAGTTCATAAAAAAGGAACCTGTGACATTACTAAGTTCGCTTAAAGCAGAATGACCTAGACAACCTAGTTCACCTTGGGCAGCAGTCGACCCCATTGGTAATTCAAGGAGCAAATCCACCAAGGAATAGGCATTGGCTTCGGAAAAAAAGAGGAGTAAATGACCATCCACATCCCCAGTTATCCCTTGGTATAAACCAACGCCAACTAATTCAGGCCCACCTGCCATTTCGGCGATATCGTTTAATGGTACCATTTCGATGCGAGGAGCTTTAATTTCCATAGCAAGACCAGTCATCTCAGCGATTACCGACCCTGATTTACCTAGCCCCTTGTTTATGACTTCCCCTAGTTTTACCAACTGACCCAAACTAAGTTCCCCCAACATCGCGGTTCCCCTTTTCTTAAAACAAGTTAACCTGCATTAACCATTTTTTTGATCAGACTTGGCACATCCACAATTAATGCTACGCTCCCGTCGCCCAGGATTGTAGCACCGGCAATTCCCTGAACATCACCGATGAACCTGCCTAAGGTTTTAATTACTACTTCTTGCTCCCCAATAAGGGAGTCAACTACTAGGCCTAATTGCTGTCCACCAAGGTTAACAACTACCACAAAGATCTTACCGCTATCCAACTGAGTACTGTTCATATGTTTAAATAATTCACCCAAACGCAGGAGAGGAAGAACTTTTCCTCGTACCACAATGGCTTCCCGCTTATTAATCTCTTTAATCTGTCCTTTGGTAAGCCTAATGGTCTCTAGCACAGAACCCAGAGGAATAGCATATACCCGTTTATCTACTGAAACCATTAAAGCTCTGATTATCGCCAAGGTTAGGGGTAACTTAATGATGAATTCGGTACCCTTACCCAGAACGGTGGAAATCTCTACCTGACCATTAACCTTCTCTAGGTTATTGCGGACCACATCCATCCCAACACCTCGGCCGGAAATATCCGAAACCTTGGCCGCCGTACTCAGTCCGGAAGCAAAAATCAGGTGAATCGCCTCTTGGTCACTAAGCCTGCGGGCTATTTCCTCAGTTACCAAGCCCTTTTTAATTGCCGAAGCCCTAATTTTGTCAGCATCTATACCCCTGCCGTCGTCTGTTACACTTATTATAATATGGTTTTCTTCGTGGCGAGCGCCCAGCTTTACATAACCCTGGGGCTTCTTGCCATTGGCTACCCTTTCATCCGGGGTTTCCACGGCATGGTCAACCGAATTACGTAAAAGGTGAATTAAGGGGTCTCCAATCTCTTCAATAATTGATCGATCAAGCTCAGTTTCCTGGCCCTCCATAATAAACTCAATTTCTTTACCCGCTTTTTGGGAAAGGTCCCTCATCATTCTGGGGAACTTGTTAAATAAACTTTCTACAGGAAGCATCCGGGCCTTCATGATTTCCTCTTGGAGTAAAGTGGTAACCCTGCCAATATGTATAGACGTCCGGTTTAAGTCTTCCACATGATCGTTAGCCTCAAATTTAGACACTAATTGCCCCAGTAACTGGGACAAACGGGTTCGGTCAATGACTAATTCACCGACTAAATTCATTAAATTATCCAATAGCTCCACATCCACCCGAACAGTGCGGCTAACTTTAGTTATTTTAGTGTCTTTGCTTTTAGCCGAGTTGTTTCCATTAGCAGGTGTTTCTGCTTTTTGTTCCGGTGCTTCAGTTTGCTCTGGGTTAGCTGTTGCCTGTACTACAGCAAACTGCTTATCTTCCGGAACAGGTGCATCCTCCTGGTTTAAATCCAGAAAGTTTATATCTACCCGCAGTAATTCAGGAAGTTCTTTTAAAGCTTGGGTTATCCGCTCTTTAGGTTGATCACTAATTAGAATTACCTGTAAAGTAGCAGTAGCCTCTTCACGTTCAATTTGTTCGGCTGAAGGGATTGACTTAACTATTTCGCCATTCTCCCGGAGGGACATTAAAGTTAAAAGTGCTCGCACCGAAAGCATTTCACTTTTGTCATCAAGATTGACTAAAATATTATAAGCCTGTTTACCCTGTTTTTTCCCGGAGGTAACGTGATCCTTCTCATCCCAGTCTAGCTCCATGCTGGGGATGGACAACTCTTGCTGGTCTGAGGAAACAGTCTGAGCATCACTCTCTGAGCCCTTTAGAGCCTGAGGTTCCTTTGCAGTTAGACCAGCTTCAGCCGCCTTGCTTAAGTCGATGAGCACCTTTTCCAAATCTATATCATTTTCTTCTAGAGTCTCAATTTCCTCTTTTAATAATTTTAAAATGTCTAGTGCTTCTAGCAATACATCCATAATTGAGGTGGTTATAGTAAGCTGACCTTTGCGAACTTTATCCAAAATATTCTCCATCCCGTGGGTTAATTGGGCCATGCGCTGGTGTCCTAAGGTAGCTGATGATCCTTTTAAAGTATGGGCCGCTCTAAAAATTGCCTGAAGTAGTTCCTGATTATCCTTTTCCTTTTCCAGCCTTACTAAGTCTTCTTCCAGAAGCTGCAGGTGTTCATCCGCTTCTTCCATAAAAAGTTTTAGTTCATCCGGTGAAGCATCAAACTGCAAAGTCATTATTTTCACCTCTTATTAAACTGCATTCTCCAATTCCAGTTGTTCCTGATTATTCAGAACTTTATCCAAATTCAAAAGAATAATTAACCGCTCTTCCAGTTTAGCAACCCCTGCAAGATAATCAGCCTCTATATTACTGATAGCCGGCGGGGGAGCTTCTACAATATCACTAGAGATTCGCAAAACTTCGGAAACACCGTCTACAATCATACCCAGCGTGTTCCCGGAAATCTCGATCACCACAATTCTAGTATTTCTAGTAAACTCGTCCTGGGGAAGCCCAAAACGCCTACGCAAATCAATAACCGGAATAACTTTACCCCTTAGGTTTAAGATGCCCTCTATAAACTCCGCCGTGTGCGGGACTGTAGTTATTGTTTGCATTGTAATGATTTCCCAGACCTTGGCGATGTCCACTCCATAAGTTTCTTTACTTAATTGGAATACTACAAACTGCTTCTCTTCAACCTTGCCCACCTGTTCAGTCATTACCTTCACTCCTTTTGGTACTTAATAAAGTATTCTGCAAATTTCCTACTTTTCCCTTTAAATATAAACTTGTTCGACACGTTTACACTTTATTCCTGCACTAATGTATCTTTTTCTCAAAGTCGAAAAAATTATCTAATTAAGTAGATGTTTCGTCTGTTTCATAATGAACTATGCTCCTGCATAGAGTTTTACAACCGTAGCTTGTAGCTACTAGTGCAGGAGGTGAAAGGATGTCGGATATTATCTGGATAAGTTTACTATCAGGGCTGACCACCAGCCTTGGAGGCCTGATTGTTACACTTTTCGGCAAGCCAAAGGACAGATGGTTGGCACTACTTCTGGGTATGGCTGCAGGTATTATGCTTGCTGTGGTTATTTTCGATTTATTGCCAGCCTCCCTGCTTTATGGTGGCCCACCAACAATGGTTCTAGGCTTTTTGCTAGGCTACCTGCTCCTTTGGCTGCTTGACGTTATTTTGACCAGAGTTTATCCCCATTCCGGTAATGCACATAATCGAATTCCCTATTTCCGAAAGCTTGGTTATTTGATTGCTATTGGGATTGCTCTCCATGACCTTCCAGAAGGAATTGCTATTGCCGTGGGGTTTGAAACAAATAATAAATTAGGCATGGTCATTGCCCTAGCTGTAGCTCTCCATAACATCCCTGAAGGCATGGCTACGGCGGCCCCCTTAAAAATTGGTCAGGTACGCCGCCGTAATATTATGCTTATTGGTTGTCTGGTAAGCCTCTTCACACCTTTAGGTACTGGTATAGGTTTAATGTTAATAGAGCAGTCCAAAAACTCTATCTCCTTACTCCTGGCTCTGGCAGCGGGGGCAATGACTTATATCGTAAAGGATGAATTGCTGCCTGCTCTAAAAAGTGACCATGTCTTAGTTTCTAGGTTTGGGTTAGTTTTAGGGTTTGGACTAATTTTAGTTTTAACTTTAGCGTCTTTGTAAGCTAACTTTAACCAAACTTGTACATAACCCCATAACCACCTTGGGGGTTGTGCCAGTCGATGTTGTCATAAGGGCAGCCATAACGGCAGGTTCCGCACTCTAAACAGCCTTCATAACCAATGGCCATTTGGTCTTCCTCCCAACCGTAGACCCCCGCCGGACAAAAGATGGTGCATACTTTATCTGGGCACTTCCGCCGGCAAACGTCTAAGTCGATAATTTTAATATGGGACTTTTCCGAGGGCAAAAATCGGGTCTTATAAAGCTTGTCGTCTAACTTAGTCATGCTCTTTCCTCCATGTGTGTCAATTTCCAAATCACACCTTATCTTAATCCTACCCTAGAGCCCGCCATAGTTTATAAAGGTCTAAGGCAATTTGACCATAACCTCGACGTTGTTTTAATTTAGCTAGCATTAGCTGTTGTTTCTTTTGTTTAGGCACAGAATCGATAGTGAAAAATTCGTGGAAAATATCATTAAGCATTTCCGGGTACTCTTGGAAGTATTGGGGGTTTTCCTCGAATAATCCAGTGGAATTTTGGTATTTTTTGAGGTCTTGGAGCACAAAGCTATTTTCCAGACGTTGTTGATACCGAGCCAACATCTGCAAGGAGAAATCACCAGCTCGGTGGGCATCAATCACCGTCTCTGCGGCAAATTTGCCGGACATAATCGCTAAATTAGAACCTTCCCGATGGATACCGTTTACTAACATGGCCGCGTCGCCAATTACCAGTACACCGGGAGCGTATATTTTAGGCATCGCCTTATAGCCCCCTTCGGGAATCAGATGAGCTAAGTATTCCTTTAATTCACTACCCTCGATTAGCGGGCGGACGCTGGGATGTTTCTTCATATTTTCCAAAAGGTCATTGGGATTCCATTTGTGTTTAACGACTTCCGATAGGATAGCTCCCACTCCGATGGAAATGCTTTCCTTATTAGTATAAATAAATCCCGTTCCCATAACCCCATAGCTTGGCTCCCCGATTAGCTCGATAACCGCACCCTGACCCTTTTCCAGGTTAAAGCGATCCTCGATTTTTTCCTGGGGCAGGGAAATAATCTCCTTAACCGCCACAGCTAGATGCTGGGGTGCAATATCGTCTCTCAGCCCCAGCTGTTGGACAAGTAAACTATTGACCCCTTCAGCAATAATAACCAAGGGAGCATGTAAATCTCCTTCCGAGCGTCCAGTACGCACACCAACAACTTGGTTACCTTCCCGAAGTAGTTCCTCAACCACCGTTTCGGTAATAAGCAAGGCCCCCGCCTGCTCTACTTGTTTTGCGAGCCAGCGATCGAACTTGGCCCTCAGCACTGTAAAGTTATTATAGGGCTCCTCACCAAACTCTTCACTACGATACCCCAACTTAACAGCTGACTTTTGGGAGAGAAACCAATAATTTTGCTCCACAATTGGTCGTTCCAAAGGAGCATGACGCCAAAAATCCGGAAAAACCTCTTCAGTTGCTTGCCTGTATAACACTCCACCCATCACATTCTTACTCCCCGGATATTCTCCCCGCTCGAAAATGATGGTTTTAAGCCCTGCCTTTGCAGTGGTGTAGGCCGCAGCCAATCCGGCCGGTCCGGCTCCAACCACGATTACATCGAATTTTTCCATCATCCCTATCCCCTTCCTGCCAACCGCTTTTGAAATTCCTCGCTAAGGGCTGGCACTATCTTGTTCAAGTCACCCACTAAACCATAGGTAGCGACCTTGAAAATAGGAGCTTCTGCATTACTGTTAATAGCCACAATGGTATCCGAGGTTTGCATCCCAACTAGATGCTGAATTGCTCCCGAGATGCCAATGGCAAAATATACCTTAGGCCGAACCGTCTGCCCTGTTTGGCCCACTTGATGGGCTGCATTTACCCAGCCTGCCTCAACTGCAGCCCTACTAGCTCCCACGGTGCCCCCTAGGACTACGGCTAATTCCTCCAGCATGGACCAGTTTTTAGCCGAACCCATGCCCCGGCCCCCAGCTATTATTATCTCAGCCTTATCTAGGTACACAGCTGCCTGTTTTTCCCGTATGTACTCCACAACCCTGGTTTGGACATCTTCCTCGCGCAACCCAAGCTGTTCCCGAATTATCTCTCCACTACGTCCGGGTTGCTGGGTCGGCATGACCATCACCCTTGGCCTTACTGTGGCCATTTGGGGCCGGCGTTCCTTGCATAGAATTGTTGCCATGATATTTCCCCCAAAAGCAGGCCTGGTTTGTTCCAGGTATCTGCCCACCGGGTCAATATCCAGCACAGTACAGTCCGCAGTCAGACCTGTTCCCAGTTCAGTTGCCACTGTCCCGGATAAATCTCGTCCTAGGGTGGTGGCGCCTATTAGCACAATTTCCGGGTTATATTTACACACCAAGCTTACCAAGGCGTCCTTATACGGTCCGGTCCGATACTTGGCTAATACAGGGTCATCCACCAGGTAAATCTTATCTGCACCATAGGAAAAAATCTCACTAATTAGGCCCTCAACACTATGACCAAGGAGAACCCCGGCCAATTCAACCCCCAGCTTTTTAGCCAATTTTCGGCCTTCCCCCAGCAGTTCCCAGGAAACGGGGGCTATCTGACCTTCCATTTGCTCAATAAAGACCCAGACCCCTTGGTACTTAGCTAATTCACCTGTTGCCGGCAATGCTCTAGCCGGCTCCTGGGCATCTTTAACAGCCATTACCGGGGTAGGCTCTTTAGGAGCATGAGGGAGGGTTATGGCTCCTACCGGACAAACCTTAAGACAGGCTCCACACTCCACGCATTTTTCCGGATCAACTACTGATATCCCATCGATCAAGTCCAGAGCCTCAAAGGGGCAGGTGTCAATACACAGGCCACAACCTATACAGGCTTTTTTAGAAATATCTACAGCCACCTTCATTCCTCCCCTAAATATTGGCGATTATTTTTGTTTTAACTAGCCTGTCCACTAATTCAGGTACAGCAGACTCCCCACCGGACAGCATTTCTCCTGCTTCCCTTTGGGGCGGGGCAAAAATCTTACTAACCCAGGTTGGCGAACCCTTTAAGCCCAGTTCTGCTTCATTCATTTCAAAGCTATCCTTACCCAAAACCGTTACCTTAAAGGTAGCAGCTTTAATCATATTAGGTAGGGAGGCATACCGAATTTCGTTAAGACTTTTCTCAACCGTTAGCAAAGCAGGTAATTTAGCCCGGACAACTTCCCTCAGGGCTTCCAACTTTCGTTGGACCTGAATTTCCTGTTTTTCTAAATCAACCTCATCGATTTTCATGACATAGGTAAGTTGAGGTATTCCCAAACGGGCGGCTATACCCGGTCCAACTTGGGCTGTATCCCCATCAATTGCTTGTTTACCACAAAAAATAATATCCACAGGCTCGCTTTCCCCCAACTTTCTAATGGCCTGGGCTAAGATATAGCTAGTCGCTAAAGTATCTGAACCAGCAAACTTCCGGTCACTTAAGAGAATAGCTTCATCGGCCCCGTAGGCAATTGCCTTTTTTAAACTTTCTTCCGCCTGCGGGGGGCCCATTGTTAGCACAGTTACTTTCCCACCGTACATATCCTTTAATTGCAGGGCCGCTTCCACAGCATGAACGTCATAAGGATTTATGATGGAGGGCACCCCTTCTCGAATCAGGGTATTAGTCTTGGGATCAATTGTTACCTCAGTGGCATCGGGCACCTGTTTTAGACAAACAACCATATGCATTCCTCTCACCCTCCTGTCTTATTTTTATAGTTTTTATAGTTAATTTTTACAATATTAAAATCTTTATACCTTAAAATTTAGTCAAGCCAATATTTTTAGTTTTTTAACAAAGAAAGCCACTTCGCAGGGAAGGGCTTCTTTGTCAAAAGTTATAAGGCCTTAAGTAGGAACTTTAGACTGGTTGAGGTGCGCTAACTGGGCAAATGTCCGCACAATTACCGCACTCAATACATTTTTCTTCGTTGATTACATATTTACTCTCGCCTTCGGTTATGGCTTCAACAGGACACTCTGGGGCACATGCCCCACAACTAATGCACTCATCGGAAATTCTATAGGCCAATTCGTCACCCCCTAAGGTCAGTTAGTTTGATTGTACCATGGCTTGAAGGTATATTTCATCCTTAAATCTTGCTTAAATCAATATTTTAGCTAAAATTCTCAATAGTACGTCCTCAATAGGACGTCTTGGGCAAACCCCGTCTAAATTTGCCCCGGCATTCTACACCACCAATACCATCCAGCCCGGTTATAGTATTTTTAATCAATCCCTGGATAGAAACTGTTTCATCAAAGGAGGTATAAGCCAGTTTTTCCACCACCATAACTGGGTCGAAAGCGTGGATTAACACTCTTTTGGGTGAACTAGCAAAATTTGCTCCGGCCCGTAAAATTGCTTCATAGTGGGACTGACACGCCCCAGCAAAAATCAGTAAAACATCTGAACACAATTCAAATTTTCTAGCTTCTTTCACAGCTTCTACGAAGTAGCGGGAGTTGCGATAGCTATCTAAATCGGTCAGGTTTTCCCTGCCTTTAATAAAACCGTCGTGTCCAGTCAATACTAGGATGTCCGGCAGGTGTTTTTTTAGCAGTTCTTCTACTATTTGAGCTTGCTTCTGCTCCGGGACGGCATACCCCCAAGCGCTGATGTTTAACTTTCGATAGGAGGCCAAGCAAAGTCTGAGATATTCAGCATCTCCGTCAATGTGTAATACCCGCCCCGGAACTTCAAAAAAATCCGTTACCTGGTTAACTTCCTCAGCTTCAGGTTCTTTTGCTTCCCTTGAGCGTGGATTTGGACCGAAAACACGTCCCAAATGGGGTGTATTTCTTCGGATGAAATCATTCCGGTAATGCCGAACCTGTTCTAAGGACATCTTTAAAAGGTCACAAACCGGAGCATCCGCTGCCAGTCGCACATCAAGTCCTTTAATTTCTGCCATCCGAATCCCATCTTCGCTAGTAAAGAGATGAATTATCTTAAAAAAAACATCCCCGTTATAGGATTTTCTAGTTACTACATCACCAATCTGCAATTCTTCCATTTACCGGTCACCTCCTGGCCTTCCGTGAGTAAACTCCCTTTTAAGCAGAGTTATTACTACATACTATGAGGTGCCCTAGATTAGTGTCCCTAAGCAACCATAAGATAAACTGCTTGCCGGCCCCAGGAGAGCCGGCAAGCAGTTTATCTTATGGTTGCGCAACATTGTTAGTAAATTATAAGTTCGTATCTGTGGAAAGCTGGTTAGCAATCAACGCAAATTCATCTAGACTAAGCGTCTCCCCCCTGCGCTGGCTGTCGATATTTAAGTCGCTCAATAAGTTTGTCCACTTAGCCTTTTCTAGCCCGAAACTACCATTAGCCAGAGCGTTTAAAAGGGTTTTGCGGCGTTGGCCAAAAGCGGCCTTAACTACCCGAAAAAACAATTCTGCACTAGTTACGGCAACCGCCGGTTCGCTGCGTTTACTTAACTTAATTACCGCACTTTCAATTTCCGGCGGGGGAATAAAAGCCTCCTTAGGAACCAAGGTGACTATTTCTGCCCGGCAATAAAATTGAACTGCTACACTTAAGGCCCCAAACTCCTTGCCTCCCGGTTCAGCTACCATCCGCTCGGCAACTTCTTTTTGGACCATAAAAACCATGGTCTCCAAATGGTGCCCTTCCTCCAAAAGCTGCATAATAATCGGGGTAGTTATGTAATAAGGAAGATTAGCTACTACTTTATATCTTTTCCCACCTGGTCCAAATTGTCCTGCTGACATTTCCAAGACCAACTGATCGAGCTTTGTTTTAAGCACATCCCCTAAATGAATCCGAACATTTTCTCGATTATCTAGAGTTTCTTGCAAAATGGGTCCTAACCTTTGATCGATTTCCACCACAATTACCTGTCCGGCTTCTTCTGCCAATCCTACGGTCAAAGTTCCAAGCCCCGGTCCGATTTCCACCACCAAATCCTGAGGTGATAGCTCAGCTGCTTGGATAATCTTTCTAAACACCCCTTCATCAACTAGGAAATTCTGCCCAAGACTTTTCTTAAACCTGAAACCATATTTCTTCAGTAAAGCTTTGGTATGCGCTGCTGATACTAAATTCATGCCTTTCGCTCCTTAATCATCGGTCGTTGCCCTCCGGCAGGCATCCAGAAACTCTTCCATGCTCACCCCATAATGGTTAAGACGATTCAGGAACTGCTTGCCATTAGTATAGCCAATACCGATAATCTTACCAACTCTAGCCCTTTGCTCCGACGACGCCACCCCACCGACTAAACCATTTACCATTAAGCTGCTGAGGGTGAAAATAGGTGACCCTCCGTATATTTGCGTTCTTACTTTGAATAGCGCTTCCCGGATAGTTTCCGGTTGCGCATTTTCAATGCCTACATCCCCATTTTTTAAGGCATCCGCTTTGGGTAAAAAGGCATGTTTACACCCAGGCACCACAGCATTTATTCGCTCTCTGAGCTTTTCCCCTACCGTATCAGGGTCAGTAAGGATAATAACCCCGCACTTAGCCTGGGCCACCTTAATACGCTCAAGGGTATTTTTGGACAGAATAAAGCCTTCCGTTACTATAACTTCAGCTAGTACCGCTCTTTTTACCGCCGCTACATCATTTTTACCTTCTACTACTATCACTTCTTGAATAGCTATCTTGTCCTGCATCAGGTAATCCTTTCTGCAGGCTGTATGAAATTCCCCGTCTAGCTTTGTCGCCAGGTTTGCCAAGGTCCTCGACGTACAGCACAGTACGCCTGTGGCCTTGGCAAACCTGTCTTCGTGCTAGACGGGTTTTTCAACAGCCTGCTCGGGGTCTAGGTATTAGCGATTTTTCAACAGCCTGCTCCTGCGACTATTAAAAACTCACACAGTTGTTGCATCTGTCCACATACAAGTACACTTTTAGTTTAGGCTGGCGACCTGCTTACAGGTTTTTGAACAACCAGTCTGGGATAAAAAATAGGGTTTTTCAAAAAACGTAGAGAGGACATTATGTCCTCTCTACGTATGTTCTATTCACCTAAAAGGTAAACCCTGACGTTACGTCTACCCCAGTTAAGGGCTTCCGCCTTGGTTTCAAAAAACAGGTCGATACGATTACCAACAATGGCACTCCCGCGATCTGCAGCAAGGGCATATCCATAACCATCAACATAAACCCTAGAGCCCATAGGAATTACCGATGGGTCGACCGCTGCTATACCCCTCTCGGTTACCCTGCCAGTAGAAGTCCTATGTCCGGTATGAGTATAACCGGAGGCTTCCAGAACTAAGCTTTCTCTAAACGCAAGGGGTCCACCCCCCCGGGAAACAGTCCTTACCGTACCAATGGCTAATACCTGATTCTGGGGTTTTCTGACCGTCAGAGTCTTAAGAACTTCTCTTCTGACTATTTTGCCATCAAAGTAGACAACTTTGACAACTCTTTTATTTAGTCCCACAGAACCTCTACTGACCACCTTACGGACGCCTCTAAGCATAGAGCTATCTGATTTTCTCTCTACTCCAAAGGGTACAGTAATGGTTTCCTCCAGTACTTTCTCCGTAATCCGAGTGATTACAATTTGGTCTTTAAATGCGGATTGCGGACTAGGTACAACCTGGTCAAGTTTCCCTACCTTAATATTGGCTTGATTAAGTACCTCTTGAACGGTTGACCCATGGGTCCAAACTAATTGTTTGTTGCCATCATAATTAATTGTTACCTGCTTGGCCCGGTTAATCTCAATTTTCATCCCTTCGGACAAAGTTGTGGTTAATCCCGGTGTTACAACATCTTTGCTGCCAATAGTAATTTTTGCTTTCACAAGTGCGTCTGCTACAGTTTTGCCTGAGGTTTTAACTGTAACAACTTGCTCAGCTACTTTAATGTTTACTGATTTATTTACCGAAGCATAAGTAACTCCACCTGCCCCTAATAGCAGCAAAAACATTACTGCTATTAGTACCCATTTACGGGTGTTGATAGGGTGGGCTGGCTTTCTAGTAAAAAGACGGTCCATCCATTCAACTCCTTATTTTTTTGATAATTGTACACAATTGTATATTCTATTTGCGTTCCCGATTTCCTGCTTTTCCTCCAGATAAATTATACACTAAATTATCTGAATTGTCGACAAAATGGGTTATTCAATAAGTCTAAAAACCCTTAGCCCGTTGCTAGTCGTGGCTTCGGCTAGTTCTTCCAAGGTAATATTGCGTAATGAAGCAATTTTTTCAGCTACATAAGCCACGTGGGCAGATTCGTTGCGCTTACCTCTATATGGCTCTGGCGTGAGATAGGGGGCATCGGTTTCTATTAGCAGTCTGTTTAGGGGTACCTTAGCTGCAATTTCCACCAGTTTTCGGGCATTACTAAAAGTTACCGGTCCGGCCATAGAAAGATAAAAGCCCATTTCCAGACACTGCTCAGCCATTTCCCAACTCCCGGAGAAACAATGAAGGATACCCCCGATTTTCTCAGCTTGCTCTTCATTGAGAATAGTCATAATGTCCCCGTGAGCCTCCCGGTCATGAATAATTACCGGCTTCCCTATTTCTCTTGCTAGACCTAGCTGTCTCCTAAAAACTTGCTGCTGAATGTCTCTAGGTGATAAGTCCCGGAAATAATCTAAGCCCATTTCCCCCACAGCCACAACTTTGGGATGCTCCGCTAGCTTCCTAAGTTTACCAAAAGACTGCTCAGTGGCTTCTCCTGCGTCATGGGGGTGGATTCCCACCGCGGCATAGATAAACGCAAATTGTTCTGCCAGGCGGATTGACCGCTGTGAGGAAGCCAGGTCATAGCCGACATTGACAATGTATTGGATTCCTTTAGCTTGAGCCCTTTTGAGCATTTCTTCCCGATCTTGGTCATATTTTTTGTCATCCAAATGGGCATGGGTATCGAACAGTCGCATAGTAACCTCCCTCAAGGTAGATGGGTCGCTCTCGCTATTTTACCCGGTTTCCGCTTGCAATTTCCTTTCCTATTGTAAGTACTTCTAGACTATCTTCATCTGAGGCTGCTAGAATCATACCTTCGGATAACCTTGGCTTACTCAACTTCAGCTTCCGCCTTCTGCTCAATCCGGGGAAAAAGAGCCTCCCCTCGCTTAACCTTTATCCCTATGGGAAAAGCACCCCAGGTTTGGATTGATTCCCAGGAATGCAACTCCGCTTTACTGGACAGGCCAAGCTGCTCCCACACTCTAGTTGGAAGCAATGGCATAAATGGGGTGACCATTACCGTCACTACACGAATAGTTTCTACTAAATTGTATAGTACCGTTGCTAAGCGACCTTGGTTGCCTTCATCCTTAGCCAATACCCATGGCGCCGTCTCATCAATATACTTGTTGACCCTGCTAATCAGCTTCCAAACCGCAGCCAGAGCATTACTAAGTTCCATTTTTTCCATGTGGTGATAAAAATCCTCCAGCGCCTTGCTATAGGACTGTAATAAATCTTTATCCACTGGTTCTTCTAGACCAGGTTGGTGAATTTCCCCTTGAAAATATTTTTCAATCATGGCCACAGAGCGACTAACCAGATTTCCTAAATCATTAGCTAGATCTGAATTAATTCTTTGCACCAACGCCTCTTCGGAATAATAACCATCTGAACCAAAAGGTAATTCCCTGAGCAAATAATACCGGATGGCATCAACCCCATATTTATCTGCCAACAGCATTGGATCCACCACATTGCCCTTGGATTTGGACATTTTGCCACCTTCTAGAAGTAACCAACCATGACCCATGACCTTTTTGGGAAGCTCTAACTCAGCTGCCATTAAGATTATCGGCCAAATTACCGTATGAAAACGCACTATATCTTTACCCACTAAATGCACGTCTATCGGCCAGTATCGCTTAAACTTAGAGTCATCTTCGGAACTATAGCCTAAAGCAGTAATATAGTTACTTAAGGCATCAAACCACACATAAATAACATGTTTGGGATCCCAGGGAACCTGGATACCCCAGTCAAAAGTGGTCCTAGAAACACACAAATCCTCCAGACCCTGTTTGATAAAGCTAACCATTTCGTTACGTCTGGTAACGGGCTGGATAAACTCCGGATTGGCTTCAATATGGGCCAGTAAGCGGTCAGCATATTTGGACATTCTAAAAAAGTAGCTTTCCTCTCGCAATAATTCTACCGCCCGCCCACAATCGGGGCAGTTACCCTCCTTTAACTGGCGCTCAGTCCAGAAGGTTTCACAGGGCGTGCAATACCTGCCCTCATACTCAGACTTGTATATATCACCCTTATCGTAAATGGCTTGAAAAATGTTTTGGACGGCCTGCTTATGTCTGGACTCAGTCGTCCGGATAAAGTCACTGTAATCCACCTCAAGTTTTTTCCAGAGTTCCTTGAAGTTAGCCACAATTTTGTCTACATGCTCAATAGGCGTAACCCCTTTTGCCTTGGCAGTACGTTCAATCTTTTGGCCATGTTCGTCAGAACCGGTTAGAAACCAAACCTCGAACCCGGTTAGTTTTTTGTAGCGGGCAATTGTATCGGCGGCAACGGTTGTGTACGCATGACCAATGTGCAGGTTATCACTAGGATAATAAATTGGAGTGCTGATATAAAATGTAGGTTTGTTTGCTGTAGGCTTAATTAACGTACGCTTTTTCATTCTTTTTCCTCCAATCCCAGCAGGGATAAATTCTGCTTGTCGAAAATTTACTTATAAAAAAATAAAAACCTTCAATCCCCAAGGGACGAAAGGTTACTTCGCGGTACCACCCTATTTTATCCTAAACCGATATGGGTCGTAATTTTTCGGTTTAGGCAGCTTAGATAACCTTTAACGGGGTTTAACCGGTAAAGCCTTACTTTGGAATACCAAAGTTTAACTTAACAGCTCCAGGACCATGTTCTCCATCCAACCTTGGCAGGTTTGCACCAACCCCTGCTCTCTTAACAAGATATAAATGGTTACTCTTCCTTTCTTAGCAAGTAGTGTATTTAATTTGGTTAGTATATGGTGATAATAACTAATAAAAAGCCCTTTGTCAAGTATGCCCAATAGTCTACCTATTTATGAAAAATTTATCTAAATTTTGCTAAAAACAGGTTGACTTAAACTGGAATCTCTGGTACCATAAGGGTGTAAGTTGTTGTCGAAAAATGTTGAAGGGAGAGAAGAGAAAAATGAAATCAACAGGTATTGTACGTAAAGTAGATGAGCTAGGACGGGTGGTAATTCCCATCGAGTTAAGAAGAACCCTGGGAATCGATGAGAAGGATGCCCTAGAAATTTATGTGGATGCGGAAAAAATTATCTTAAAGAAATACGAGCCAGCCTGCGTATTTTGCGGAAATGCAGGGGATATGAGCCACTTTAAGGGTAAAAATGTTTGTAGAGATTGTGCTCGCACCATGGGTGCCCAAGCAGCTCTGTAAACTTATTCCACTACACACTGTTTACAGCATACTTCCAGAAATGAGAATCTCTGCCTTTTAGGTAGGGGTTTTTATTTTGTCGAATGTTGTCGAATGTATTGCGGGCTGTTTTTCTGGCAAAACTGCCTGATAGACCTCTCTTTTCGGAAGGTTTCTAACCTTCGCGACCTCCTTTATTACTTCTTTTTTAGGTTGACCTTCCTTGATCAAAAACTCGACATGTGCTTCTAAAGATAGCTCTGCCCACCATTCACCTGACTGCCCAGGAAGGGTAGCTTCTCCACCCTCAATAACCAGCACAAATTCACCCTTGATACCTTTTTGCTGGAAATATTCCACAAGTTCGGGTGCTGTACCCTTAACAATTTCTTCAAATTTTTTGGTCAGCTCTCTAGCAACAACGATTTTCCTGTCCTCTAAATAGCCAGCCAATTCCTCCAAAGTCTTTTTTAACCGATGAGGTGCTTCATACAAAACGGTAGTACCCTGTTCAGCCGATAGGCTTTTAAGCTGATTGCTCCGAACTTTCTTCTCCGTACTTAAAAACCCCTCAAAAACAAAACGGTTGGTTTTAAACCCGGAGGCCACCAACGCTAAAATCCCGGCAGATGGACCAGGTATCACCACCACAGGCAGCTCCGCCTGCCAAGCCAATACTACCAGTTCATGCCCGGGATCCGAAATTCCCGGCATTCCTGCATCGGTGATTAGGGCGATTTTTTTGCCTAATTTAACTTGTTCTATTAATTGAAGCCCCTTGCTGTGCTTATTATGCTCATGATAACTAGTCATCGGGGTAGAAATCTCAAAATGGGTTAAAAGCTTTCTGGAATGCCGAGTATCCTCCGCAGCAATTAAGTCAGCTTCTCGCAGGATACGTATCGCCCGCAAGGAAATATCCTCCAAGTTGCCAATAGGGGTAGCCACCAGAAACAGGCAACCACCATTTGGGTCCATAAAATTGGGAGAAAAACCACCTAGTCTTTCTAGCCCCTTTACCGAAACCCCGCCTTCACTCATTGCCTAACCACCTCAAGACCCAATCTATTTATCGTTATAAGTTACATCATCTATGCTTTCAGCTATCAGCTATCAGCTATCAGCTATCAGCTATCAGCTATCAGCTGGTTAGCGAAATTACTGGGGCTAACTCCAGTACCTTGCGCTAAGCTTGAACTGTTGATCAAGTTAAGCTTTTTCTCTCGTGATAAACCCTTGATTAGGTGTTCTCTGCGGAGGGATAAGCTCCATGAAGGCAGCTTCTCCAGATACAATAAAGTAACTGGCTGTCTACCTCTAGTATACTTAGCACCCTCCCCCTTATTATGGGCAGCAAGCCTTTTCTCTATATTATTAGTCGAACCGGTGTATAAGGTTCCGTCCTTGCATCGTACAATATAGACAAAATAGCTAACTTCCATACCATTCCCACCTTGTTTCATTGCTGTTCGAGAAATATCGATATTCTTTAGGAATAATATATGCTCATTAACTCGGTTGTATATTCCCCATCCTCCCCGTAAATAAACAATGGCTTTAGAATCTCCAATTCTACCCCGCCCCCCAGCAGCCCTTCCACTAAAACCAGGTTAGGCTTTCGACCAGGTCGGGGATGTACCAATCTTAACCGTTTTGGTTCTAAGTTATATTGGCGCATCAAACAGAAGATATCTACCAACCGATGGGGTTTATGCACCACAGCCATCCTACCCTTAAAAGATAACAGCCGACTTCCGGCCCGGATAACATCCTCTAGGGTACACATAACTTCATGCCTAGCAATGGAGATGCTTGCCAGTTCATTAAGCAGGCCATGCCCAGAACTAATATATGGGGGATTGCAAGTAACCAGGTCGAACTGGCCTACCGGCAATAGTTCATCTACAATATTCAGGTCACCTTGAATAATCTGTATTTTTCCCTCTAAACCATTAAGCTGTACACTGCGATTAGCTCGTTCAGCCGTTTCCCCTTGAATCTCCAACCCGGTAATTTGTAGTTCCTTTTGCCTGTCGATTAACAGTAACGGTATTACTCCGCTTCCTGTCCCCAGATCAACTACTCGGTCATTTTTGCGTACAGTGGCAAAATGTGCCAAAAGAACTGCATCCATGGAAAAACAAAAACTGGCAGCATTTTGGATTATTTTTAAGTCCTGCCTAATTAAATCATCTATGCGCTCTCCCGGCTTTAATTCTACCCCTGTCAAGCTTCCTCTCTCCTCTTTACACCCTTTTAAGGATGCCCATGCAAAAAAGACAATCTTCCATTCCTCTAGATTGCCCAAAATGCAGGTGACAAATATGAAACCCCTCGTTATAAAGTCGAACCAGATTATCATAACCTTCCCCTTTAACTCGGGGGGCGGACCACTGGGTCTCTCCGTCAGCATCCTGATCTTCAGTAGAAGCTATTCCCGGGGACGTTAACCCAATTTTACCAGACTCGGAGACATCCTCCTGCAGATACTGACGGTAAATATCTGATACCTCCCGGCGGAGCTTCTCATTTTCATCTTCTAAAGCATATGACCTCATTTTTAGTTCTTCTAGCTCGGTCAAGATACTTTGAATTTTCTTTTCCAGGGCACTAATGAAATTAATCAGCTCCATCGGAATTCTTATCCCCCTTGAGCTGTTGTAACTCTTTAAATTCTTGCAAGGAAATTTGCATTTGTTGTCTGGAATCCTTTAGTTCAATATTAAAAGTCTTTTTTAGGATATTGGTGGAACATACCTTGCCCTCACCCTGGGGAAGCTTAATATGTGTACCTAGGTCAGGATACTCCTTTTTTTCCGCTTCATAGGCGTCATTTTCATATTTGAGGCAACACATTAATCTACCACAGGATCCAGATATTTTAGTTGGGTTCAAAGAAAGGTTCTGCTCCTTAGCCATTTTAATTGAAACAGGGTCAAAATCCCCTAAGAAGGAGTGGCAACACAATACTCGTCCACAGCAGCCCAATCCGCCTACCATTTTTGCCTCATCTCTAACGCCAATCTGCCTCAATTCAATCCGGGTTCTAAACACTGAAGCCAAATCCTTAACCAGTTCTCTAAAATCAATCCGACCGTCCGCAGTAAAATAAAAAATTATTTTATTGGCATCAAAGGTATATTCTACATCCACCAGTTTCATTGGTAGGTCGTGCTCTATTATTTTTTTCATGCACACTCTATAAGCTTCCTTTTCTTTATCAGCATTAGCCTCAACTTGGATAGCATCCTCCGAGGTAGCCTTGCGGATAACTTTCTTCAGTGGAGAGACAATGGAGCATTCCTCGACCTGCTTGGGTCCAACCACAACATCACCGAATTCCACCCCACGGGCTGTCTCCACAATCGCCTGGTCTCCCGCAGAAACTCCGGTTTCCGCAGGGTCGAAATAATATATTTTGCCTGCCTTTTTAAAGCGTATACCAACCACCGTTACCATCTATTTACCCCCCTAATAAGTCTAAGCACATATTTTCTAAAGCTAAGCGATTATTAACATTGGCATTTAAATGCCCTTTGGTTTGTTCAATTGTAGCTAGGTTTTGTCGCAAGCGACGCTGGGAATAATTTTGACTGGCCTGCTGTACACCATGGACCACATCAGCATTAATTAATAGCTCCTTATGCTGGGTGGTTTTCCAAACCAATAAGTCCCGATACCAAGTTGCCAATAAGCCGAGAGTCTCAACCAGTTCATCCTTTTTCTTCTCCAAATCCTCCGCTGTTTGGAAAGCCTGAAGGACGTCACCTTTGAAGAGTATTTGGGAAATTTCCACTATTTTTTTTCTTTGCTGTTCTAAATCTTCGGACTGTATAGACTCCAAGGCTCTAGTTATTATTCCATGGGCCATTGAAGCAACAAAAATTGCCCTTTCCTTGCTAATAGAATGGCGGTCTACTAAAAATATCTCTACATCTCCATTACTTAATGGAAAAAATTGCAGCACCTGACATCTGGAAACAATAGTCGGCAAAAGATTATAGGGTTGGGAGGAGAGCAGGATAAAAAGCACATCCTCCGGTGGTTCTTCTAGAATTTTTAGGAAGCTGTTGGCTGCCTCAGTGGTCATTGTATCCACATCAGTTAAAATATAAACTCTGCCATGCCCATCATAGGCCTTAAAGTAAACCTTCTGAACCAGTTCCCGGATTTGGTCTATTTTCAAAGATACCCCTTGGGGTTCAATAATTTTCAGGTCTGGGTGGTTCTCTCGATTTAGTTTCTGGCAAGAAGCACATTCCCCACAACTATCACCTAAAAGCTTACCCTGTTCACATAAAAAAGCCTGAGCAAAAGCCCGTGCAGTTGTCGTTTTACCAATGCCCCTAGGTCCGGAGAATAGATATGCATGGGCAACCCGGTGGTTTAAAAGTGCATTCTTTAGCACCTGTACTGGACCAGGTTGACCAATAATTTCCTTTAAATACATACTCCAACCCCAATCTAGCTTTATGAATAAATATCCATTAACATCCCTTTGATTTCATCAATTTTCCCTAGTACATCCAAATGATCGGCTTGTTCCTCTAAAACCATTTTAGTCAGCTCTTCAATATGGGTATCTATATTTTGAATCATGGTATACATTTTATATTTACCTCTGCGGTCCCACCCTGCTTCTTCTTTAAGTTGGTAGGTCTTCCCTACCGCTCCTTTCAGAAACTTTTTAACTAACTCTTTATATATTTTAAGCTCACGAACAGTCTGGTTATTAGCTAGCCGTGCACCTTGTTTTTCAATATCCTTCAGTAGATTTTCCAACTGCTGATGAAGGTGATTATCTTGGGCCAAGTTTAATTGCTCGGAAAACCCTTCAGGTTTACGCACTTGGCCAGAACCTTTTACATCTCTTTCCATTCCAGGGGAGTCAATTTTTCGATTGTGTAAATCGTTAATTTTCATAAGTAATCCCCCCCCAAAACTATCTGCTTAAGTATTTCTGGACAGCCCCTACGACTTCTTGCCCTACTAGTTCAAAAGATTGAGTAGCATCGATTACTCTACAGCGGTTAGGTTGCTGAGCGGCTATAGCTAAATAACCTGCTCTAACACTCTGGTGAAACTCCAAAGCCTGTCCCTCAATTCGATCTATTCCGGCTCCCTTTTCCCTCCCGGTAATTATTCGCGCTAAACCTACCTGGGCAGGTACATCCAAAATTATAGTCAGGTCAGGCATCAGGCCACCAGTAGCTATAGAATTTACCCTTTCCAGGAAATCTATATCTAGTTTTCTTCCGTATCCTTGGTAGGCTAGGGTAGAGTCAATATATCGGTCACAAACCACTACCTCACCCCTGGCGAGGGCAGGTAAAATAATTTCCTGAACGTGTTGAGCCCGGTCGGCTGCATAAAGCAAAACTTCAGCCTTTTCGGTCATTTTATCATGCTCTGGATCTAATAGTAATTTCCTGATCGCAGTACCCAAAAATGTACCACCCGGTTCACGGGTAGTAACCACCGGATAGCCTTGTTCCTTAAAGAAATTAGCAAGCTTATAAATCTGGCTAGATTTACCTGCCCCATCTGGGCCTTCTAAAGTAATTAATAAACCCTTCATGCTGTCCCTCTTTTTTAGCATTTTAATCTGCTGACAACTTTTATCTTATTCTGATACTTACTAATTACTACTGCCTTATCAGCGGTAATTTCCTCACCTGGACAAATTAATGGTATCCCTGGTGGATAAATTACCACAAACTGACCCGCTGCTTGTCCAATAGCATCTGCCAACATTACCTCTTGACAACTAGCAAACCAGGCAGCTCTCGGTTTAAGTACTTGTTTATTATCTCCATAACCAAAATCAGCAATATCTACTTGGGGTGACTGTAAAAAATCACTTGATTTACTAACTTCTAACTGAAAACAGGCTTCCGAAAGCTTTAGAAAATCCTCTTCAATATTACCAGGTCCAAAAACTAATAATACGTTTTTGGTATCAGCCAATTCACACTCTATATCAAAAGCATCTCGTAGCATTTGAGCTGCTTCTATACCCGTTAAACCAAGCTCTTCAAAGTTAAGCAAAAGCTTTAATGGGTCACAGGAAAAACCTTTTCCTGTCGGTAGCTTTTGCGTCTCAAAAAATTTGACTCCCGGCACTGCGGCCAAGCGTCTCCTGACATTACTTACCTGGCTTAATAGTTGGTCAAAAATTTGCTTTCCCCTAGTGGCCATTTGTCTTCGGGCAATATCTATTGACCCCATAAGTAAATATGACGGACTAGTACTCTGAACAATACTTAATGCTGCTTGTATCCGTTCAACATCGATTTTATCACTACCCACATGCAGTAAACCGGTCTGGGTAAGCGAAGTAGTCATTTTATGAGTACTCTGAACCCAAAGGTCGGCTCCCAGGTCTCCAGATGAAGGGGGCAGCTGGTTATGAAAGTGCAGATGAGCCCCATGAGCCTCATCAACTAACACTGGCTTACCAAAACTCTTGGCCACCCGGATTAATCCAACCATGTCACTGCAAATCCCGTAATAATTTGGGTTTATCAGCAATAGCGCCTTGACTTCAGGATGCTTCTCTAAGGTGCGTTGCAGATGTTCTACGGTAATGCCTAATATTACACCACTATCAGAATCGATTTCCGGGTAAAGATAGATTGGTTCAACCCCACTTAAGATTAAAGCGGTATGTACTGAAACATGAGCATCTCTGGGTATAATCAGCTTGTCCCCAGGACTGCAACAGGCGAGAACCATGGCTTGAATTCCACAGGACGCTCCGTTAACCAAAAAAAAACTTTGCTTGGCACCACAAGCCTGGGCAGCTAAGGATTGGGCTTCTCGGATTGCACCCCGGGGATAATGGAGATTATCCAATCCAGGTAATTCAGTGACATCAATTCGTCCTACGCCAAATCCCGTTAATAGTAATAATTCTTCATCCAGACCCTGACCATGCTTATGCCCTGGGGTGTGGAAGGAAACCTGCTTTTTTGCACAAAAGTCAACTAGTGCCTCCCATAATGGAGCACTATTTTGGTCTAAGGCCATCAACCTGCCAGCCCTTTCTTGTCCGAAAAAAGAATTTAAATTTCTACAACAATTTGATTATATCACTTATGGTACAAAATTGCTAATAAACCTTGTTTTTCTCACCCTTACTCGGACGTGCTCCGGCGTAACTTTGGATAGCTTGGTAATTGTTTTAACTAATATCTGTTTACAAACAGGCAAAAATAGATATATAGTAAACCAAAAAACCAAACCCTGCTGAGAACTAAAAAATTGTCAAATGTGGGTCCGGTCTTCCTTCAGTGCCAAGTTGGTACCCAGAAAGGGAGTGCCCTTGTGAACAAAAAAGTAGTCATCGATCCGGAAAAACTCTCCAAGAAATACAAGTTTAACGTGTCAAAGGTTATTCGGGGTTGGAAAAAAGGGCTGTCCGACCTAGAGATTTCAACTGATCTGGGAATCGATTTCTTTATGTTAAAGCAGCTACGTTTTGAGGTGGAATCTGAGCATATGCGGGCCAGATATCTGCGCTGGTTAGAAAAACTCCAATAAAAAAAGAACCAATACACAGCATTAGTTCACGTCACCAGTATTTGTTTTATCTCTTTCAATAGCCAGTCATAATGTGGATTTCTGAAGTGAGTTAAGACAATGTGGCCTTCACAATGGGAACAGACATATTTCCCTCTTAGGAAGAAGCCACCAATCCCACGTTTTTCAAAAGATTGCCCACATAACCGGCAAACGATTTCCTCTGTTGAATGCATTCTTTGGACACCCCTTTACCAACATATACCTTTAAAGTATGACCAACTATGGGACGGATAAACCTCCCCTCTTTAGCCTATTTTATTCGTATAGCTAAATTTTGTTTCATTATTTTGGTAGGATGGGTAATAGTTTTCTTAGCCCTTTAATTTGAGATATATGTTTACATTTCAACAAAAACTAGTTATTATTTGTACTAGAAGTTGCCTTTACTGTTTGTCGGGACAGAATATACTAGTAGCAAGGGCGGGTGCGAAGCCTTGATAAATATTGAAAGCTTATTAATGCTGATAAAAATTCAGCAAATTCAACAATTGCAAGGAATTTTAGCTCCTGAGGACACACAAGATTCTTCAGATTCTAGTGCTCTTTCCTTTGCTGGAATTTTGGCTGACCTTCTAGGTGACCCTGCTTTGATGAGCAATGACCCCTCTTTTGAAAACCCAGTAGTAGCTTCGACAACAAAATCCAATACCTCACTTCAAACCAACCATACTCCCTTTAAAGCTGATACTGCCAATCAAAAAAATCAACCTAACGCCTTAGATGCTATTTTTGAAAGCTTCGCCTTAAAATATGGGCTACAACCCAATCTACTTAAGTCCGTTGCTAAAATAGAATCTAATTATAATCCTCAAGCAATTTCTGCAGCCGGTGCACAAGGGGTTATGCAACTAATGCCTAGAACTGCTGCAGGTCTTGGAGTTAAAAATTCTCTTAATGCTGTGGAAAATATTGAAGGTGGGGCAAAGTATTTACGCCAGTTATTAGACCATTTCGATAATAATATCCAGTTAGCTTTAGCCGCCTACAATGCCGGTCCGGGAGCGGTAACCAAATACGGAGGAATCCCTCCCTATAAAGAAACCCAAAATTACGTCAAAAAAGTGTTGGACAATATGGTTGACTTAATTGGCTAAACCTAATCCTGACTTCCTCCGGTCGCCATTATTCTGCTAAGCAGGGTCCTGGGAGAGTAGTCTAGCAATAGAAAAAAGCACTCTGCATGTTACAGAGTGCTTTTCATATGTCTGGCAGTGACCTACTCTCCCAG
>JBAQLS010000033.1:0-3042 GCA_049302075.1 Carboxydocellales bacterium | reverse complement strand
GTACATAAAAAATCAAGACAAGAACGGTGTGAAAGGGAAAAATTTATAATAGAGTTAGTTTTATTTGAACTAAAAAACAGGTAAATATCAACGAAGCTAAAAACCTGCATACCAGTAACATAGGATGATCCTATTTAGTTTAAATTGGAGGGGATGCCGTAAGGTATCCCCCTTATTTGCGATGCACATTACATTATTAAAGGTAGCTCTAAAGTGGCTGTGATATGACGGTAGCACAGAGTAGAACAACAAGATTAGTGTTTATTTGTAAGGATCGTTACCACCGAATTAGATACTCCGGCACCTCCTACGTTATGTTGTAGGGCATAACCTTTTTTTATTGACACTTGACGTTCTCCGGCCTCTTCCCGCAAATGCCAATACAGCTCACCTATTTGCGCTACTCCAGTGGCACCCAAAGGGTGTCCCTTAGATAACAGGCCTCCACTCGGATTAACTGGGATCCTGCCTCTCAGGTCAGTCTCTCCTTTTTCCAGCAATCGAGGGCCTTGCCCTTTATCACAAAAACCCAAGTCTTCATAGTCCATGATTTCAGTTATAGTAAAACAGTCATGGACTTCGGCCACATCAATATCTCTCGGACTAATCCCAGCCATGGCATAAGCTTGCTTCGCTGCCCTTGTGGTCGCTATGAAACCTGTAAAACTTTCCTTATCATGCATCGATGGATAGTCAGTACCCATCCCAAAACCTGCAACATATACTGGTTTGTCAGTGTATTTTCCAGCTAAATCAGCACGACAAATTATGGCAACGGCTGCTCCATCAGTGGTTGGACAACAATCGAGCAGGTTTAGAGGTGATACAACGGGAGGCGATTTTAAAACTTCATCTAGGGTTACTTCATTTTTAAAATGTGAATACGGATCAAGTATACCGTTTTTGTGATTCTTAATAGCCACCATGGCCATATGTTCTTTGGTTGTGCCAAATTCGTGCATATGCCTTGTCGCCTGGCCAGCAAACATGGCAATAGCTGTCTCCGCCCGATTGATGATTGGATGACGCTGTAGCGAACGTCCAATCATTCCTTCTTCACTCGATTTGTCGCTCATTTTCTCGACACCCACTACTAGCGCAACATCGTAGACTCCGGACGCAACACCCAGGCAGGCATTGCGAAATGCATCGCTACCTGTCGGACAACCATTTTCTATATGGGTTGAGGGAATGCCCGCCAGGCCCAAGTTCCCGACCAACATGGCACCGCCTAATGTATCCGACGAAAACAACATGGGTGCGCAAGTGCCAAGCCAGGCTGCCTGAATATCCTTAGGGTCAAACCCTTTATCAACGCTGTTTACAGCGTTGATAAAGGCCTCCTGCATCATTGCTTCATAACTCTTATCAAATAATTCGCCAAAACGAATTAAACCTATTCCTACAATTGCCACACGGTTCCAGGCCACTGAATCCACCTCCTCATTCTATCTGGGTCGCCGAAATTTATATCCGTAAAGCCTAGCGCCGTTTTCGACAGTAATAAGCCGCAATATGAGTTCTACTTCCATGTCAATCGTCAGCTCGTCGCCACTCATTTCTGTCCCCAGTGCTCGGTGACGTACTCCATCCTCAAGATCGACCACAATGATTGGCAGAGGCGATTCCAAAGGGGGCGGCAACTTATAATTGAGTGAGCAAGTATGAACTCGTCCTTTTCTACTAATTTCAACGAGCTCAAGCTCTTGATGTCCGCATTTAATACAAAGATGTCGCTGGGACGGCGGATAATTGACATAACCGCAGGCTTTACATTTTGCCCCCAAGTGGCTAAAAAATGCCTCTTGGTCACGCCATATCAAGGGAGACGCTGGCGAAACTATTGATTTTATACCGATGTCCGCTTGTGCCAATGTTTTAGTTTTTTGAAGAAATCCCACATAATTAAGCAAAATCTTAGAATCCAAATAGTGCTTTAAACTAAGATTTTCTGGCAACTTGTGGTCACGTTTCACGCGAATGCTAAAGGCATCGCTACCACCAAACCCATAGGAAACAACTAAAACTCGATCATTAACTTGCGCCTGCTCAAGAACTTCGATTAATCCTAGGAATACTGAAGCGTTACCAATTTCACCAATACTATCTGTAACAGGGCTTAACACCAACTTGTCTCGTGATACCCCGAGTGTCTTGGCCGCTGCTAGTGCACCACGAACATCGGAAGTTTGTAATACTACGTAATCGTAGTCTGCTGCCGTCGAACAAGTTTGTTTTAATAGGCCTTTGGTTGCTTCCACTACATGGTGTTCATAACCCCATCGCCTAGTAAACTTGGGTTCATAATCCTGAGGGTAAATCTGCCCGTCCGCCCGCCAATAATCTAAGATAAAGGTAGAGTATGAATACGTTGACTCAATTTCCGCTATTGGATTATCCGTCCCCAGAACAATGGCAGCAGCTCCAGCTCCCAGAGTCTTTTCCAAATTACTGCCTGGGGAAACCTTGTGCATGTCCCCAGTCACTAGAACTACATTTTTTATACGTCCGCTTTTAAGTGCATCCAGACTAGCTTTTAGTGCTAAAGTACCTCCACGCGCAGTGGAGTTGAAATCAACTGCGTCCGCAGTTGGTTTCCCTCTCAAGGCCATCTTTAAATGCATTGCACTGGAGCCTTCCACGTATGGGCTGGATGAAGTAGCCAAATAAAAAGCATCAAGACTAGAGCCATTACTCATTCCTGCACTTGCCAAGGCATTGTTTGCAGCTTCAATTGCCATAGTAATAACATCTTCATCCTCATTACCTATGGTAAGTTCGCCTCGTCCAGTGGCGCCCCATGCCTCCCCTATTTCTTTTCGGTAAACCCTATATCTTGGTAAATAGACCCCGTATGCGGTAATTCCAATTCCCATATCTAAATTAGCCACCCCCTTAAAATCAATACTATTCTTTATTTGTTTTTGTTTGCTTCTTCCTGACGTATCTTCCAAAAGTTTGGTGTGCGTTTTTCCATGAAGGCCTTGGGGCCTTCTTTACATTCTTTCATCTCAAACCAGTCGGGATACATGAGCCTAGATT
>JBAQLS010000032.1:0-16917 GCA_049302075.1 Carboxydocellales bacterium | reverse complement strand
CTAATTGGTCGAGGACTTGACCTAAATCTTTAGCTTTAAGCTTTAGCATTAACATAAGGCTTTAGCAAAAAAGCGTCAAGCATTAGCGCATTAGCATTTTTCCTCTATGTAGTTTTCAGGGAGTAATAACAGGCTGTCTTTAAAGGCAGCCTGTTATTTTTTAAAATTTCTATATCCCCAAAAAATATACGAAAAGAAGGTATAATCCTAAAATATATTGGGATTATACCTTCTTGTTTTTTATTGTTTCTATGCAATATTGTTTCTATTAAAAAATAAAAACTTTCTTTTACTCAAGCACTAAAAGGTGTTTGGGATTAAACTTTCTATCACAAATACTACAAGAACCCTTAATGCGTTTTTTGCGAGGATAACGGTGGCCACAAGTCGGGCAAACATAGACAAAGGGTGCTTTTCTAATATCGGGAGCTTCGAACGGGAAGTGTTTGGGGCTATTTTGTTTTAATTTGAGATTTTCCATGGATCTTGCATAACGTGGTGCGTTTAGATGGGTGAGTAAATTACGAAAAGCGGTTGAATTATGCCTATGCTTAAATCCTGTGGAACGAAACAGGTGGTAGTGGGCAAGTTCGTGCTTGAGGATATTATATAATTCTTCTATGCCATAGTTTTGAAAATAGGCGTTGCTAAGTATGATTCTAGCTTGCTTCATTTGCCCGTTTTGGAAAATAACATCGCACCTGCCTGCGGTTTTGTAAAGTCGCTTACTCCATTGGATATCACCATCGAAGGAATAGTTGAAAAATTGCTGGCACAGTTGGTTAGCGAAGGCTTGTAGTTCCTCCTCTGTAGGTTTTAAAGTAATCGATTTAATCATGATCACATCCCTACTTTATATAATTAATTTAATTATACAATGTTAAAAAGTTTGTGCAAGGAATTACTTGCTGAATTATCATTAACAAGTGATTTATTAACAAAAATAATCTAAATGGAAGAAGCATCATAAAGGAGTAAAACTACGAAAAATAATGTAAAATAATGGTAAATAGAAACAGGAGCGTGTATTTGGCCCTTTGTATAATTGGAAAAATTTACAATAAATGTTACAATAGGAACAGTCTTGTTATAATACACGGAAAAAGAGTAGCCAGATGAAGAAAGTTAGGCAAAATGATGAAAGAAGGAAGGAGAGTATGATGCAAGCTATTTCAAGTTTAAGCCATGTGACTACCAAGTCAGGGATTGTAATTAAAGCATTAGCCCTATTGCTAATTTTAGTTGTATTGTTTATTCCGGCCGGAACGGTATTTGCGGAAGATGAGGATGGGGATAATGGGACAGTCCGGCAACAAGCAGATAAGATTTTAAAGGGAAACATTGGTACTTTTGGTCAGAAGGTCTCCAGATTAGCGGATATTGTTATGATTATCGGGGCAATGGGTGCTCTGCTAAGTTTTGCTGTAATTGGAGCTCGAATGACCTTAGGTGGTTGGAACATGGAAAACCTTAAACATTGTAAATCCGGGGTAATGGTAATTATGTTTGGGGTACTTTTAGCCCTTTCTTCAAAGTTACTGGCTGGGGTGATATACCAGGCGGTGAAGTAAGGTGTTACTGCACAAAATAGCGTTACTGCATAAAATAGCTGCAGCCGTGCCCAGGCCTGAACCAGGAAATTTGCCAGATATTAATCTCCAGGATAAGCTATTAGAGGTTTTGTATGCTATTTTTTCGAATACGCTGATCGAAATTCAGCGGTTTATCACCGACACTTTTGTAGTTATGGAATCCGCCCTGCATAACGAGGCGATTGCTCCTTGGTATGGACGTTATGTTTTAATAGCCAATATATTTTCTATTTTAGTATTTGCTGCTTATGCCGGGATGACAACCTGGGAGCTAACTTTTAATTTAAGAGGGGCGTTACTTCGGGTAAAGGAATTGTTTCCTCGGTTCATTATTGGGATGGTTATGGTAAATAGCAGTATGTTTTTCTGTGAATTTGTAATTTATCTTAATCAACTGATTACAACAGAGCTTCTAGGTATAACAACAGCCCGAGAGTGGTTGGTATACCTTAATTATTCTAATCCCTCCGGTAGCCTGTTAGGTATAAACATTGTCATGATTGTCGTACTAACTGCGGCCGCACTCCTGTTAGCATTAGTAGGGCAAAGCCGTATGATTTTGCTTAATTTGTTGACCTTGACCGCACCCATTTCCTGTCTATTGTGGATAATACCTGAGACTAGCGGTTGGTTTTGGATGTGGTTGAAGGAGTTAATTGCCTGGTCTTTTTCTGGGTTCATCCAGTTGACTGCCTTAATTATCGGTTTCGCTGTGCTGTTAGGTAACCGACACGATATTTATACCAGAGTTGGCGATTTTTTTGCGGTAGTTACCATTTACATGGTAATGGCGGCCTTGCCATTTATGCTCAGGAGCTGGGTCAAGTCAATGTTTGTAAAAGTTCGAGTACTACGGGGGTCTACATTACCATGAGCCGAGAGTTTATCTATACTATACCCAAGAATATGAACCATAATGATAAGGTTTGGAGCAACGGACAGATGTATCTCACTTGGTCGGATGTAGGTATCATTATGGTCTCGCTGTTTATAGCCATGCTTATTAGCCTCTTGAATTTGGCGGTATACTGGGTAATTAGCTTAGTGGTGTTAACCATTGGGACGGGTTTGTTTTTGGCCTTACTAAAGCCTTTAGGCTACAATCTGTTCCACTATTTGAGCATGCTAATTGCCTACCAGTCCCAACCTTCACTATGGGTGTGGAGAAGAACTAAGCTTTAGCCTACGGTCGATAAGCAAAATAAAGAGTCCAGAAAAGCAGGATACAATAGACCAGAGAAGCAGCATAAAGAAAGCGAAAAGTATATTTGGGGGGCAGAATAAATTGTTCGGGAAAATATTGCAAGCTAGGGGAGCAAAACAAACTAAGCAGACTAATCAAACTAAACAAACAATACAAGCTAAACAAACTTCGCTGAATAAACCTACCAAGAAGCATAGTGAACCCCCTAGTACTCGGGATTTCCTGGAGGTTATAAAAATTAATGATGGAGTCATCGCACTAACAGGTGGAGGCTTTAGGGCCATTTTAGCGATAGGCTCTTCAAATGTAGATCTAATGGGACTTAACGACCAGGTAGGTTTTAACAAACGCTTTGGGCACTTATTAAATGCTTTGGACTTTCCGGTTACCTTTTGTTTGCGGCCCAGAACAAGCAATATTGAACGCTGCTTAGGAGAAATTAACGAAAGGTATCAGGAAGAGCTAAACCCGGGTAAACGTGATTTTTTACTAGATTACCGAATTTTTCTACAGGAACTTGTAGCTGGACAGCGGATTATGGACCGTCCCAAGTGGATTGTCATACCTTGGGTTACTGAGATCAAAGGATCATCTGGGGAAGGGGATAGTTGGCAAGCAGCAAAATTAAAGCTTGATGAACGTTGTTACTTAGTAGGAGGGTTTTTAAGAAGAATGGGTTTAGATTATCACCGCTTGTCCGATGGGGAATTAACAGAGGTTTGTTATAACTACTTTAATCCCCAGACCTCTCAAATACAAAAGTGGCGACGGCATTTTCGGGAACCTGCTTTAATTGTGACCTGTCGCGAGCAATAAGTAGTCGCGGCAATAAATTGGTGCGAGCAATAAGTTTGTACCTACCCAACCAGGATTATTAGAATTCCTTAGCGCATCCGGGGGTGACTTGATGGAAGATATATTACTGAACCTTAAAGAAGAGGAGGGAGATACCGCCTTAATCCGACAAGGAAGGGTGGATTTTTTAGACCTTGTGGCTCCTGACAGTGTAGAAAAGGTCCCCGGTAAACGGGATGTGTTGGTGGTTGGCGGCAAATACGTGCGGGGACTGATGGTAGCTGCTTACCCTAATCAGGTGGCCTTGGGATGGTTGAATAATTTTTACCGCCTTAACAAGAATTATATGGTTGCATTTCACGTATACCCAACGCTTAAACATCAAATGTTACGTGCTTTAGGGAAACAGCAGGTTAATTCGGGTTCAAGTATTGAGAGCGCTCGCAGGAGACAAGCCTTAGCTGATATTGATGATGTTGAGGTCTATGAGGATGCCGAAGTATTAAGACGCAAGTTGGCCCGGGGAGATAGTAAGATGTTTTACCTGGGTTTTTATATTGGGGTTGAAGGGTTAAGCATAGAGGAGTTGGAACGGGAAACTGTCAATGTGGAGGCCGAGCTTCATGCAGCAGGGATGTTGTCCAAACGAGCTATGTGGCAACCGGTTGAGGCTTTTAAGAGCCTACTGCCTTTGGGAACGGATTACTTGCAAAACCATCATACCTTTACCACCGAAGCTTTAAGCAGCCTTAACCCTTTCGGGACGCCAAGTTTATTTGCCGACGAAGGTATAGTTTTAGGCTTAGATGCTTTTTCCGGGGCTTTGCTCATGGTGGATCCCATCCGATTACAAAACTCTAACATCAACATTCTAGCCATGAGTGGAGCTGGAAAGACATTTTTTATTAAAATGTTTTTAGCCCGGGAATACACAGTCTATCGGACTAAAGTAATTATTATTGATCCTGAGGATGAATATGCTCCTTTAACCAGGCAACTAGGTGGGGAGACCATTCGCTTGTCCTTCGATTCCCCTCACCGGATTAATCCGTTTGACTTGGTAGTTGACCAGGAAGTTCAAGGGGTTAAAGTGGTTCAAGGGGTTCAGCGGGAGGGTGTATTAGGTCGAAAACTGGATTGGCTTATGGGTCTGTACCGAGTAATGCTGGGACCACTTTCCCCGGCAGAAAAGGGTTTGCTGGAAAGAGTTACGGAACAGGCCTATGCCAGTAAAGGAATCGACCATAGTACGGCATCAATGTACCGAGAGGGTAATTTTAGTCAAGGGGAAACTATTGCTTTTGGTAAACAATTAAGAGAAATGCCAACTCTGGCTGATGTTCAAACGATATTGGCTTTAGAACCAGGTGCGGAGCGACTTGCAGACGGTTTTTGGCGGTGGGTTCAGGGCTCGGTAAACTTTTTCAACTGTCAGACCAATGTGCGCCTA
This sequence comes from Carboxydocellales bacterium, assembly GCA_049302075.1. GTDB lineage: Bacteria > Bacillota > Carboxydocellales > JAJZTU01 > JBAQLS01. Next base: position 11,876 of record JBAQLS010000032.1, on the reverse strand, counting down.
GACAGTGATTTTACTACTTTTGTGATTAAAGATATGGTTAATGAAGAGATTAAAACAGCTGCCGCCTATGTGATTACCGGCTTTTGTTGGAGCGTTTTAGCAAAACGTGGTAAAGTCACAACTAGAATAATAATTGATGAAGCCCACTTATTGATGAAATACCAAGAGACCGGGGAAATGATGGAAAAATTTGCCCGCCAGTGCCGAAAATACGGGGCTGGGCTGGTTACTGTCAGCCAGAATATCGAGGAATTTTTGAGTAGTCCCTCCGGAAGGGCGGTAGCAACTAATTCGGCAATTCAAGTGTTATTCCGCCAACATGATGCCGCAATAAATCTGGTAGCACAGCAGTTCAAGCTTACTGAATTTGAGCTGGATTATTTACGTGGGTTAAGCAGGGGAGAATGCCTGCTCAGCGTGTTGGAAAACCAGCGTCGAGAAAGCAGAGCCCTGCGGGTTGTGGCCTCCCAGGTTGAAGCTAAGCTTTATTCGGCAATGGGGGAGGGTTAATGCTCAGGCACCCTTTAATAATAATAATGGTGCTAACGATGATTTTGGCCGGCATATTAGGTGGGTTGATGCTTGCTACAACAATGGTTACCATAATGGTCTTGGAGGATAATTTTGCTGGGGGTTTGGTATGGGATTTAGCCGAGGATTGGGCTGGTAAAATAGTTTGGGGGGGAACGCCCCAGGTTTTCGGGGAATTTGTATTTCCGTTACCTGTTGGATCAGGGTATTCCTATGGAGACTCCTGGGGGGCTCCCCGGGAATACGGCGGTAATCGCAGTCATGTGGGGATTGATATTATGGCTAGGGCCGGGACGACGGTACTTTCTGTCTCCCAAGGGATTGTGGAGCGCAAAGGCTGGGATGATCTGGGAGGCTGGCGGCTTGGAATTCGTGGAGATGATGGCAACTACTATTACTATGCCCATAATTTGACCTATGCTACCGGTATTGAAGTAGGAACCAGAGTGCGCCAAGGTCAGTTAATCTCCTATGTCGGGAGTTCCGGGTATGGAGAAATTGGTACAACAGGGCGCTTTCCTCCCCACCTGCATTTTGGGATTTATGACCGGGGCAACCACCCCTTTAATCCATATCAGTATCTACGCAGGTGGGAAGAATTACAAGCGATAAGAAGCGCAAGTTAGAAGAAAACCAAGTAATCAGAAATCAAAGTATTAGACGTTTAGGGGGGGACAGGGTGAAAAAAAGATTGGCCCTATTAGTACTGGCTTTAGTGTGTACCGGAATTTCATTATATTTAACACAGAAGTATGTACAGGACAACCTTCGGGAAAAAGCAGTAGTAGTTTTTCGCCGTGATGTCCAGCCGAATACCAGAATTTCCACCGAGATGGTGGAGTTAAAGCAGGTTGGAGCAACCGGCCTTCATGCTCAAGCAGTAACAAATATCCAAGCTGTAATCGGTAAATATTCTTCCGCCCAGGAAATGGCCGGCGAGATAGTTTTAAATAATAAGCTGGGGACGGAAGCCGAAATACCTCAAGGTTATCTATATGGGCTGCAGCCGGACGAAAGAGTGATTGCCGTGGCTACAGATCTTACCCGTTCGGCTGGGGGGACTGTGCAAACTGGGGATATTGTGGATTTAATTGTTGTCTTAGATGAGAAATTCGGGGGTGAGCCTCAGGCTAAAACTTTTTTACAACAAGTCAGGGTAATCGATGTCCGCGACCCTGGTGCCCGTAAGTTGTCGGAAGTCAACCGGGAGAGCCAACAAAAGGAAGCACAGGGGCAAATTATTAATAATTCAACCCAAAAGCAGCTTCCCGGAGCTGTCGTGTTAGCGGTTAAACCATATCAGGCCGAACAAATAGCCCTTTATCAAAAGCTAGGTGAGATAACTTTAACCATTAACCCCAAGCATACCAAAACCTTCCCAACGGTAGGTGTACGCTTAAGCCAACTTCGGTAAATAGCCGCAAATCGGTAAATAGCTGCAAATCGTTAGAAAACCGCAAAGGTATTTAATTTGAAGAGATGTGGATTCAAGTGTTGGATATGGGAAAAGAGGTGACTATTGTTGCAGCAGGAAATATCGGTGGTGCTTGCCACGGGAGATGAATTTTTAAGCCCAGTAGTATTAGAAGTACCTCAGGTTAGGATAGCCGGTCTAGTCTATCTAGCCGAGCAAGTAGTGGAGGTTGTAGCTGAAGCAAGGCCGCAAATTTTGATTTTAGTAGATTTTATGGATCCAGGAATGGAAACTGTAAAAATTGTTCGGCACCGCTATCCGTGTACCCGGATTATATACATAATTACCGATGAAGCTGAGGAACGGGTTAGAAGTGTGTTAATTAAGCTGGGGATTTATGATTTCCTACCACCAACATTTAAAAAATCGGAGTTGCAGAAGTTATTAGAAATTCCCCGGGGTTGGCAGGATGTATGTTCTACCGGACTAGTATTGGAGGATTTAATTTCTGAACCACCCATGGAGACACAAAACAGCAAAGAGATACAAAACAGCAAAGAGACACAAAACACCAAAGAGATTCAAAATCCACTAGAATCACCAAAGCCCAAAGTGACTAAAGAGGCACTAAACTCCCAAATATTCAATCAATCCACAGAGATCAATAAATCCGCAGAAGATTTGTCGGGCGAGGAAGGTGGTACGGGTTTCGCCGCCTTTTTAAACAGCATGGTAGGGGGAGTGGGCCGAAATACAACTATACCTGCAGATCATCAATCAGATCAACAATCTGCAGATCAACAATCCTTAGCTCAGCTTCGCCAACAGGTTCATGCTATCCCTCCTGAACGGTTTGCCACTCAGCCCATCAAAGTTATCAAACAGCAGGTGGTAGCGTTTTGGTCGGGAAAACCGGGAGTAGGTAAAACCTTTTTAGCGGTGAATACCGCTTTGGCCTTAGCCCGTGGAGGGGTTAAGGTTGCTTTGGTGGATGGAGATATCCTCAATTTGTCCGTAGGGGTATTTTTAAATCTTCAGGATGTCAGGAAAACTCTAGAGAGAGCCCTAAAAGTAAACCATTCCGGAGATATTGGGGAATTTCTGCTTTATCACCCCCAGTATCCTAACCTGGCGGTGATTACCGGTTCGGACTTATGCCGGCCAGAAGGCTATTGTAATGTAAATAAAGAGGCAGTAGCTCAGCTCATCGAATACCTTAAAGCAGAATTTGACGTGGTTATTTTGGATACCAGCACTGATGTCCAGTCGGTAACCACTTATGTAGCCTTGCAACAAGCAAACCGAGTGCTACTAGTAACTAACCAGGATTATGCCCAAGTTTTTGCCACCAAGCGGCAATTAGCCTTGTTGAAGCGTTTACGCCAGCCTTTGGACAAGTTTCAATTGGTGTTAAATGGGGAGCTAAAGGGCTGTAAAATTACTTCAGCGATGTTGGAGGATATTTTCGGTTTAAAAGTGGTTCGGGTGTTACCCCATCTACCAAAACCGGTGGTGGACAGCATCTTTGAGTCCCGACCGGTAGTGCTGCAAAAGGGCCAGGAGGTTGCTGAATTACGGGAGGGCATAGAGTCCCTGGCTCAGCAAATATTTCCGGTGTTAAATGAGGAAAAGGTTTCCCTGCTGCATAACTTGTCCCGGTTGCTCCGCAAGAAAGGAAGTATGACCTATGGCCAATGTTGACTTGTTGGCGGAAATTTATCGGGCTCAGCAGATAGAAGACCGGGAAAATACCCTGCTCAGGTTACAGGAAAAGGGGCAAAATGGGTTAAAGCGGTTAAACCAGGAAGCCAACGTCATTGTGGCAGAGATTAAGGATTATCTGGCCGATTATCACGCAAATATCTTAAGCAAGTCCATTCTGGACACCCAGGTTAAGCAACAAGTTGAGCAACTAATCCAAGATTATATTATGAAAAAGCTGTTACAAGCACCTGGGATGACTTTAGATGAACTTCTGGATTATGTCCGTAAAGAAATTTGTGGTTTTGGTCCCCTGGACCCTTTATTAGCGGATGAATCCATTACGGAAATAATGGTGAACAACTTCCAAGAGGTGTATGTGGAACGGCGGGGTAAAATTGAACCCACCCCGGTGGTTTTTGGCTCTGATGAACAGCTCACCAATATAGTCCGAAAAATTCTGGCTCCGATTGGTCGAAACATCGATTTGTCCGAGCCCTTTGTGGATGCCCGTCTACCTGGGGGCAGCAGGGTAAATGCCATCATCTCACCACTTGCTTTAAACGGAACCACCCTCACCATTAGGAAGTTCTCCAATGTTGATTTTGATGCAGCCAGGCTAATTGAGTTCGGGACCTGTTCCCAAGAGATGATTGATTTCCTAGAGCTAATTGTCCGAGGCAGGGCAAATATTTTGGTAATTGGCGGTACAGGCTCGGGGAAGACCAGCACCATGAGGTTTTGTACCGGGTTCATTCCCATAGCTGAGCGCCTGGTAACAATTGAAGATATTGAAGAACTGCGCCTGCGTAAAAATAATGCCCAGCGCCATGTTATCAGCCTAGAAGCCCGCAGGTCCAGGGAGAATCCGGTGACCATTTATGATCTGTTAGTCAATTCCTTAAGGATGCGGCCAGACCGAATAATTGTGGGCGAAGTTCGGGGTAAAGAGGCTTTGGAAATGTTGGAGGCTATGAACACTGGGCATGAAGGAAGTATGAGTACCTTGCATGCCAATGGCCCGGGGGAATCCATTAAAAGACTGGCTTTAATGATTATGCGCAGTGGGCTAGATGTGGAACCTAACCTAATTATGGAGCTAATTTGTGATACTGTGGACGTAATTGTGCATCAAAAGAGGATGCCGGAAGATGGTTCCCGTAAGCTAATCCAAATAACCGAAGTAACGGGTTTTGCTAACGGCCAGCCCCAACTTCAAGATATCTTCCGCTTTAACCAGACGGGTTCGGGAGATGGGCAAATAATAGGAGAATTTCTGCAGGTTGGCGCTATATCCGAAAAGCTGGTGGAAAAGCTAAAAGCCCATGGGGCAGCCGGGGCGGACTTGACAAAGTACCGGGGTTAGGTTGGGTTAGTTAGATTAGTCTGGTTAGTTTAGTTTAGGTTAGTTAGTTTAGTTTAGGTTAGTTGGGTTAGCTAACTGGAAAAGTTATTTTTGCATTATAAAAGGGGGATAGTGATGCTGCTACCAGGTATATTGTTGATTATTGCCGGCTTATTAGCTGGGGTGGTGATTATGGATTTACCACTTTTCCCCCGAGTTAGCTTGTGGTATAGACTTACAAAGCCAACTTCTGGAAAATTCTTTAGATACCCTGGGAAGAAGTTTAAGGCGGAAGTGGAGCAGTTGTTGGCTAGGGCAGGCCTGCGGATTAATTACGGGGAATATTTGTTGCTCTCTATAGGTGGTGTGACGCTAGGAGTTTTAGTTGGTCAATACTTAAACAACTGGTTTATTACGATAATTTGTGGTTATTTAGGGTTTAAGATTCCCCAGCGGGTTTTGCGGTACTTAAAGGAACGGCGCAAGGCACTGCTCAGCCTGCAGATGGAGCCGGCCCTCCAACAAATCGCCAACCTCTACCGGATTAGTCAGAGCATGGAGCAAGCTTTAGAGCAGGCCGTGGTGACCATGGCTTCACCTTTAAAGGATGAATTTCAAAAGACACTGTCCGACATCCGAGTAGCAGGGATGACTCTAGAGGAAGCCTTGGTGAGACTGGCAACGAGACTAGGTTTGCGAGATTTTGATTTTTTTGTAAAAATAGCCTTGCTGGCCCAAAAATTTGGCGGAGAAACCAAAGAGTTAATGTTACAGATCCCCCAAACTATTAGAGAGCGCCAGATGATTAGGGCGGAATTAGAGACAGAAGTTGCTGGGGCCAAACAGCAGGCTTGGCTGTTAATGTCCGGAACACCCTTGTTTTTTGTAGTCTATAAATTACTTCGGCCGGACTTTGCCCAAATGCTGACGGAAACCACCCCAGGGAAACTAGGCATGGCAGTGGTGGCCCTGCTTTCCTTGATCAGTGTGCTGTTAATTGAAAAAATAACTGAGCCGATAACCTAAGGAGTTAGGCAAGGAGTAGTTTTTGAAAGATAAGCCATGAAGGATTTGGCTAGGAAAGGATTTGTCATGAAATTATTAGTTATATTCATGGGTATCTCCGCTTTCTTGCTGTGCTCAGCCCTCTTGAATCTGCTGTTTCAACCTTATTCCAGTGCAACCTGGCAGCGGGTTCGGAGGGTGCAATTGTTAGACCTGCCGGAAGAGGTAAAGCAGCAGGAGGAACAACCAATCATCATCCGCTTGCTGCGCCCGGTTTATGAACTAATCCAGGCTAAGGTTAAGATCAGCCGGGTGTCTGCAGAGAGCATCCAGGTTAAACTGGAGCAAGCTGGACTAAATTTTTCGCCGGAGCAGTTTATGGCTGTAAAATGGATGGCTGGGTTAGGAGCTATGCTAGTAGGTACTTTGACGGTATTAGTTCAGCATAGGGCCGGCCCGGGAATTAGTTGGCTGATACTAGTGGTGGCAGTATATTTTTTGCCGGACATTGTGCTGAGAAGTAAGCTGATTAAACGGCGGGAGCAGATTATGGAGGAGTTCCCGGATTTCATTGATGCCACTAGAAGTTATTTAAGCTCGGGTTTGTCTATATATCAAACAATCAAGCAGGTACGTGAAATAGCCGGTCCAGGGATGGGCGAACTACTGGAAAAACTGAGTGCGGAATTAGAGGTTTTTGACCAGTCCACAGCGCTGCGGAAATTTGCTCAAAGAGCGGGTTTACTGGAGGTCCAGAATTTTGTAATTACCATCGAACAAGGAATCAATGCAGGAATTCCCCTCAAGGACATTTTTCTGGCCCAAAGTCAGCTAATGCGGGAGCTGCGCAAGCTCAGCCTAAAGCGAAAAATCAAGCAAAAGCCTACCTATATGGCCTTAGTTGGTGGTTTGCTGTTCATCAATATTTTTATTATTGTGGGGCTCCCCGCCCTGCTGACCATAATGGCTATGCGGGGGATTGGTAATTAGCGTCTCGGACAAATTTTAGCTTCTACCAGAAGATAATAAGAAGAATGAGCAAGTATCAGTAAGAAAATCTTAATTTATAGAGGGAGGAAATAAGTATGCAAAGTCTTATTTACAAGGTCAAGGCTATCCTTATGGAGGAGCGGGGAGATTTCATTCAAAATGCTATATACCTCGCCTTGGTGGTAATCTTCGGAATCACTGTCATCGGTAATTTTGGTACTGCAATTGTGGAGCAGTTCACCGCAATTATTGATAAATTCACCGCAACCAGACCAGGCTCCTAAGATGGCGCAAGATGATATGCCAAGTCCAATAAAAGATCCTATAGTAGATCCAAAAGTAAGTCCAAAAGTAGGTCCCAAAAAGTATGGAGAACTTGGTTCCGCTTATATGGAGCTGGCTATTTTGCTGCCAATTTTGCTGTTTTTAATCTTTGGGATTATAGAAGCTGGACTGGTGGCGGGAGTGGATAATTCCTTAGTATCTGTTGTGGATTACGGCATTCGAGCCATGGCAGTTAACGGCGGGATGAACGAAGAAATTAAGGCAAAGATTGATAGCCAGCTAAAATTACGGGGAATAGATCCAGAAGCAGCGGATATCTCCGCTACTTGGGCTCCAGTCCATTTTAATGATGATGTTTATCTGCGGATTAAATACCCTTATTCCTTTCAGCTGTTCGGTCCAGTTTCCGATAAGCTTAAGTTTAACCTGGAATTAGCGGCAGATAGTTATGCAATTAGTGAGAATTATTTCCGCTAGTTGGCAAGGGGGATTGGGGAATTGCATGATGGATGGGCAACGGGGTACGCTAATAATTAAAGCAGGTTTTCAAAGCCTAACAAAGAAGGGTAAGTTATTGCTTCGGTCGGAAACCGGGGCTTTATACGGTTGGATAGTGTTAATACTGCCCATATTTCTGCTTTTACTGGGACTGGTTACTGACTTAGGGGCGATGTATGCACTTACGGGACGGGTGCAGTCAACCCTGGATGCAGCGGGAACTTCTGCGGTAAGCTCCTCTTTGCTTGAGGAAAGTATCGTAGATGGAAACAGGACACCAGAGATTGACCCAGACAAGGCAGAGGCAACTTTTTTGCGGCTGGTGCAAAATAATTTACGATTAGACAATGGTTTAGGCCCGAACGGGCAGTCCTACTTAGAAGGTCCTTTGGTAATAAAGCGGCTGGACATAAAAGAAAAAGGTCCTCCTACTATAACGGTTACAGTAGAGATACCTTTTAAGACCATCATTTTTCGGTTTCTAGTGAAAGAGGTCCGGCTGCCAGTGCATAGTGAGTCAATCTTGGATATGCGATGATAGGCAGCAATGGAACCGGTAATCAGTCCGTTGTTCTCGACTAGCCAGAGCTTCTGCGCTTCAATTAATTTCGCAGAAACTCCGGAACCTGCAACTGAGCTAAAGCTTTCTATAAGTTGCGTCCGAGTATAACCGCAGTTACAACGATTAATATTATTATTGCAGCAAGTCCGAGTAACTCTATAAAGCTAAATCCTACGCTCATATTATCAACTCCATGATATGGAATACACAGTTAGTAAGGGGAAATCGAGTACCGTAAGTCACTCCCTAATGCCGGGACCATTTTAATTGTTGCAATTCCATATATATAAACAATAATAGTACCACCTATTATACGACCTAAGCTCTAACGATTTCATTTTTTTCCCGTTAAAACTGCATCCACAAATATAATTATCATATATAGGGCGTTTATAATTAGAATAACAATGAGGCCAGTTTTAAATATAATTTATATCTGACGATGTCTGATATCCAAAAATGAATATTGAAATATCTTCAACCTTACCTGGTACGTGAATCTTCCTCAGTATGTTTAAGATTTCTGATTTTACCAACTCGTTATTGACTTCGATTTCCAACCATTCTATAGTTTCGTATCCTCCAAGTTGAAAATGGTAAAACCACTCTGCGTCCCAATCACTTATGTGGTCATTATTAATATCCTTTGTCCTCCACCGAATGGTCTGAGGGAAGTTGTACATTGCCATCCTTATTTCTTCCCATTTCGTTTTATTCATTACAGAATGATTATTAGTTGAACCCATATTATCTCTCCGTCAATTTCCCAAAGGGACTTAATTTCTTTTGCATACAGACAAGCTCAAGGTCGAATATTCCTCCTAACGTTTAGCCCATTACCGAAATTGCGGTAAGTTAGTGCACATTATGCCTACCCTGGCAGCCACTACACATTGCAAAAAGTGTAACTGCGAGCAAGTTAGGTCAGAGTGGCAGCGGAGCCGGTAATGTGTGATGATGATGTACCTGCCGATCAATGAATCAGTTTGAAGTTCCAATATAAGATACTACTCCTAATGCCGCAATAACCGCAGCGATAATCCCTGCTGATCTGAGTTTTGGCAGACAACTTAGGTCAAAAAATTCTAATACATTGTCTTTAAAGAAGTAGAGAAAAAGCAACATATAGAATGCAATACGGACACTGTATTTTGCAATATAATATTCTACACCCCGATCTCCTTCAAGACCCATTTCATCCCCCACACTGAGGACCACAATTAAAGCATTGGTGTTTCTTAGAATACCGTAGCCATAATAGAACGAACCTAACCACCATCCCCATTTTGAGCCCTTCCACATTCCAACTCCAGAAAGTATCCCGGTTATAGCTAGAAAAAGTAAGGAGATTATTAGAATCCAGCTCGAGATACCTATACCTTCCGATACTTCACCAAAGGAACTTCCGTAGATAGCTTGTACTATAAGTAGCCCAATACCACCTAGAAAATTGAAGGCTGCAAGAATACTAATACCTGTTGGTCTTTGTTCTACATTAAATTCCATGTGTAGGTTCTCGTAATAACCTTCAATAAATGCGGTTTCACACCTTGTACAGCATTCTGCTCTTTTATCATTTTTAAAACCACAGGTTGGGCATTCCATTTTAGGTTCCTCTCTTTCATAACTTAAGAAATGTCTTATTTAATACAATCCTGTCGAATCCACTAATAACATATAAGACCCACTGCGGATATGCAGTAGGTCTTTTTTATTTCAGTTATTGGTTAGTTCGACATATTTTGGGAGAATCCTGCATAGTTAGTTCGATACCAGTAATTCATCTACATACCGGGCTGCCGATACATACCAGGGCGAGTTTAGATGGAAGGAGGTACTGGATGGGTGAACGGGGATAAGAGCGGGGGTGCTTCCAATACTTTCTATAGAGAACAAACTAATAAACCCGCTAGGAAAATGATAAATTTTATCACCTTTACTATTGATATTTCCTTTGATGGTCTCGCCTTTCCATTTTTTACTTATCGTTTCTACCCTTCAAAACCGAGCATGACTGCGTATATCCTGTTAGGTACTTTTTGGGTAAAGGGAAAGAAAAGGTGCTTTTCGCAACTGACACGTTCTATCTCAGATGGGGTATATGTTGGATGTGTAGTTACCGGGTGATAAGGCCTGGGAACGGGGAAGAAGGCAGGTCGAAGTTTGGAGAATGGAGGGATAGAATGAGTACACTAAAGATAGAACAGGCCAAGCGGACACTTGAAGCTATTGCAGAAAAACACGGGTTCAACTTCCAACACCCGGAGGTATTGGCGTACAGCCGGAAAGTGGACAAGCTTATTAATGTTGAACAGCGCCGGAGGTTAGACGTTACTAAAGGCGGTGGGCTGATCGCCAGAAAATGGGTTCACTTCTTTATTTTACTGGGAATAATGTTTTTCCTAGCAGGGAGGCTCCTGACACTTAACCAAGCCTCTGCTGGGCAACCAATCAAATATGAGACGTACATAGTGGGTCAGGAGAATCATTCAATTTGGGATATTGCAAGAAAGAAGTACCCCGGTCAACACATAGGAAGCCGAGTGCGTGAGATATGACAGATTAATGGCCGCAAGGACAAGTTATTAAGTACCATAATACATCCAGAACAGAGGATTTTAATACCGGCGGAGTGACAGGGTAGGTGAGATCTGAAGCTTGCGAAGTAATTATTTTAGAGATTCCATTTAAGACCACCATTTTTCGGTTTTTGGTTAAAAGAGGTCCGACTGCCAGTTCGTAGTGAGTCAATCTTGGATATGCGGTGATTAAACAAGACTTCCCTTTATGAATTTACAAAAATTACATATTTACGGATTGCCTTGTTTTTTACAATGTGGAATAATATAATCAAGTTATAAAATAATCGGAGGAGAGGAAAATAAAGTGATGAAAAGTAAGGTAAAAATTTCTCTACTATTAATCATGAGCTTTGTATTTTTTTCATTACCGAATGTTGCTATCTCTACAGAACAATCTCAACATAAAATAGTCATCTTTAAAGAAGGGGTCAAGGACAGTATAACTTCTGAAATAATTGCAAAAGTAGGGGGTTCCATAAAAAAACCATTACCTCTTATACATGGGAAGGCTATTGTTCTTCCCACGAAAGCAGCAGAAAAGGCCTTGAAACAATACCCCGAAGTGCTTAGAATTGATGAAGACATTCAAATCACCATCACAAAGGCTCCGGCAACATCAGTACAGCCGGCACAGAGTTTACCCTGGGGAGTTGATCGTATAGACGCTGAGCTTGCGTGGGTCTCTTCAACAGGGCAGGCTGTTAAAGTGGCAATAATCGATACTGGCGTGGATAGGAACCACCCCGACGTATTAGCAAATATCAAGGGTGGAATTAATACTATTAACTCAGCAAAAACATTTCAGGACGACAACGGTCATGGTACACATGTTGCAGGAATTATTGGAGCAGTCAATAATAGTATAGGCGTAGTGGGAACAGCTCCACAAGTAGAAATCTATTCGGTTAAAGTACTTGGTCGTACCGGCAGTGGTTACCTTTCGGATATTATTGAAGGTCTTCA
>JBAQLS010000031.1:0-36639 GCA_049302075.1 Carboxydocellales bacterium | reverse complement strand
ATCTGCCGGCTCTGCCTTCGAAGGTTCGAATCCTTCTCCCTCCACCATACTGGGGTGTAGCCAAGCGGTAAGGCAGCGGACTTTGACTCCGCCATTCGTTGGTTCGAATCCAGCCTCCCCAGCCATTATCTTTGATAATGGCAGTTGTTTATCTATGCTTAGCCATACTTGGTAGCTAGACTAATAACTGACAAAATAACTTTGAGCCATTAGCTCAGTCGGTAGAGCACCTGACTTTTAATCAGGGTGTCGCTGGTTCGAGTCCAGCATGGCTCACCATTTATGCGGACATGGCGGAATTGGCAGACGCGCTAGATTCAGGTTCTAGTGGGTGCAAGCCCGTGGAGGTTCAAGTCCTCTTGTCCGCACCATTTTGCGGAAGTGGCTCAGTGGTAGAGCATCGCCTTGCCAAGGCGAGGGCCGCGGGTTCGAATCCCGTCTTCCGCTCCAACTCATGCGCCCGTAGCTCAGTGGATAGAGCACAGGTCTCCGGAACCTGGTGCGTAGGTTCGATTCCTACCGGGCGCACCAAAGGACAACTTGTTTTTATCGGTTTTTGGATATGGTTAAACAACTTGGAGAAGTACTCAAGCGGCTAAAGAGGCGGCACTGGAAATGCCGTAGGGGGCGTAAGTCTCGCGAGGGTTCAAATCCCTCCTTCTCCGCCATGCGGGTGTAGCTCAGTGGTAGAGCCCCAGCCTTCCAAGCTGGTTGCGAGGGTTCGATCCCCTTCACCCGCTCCATTTATTTCGGGCGATTAGCTCAGTTGGTTAGAGCGCTTGCTTGACATGCAAGAGGCCGGCGGTTCGAGTCCGTTATCGCCCACCAATAAAAGTCAATAATAGCAAGGTTTCCGAGGTTTCCAGAGAACAAGAGGTTGTATCAGAATCAAATTTGTTCACATTTTGTTCACATCGGAAACCCCTGCTTAAGCAGTCGGCTGGCGATTAACTACCAGCCGTTTTCTTTTTGCCGCTTGAACCAAATAATAGTTTATTAATTCTCTCTGCCTCCTTATTTTCAACCTTTTGCGGAATGTAGTGGTAATATCTTTTGAAAGTAAAATCGGGATCCTTGTGCCCAAGCCATGCGCTGACTTTTTCCAAATCTTCGCCTTTACGGATTAACGTTGGGCGCTTTATAGTGTCTTGGAATATAAAAAAACTCGGATAACATTAACCCGAGTTCTTTACATATTTGGTAGAGGTGAGAGCCTAATCCATATAAAGGGCAACTATCGTCCGAATACAGTAACCCATATCTCATTCCCGCGCAAATAAGCAACACTACCGCTAGCACTATCAGTTAGAGTGTTATCCATTTGCGGTGGGAGAAAGTAACGTTTACTGACTGCATCTTCGTTAATCTTCTTATCGTTTAGAGCCTCAGACTTCTGTTTCAACCCGGCATGCTTCACCTGCACATTTTCATACTCCACCTGCACATTTTCATACTCCACCTGCACATTGTCATGCCCCAACTCGATACATGCTTCCTCTACCTCATTCTGTGCAAAGCTATTAGGTTCTTCCTCGACGTAATTTTCCGGTAAAGCAATTATTTCGGGCATTTTGCCATTAATGCAGGCTCTCACTTTAAACCCGATAAGTTCGGTATAATCCGTTGGGCTCGGTGTAGTCAAAAAGTATTGACCACGCTTGTCGGTGCAGGTGTACCCCAGAGAATTTTCTACTCCGTCCTCTAAACAAGCGAATAACATTACAATGGCACCTTGCACAACTGAATTATTATCGTTTTTGACCACACCGTAAAAGCGTAATAATCCATTAATTTCCGGGGCCGTAAAATTATTAGTTTCACTTCCCGGCCGAGTCAAGGTGCTTTTCACAAAAATCCTCCTCCTCCCGATTAAAAGACCTAATTCCTCCCCAACCGTCATACACCCCGTGCTTAGTCTCCGGGTGAATCTACATTAGCACCGACTCTGACAACAATTGCACAGGCATCTACCGGTATCTTCTTCTTGTCAACTTGCAGCAAATAGAATCCGTCGCTTCCGGTGAGCGAGTGAGCAAGGGGTTCTTCGTCCCCATCATTTAAACGGGCAAATAACTTAACCAGTGCTCCCGGTACCGGTGTCTTGCCTTCACCCTCCAGTACTATACCGTGGAAAACCATGGTGTCTATTTTGGTTATAACAATATCACCCTTAAACTGATGCTGTTCCTCCGATGGTTTTTCGAATACAATGGATCCTGAAACCCAGGCCATAAAATCCCCTCCACAGAATATAATTTCTTTAAGTACGCTGGTTAAGAAGCGTCCCTGCAATAACATTATTCAAAGATAGGCAAAGGTGTTACGAACTTTTCTAAAATTAGAAATAATATCTATAAAAAAAGTCTTTATTGCTCTATTCAATATCAAAAAACGACTCACTTTCATAGTATATTAAAGGCGGTCCAATCATTGCAGGCAGCTCGAACAAAAATACTTTTCCTGCCGCTTTCATGAATTTGTTCTCACTGGATTTGTCGCAAACCTTATTATAAGGAGAGATATTTATGAAAGAAAAAAAAGCTAAAACAGAAGTAATAATAGAACTAAACACCCAGGAAGCCCTTAGTAAACTTTCAGACTTGAGAGTAGATTTAGAGCTTGCTGACAAAACAAACATACGAAAAGCACAATACACCAAGGACAATCAGCAAAGCAGGTATACTAATCCGGCAGTATCTTCCAACTCACCTGTCCAAAGAACACAACCGAAAGAAATTCGCAGCAGTGAACCGTTTAGAAAGGCAAGCGTTAAAGTTAATAGTGTTGAAGCACATATAACCAACAAATCCTCCTAATAGCAAGTGCCCATATGCTGGGCGCACAAAAAATAACCCCCGTGAATAATTCGCGGGGGTTGAAATTATAGTTTAGCAGCTATGTGAGGCAGGAATTGCTACCTGACGATTCTGAAGTAATTTAAGGGTAATATCGATAACCATCTTTTCATCAATTACTTCAAATTCTAATTCTTCAAAGGGCAGTTCAACACCTACCGGTCGTGTGCGATTGATAAACTCATCGAATTCGGTAATCTTGCTGCTGATGAGTTCACAGAAGGGAAGTTCATTAAAGTATTCATTAGTAATTTGGTTAAACTCGGAGAAGTCACCGGCTGCCAATTGGTCTTTTTCTGCAAAGTCAGTGAGTGGCAGGCTTTGGGTTCTAAAGTATTCAAATTCTTCTGTAGTGTTGAAACGCAGAGGCGCAGGCCGTTTAACATTGAATGTGACCGGCGTTACACATCTGAAGGGGATATCCACCGTGCAGTGACGAATGTCCCCGCAGAACCCTACTGCATTTGAACAATCGCGTGTTGCATATTCGATGTTTTTACGGACGAAACCTCTGATGAATAGCTTGTTGGTATCCTGCAACAACATGCATTGGGTGACTTTTAAGCGTTTTTTAATCTGCTTTATCTCCAATGCCGGCTCAGGCAGAGTAATAGTTGAATCGACGTTAACCTGGATAGCCAGTTCTGCAAGCACAACGGGTATTTTTGCTATTACACCTTTTATCAGCACGTCCCGAGGAGTGATTTCAGTGTTGGCACAATCGGGTTGGTCAATAGCGCTAGCTTCAACGCAAGCTTGTTGCGTTTTAATGCAATTGGATGACATTACCATCCCCCCTTTTATAAGTTGTAATTAATTATATGCAATTCATAACTGTTCGGTTACCTGAATCAACTTGGTTTTGTTCGATTAATCGACAATTGCCGGAATTGCTACCTGACGTTTCTGGAGTATTTTGAGGGTCAAGTCGATAACCATCTTTTCATTAATTTCTAAGAATGCAAATTCTTCGAAAGGAATAGTAACACCCACTGACCGGGTACGATTTATGAACTCATCGAACTCTACAATTCTGCAGCTGACTAAGTCACAGAAGGGAAGTTCATTAAAGTATTCAGTACCTATTTGGTTAAACTCAGAAAAGTCACCAGCTAGTAACTGATCCTTTTCCGCAAAATCACTACGGGGCAATTCCTGGGTTCTAAAGAATTCAAACTCATCTCTGGTGTTAAAACGTATTGGGGCTGGCTCAAGAATGTTGAAACATACCGGTGTTACACATCTAAAGGGGATATCTACGGTGCAGTGACGGATGTCTCCACAAAATCCCACGTTATTGGAACAAGTACGCGTAGCGTATTCAATATTCTTGCGGACAAATCCCTTCAGAAAGAGTTTATTGGTATCTTGTAGGAGAATACATTGGGTGAGCTTCAGACGCTTTTTGATCTTTTTTATTTCTAGTGCCGGTTCAGGTAAGGTAATAGTAGAATCGAGGTTAATTTGAATATTCAGTTCGGAAAGAAGAACTGAAACTTTTGCTATTGTGCCTCCGCACAATACCCCATCAAGGGATACGGTAGTATTATCACAATCGGGCTGGTTAATGGTCGACGCCTCAACGCAACTGACTTGTTGTGGCTGCAAGCAATTAGACATTATCATCCCTCCTCAACTTCTATGTTATTGTATTCCTTTTCTACTCAGTGAGTTACTATCCAATTTATAATATTCTACGAAGAAAACAGCTCTGGCTTTACTTCCATTCCTGCTTCCACATAGATTACTCCCTTGCTGACCTGCCCCTTTAATACCGCTGCTAACAAACCAACATCTCCCTCAAGCTCAGCTATTTTCCAACCAAAAAAGTCAGCAATTTCTTTAACCCGTTGGCGATAATACTCAATGTTCTTCATACCAGGCGTGATAATCAACATTGCTTGATCATATCGACCATATAAAGCTGAAATCAAATGGCGGGCTTTTTCTTCGCCATATTTCTGTTGATATTCCAAGTACTCCGCCAAGGGAGTACGCCCATAATCCAGCCAACCTTGACTAAAGTAATACGTACCCACATGCTCTCTAAAAACACTTTGGTGTTTTTCATTGGAACCCAATAGTAACCCAATGCAGTCATGGGTAGCGGGAAATATTAGCGGTACTCCTGGTGATTTCAAACCGACCAAGGAATTAGCACAGCGGCTAAAGGTTAAGATAATCAAATCATAATGCTGACTCTCATCAATAATTTCTTGAAGTTTACGGTTCAGTTTAGTAGGACTGGCGTGATAGGAGTAATCCAGAAAACAACAGTCAGCTTCCTGGATAATGTCCAACCAGGCAACTTCGTTTTTGGTGGAAGCGCAACCGATAAGTTTTATCTTCATGTTATTTCACCCTGCCTGCAAAAAATTTTATAACCCGTTACTTATAACCACTTGATTTTTTCTCCTTAATTTTGTTCCAAGCAATGTATATAAGAGAACCCAGACTTTGGATAAAATCTGGGTTCTCACCACACGGATGAAGAATTATAGTTTAGAAAAAAGCAATTAGCTCAACAACTGTTTGCAAACATCTACTGCTTCATCAGCCGTTTCTGCCCAACCATCGGCCTTAATCTCATCTGCCCAGGCCTTACTTGTCG
The DNA here is from genome assembly GCA_049302075.1 of Carboxydocellales bacterium. Classification (GTDB taxonomy): domain Bacteria; phylum Bacillota; order Carboxydocellales; family JAJZTU01; genus JBAQLS01. Next base: position 31,173 of record JBAQLS010000031.1, on the reverse strand, counting down.
GCCCACCACCAATAATAACCTTGTACTTGTCGCGCAAGTTTTTTTCTATTAGATATTCAACCAATTCCTTTTGGGCGTTCATGGTGGTAGTTAACAGAGCACTAGCCGCAATAATCTGCGCACCGACCTCATCCGCTTTGGCTAAAAACTGTTCTGGTTTTTGATCAGTACCTAAATCATAAACCTTGAATCCTGCTGCAGTTAGCAATGCTCCCACTATGTTCTTGCCAATATCATGGATGTCACCTTCAACAGTACCTAAGACGATTTTGGCAGCAATCTCGCCTCCGTCACTACCCATTTCGGCAATGGCGGGCTCTAAAACTGCCAAACCCGCTTTCATCGCATCAGCAGCCATCATTACATCGGGTAAAAAGGCTTCGCCTAATTTCCAACTATTACCCACCTGCTCAATGCCTTTGATAAAACCGTTTTGCACCGCCTCGACTGGATTTATATTTTCATCTAGCACCCGTTGGGCCAGTTGCTCAGCCAGATCTTCATCCCCGTCGATCACCGCTTCTTTAATTTCCTCAAAAATTTCGTTCATTGCTAATCCCTCCATTTTTTATTGAAGTCTAGCCAAGAAGTTCCTTGGTGCGTTTCGCTATGAAGCTATCTAGTACTTGTACTAGGCCGGCCTCCAACACTGGCGGCTGGTAACTGCCCAGAACCTCTTGCCAGTTCCTGTTCGCCCGCCAGTTGGTATCTAAATGCTCCTTGCCCCATCCGTCATAGGACAATCTGTCGCTTAACTGGGGCCGCCGCATCTCCACTTTGTGGTTTTTTCGCGTATGCTTTTGGGTTAAGAAGTGACCACCTGGACCTACCTCTTTGATAACATCAAAGGCGAATTTATCCTCAGTGAAATCAAAACCCTTTAGGTATCTTAGCAGCATTCCGGCAATTTCGTCATCCACCATAAACTTTTCATAGGACATGGCCATAAAGTACTGCAGGATACCAGCTGTATGCAACACAAAGTTAATTCCTGTGGTACTAGCTGCCATCAGTGTCATCATCGATTCATAACCGGCCTGAGCATCAGCAATTTTAGCATCGGTTAACCCCCCACCCCCACGGCTAGGCACACCGTAGAATCTGGCCATCTGGGCACTGGCTGAGGTAAAAAGTGCCCCTTCCGGGTTGCCAATGGCTAAAGAGCCTGTGGACATGTCGGTAATGGCAGAGGTTGACCCGTAAACTACCGGAGTGCCAGGATTAATGCTTTGAGCTAAAGTAATACCAGCCAGAACCTCCGCATTCTGTAGTGCCAGCGCTCCTGCCATGGTCGCCGGACCTGTGGAGCCGGACATTACCAAAGCGGCGATAACTATGGCCTGGCCCGCTTGGGTATAGGCCATTAGCGCACCCAACATTCGATCATCATATTTGAGCGGGGTAACTGAGTTAATCAGACAAATCAGGGCTGGTTTCTCTTTAATAACCTGCCTACCACCGAAGAGTAAGGCTGCCATATCAATGGAATCCTGGGCCTTGTCAGCACCGGAGGAACTGCCCATGAAGCACTTGTCAGAGTTGGTAATGTGGCTATACATCATTTTCAGGTGGCGGATACCATCCTCCACATCAGTTGGTTCAACCACTGTCCCGCCCGTCATGTGTAAGTTCTGACTAGCTCCGGCAAGTTTGACGAAATTATCATAGTCAGCCATGGTGGCGTTCCGTTTTTTGCCATCGGCTTCATGGATAAAGGGAGCTCCATACCCAGGCATGAAGATAATGTTTTCGCCCCCACATACTAAGTTGTGTTCTGGATTGCGAGCATGTAGTGTGAACTGGGCTGGTGCTTTTTTCACCATCGCTTCTACAAACTCCCGTTGAAAATATACACGGTGACCTTCCACTTTTTGTCCCTGGGCCCGAAATACTTCCAAAGCAGGCTCATAGGAAAATTCCACCCCGATTTCTTCGAGGATTTTAATTGTGTGATCATGAACTGACTGAACCTGTTCGGGGGTTAGAACATTGAACTTTGGGATCACAATAAACACCTCACTTCTATAATTGGTAAGTCGCTGAATAATCGGTAAGTTACTAAATAATTGGTAGGTAACTGAATATTTCACAAGTTACTGCTGTTCTTCCCGCAAGGCTTTGAAGATGCTATAACACATCACCAACATGATTAGCATGAAAGGGAAGGCGGCAGCAATGGAAGCAGTTTGTAAGGCTTTTAAGGCAGCGGTTCCACCCACTAAAATTAGCATGATCGTGATTGCCCCTTGGGTGATGCCCCAGAATCCGCGCAGTTTCTCGCTAGGATTCATATCCCCACCGGAAGTCAACATAGCCAGTACGTAGGTTGCCGAATTGGCAGCTCCGATAAACGAAGCTACAATCAGCACAATTGCTAAAGGAGCTGTAAGGGAATAAAATGGCATTTGTTTCAAGGTAACAAATAATGCTGTGGTGTAATCAGCGTTAACAGCCGCTTGAATGGCCCCTTTGGATAGTTTATCCAGGTTGAAAGCTGCACCACCATAAATGGATAACCAGATAAACGAGAAGCCAACAGGCAACAGAGTTACTGCCAAAACAAACTCCCGGATGGTCCGACCTTTGGAAACCCGAGCTATAAATTGGCCAACGAAGGGAGCCCAAGCGATCCACCAGGCCCAGTAAAAGATGGTCCAACCCTGTAACCATTCCGGGTTACCCATCCACAGACTCTGACCGATGAAGTTTTGCAGATACGCCCCTAGGGTATCAGTGAAATTATTCAGAATGAAGACCATCCCTCCGAAGAGGAAAATAAACCCCATGAAGGCAACGGAAAGCCAAACCTTGATATTAGCAGCAGCCTGCATGGCCTTGTGCAGACCAGACACGGTAGCAAAAGTGAAGATCAGGGTCATTACCCCAATGATTAAGGCAATGGTCATAGGTGTGGACTTGATTCCCCAGATATATTGCAAGCCGGTGGCAATTTGACTGGAGCCCAGACCCAAACTGGTAGCTACACCAAACACGGTAGCAAACACTGATAGAATATCAATAGCTTTGCCAATAGGACCATAAATCCGCTCGCCAATCAGCGGGTAGAAGGCCGAACTGACCAGAAAGGGCAGCCCTTTGCGGAACTGGAAGTAGGCCAAGGACAGACCACAAATGGCAAAGATGGCCCAAGCGTGAATACCCCAGTGGAAGAACACCGTTCGCATGGCAGTGTGCATGGCTTCCTCGGTTCCACCTTTACCAATGGGTGGAGACAAGTAGTGCATGATCGGTTCGGCAACTGACCAAAATACCAGACCGATACCCATACCACCACCGAAAAGCATAGCAAACCATTGGAAGTTAGAGAACTCAGGTTGATCCTCATCCTGGCCAAGCTTAATTTTCCCATAGCGACTTAGCGCTATCCCAAAGATGACAACAATGAAGATGGCCACAGACAGCAAGTATAGCCAACCAAACTTGGTTGTTAAAAAGGCAAACACGGCGTTAACAACTGCACCCATTTGGGTGGGAAGGAACATCCCGAATAGTACGAATAACAAGACAATGGAAGAAGAGATGTACAAAACAGCCCGACTTTTTGAAACAGTTGAGTTTGTCATCAGCAAGCAGCCCCTTTCACTTTATAGTTTAAAAAATCTTCATTAGTGGATGTTCCGTCGTACCTAACTTTGTTCCGGTTATTTTATTGGTATAAGCTATCATGGCATCTGTGGTAGCAATCGCCCGGTATACCCACGGAGCATTCATCATGGGACCATACAGAATAAAGTCTGCTCCCTGGGTAATGGGATAGGTGAACACAGCAGAACCGGCAACTTCAAAGAAAGGAGTACCTTTAGACCGCATTTTCTTCCAAAGATAAAGGGCATTTGATGGTGCACAACCACCGGGATAACCGAATTTCTCCTTCACATCGTAAATGGCCTTGGTGGTCCAACTATTGCTGGCCACATCAAGCACCCCCGGGTCGACCAGGAATTGCTCGATTCCCGCTCTTTTTGCTGCGGCAATCAAACCTTCGTGCTGATCGTCACCTGCCAGCAGGTCCACTCGTTTAGAAGGTTTTAAGTGTTTCTTGCTAAAGGCCAGAATTACAGCAGTTTTCACCCCAGCTTCTTTAATGGCAGCCAGTTCCTCTTCGGTGTAGTTTTCTTCGATGGAATTATAAATAATTCTGTTGATTACCGAGGAATCTTTAGCAAAGTACTTTAGTGCCCCGGTTCGAACCTCAGCGCTTACACTGTCTAAAAGAATTGGTGCATCAGTGTGTTTGAAGACAAACTCCGCATAGCGAGTCAGCGCTTCCACAGTATCTCCGATTACATCCACAATTCTGGGATTTCCGGTTTCCGCACTTAGCTCAGCCTCCTGCTCTAACAGAGCTTTAGCGGCATGCTCATCAAAGATACCTTTCTGTGTATCCTGTACAATCTTGTGCCCGCGATAAAACATACTGCCGATTAATACCGTTGGATACTCCCCCGGTTGACCTCCAATTTTAACCCCATTTATGTCGTAAACCAATTGTTCTGCAGTAAATCTGAACACGAAAAATCACTCCTCCTTAATTTAGCGATGCTGTTAAACTTCGGCTTTGATAACTTTGATTAAAGCGTAACAAATAAAGAACATGATCAAGATAAAGGGAAAAGCGCCCACGATTGAAGCCATCTGTAGAGCTTCCAGTCCGCCCATAAGCATCAAAACCCCTGCCGACACACCCATCACTAGCCCCCAAAAGAGCTTCAAGCTGGTTTTGGGTTTTTCGTTACCACCACTTGATAACATGCCCAGTACAATAGTACAGGAGTCCGCCGATACTACAAAGAAGGTAAAGATGACAAAAAGTGTTACAACTGCCGTGATATTAGCTAAGGGAAATTGCTGCAGCAGGACATAGATTGAACTGGCCACATTTTTGTCGATAGCCGCATACAGCAAACCTTTGGTGGCTTGGGTCAATTCCATTTTCAGAGCGGTAGAACCAAATATCCCGAAAAAAATCATATCTAATACCGTTGGTGCAACCATCGCCCCGAAAACAAATTCACGAATGGTCCGCCCCTTAGAAATCTTAGCGATAAACATCCCCACAAATGGAGCCCAAGCTACCCACCAAGCCCAGTAAAAGATAGTCCAGGAACCTAACCAGCTACTTTTTTGAATTGGTTCCAGCCATAAACTCATGGTAAAGAAGTTTTGAATATAGATGCCTGTGGCATTGAAAAAATTATCTAAGATGAACTTGGTGGGACCTAATAAAAAGACAAAAATCAGTAAACTGATACAGGCGATCATGCTAAGGTTAGAGCCGCGCTTAATGCCCTTTGCAATGGGTAAACAGGCGGAAGCAAGATAACAGACGGTGACAATAGCCAGTACCACCAAGTTCAAATTGATGCTTGCTGGAATGCCGTAGTTATAAGTTAATCCTGCACTGAGTTGCATTGTGCCCAGGCCGATAGTAGTAGCCATACCAAATAGGGAGGCAACCAAGGTAACAATGTCAATCAGCTTGCCAAGTGGTCCGTAGATTTTGTCTCCCAAAATGGGATAAAAACAAGAACTGATTAACGCCGGCATTTTCTTCCGGAATAACATTACCCCCATAGCCAAACCGATGACCACAAAGGTTGCCCAGGCGCTAATCCCCCAATGAAAAAAAGAGATTGGCAGGGCCCACTCGGCGGCTTGTTGGCTTCCATGCGGGCCAGCATAGGCAGGACCTTTTAGATAGTGGAAAATAGGCTCCGCTACTGACCAAAAGACCAGACCAACTCCCATCCCACAGCCGAACAACATGGCAAACCAGGAAAAATCCGAGTATTCCGGTACATCCTGCTCATCACCCAGCTTAATACTACCGTACTTGCTAAGCGCTAAATATACACAAAACAGCACAAAGAATAACACCCCGGCCATATACATCCAGCCCCATTGCTCCAGCAGGTATTTAAGCACTACGTTGGAAACCTTTCCGAGACTGCTGCTATCGACAGCTCCCCAAAACACAACACCCAAGATTAAAGTTGCTGAGCTTATAAAAACCGCTGAATCGAGGCGACCAAATATTCCCCAGTTCCTTGTAACATCTTTAATGGCCCTGGGTGTAAAACGCTGTCCTTGCTGTTCATGGCCCATAGATGTTATCTCCTTCCACACTTTTTATTGGGAGAAGATATGTTGTGTACCTCCTACCACAATCATACTAAACTGACTGCTAAGCTGTATTTGGACAATCTTAATACTTTTTGGTATTATCTTGACCTTCCTCTTATTGAGCCCAGTCAAAAAGCAGTGCCTTGACAAAGTTCTCCTGAAACTCCCTAGTTCCGGCCAACTCCAGGAATTCCACACTTCGGGCAATTTCTGCCGCCTCCACACGTTTCTCAACAGACAGCAGCGCCATTTTGGCCCCCTCTCCTGCAGCATTGCCGATCAGGCGTACCTTTCCCTTGGCCCAGGTTGGCAGCAAGCCAATCAGTAACGCTTGTTCAATGTTTAAGAAGTTACCAAAAGCTCCCGCTAACAGTACCTCTTCTACTTGGCTGCCCTCTTGACCAGACTTCATCCGGAGCAGCTCTATAGCGGTACGTAATGCTCCTTTGGCCAATTGGATTTGGGTAACATCCTGCTGGTCTAGATAGATTTCCTGACCCTGATTTTCTTGGGTCTGGCAAACAATAAAGCGCACCCCTTTTTCTCCTTTAACCAACCGTTGCCTTAAAGCTTCCGGACCATGATAATTTTCAGCACTGGATAACCGGCCGCGCCGATTAATTAGCTTCCAGTGGATCAGCTCTGCCACCAAATCCACCAAACCCGATCCACAAATACCTTGGACTGGTCCTCCACCGATAACGTCTAATTTAATTTCCGGAAGCAACTGTACCTTACTAATGGCGCCCAGCTCAGCTCTCATCCCGAAGGTAATTTCGGCTCCTTCCAGAGCTGGCCCTGCTGCCGCAGAGCAGGCCATCATCCGCCCGTGAGCATTGATCACTAGCTCCCCATTGGTACCGATATCCACTAACATTCTAACTCCATCCAGGCGATGGAGGTCACTAGCCAGAATGGCTGCTACTGTATCTCCACCGACAAAACCGGCAATAACAGGTAATAACCACACCCTAGCCTGGGGATTAACAGCTAGATTTAAACTTTGGGCCGAAACCTCAACCGGCTGACTGATAACAGGTCTAAACGGAGCCTGTCCTAAGCTGCTGGGGTTTAGTCCCAATACTAAGTGCTGCATACAGGTGTTACCTGCTATTGTGATGGCAGATATGTTTTCCGGTGCCACCCCAGTCTCCTGAATTAGTGTGCCCAGAATTTGGTTAATAGTGTCGATCACCCAATCCTGAAGCTGCTTCAGGTGGTTTTCCTTGGCTTTAGCGGTGTTGATCCGGCTAATCACATCAGCACCGAAAACACGCTGACCATTTAATCCGGAGCTCACAGCGATCTGCTCTCCCGTTATTAAGTCCATAAGGTAGCCAACTACTGTAGTGGTGCCAATATCTACTGCCAGCCCATAACACTTACCCCTGGTATCCCCCAACTCTACATCGATCACCTCGTTACCTGAACTTACCAAGGTAAAGGGCGCCTCTTTTTTGGCCAACCCTAACCGAGCAATACGTTGTAATAAATCAAGAGTCGGATTGACCCGCAAACCAAGCTGAGCAGCTTTCGCTCCAATCCCTTCCCAATATGACTGGCTGCCAATAATGCCTTCGGCGATACAGTATTTTTTAATCCCAGAATTCAAATTTACCGGCAAGCCGCTCCCGGAGGACAAAATAACTGTACCCTTTTTATCAACGTCTACGGGAATCTGGACCCAAAGATCGGTTTGGATCAAATAGGTGCAGGCTAGGACTTGCTGTATTGCGCCAGCTTCCGAAAACTTAACAGCAATTGTACATTGGCCGCATTTACCCTGACCACCACAGGGAGAATCAAGGGCAATTCCGGCCGCCGCCACAACCTCAGCTAGCTTGGCACCCGTTGCTGCTTGTAAAACCTGCCCAGAACTTAAAAATATCCTAGCAGTATCCATATCATCCCCCCTTTCAGCTGTTGAAATTCCCCGTCTAACTGATGAACTAAGATACGGCAAAAAAACCCACCTCTCCGGTTATCAAACGATTGGCTGCTTCAATGGCATGAAAGGAGTCTGCTGCGTAAGCATCAGCCTCGATTGCTAAAGCAAATTCCGGGGTTACAGGACCACCACCGACCAGGATCTTGACGGTGTGCCGTAAGCCCTCCTCCTTGAGCTGGGCGACCACTTCCCCCAGCTCACTCATGGTGGTAGTCAAGAGAGCTGACATGGCCAAGATGTCCGGTTTATGTTGCTTCACTGCCTGGATAAAGTCAGTGGCCGGCACATCTATTCCCAAGTCGATTACTGTATAGCCCGCACCTTCTAGCATCATGGTCACCATGCTTTTGCCGATGTCGTGTAAATCCCCGGCTACTGTTCCGACAATCACCCTGCCCCTTGAGGCGAGACGCGAGCTAGAAAGCAGTGGTCGCAATACATACAAGCTGGCATGCATCGCTCGGGAAGACATTAAGACATCTGGAATGAATAATTCCCCATCCCTAAACTTCTCTCCGATATCCCTGATGCTGGGAATTAGACCTTGCTCGATGATATATCTAGCCTTGATACCATAAGACAAAGCCAACTCCGTTTTGTCTTTAACTAACTGAGCGTCGCCATCTAATAAACCTGCCTGGATTTCAGTGATGATCTTGAAATGTTCCATGACTTTAACCTTTCTTTAACCCCTTAAGACTGTTGCCTAAATTGGGTCGGTGACATTCCAACGTTGCGCCGAAAAACCTTGGAAAAATAACTAGCGTCGTTGTAGCCAAGCTTCTCGGCAACCTCATCAATTTGATAGCGTGGATTACGTAAAAGTTTTTTGGCTTCTTCCAATCTCACTTGAGTCAGATAGTCCATTACAGTAGCAGCTTGCTCTTCTTTAAATATCCGACTCACATAGTACGGACTGAGATAAACAGAGGCCGCAATATCCTCAAGAGTCAGACTTTTATTATAGTTTTTTCGGATAAATTCCTTAATACCCTGGATTATTTGATGATTCTTGACACTCTTGTTACGCTGTACAGCCTGTAGATATCTCTCTAGAGCTTTTACCGCTGCCAGATCGATCTCTTCTATAGAGTTGAACCGATTAACATCTTGGACAAACTCAGTGTTAATACCTAAGGCTTGTTCTGTATCAGCACCGCCCTCAACAGCAGCTCGGGAAAGGATAACACCCAGCTCTACGGTACGCGCCTTGATAATTGGCAATTTAGCTGCACCTACAATAAAAATGTCCGCCAGCAACTCCCGAAAGATTTGCGTCGCACCTGCCAAATCCCCAATTTTTACTTTACTGACCAAATCCTTTTCTTTATCTAGAGAGTACATCAAACTAAAACTTTGTTTACTGAGTTTTTCCTCCAAAACCTTGCGGTTTTGGATCTCCGAATTCAGCAATGATTGCTGTAAGGCTAATTCTTTGCTGTGCTGCAAGCTTTCCCAGCCAGCTTTCATGATATAATTGGCCGTAACAAATAGTAAGTCAGCAGCGCCCTGCACCTTTTCGCCGGATACCACCTTTAATTCCTTAGCAGCTTCGAACAAAGGCTGATAGGCATCAGTTAAAGCTTTATTCATCTCTTTTAGCTCAATCCAAAAGAAATCTTCTGGTTCCCACATTAACACCTGCCCACAAATTATGGAACCCAGGTGCTCATCATCGATAATGATTGGGGCAGCCCACTCTATCAACCCGGCAGGACAGCGAAAGATATAGGGTTCACCGAACATGGCAGCCTGCTTACCAGCTCTGGCGTAAGCACCACGACACCGTTGCAGTCCTTTATCCCGCTGCAACTGCCAAATCATTTGACAAAATTTGCAGTTTTTCTGAGCATCGGCTTTAGAAAAAATAGACCGTCCTTCCGTGTCCACAATATTGGCTGTTAAACCGGTGGCTTTGGTAAAAGCATTTAAGATATTTTTTAACACGCCCTTGTCAACTAGCTCCAAAAGGCGATTTCTGCTCAAGGAATTACTGAGTTGACCGTCTTTGATTTTTTGTCGAGTCATCTCACTCCACCTTTACACATCCGAACTAGTATGAACGAACTAATATAGACAAACTATTGACATTTCTGCATTCTATTTATAGCATTTAATTAAACGTCTTTTACAGGGAATATCCTGCTCTTTCCGGCACAATCCTGCTTTAATTGAAAAATGTCAATTTTTAATCTTCCTCCAAAGCTTAACAAGAGGCAGAAATATTATTCCCCACTTAAGGGACTATATTCCATTACTGCTGCTTCCGGCGCAGAAAAGGGGAAGGGAATCAATTTAGCATTACCCATTTTTTTAAAATTCATTTAAAGCCTATTGACTTGAGAATCAATATCACTCATAATAAGCATTGAAAACCATTCTCAAAATATTATAGTTTAGGGAGGTCACGAAGAAACATGAAAAGACATTTTAAGAAAATCGTAACCGGCTTGTTATTAGCCCTTGCTTTAACTAGCCTTGCAGGTTGCTCCACCGGTAGCGAAAAGCCTGCCGCAGAAAAGCCTGCCGAACAAACTGCACCAGCTAACCAAACCCCTGCTGTTGGCACGGTCAACCTTTATACCGACAGACATTATGATACCGATGATGTACTTTACAAAAAGTTTACTGATCAAACTGGTATCACTGTTAACGTGGTTAAGGGCAAGTCTGATGAGTTAATTGAAAGATTACAAAGAGAGGGTGCCGATTCGCAAGCAGATTTGTTGATTACTGCCGATGCTGGTAAACTTCACAAGGCCAAGATCATGAGCTTGTTACAGCCCGTTACTAGCAGTGCGTTGGAGAGCAGTATCCCTGCAAAATTAAGAGACCCAGAAAACAACTGGTTTGGCTTAACAATTAGAGCCAGAGTATTAGTTTACGCTAAAGACAGAGTAAAGCCTGCCGACTTATCTACCTACGAAAACCTAACTGTTCCTAAATGGAAAGGTAAGATTTTAGTTCGGTCTTCCTCTAACATTTACAACCAATCGCTAATGGCTTCCTTTATCGAGCTTTATGGCAAGGACTATGGCAAGAAGTGGGCGAAGGGCGTTTTAGCCAACATGGCCCGTCAGCCTGAGGGCGGAGATACAGACCAAATTACTGCTGTGGCAGCTGGTCAAGGTGATATCGCCATATCTAACACCTATTATTTAGGTAGACTACTTAATTCTACTAACCCAGAGGAGAAGAAAATTGGTGAAAGCGTTGGCATTTTCTTCCCTGACCAAAAGGAAAAAGGTACACACATCAATGTTAGTGGTATTGGACTTACTAAAGCAGCTAAAAATAAGGATAATGCAGTTAAATTCATGGAATTCCTAGCTAGTAAAGAAGCACAAAAAGCCTTCGCTGAAAATAACTTTGAATACCCTGCTAATCCTAAGGTAGAAGCTTCTGCTCTTTTAAAATCTTGGGGCGAATTCAAAGCTCAGGACATCAGCTTATCCGTCCTAGGCGAGAAAAATGCTGATGCAGCTAAAATCTTTGATGAAGTAGGCTGGAAGTAATAGCTTAGAATGCTGCAACGAGAGCATCCCTTATGCAATTGGGGATGCTCTCGTCCCCCTAAGCACTAATTATCATTCTCTAGTGATAATTGTTTGCAATTCCGCGATAAAGGAAGTGTCAAGTTTGATCTGGAGCAAGCAATTAAAAGTTAGTTTAAATATCTGGTCGGTGCTTAGTTTAATCTTTATACTCATCCTGATATTGCCAAATATTAATATTTTGTTAAACGTTTTCAACGAGTCCAATGCCAACTGGGTGCATATCAAAACCTACCTCCTGAAGGAGTACATCACCAACACGATCATCTTGGTGTTCTTTACTGGTATCCTATCGGCAGTGATTGGGACAGGCTTGGCTTGGCTGGTATCAGTCTATGATTTTCCCCTCCGGTCATTTTTGAAATGGGGTTTGATTCTGCCCTTTGCAATCCCCCCTTACATCGCCGCTTACACCTACAAGGGAATGCTCGGTTATACCGGTGTGTTACAGGTGTTCCTTCGGGAAAACCTCGGCATAAAAATTGACCAAAAATGGGTGGACATCATGTCCCTAGAGGGCGCTATCTTAATCTTCGTATTCTTTCTATATCCCTATGTTTATGCCATTTCCCGTTCATTTTTGGAGAAACAGTCGGCTTCCCTAATAGAAAATGCCCGGCTGTTAGGTAGAAGCCCTTTTGTCATCTTTTGGCGGGTGGTGCTACCCCTGTCGCGGGCAGCTATTATCGGCGGGGTGTCCTTGGTAATCCTGGAGGTGCTCAATGATTACGGGGTGGTGAATTACTTCGGAGTAACCACCTTTAGTACCGCTATCTTTAGAACTTGGTTTGCACTGGGTGATTTGGACTCCGCCATCAAGCTTGCTGGGCTACTGATGATTATCGTTTTTTCAGTTTTGCTGTTAGAAAAGTTGACACGGGGGCGGAAAAAATATAGTTTTACCACCACCAAGGTTCGACCAATTTCTCGCATTAAGCTGACTGGCTGGGAGGCGGCACTGGCCTTTACCTTTGCCTTTGGGGTGTTTAGCTTAGGATTTTTAATTCCCACCCTGCAACTGATTCATTGGGCATTTTTAACCTATGCGACCATCTTGAACGCCAGCTTCTTTACCCTGGTGCTAAATTCCGTCTTGGTGGCACTGGTGGCTTCCATTTTGATTATGCTGATAGCAGTGATTATCGCCAACTATGCCCGGATTAGTGATGGGATTTGGGGTAAAATTTACGCTAGGATGGCAGTGATCGGCTATTCCATTCCGGGTGCCATCATTGGCATTGGCGTAATTGTGTTTTTTGTTGGAATTGATAGAGCTTTATATCCGGTATACCAATTCTTTAACCCAAATACCATCAAGCTGGTACTCAGCACCAGTATTATCATGTTGATTTTCGCCTATACCATCCGTTTTATCGCTATTGGCTTTAATTCTGTGGAGGCGGGTTTTGAAAAGGTTGGTCGTAAGTTTTTCGAGGCTTCGAGAACCTTGGGCTTTAGCCCGACCAAGACCTTTTTGAAGGTGGACCTGTGGATGATTAAACCAGCCATGTTCAGCGGCTTTATTTTAGCCTTCGTGGATATCATGAAAGAGCTGCCACTAGCCTTGATTCTCCGACCCTTTAACTTTGATACCTTAGCTACCAAGGCTTATCAATACGCTAACGACGAAATGATCCACGAGGCCTCTATTGCCTCCCTGCTAATAATTTTGATCAGCTTTGCTTCCATCTGGTTCTTTCAACTGGTCATTGAAAAGGAGGTTGACAGCTAATGTTTGTACAAATTAAAGACTTGAAATTTAAGTATAAAAAGGCAGTGGAGGATACCGTCAAAGGCTTTAATCTGGAGATTGAAAAAGGCGAGATTATCTCGATTTTAGGTGAAAGTGGCAGTGGAAAAAGTACCGTGCTTCGGCTGATTGCAGGTCTAGAAACCCCTAGACAAGGCCTAATCCGCATTGCCGACAAATTGATGGTGGACAACAACAGCTTTGTACAACCAGAAAAAAGGGGCATCGGGATGGTTTTTCAGGATTATGCCCTGTTCCCGCATATGACGGTGGACAAAAATGTTAAATTTGGGTTACACAAAATCGAGGCGGCGGAAAAGAACCAAAGGTTAGCCGAGGTGTTGAAGCTAGTTAATCTTAATGGCTTTGAGAAGCGTTATCCCCATGAGCTGAGTGGCGGGCAGCAGCAACGGGTGGCTTTGGCTCGGGCCTTGGCACCACGACCCTCACTCCTATTATTGGATGAACCTTTTAGTAATCTAGACCGCGAGCTCCAGTTGAAGATTCGAGACGAGCTAAAAACCATTCTCCAAAAGGCAGGTATGACTACAATTTTCGTCACTCATGACAAGGAGGACTCCCAAGCCCTTGCTGACCGGGTTGTAATTATGCGAAACGGCGAAATTGCAGCCATAGGCGACCCGCGGGTAATATTAGACTGATTTGATCAAGCTGATTGAATCCTTGGGATTAAAGTTTTCAAAAAATTTTTAGCAATCATCTTTGGTTAATCATCAAAAAATTAAAGGAAAATCCTATAGTAGTGTCGAAAATAAAAAATATTCCAAATATAGCAAGTCCCACCGTAAAATAATCAAAAGGGGATTATAGCACAATGGATGGTTTTCTTATGGTACTTTTCTATTTCATTGAAAGTTCACTATTAGTAGCGGCGGGACCGGGTTTATTAGGGATGCGGCCAAGGATAGGACAAATTTTGTTGGTCGGTTTAGTGCACGGACTTGCTGTATGGGGAGTAAGGACATTATATCAGGTATTAAAAATACCCTTTGGAAGTCATACCTTAATTCTGGCAATAATACTTTTTCTGTGCTTATGGCAACTTGCGAAACTGCCAATTTTTGTTGCCATAAGTGGAGCAGCAATTAGTGTAACACTATTGTTAATTAGTGAACCCTTGATTCTAATTCCTTTTGTTGGTTATTTAAATCTAACCTTCGAGCAAATTATGAAAAACTTTTTATTGTTTTTCCCAATTGCCTTAGTAGGTGATTCCCTATTAATACTAGCGGTTATTTTGGGGTTTTTTCTTAAAAAAAGGGCCTTCAATCAAAGTAGGTGATTTGCATTATCCTTAAAAAAACTGTCTTCCGTTCAAAGTTAGTAATCATTTTAATATCATTGCAAGCCTTCGCCTCTTCATATCTCATTAGCGAACAAATGGCTCCACATGATTATTTTAAATCCGGTTATAAAATAAGTTTGTGGTTATTGATTTTAATAGGAATTTTGTCGATTTTGGCAATCACACAAATCATGAAGTTAATAAAATTTGCCGAAATCGAATCAGAAGCCCAAATATCTGCTATTCGTTTACAAGAGAGTCAAGAAATTCTTAAAACACTACGTGCTCATCGTCACGACTTTCTTAACCACATTCAAGTTATAGTGGGACTTATTCAACTTGGAAAACCGGTAAAAGCTTACGACTATGCAAATGATGTGGTTAAAGAATTAAGTGATGAAAAGAGTACAGATTATACCGGAGAACCAGAACTAAATGCTTTGGTTCTAAAAATGAAAGCTCTAGCCGAAGAAAAAAGTATTAAATTAGATTTTTTTTATAATAAAGACCTTTTATTGGGAATACCCGTACCCCCGACTAAAGTGGCTAGAATCGTTGGAAATTTACTCCGTAATGCTATTGAAGCTGTGGAAAACCTTGCTCCGGAGCATCGTTGGGTTAAGTTTTCTGTAGATTGTCAAAAAGATTCTTGGATACTAAAAGTACATAATCCCGGCCCGGAAATTACTAAAGATGATCTAAGCACGGTTTTTGAAACTGGCTTTTCTACAAAGTGCCAAAATGGAAGGGGACTAGGGTTAAGTATTGTTAAAAAAATCATTGATGACTATTCTGGTAATATTCATCTGGAAAGCAACTCTGATTTAGGAACAATTTTTACTGTATGTATACCAAAGATAGATTGAAGCACTCACTATAGCTATGAAAAGGAGTTTTCTAGCTAATTTTTGACTAATAGTTAAAAGGGTGTTGAGATGGAAAAATTCATTAGCCAACAGTCCCGCTGGTTAGCTCAAGGTGCGGGATTAAACTCTACCCAAGAGGAAATTATTAAATATTCGATAACGGTTTTATCGACTACCGTGTTTGGGTACTTAGCTATTAGCTTAGTTGGTATGCTTATCGGTTTTCCGGTACTTTCATTGGTCGCTGTTTTTTCCACTTCATTACTGCGAATGTTTACAGGTGGCGCCCATGCGTCAACTCCACTCCGGTGCGTACTTATTGGTGCCGTGATTTTTCCTGCGCTAGGTTGGATTTCTAGCTTTATTCCTCTATATAGTCTTGCATATTTATTTATTTTAACTGTTATTGCTGGGACTCTGCTCATCGGACAATATGCACCAGCGGATACCCCTGGAAAGCCAATTGAAAGTAAAATCAAACGTCGAACACTTAAAATGATTTCTTTTTCTCTTTTATATATTTGGACCGGCTTCATGTGGTATTTACTTGCTCAAGGAAAAATAACCTCATTTTTTACAGCCTCGGTTTTAGGCATTTTGTGGCAAGTTTTTAGTATTACGCCTTGGGGGTATAGGATATTGGAAACTTTCGAGGCATTTATTAATCTTATTGTCAAGAACACTACAAGTAAATAAGGCTATAGATACTCGAAAGATACCCTAAGGCTTGTATAAGGAGGTGAAAAATTTGAAAAAAATTTTTTTCATTCTTATTTCAACTACGTTATTAACACTAGCTTATATTAACGTAGCTGCCGCAACCGGTTGGAGCGGATACCAACCTGAACTCCCCGACGCTTTGAGATAAATTATTTAGCCTAAATTACCGATAATTGATTACAACAACAAAGTTTAAAACTAAAATTAAGGGTATCTTTCAAAGTGCTCCTCAGTTAGAACTGGGGGGCACTCTCTTTGTCAGAGAGAAATTACCTGCAAAGAAAGGGCGGCATCCGATTTGCCCTTATCGAATACCGCCTTTTTGTCCCTAGTATAACCATTTTCTAGTCACTTAGTAACGGGGTTGTCAAGCTCAGAAGTAAGTTTTCGCTCTTGAGTAGAACAGCTCACGGAATGTTCCAGGATGCGGGCCCTCACAAACTGACCGACCAAATCCACCAAGATAACCAAGAGTAAAATCGAAACAACTAAAGTCGAGACTTCGTTATATGCAAATAGCTGCATGCTGAGAGTAAGCTGCGTCCCTATCCCTCCGGCTCCGACTAAGCCTAAGACGGTAGCTGCCCGCATATTACACTCCCATCTAAATAAAGTATAGGAAACTAACACCGGAAGACTTAGCGGAATCCGAGCAAAAACTAAAACAGCCAGTTCAGTGGCGCCGGTAGCACGGACTGTCTCAACAAGCCTCTGATCAACTGACTCTAAAATTTCTGAGTAAAGCTTACCTAATATTCCAGTACTGTGTGCTGCCAGAGCAAGCACCCCGGGAAAAGGGCCTAAGCCTACTGCTACTACAAAAATTAACGCCCAGAGAATTTCAGGAATTCCACGGAAAAAATTTAATACCAGTCTTGATAGATAGTATCCACACCATCTTGTCAGCCAAGCAAAAGTACCCCTGTTTTGACGATTAAATTCCTCTCCCCGCACTCTTGTTGCTGCCAATGTAAGCGGCACTGCAAAAATAACAGCTAACAATGTGCCTACCAGGGATATTTCAATGGTTTCCAGAATTAATTTGCCGATATCCTTTAGGAAGTCTGAACTTAGTTCCATTGGCCACAATCCGCTGATGAACTTTCCCATGCCGGTTAGATTGCGGGAATCAGTAAAGGCCGAGAGATCGAAATGTGTGGCTTGGGCACTCCTAGCAATAATTACCGCAAACAGGACAAGGAGCAAGAGATTTAAATAATTAAATCTCTTATAAGGTTCAAAGTGCTTTACTGACAAAATATTCCCTCCCTCCATTTACATAATTGTCAGGAGGTCCGTCATAGAGTAATTTACCTTTTCCCAAAACAACTACTCTGGAGCAATAATTCAACGCAAAATCTTCCTGATGCAGGTTCATTACTACAGTAACATTTTTTTCCCGATTGAGTTGCTTAAATAAATCCAAAATGACTCCCGCGGTTGTTGAATCTACTGAAGCAATCGGTTCGTCTGCCAAAATCACTTGTGAATTACTCAGCAAGGCTCGGGCGATAGCCACTCTTTGTTGCTGCCCTCCGGACAGATCTGTAGCACGGTCAAACATTTTATCACCAAGATCGAGACGCTCCAAAACTCTATACACATCTTCCGTCTCGGCTTTAGACAGATAAAACACCATGCGGATTATCTGGAGAATGGTCATACGTCCCAGTCTCCCCAATAAAACATTCCTTGCCACTGTCAAACCGGGAATGATATTATGATGCTGATAAATTAAACTAATTTGCGTTCGCAACTGACGAATTGCCCTGGGAGATTGTCCGCGGTAGGGCTTGCCAAACACATGCAGTTCGCCTTGGGTTGGAATAATGGAACCGTTAAGCAGCCGAAACAAGGTGGTTTTACCGGAACCGCTAGCTCCGAGTATTCCCACCATTTCACCCTTGTAAATCTTCAAATTTAAACCGTCAAGTCCCCTAACTCCCTTAGGATAAGTCTTAATTAAGTCACGGGCCTTTATTATTTCAGTTCTATCCTGTGCATACTCTTCCATAATCTATCATCCTCGATATTTTTATGCTAAATTATTTGAGTAAGCCTAACCGAAGCGCTTGTTCTGCTATATATTTGTAGTCATCTGCCGTTACTTTTTCAAATCTTTCAGCCTTCATTAGTTCTAGCAAATCTATATCGTTCATATTAAGGAAAGCTTCAACTATCTTTTTCTCCAACTCTTTATCCAGTTTGTCAGCTACAACCCAGGGGTATCCTTCAATTGGAGCTGATTTAGCCAGAATCCTGATTTTGGTGCTGTCAATTTTACCTTCTTGAATCAGCTTGTTCAGAATTCTTCCTTCCAGTCCACCTGCATCAACCTTACCATTCTCTACAGCCAAGGCAGTTGCATCGTGTTTACCGGTATAAATAACATTGGCAAAGTCGTCAGGAACCTTAAGTCCGGCTTTATCCAGCATAAACCGAGGATAAAGAGACCCGGAAGTAGAACTAACGTCACCAAAAGCAAAGGTCTTGCCTTTTAAATCTGTTATTTGCTTAATCTGGCTATCCGCAGGAGTAATAATTAAACTGTAATATTTAGTTGTCTTGGTTTCACTATCAACGTCTGTTACGATGGGATGTATTGCCGCTCTCTTTTTAGCCTGAACATAAGTCAAACCACCAAAATAGGCCATGTCTAGTTTATCATTAGCAATAGCTTCAACAACACCGGCATAGTTACTGGCTACAAATAATTCAATTTCCACACCTAACTTTTCAGATAAGTACTTTTTAAAGGGTTCATATTTTGCTTTCATTTTGTCCGGTGCTTGATTGGGAACCAGTCCGACCCTTAGAACCCTCTTTTCTGAGCTAGGCACCTTGTTAGAAGAATACGTATCTTTCCCCTCTGTCTTCATGTTTGTAGAACATCCTAAAATACCAATTGCTAATAATGTGATCAATGAAAAAAATATAACTCTAACAAATTTTCTTCTCATCTACTATCCTCCTCGTATGCTATTAGTTTTTTTCAATATATCATTTAATTGATTAATAAGTCCAATAGAGTTTTTTTATTAATCTCCTATTGTACATAAGGTTTTATTATAAAACAAAAAACACACCCATAAGGTGTGCCGAAATTTTTATTTAGTGGTGGGGGAGTCGAAGCACTGTCCAATTACTTAGCTGGCTTATTTTCTTTGTATTTGGTAATAGCAAATTTTATAACCTCATAAAGCCACAAAAAGATAAATTTTAAATAGGGAATCCATTTAAGGCGAGTCTTCCACAGAGCAAACCCTAAAATGGTAAGTGAAATTAACGCTATACCAATTACCCAAGTTGAATATTCCTTATATATAGAACTAGCAAATAACTGAATGGCAAAAAGAATTCTGTCCTGAATTTGATTCGTTGGTGATGGCAATAAAATAATTTCCGGCAAAACATCTTTATCAGTTACTTTAACCCGAAGGTAATGATAATAACTGTTTGGGGTTAGAAGTTCAGCACCGGCACCACCACTGATGATATACCTTACTCCCCCTTTAATGAAGCTAAAGTAACTATGGATATGGGAAAGAAAAACCGTGTCTACTTTGTAATTAGTCATTAAATCTTCAAATCTTTTTGCCTCTTGCTTATCGGGAAAAGAGTGGTTTAAATTCTTAAATAGCAGGTAATTATTCATTTCCCGTTCAAAAAAATCAGTATTATGCAATTTAGGGATATTGGGGTAAGGGTTATTTTCCGTTTTATTTCTTGGGTCTGTTGGGGGAATATGTGAAACCACAAAAATCCTTTTACCTTGTGCTTTTTTCAAATCTTCTTCAAGCCACTTATATTGTTCCTCTGGAATAGCCCTCTTTTCAGCCCAGCCCCTTGAACTATCTAAAAAGACAAAATGGCTGTTTCGGTAATCAAAAGAATAGTATGCTGGCCCGAAGAGTTTCGTGTAAGTTGTTCGACCATTTTCCCTTATATCGTGATTCCCTAGAGTAGTATAGATGGGGTAGCAACAATCAATATTGTGTGAGGGTCGATAATCTGAACAAATTGTGTATTACCCAAAACGGCTTTAAGAGCATTTATATTCTCTAATCGAATATAATCCGAAACAATAACCTTTTTATCATTCCTGACAGTTATTCGAGGTGTTGGAGAAAGTGACCTTAATAATAGGTTTTCTTTTCCTTTATTATCAATAATCTTCCCTTTAATGAATCCACCCTGTATACTAACTTGCAAACCGTTCCAATTATAAGTAGAGGTTGAACTGTAGGGGTTAAAGTTCAAGGGTAATGAAGTAAAGTTTTCGTCAACTCGAAAATGCTTATATGTATAAGTAATGAAACCAATAGCCAACAATATAATTATTATAAAGGCAATTAATAATGACTTTATTTCTTTCTTCATATTTTCGCTCCAATAAAAAGTTATTTTGAATAAATTTTACCATACGCAAAGAAATAATTGAAGGAGAATCCACAACAGCTTCTTCGAGCGCAGTCAAGCTTGGTTATCTAAGAGCTTCAACGGTACATAATACTTGGAGTATCTATTTCCTTTATAGCTTGAATTCCGCAGATACCTCGAATTCGAGGGGTTTAAAAATGGGATTGTAAAGTTGCTCCCATAAACCCAAGAATTCTATAGTATCTCTATTCCTCATCCAATTTTGAACTACCGCACTCGGTTCATCATTTTTGTATCTTGCAATATCAGTCAATGAAATATAGTCATTTTCGTTCCCGCTAGAAAGTACAGCAATTTCTGTACCGTTGGCGTTGATTTTAGCGTTCATGTTTTTATTAGCCATACTTGATCACCCCATTTTCATATTACCATCTATCTCAATTCCATCAGGAAGCTCCTTCCACCTATTCCTTATTAATTCTTTATGGTCAAAACCTACTCAAAATACTCGCTCAAAATCACACTTTTATGTATCATTATTTTTCGCTTATTACCTTGAGTCGCCCATCTTTAGGTTTTTCAGCATCCTCTGGAATAAGAACTGTGTGGCTTTTTTTGAAACTCTTTATTCCCTTTCGATAAAAACGAAAGAAACCCTTGCGTGGCAAGGGTTAAATGCACCAAAAATTATATACTTTCCTTTACATCAAAAAGTTTATACCTAACACCTTACATTTTACATATCTTTCTCTGTTCCACACCTATTGCTTTAAGAATAAGTTCCATAGGGCAAAAGCCGGTGGTTGCAGAAAGCACTAACATTAAACCTACCCATCCTGTAAAGTAAAAGAAATATTCACTTACAGTAAAGCCCAGTACAACACTTATTAATATTAAGAGACCACCCATCAAACGAATCAAAGAACCTTTACCGTTTTCTACATACATATTTTACACTCTCCTTATAATTTTATTCTTGTTTAGACATTAATGTTAATCCCAGCTCTTTTATATGACCTTCCAGTTCATCTCTAGTTATCCTTCCACCAAGAACTTTGTCATTTACAACTACATTTGGCGGCTTAGGAGTATCACCTCCGGCCCCAATCGTAAAAAATCCTTTAGAAATAACTTCAACTTCCACTCCATTGTATTTTTCTTTGATGGCACCTGCCAGCTTTACCAAATTACTTCAAGTGGGTCCCATCGGCCGATTTGCATAGATCTTAATTTTAACCATTAAAATTCCTCCTTTAATTTTTTATTTGCCCTTTAATAACCACAATGCTTATGCTATTCCGCCAAAGATCTCTGTTTGCTTTCCGGCTTTTTCTTAAGCCCAAAAAACTCTAATGTTGCATAAGTCAGGCAGTAACCAAATACCCCTGTTAAGAATAAAGCAAATCCCAAATAGCCCCAAAAAGAATAAGGTTGCAAGATAATTAGTCCCGATAAGGTTAATCCTACAATAATTCTAATGCCCCGCTCGGTTTTACCAAGATTATATCCTGGGAATTTATCCCGAACATCGTAAAAAGAAAGTACTCCCTTTGGACACTTGCTTACACACCGGCTACAACCCATACATTCTGTAGTCCTGATTTCCCCTTTCTGCTTAATCATTTCACGAATTGGTACACCCATGTCACATTCCTTTTCGCAAATACCACAATCTATGCATTTAGAATAATCTGCCTTAATACTGTAAAATCCTATCTTATTAAGTACTCCCCAGGTAGCGGACCAAGGGCAGACCCATCGGCAATAATTACGGTTACCTGTCCAGGGAATGAGTAAATAGCTTAAGTAGTAAAAGATAAGAATATAGGTGTACATGGCGCGGCCATATTGAGTATAGGCCTTGGCCGGATCTAATATCATCAGGAGAAAATAGCTCCAAATAATAGCCAATGTTACCCATTTGAAATTTTTTAGTTTCCACCAAATACCGCCTTTTAGATTCTTGTCCCTAAAAGCATAACCGACGGTCTCTCTACTGATGACGCACGGACAGTTCCAACCACAATCAGCCCTTTTACCCAAAAATATTACAGCGATAAAAAATAGGAAGAAAGGCAATGCACCTACCATGTGTACTGCTGATACCGTGTCTGCCGTTGTTCCGTCAAGCAAAGGCATTCTGGGGAAGAAAGCTGGAATTGCTACCCAGTACAAAAAGAACATGCCCATCATCAGCCACATCCGCTTTTTTTGGTAGGGATCTTTCTCTTTGAGCAGTCGCCAAATACCAAAGGCCGGAATGAGGTATAGCTCAGGATAAAGGTTAATCTGAACTAAATGGCCGCTAATAGCAATCTTAATAGGGTAAAGATAACTGAAGGCTAACCATACTAAACTTACCAAGCTCAAAATTTTTGCTAAGCCAAATTTATTTTTGGCCATAGGACAACCCCTCCTTTTCCCCGGTAATTATTACGTATCCGATAATTCCTTTTTTAACCAAGCCTTCTGCCTCAGCCAACATCTTTTTAACTGCTGCAAAATCGAGCTCACCTAAATCGAGTTTTTTCAAACCAACAGCAAGTTCTGCCATTAATAAACGTTTTCTAACATTATTAATCATCTCTGTTAAGGTATAACTATGGTCATAGAATTGTAAATTCTGAAAACCGACAGCTCCTAAAATATTTAGATACTCTTCAGCTGTATGGGCATCGGCGATACAAGCAGCCTGATAAAGCAAGGTTTTCATTGCTTCCGGCAGACTGTCCTGGTCAACGATCATATCAGTAATGCCCACTTTCCCACCGGGCTTTAGCACCCTAAACATTTCTTCGGCTGCTGTCTGCTTATCGGGGAAGGTGCAGAAGGCGCATTCCGAGACCACAACACTAAACTCTTGATTAGCTGCCGGGAGCTTTTCCGCATCACCGGGTCTAAAAAATACATTCACAAGGTTATTTTCAGCTGCTTTTTGTTGGCCAACTTTGATGTTTTCCAAACTTAAATCTATACCGGTGATTGTACAACCAACAGTCTGGGCCAGAAAAATAGCGCTTGTTCCTTGACCGGATGCTACGTCTAGTACCTTATCAGCCGGATGTAGCCCGAGAAGTTGACCCAGTTTTGCGGTTAAATCCACCCCACCCGGGTGGAAGCTCTCCCCCAACAGAAACTTTACGGCATCCTGCTCATAAAAGTTAGTACAAGCACATTTAATATTTCCGGTCACCTTAACAACCCCGTTTCAAATTGTTATATACACAAAAAGGAACCATTTTCCCACTGGGAAGAATTTGGTGAATACAACACTTTCTGGCTCGCTTTAAATCAAAATTATATGGATCCATAAAAGCATGGACACCAATCATGGTAATCTGTTGTTCCAATTCTCCCAGATCTAACATAGGTAACCCACAGGCACAAGCAACATCAATCGTGGCCTTTTCAGTTCCCGGCGTGGCCGAGGCTGACCATAAGCCTTCTAAAGCACCTTTGGTTAGCGGAGTCAGATCAGTAATAATTTGATTTTTAAAATAGTCCAGGTAATCGTCAACATTAATGATACGAGTAATCGGGGTAATTTGTTCATTGTCTGTATAGACATATGTGACCGCTGAACAAGTAGGATGTGGACATGGGATAGGAACAAAATCAGATTTTAACAAAAGCCTTTTTGATTGTGACTCTAAACCCTGTAAAACATCCGGCAGGGTCATCCGGTCAAGTGGGTCTACAGCACTAAATCTGCCTGTATAAGTTACGGGTTGAAATAATACGCCACGGATAGCAGGGTGTCTGATGGCAAAATCGGCGATTTTACCTAACTGGTGATCGTTAATTCCTTTTACTACCGTTACTGCTAAAACAATTGTAAAACCTTTTTCAGTTAAATACTCGATAGCCTTCATCTTGATAGCCAGGAGGTCAACGCCGCGCAAATGCCGGTAAATATCATCCGAGAACCCGTCAAATTGCAAATAGATCGCCGGTTTAATCTCTGCCAGTCGTTCCGTGAATTCAGAATCTTGGGCTATACGCACACCATTGGTATTCAACTGTACGACTTTAATGCCTTTGCTTTTGGCGATATTTAAAATCTCGAACAGTTCCGGGTGTAGAGTTGGTTCGCCGCCGCTTAACTGAAGGACTTCAGGTTCACCCTCACACTTGACAAAGAGATCCAACATATCTCCAACCTGTTCTTTACTTAAAAATGACTCACCGCAGGCATCGGCAAAACAGGTGGGGCACCTTAAATTACAGGCATCGGTAATCTCTATAATTCCGAGACAGGTATGCTGTTTGTGTTCAGGGCATAAACCACAGTCCTCAGGACAGCCGTTATGAACTTCCGAAGCAAAGTAATTCGGTAAAGTGCCTGGCTTATTGTATTTAAGGCTAGAGAAGTAATGTTGCGAGTCACCGGAAACCAACGTGTCGAACCAACCGTGCTCCGGACACCTTTTATGCATAAAAACCTTATGGCTCCTTACTTGAAGCTCAGCATCAATCAACCGATTGCAGACCGGGCAAAGACTACGGGTTATCTCAATAAATTGTTCTGCTCTGTCCACCTTTTTTACTGTCATAATTTCCTCCTGCAGACTACAATTCTACCTGAATTCTTTCACGCATGCCTTCAGTAATTTCAGTAATGCATCCTATTTTAGCTGCAAGACAGCCTTGCTCATGCAACAGCTCGACCAATTCATCAACTTTTTCAGGCGGCACAGATATTAGCAGTCCTCCCGAAGTTTGCGCATCACATAAAATTAGCTTGGCTTCCCGGGAGATTTCTGAATTCCAGTTAACATGGGGGCGTAAATAACGATAATTATTGTGGGTGCCACTGGGAACAGAGTCGGCTTTGATAAGATCCCAGGTTTCGTCAATAATTGGAACTGATTTGAGACTTATTTGGGCAGATTTTTTGCTGGCCGAAAGCATATCGTGCAGATGTCCCAGTAGTCCAAACCCACTTATGTCGGTGCACGCACTAACACCAACCCGCATCATTACTTCTGATGCTTGCTTATTAAGCTGGGCCATTATTTCAGATATCTTTTTAACGAGATCATCATTTACCAGGTTGTGGTCTATGCCTGTCGTTATGATCCCGGAACCTAAAGGCTTTGTGAGTATTAATAGATCACCTGTCTGGGCCCCTGCTTTTAAGACCGGTTTATTAATATCGATGATTCCGGTCACTGCCATGCCAAATTTAGGGGACTGGTCTTCAATGGAATGACCGCCGCCGATAATAACTCCGGCCTCGGCTGCCTTTGCTGCTCCGCCCCTAAGGATTTCCCCCAGAAAATCTAAGGGTAGACTTTTTAACGGGTAACCCACAATATTCAAGGCGATAACCGGTTTGGCCCCTTTTGCGTAAATGTCGCTAAGAGCGTTGGCAGCTGCTATTGTACCGAAAGTATATGGGTCATTGACGACAGGTGTAATAAAATCAACAGTTTGGACTATAGCTGTGGAGGCATTAATTTTATAGATAACGGCATCATCTCGCAAATCACCTATAACATTGGTAGTACGTTGCTTCGGAATATAATTAAGTAATTCGGCTAGGTCCGCCGGACCTATTTTGCAAGCTCAGCCTGAGCCTGTAGAATAACTTGTTAATTGAGGTTTTGATTTTTGATTCATGTCTGTAATTCCTTTCTGTAATCTTGATACTTTAATATTAACAGAGGTCCTGATATAAGCAAAATGCATATTTGTATTCTTCTTATGCAATAAACGCATAACTAATCCGAAGAGTATTTATCTATTAATTTTTGTGTTTTCATATTATCAAAAATCTTGGTATAATAGAAATGCATAATTAATATATTCACAATGTCTTTTGTGCATATCTCAGCAAGGGTGGTGTGGTTCGGTGGACATTAATCAGTTAAGGGCTTTTTACCATGTTTCAAAATGCAGCAACTTTTCCAGGGCCTCGGAGGAACTCTTTATAAGCCAACCTGCTCTTTCAAGACAAATAGCAAGTTTAGAAACCGCTGTTGGCATGCAATTATTTTACCGTAACGGCCGCGGGGTTATACTTACCGATGCTGGCCGACGTTTGCTGCCGTATGCAGAAAATGTCATTGCTAATATAAGTAATGCAGAAAAAATGTTCAGCGAGCAGTTAAATCTTCAATCTGGGGAACTCACCTTGGTAAGCTGCACAACGGTAGGTAATTACGTTTTGCCGGCAACTATTGCTGATTACCAACAACGCTTCCCTGGAATAAAAATTAACGTCATTTTAAAACATACCAAGGATGCTATAAAAAAAATCTTGGAACGGGAAGTAGAGCTCGGGGTTGTCCCAGGCCCCATTTCAGAAAAAGGGATCTACACTGAACCTTATAAAGAAGATAAATTAGTTCTTACTGTATCCCCAGGACATCCCTTACTCAATGCAGAAAGTGTAGATTTCTCAGACCAAGTAATTTTAGCAAGTGAGTCCGGTTCTTCAAGTCGGGAGCTCATGGAAGCTTTTTTGGAAAAGCAAGGAATAACCCCAAAAAAGCTTATAACTCTTGGCAATACTGAAGCTCTGAAAAGGGGGGTAATTTATGGCATGGGAATTGCTCTTCTTCCTCTGCCTGCCATTGAATTGGAATTAGATGCCGGAATACTTTGTTGTCTCCCTGGAGAAGAGTTTGAAGTTCACCGTCAGTTGCTTTGTGCTTATACTAAGGATTATCGATTATCACCGGCAGCATTAGCTTTTATTGCTCTGGTTCGTAAGTCAAGACATTAAAAAACTCAGGATTTTCCTGAGTTTTTTAATGCTATCAAAGCGCTGTACTATTTAAGGTTAGTAAAAGGATTTATTGGAAATATATAGAACATAATAAAAACAGATACTGTTTATATATACGGTGGTGAAAAAAGTATGTTTCTAGAGAAAGAACAAATTGAAAGCATAAAAAGTCAACTAATTCAAGCTATAGACCCTTTTCTAATCATAATCTTCGGTTCTTATGCAAAGGGCAATACTAGAGAAGACAGTGATATAGATATTGCTTTTTTGAGTAATCAAACTTTTAATGAATATGAGGTTATTACGGTTGCTCAGCAATTAGCTGATAAACTTGGAAGGGAAGTAGACCTTATAGATATAAATAAAGCTTCAACAGTTTTTAAGGCTCAGATTATTGGTGCCGGAAAGGTTATTTATTGCTCTGATGAAACTAAAAGAATGAATTTTATGATGAGGGCTTTAAAAGAGTATGCTTTATTAAATGAGGAAAGAGCTGTAATTTTGGAAAAGATTAAGGAACGAGGTAAAGTCTATGGATAAAGATGTTATATTTAATAAAGCTGAAATTATCGAAAGGTGCATTAATAGAATCTATGAGGAATATGATAACAATCCTGAAAATCTTAAGAACTTTACTAAGCAGGACTCAATAGTTTTAAACATTCAAAGGGCATGTGAAGCGAGTATTGATATTGCCATGCATATTGTGGCCGAAAAAGCTTTGGGAATTCCTCAAAATAGCAGGGATGCTTTTATGATTCTTAATGCTAATGGTATCATAGATGAAAATATAGCCCAAAAGTTAAAAGCCATGATTGGATTTAGGAATATAGCAGTTCACAACTATCAGAATATTAATTTAAAAATAGTTAAAGAGGTAATTGAAAAAGGTTTGACCGATATTGAGGAGTTTAAGCGGATTATTTTATCAACAGAATAATGTACAGCTCGGCTCCGGTTAATTCCATTTACACAAAATTATCTGCACTCCCCAAAAACGCACCTTGATGTCAAGGTGCTGAAATATATTATTTAAAATTCATCAATGGAATTACTAAAGGTGGCATATTAGCCTCAATGGTAATTAGTGTTATTAAAGGTCTAACATAGCTATAAAGAATAGCGGGTGCATTTTGTTTTAACATATTTTCTAGTAGTACTTCATTCTTTTCTAATTCTTCATCCCACTTAAAATGCCCCTCAATCTCCATGCTAATTTTAAAAGGAACTTTTTCAAATTCTTGTGAAGTAAATATTCCGATCTTATATACAACATTTGCTTCCTGCAAGTGTTCATTAATCCCTTTTATAACATGGATTTCGTTGGTAACCTCTAAAGACAACTCATCATTAAATTCAAAGTTTTTATTTGTCTCATATAAAATGCTATTTACCGTTGGTTTCCCTACCAATTGAAAATTACTTTCTTTCAAACTACTAGCCTCCTTTACATAGCATGAGCTATCAAGGTTTGAACCGGAAAAGTTTCAATTTTATATTGATTTCCGCAACTCATCCTTTTACAATAGCTTTGGTTCATATTAGCATCTCTACTCATATTTTCAAGTGAAAAGCTCAAATTTTCAACGCTGTATATAGACCGAGCATAGGGGTTAATTTTCTTTTCTAGCTGCTCTGACGCCTTTTTATAATAATAAGTAAACTTTTTCGGCGCAATATTATCCTTTGAGCGTTCCAACATTTCCAAGAACCACTTAGGATCAGAATTAATTTTTCTAAGAATATCATCATGAGCACGATCTTGAACTTGATGATTTTCATATCTTGTTATTGTTGCCATTCCCCAACCCAATACTTCAGAAAATTCCTTTTGACTTATATCATATTTTTCTCTTATAGCTTGGATTTCCTTCGAAGTCAAAAGGCTTTGTTTCCTGCGATATGCATCTTTAAATGCTAAATCATTTATTTTTATCATCTCTTCGTTTTCTGAATATTCTTCCGCATTAGAACAATATTCGTAAACCGCCGTAAACTCCACCTGCTCACCTTTAAATACGTTACTCTCGTCTGTCTCAACAACTTCAACATCGTGTTCTTCCATACAGCTAGGGCATAGTTTGCGTTGCGTATTAATAATCTTCATTTTCTTCACCTCTAACTATTCTTATATGGAAAATCCATATCATTAAAAGCTGTTTCCGCATAATGAAATGACATAACAAATATATAATTTGCGCCAGCAGCCAACGTACTTACGAGTTCAACCCTTATTTTAATATATACATCAGCATGATATTTCTTGCCAAAAACTCTCATTTCTGATAGCTTTGGACGCCTTTTATCCTTAACTGTTTCAATATAGTTTTCTACGTCTAAACTTGCCAATTCTCGTTTTAAAACCACAAGCCGTTCTTCATCTGGAAATAAGTCAGCAATAGTAAACCTATTCGTGTATCTCGGATTTCTAGCTTCATCAACCTTTCGAATCTCCTGAAATTGAATCATCGCCTGGCCACTGTTTAAAGCATACTTCAGTCTATCCAGATAGGTTGAGATTTCCAATTTACTTTCAATGCGCTTTTCTTCTGCTGATTCTAGTTTCATTATAGCACTCCTAATTTGCATGGTCAATCATTTTGGTATCAATTGATACCAAAATGATTGACCATCCCTGTTGTGGGTTAACCAGTCCTTGCTAATTATCGCACCTAATTTTCATAAAAACAATACAAGGAGCGACAAAAAGCAACTTAGAAGTACTTATTTACTGATTTTTATTAAGCTATCATAATTAGTATAACCATGTTTACAAAACTAAAATCCCTCTCTCATCATACACACTGGTCTTATTCTCGTTCCTTATTGCCCGGATGTTGTACTTCTCACCCCCAGTCGTCATTAGACACCCCTGCCGCTCCCAGAGATCGTACTGCACATGATCGCGCCGGATGCGAAGGTCGATGTTTTCTTCAGGCATCCAGAAAAAGGGCAGTATCTGATACTTACCATCCTCATCCTCCGGCGGGAATACCAGGACGAAGGCGGTAATGTCGGTGGTGGAGGAGAGGTCGAGCCCGCCGTGGTGATGAGAAAGTACAGCGGCTGCATCCTCGCGTCGCCAGAGCCTTTCGTCATGACCGGCAAACAGCTTGCGGTTCGACTGGGTGTGTAATTCGTCGAACACCACGCCGTGGATGTTGAAACCGTGCTTGGAGTAGGCTTCAGCAGACAGCACCTGGTAGAAGCTGTTGGTTGGCAGGTATACTAGCCGCTTTGTGGAGGCCAGCAGCTTGACCCGCAGGGACAAAGCCGGACACATCCGCACCATATCGGCGGCCACCTCGAATACGATGGACGCCTGCTGGCGGTCGGCGGTGCAACCGTAAACCTCAGCGCGTTCCTCGTTGTCGCCGCAGGTGAGCAGAAGGGCGATTGCCGCTGCCAGTTCCGACTTGCCCATCTTTTTCGGTATCTCCACATACGCCGTATTGAACTGGCGGTAACCGTTGGGCTTGAGAATACCGAACACGTCACGGACAATCTGTTCCTGCCAGTCAATCAGTTCAAAAGGTTTGCCCGCCCATGAGCCTTTGGTATGGCACAGAGCTTCGATAAACGCAACCGCATAGTCGGCGGCATCCTTGCTGTATTTTGAATCTGCTGCCATAAACGTGGTCGGTTTCTAGCCCCGAAATAGCATTTGAGTCTTATCCCCTTATCCGATAAAATGTACATATGGAGGGGATAACAAGTGGAACGTAAACGTCATACACAGGAATTTAAACAGCAGGTTATCCGAGAAGTAAAT
>JBAQLS010000030.1:0-2127 GCA_049302075.1 Carboxydocellales bacterium | reverse complement strand
TTTTTCGTTCCTCCGAAGGCTCCCAAAGTAATTTTTTCATGAATAATATCTCCTCCAACTAAATGCTATTAAATCATCTGTATTCGCATCTTTATAGCGAAAATCCTTCTAAAATATTATTAAAATACTTCTTAGCTAAACCCGAAATCAGTCAATAAACTTGTAAATGGGGATACTCCCCTCCATCGAACCGAAAAATACCACTTCCATCCCAATCTTAACTTCACGGCTATCCTGATAGTTTTCTACCCTAGTGACAAACTTTTGTTGACCATCATCCAACACCGCTATTACATAGGGAACATTATCTTTAAATGCCTCTGCCGCACTATAAACAATCGAATACGTATAGATTTTAGCTCTAGCTTCCATATTCTTTACCTCCTCTTGAAGATATTGACTACACAGGTAGCTGCTGTACCACCTAAATTATGGGTTAAGCCAATCTCAGCATTTTTTACTTGTCGCTCCCCTGCTTCCCCGCGTAATTGGGTAACAATTTCATATATCTGACTTAAACCAGTGGCACCGATAGGGTGTCCCTTCGCTTTCAGTCCACCGCTGGTGTTAATTGGCATTGATCCGTCCAAAGCTGTTTTGCCTGCGGCCACGGCCGTAGCTCCTTGGCCTTTTTCGAAAAAACCCAGATCTTCGATGTTCAGGATTTCAGTAATCGTAAAACAATCATGCACTTCAGCCAAATTAATGTCTGCTGGGGTTAGACCCGCCATAGCATAGGCTTGTTCAGCCGCTATTACGGTGCAGTAAAGCGTCGTCAGACTTTTCTTGGCGGCAATGGTTATCGTGTCCCCGGCATGGCCGGAACCGACGATTTCGACAATTTTGGTTCCCTGAATCTGTTTAGCCACGTCAGTTGCAGCTATAACTACGAACGCAGCTCCATCCGATACTAAAGAACAATCATATACTGTCAAGGGAGAAGCGACCTGGAAGCCGTTTTTAACGTCTTCAACGGTAATTTTCTTTTTCAGCTGCGCATCAGGATTAAGCAGAGCATTTT
Source organism: Carboxydocellales bacterium (assembly GCA_049302075.1). GTDB lineage: Bacteria > Bacillota > Carboxydocellales > JAJZTU01 > JBAQLS01. Next base: position 1,106 of record JBAQLS010000030.1, on the reverse strand, counting down.
GATGATTTTTTACCGCACACATGGCCATCTCTTCTCTGATATTCCGATATTCATGAAAATAGCGGTTAGTTATCATGGCAAAAATAGATGGAAAAGTTGCTCCAACGCCGAACTCCAACTCTGCGTCCGCTGCACTAGCAATTCCGGTCGTGACTATTTCCGTTTCCCGGTGAGTCATTTTTTCCACACCGCCAACCAGGACAACATCATAAAAGCCTGCCGCTACAGCCATCAAGCCCTGGCGAAACGCCAAGCTCCCGGAAGCACAAGCCCCTTCGGTCCGCAAAGTGGGGATATGCCCCAACCCTAACACCTCAGAAGCTAGCGGTCCCAGATGGCTTTGTCCTCCCAGATAGGAACCGTTGAAGTTACCGATGTAGAGAGCTTGGATATTCTCTTTCGGAATTCCCGCATCTGCAATAGCCTTATTACCTGCCTCGCGAATCAAGTCCCGAAATGATTTGTCCGCAAATTTACCCATTTTAGTTTCCCCAATGCCAATAACTGAAACACTACGCATATTTTTATCATCCCCCTTTATCTATTTTTTTGTTCGCGATCACCCGAACCTCACTTGAGCATACTCCAAAACCATGATCCAGCCCTTGATCATCGGCAGGAAAAAAGCAATAAACGCTTCCGGTGTATAAACTCCTCTGATATGGCAAAGTTAACTCAAACGGACAGCACCCGTTCTTAAGGTTCCGTTAAAGCTCGTATTCTGCTAGTATGAAAAAAAACAGCCAATAATCTATGCACCGAGCTCCGGCAGAGCCTTGTATAGGTCGAGAACATCTGGGTTGGCTAAAGCATTGCGATTGAGCACCGGCTCGTTATGAACCACGTTTGACACCGCCATGTCGACCTTTTTGCCATTCAATGTATACGGGATGTCTTTGACGGCGATGATTTTAGCCGGAACGTGGCGTTTACAAAGGCAGGAATTGAATACATATGCTCACTCCAATCACTATTTAGTTTTACTAAAAAAAAGTAAATCCTGTGCCGAATTTCGGGACAGCATTTATGGGCAACAGGCTATTTTTGTGTAACTGTGTGGTCAGTAACAGAAGAAACAATTAAGGCGTACATAAAAAATCAAGACA
>JBAQLS010000029.1:0-34429 GCA_049302075.1 Carboxydocellales bacterium | reverse complement strand
GAGACTGCAGTATCCAACATCATTCATAATGAACCGGTTATAAACCGCGACGCTTTGGCGAACCCCGAGGCTTTAGATTTGTTCAAAAATATGCCTGGTTTAATGACGGATTAGGATTATTTGGATATTTGCTAGCACACGCAAACCGGATAAAAATCTATTCCAATAAAATAATAGTCCTGCTCCAAGGGTATTATCTCCCAGGGATCAGGACTATACCTCATTTAGAAGCACTTTTTCAACCTTTGGTTTCGGTCTACCTTTTTCTTATCCAAAAACTCATCACACAAATATCCAAAAAATTCAATACTTTTTATTGGTTTACTTTACATTATCACCCTATAGTTTAGTTAAGCACATAGCCGTTTTTCACAGAATCCCGAACAGCTGAGTCGCGCAATATCCATAAGATGGTAAATGGCTGATTGGAAAAGAGGTCAGCAGATAAGAAGGCTGTTGTTTTCTATACTTTCTTCAGCAGAATTATATATATACAAAAAAATATGAATTTACAAATAATTATCTTGACTTTGTGAGGAGGTTTTTGCTATATTAAAGACACACAGCAGAATGTTGTCGGTTCGAAAAAATTATGAGTAGTGTTGATTGTTCGGGGGGTGAGGAATAAGGCATTTGTAAAGCGTGACTACCAAAAGAAAGCAAACGAAGTCGGGAGGCGAAATAGTGTTTAGTCAAATTAAAGAATGGGTAGACAATAGGCACGAATATGCTAAACAATGGCAGGCACGGACTGGTGGAAAGGTATTGGGCTATTTCTGCACCTATGCACCAGAAGAAGTTATGTATGCAGCTGGTGTTCTGCCTGTGCGTATCCTCGGTTCCCATGAACCGCTTGATGTTACGGAACCGTACATCTTTGGGATGTATTGTCCGTTTTGTCGGGACTGCTTGGCTCAAGGTTTGAAGGGTCGTTTTGATTACTTGAATGGGATTATGATTGCCCACTCCTGCCTGCATATCCGACAGGCCTATACCAGCTGGGAAATGCATGTTCCCGTTGAATACAGCTACTATCTGCCCATGCCGAACAATGTTCAAAGTCCAAGGGCAAGCGAGTATTTGACTCAAGAGTTGGGTAGTTTCAAAAAGACAATTGAAGAGTTGACAGGCAATGAGGTTTCTGATGCCAAGTTGGACGAAGCTATTGCTACTTACAACACCACTCGCAGGTTAATGAAACAGATATACGAAATGCGCAAGCAAGAAGATCCGCTGGTTACCGGTTTGGAATCGATGTATATGGTTCTAGCGGCTCAAATGGTAGACAAGGCCGAATTAAACAAAGAATTGGAAAAAATAGTTGCTCAGTTGCCGAATCGCAAGCTTGGACGTAAAAATAATGTCCGCCTGATTATGGTTGGCAGTGAAGACGATGACCGTGGGTTTGTTGAAATGATTGAAAGCTTAAATGCCAACGTTGTGACGGATGAACATTGTACGGGTTCACGGTATTTCTGGAATGAAGTTGAGCCCGAAGAAAATCGCTTGGCAGCTATTGCCAAACGATATGTTAATAGGACGCCGTGCCCGAGTAAGGACTGGCCGGAACGTCGCCGTGTGGCCGAGGTGGTAAGGCTGGCCAAAGAGTGGAATTGTCAAGGTGCTCTAATGATCCAACAAAAATTTTGCGACCCGCATGAATCAGACATTCCTTCCCTGAAAAGCGCCTTAGAAGCGGAAGGCATTAAAACTTACTTCCTAGAATTAGATGTTACTGTTCCGCTGGGACAATTCAAAATACGTGTTGAGGCCTTCTTAGAAATGCTTGAAGGCGATCTGTTGTTCTAAATTAGGGGGGGACAAAAATATGTCGGGAATTTATAGGTATAAAACTGAACCACTGCAAGCTTGGACGAAAGCAAAAGAAATTAGGGATAATTATTATCGCGAATACGCCGAGGCCAAGCAGAACGGTAAGCTACGCTGGTCTGGCAGCGGGATTACCTTGTGCGCCCTTGTTAAAGGGTTTGGGGACGACATTGTCAGGATTACCGGCGAGCCATATGGGGCTAGCATTGGGGCCAACCCTAAGTTTGCCTTGGAATGCCAAGAGGCCACGGAGAACAAAGGCTATGCCCGTGATATGTGCGCTTATTTGCGCAATTATTGGGGGTCAATGTGGATTGACAAGTACGCCTTTGGAGGGCCTTTTCCCAAACCGGATTTTTTATATACCAGCATGTTTTGTTGCATGCAGGCCAAGTGGTATCAACGGGTTGCGGAAGAAGAGAACATTCCTTACCACGCAAATGATTTTGCTATGGGTAAAGTGGCTGACACCTTGGACAAGGAATGGCGGGTCGAATATGTTGCAAATCAGTGCTATGATAGCATTGAATGGTTAGAAAAAACAATCGGTCGTAAATGCGACGAAGAAAAGGTTATTAAAGCAATTTATGATGAGTGTAGAGCTACCTCACTTTGGTCTAAGATCTGCATGCTCAATAAAGCCAGACCAGCTCCCTTGGATGAAAAATCCATGTACTCATTGTACGTGTTGACCATTCTCGACAAATCATCGCCGGTTATAGCTGATTTTTTAGAAGAGCTTCTGGCGGAAGTTCAGTACAGGGTCGATAACCAGATTGCTGCCGTGCCGACTGAGCGTTGTCGCATAATGCATGACAGCCAACCTCCTTGGTCGTTCTTAAAGTTATTCCGTTATATGGAGAAATTTGGAGTTGTTTCTGTTGGCTCCTACTATACATTCTGTCTCGGTGCAGCATGGGATTTTATAGATGGACATATGGTTCCGGCCAAAACGCCGCAGGAACAGGGTATCCAGTTCAAGAACTTGGAGGAAGCAATCCGCTTCTATGCTGATTGGAACGTCAGGAAACGGCCGATAGTTGAGTCGATGCATGCTGCGCAGCCCAAGATTGATTACACTTTAAGTATAGCTAAAGATTGGAATGCCGATGGTGCAATTATGCACTTCAACAGAGGCTGCGAAGGAATATCTCTTAACTGTGCGGAAGTCAGAGGTGCGTTGGTGAAGGCAGGATATCCAGTTATGGTTTACGAAGGCAACCATGCCGACGATCGCGAGTTTGATGCAAATGCAGCTATGAGCAGACTTGAAGCTTTTATGGAACGACTGAATTTGAAAAAATTAGTTGATTAAAAATTCTAGTAAGGGAGGTTCTTTGGGTGATTACTGCGGGAATTGATGTAGGTACTAAAAACACTAAGACTGTTATTATGAAGGATAACGAGATTATTGGGCGAAGCTGTATTTTAACCGGTTTTGATCTAAACGAAACAGCAGAAAAAGCCCTGCAGGAAGCTATCGCTTCTGCAGGCATTACCAGAGACCAGGTTGAAGTAGTTGTCGCTACTGGAACAGGACGCAAGTATGTAACTTTTGCTGACAGAAATGTTTCTGAAGTCAGTGCTGCCGCTAAAGGGGTTCATTATCTATTGCCTAATGTGCGAACGGTCATTGAGGTCGGTGCGGAAGAAGGTCGCGCTGTAAAAGTTGATTCAGATGGAAAAGCTCTGGATAATGCCCTTAACGAAAAGTGTGCTGCCGGAGCTGGTAGCTTTGTGGAATCGATGGCAAGGGCGCTAGAGACAACGGTGGATAAGCTTGCCAGTATGTCTCTCGATTCTGTAGAATCAGTACCCATGAATGCACAGTGTGTTATTTTTGCTGAATCCGAAGTAGTTTCCTTGATTCACCAGAAAGTACCGAAGCAGGATATCGCAAGGTCAATTCACGATGCGATTTCCGGTCGTATTTCTTCTATGACGAGGACTGTTGGAATTGATGCTGATGTTGCCTTAGTGGGCGGAGTAGCCAACAACATTGGCTTTTTGAAGAGTTTAAAAGATCATATTGGCGTTGAGATCGTTGTTCCTGAGCAGCCGGAATATGTTGGGGCGCTTGGTGCGGCTTTACTATAAGCCGGATATTATTAAATAAAGGATAAGTGAGGGACTGAAAAATGTCTGAGAATAAAAAGGAATTCTGGAAATGGAAGGAATACAACTGGCGTTCGGAAGATATTGACTGGCGCAATGGGTCAATTATTACAGGAGGAGTAGATGTTGGCTCAGTTAGTACCCAGGCTGTAATAATGGTGGATGGTGAACTATATGCGTATGCAAGCCAGCGCACTGGTTCTAATAGTCCGGATAGTGCGCAGCGGGCAATGACTTGGGCTTTGGAAGGGACTGGCAGGACCATTGAAGATCTGAATTTTACTGTTGGTACTGGTTATGGGCGGGTAAATGTGCCGTTTGCCAATAAGACAGTTACTGAGATCGCCTGTCATTCTCGTGGTGCCAATTATATGTATGGTCCTACCGTTCGGACTATCCTAGATATGGGTGGTCAGGATTGCAAAGCCATCCATTGTGACGAAAAAGGTAAAGTAGCAACATTTCTGATGAATGACAAATGTGCAGCTGGGACTGGTAGAGGTATGGAAGTTATTGCCGACATGCTCGGTGTTTCCATCGAAGAGGTTGGTCAAAGATCCTTGGAAATTGATGAAGAACCAGAACCTGTTAGCAGCACCTGCGTCGTCTTTGGAAAGTCTGAAGCACTAGGACTGTTGCGTTCCGGCTGGGAGATAAATAAGGTGCTGGCTGCATACAGTTTAGCCATGGCTCACCGTGTTGTATCGTTACTGCAGCGTATTGGTGTCGAGCCGGATTTTGCTATTACAGGCGGGATTGCCAAAAATATCGGGATTGTTAGTCGGATTGAAAAGGAACTTGGGGTAAAAGCATTAAAGCCCAGACACGATACTCAATTGGCAGGAGCAATCGGTGCAGCTTTGTTTGCTAAGAACCTAGTTGAAAAGAAAGGCAATAAATAGTTTTATTTGATTAATAAAGCTACCCTAAAAGAAATCAGGGAGGAATACTACTCTAGATTTTCTTTGGGGTAGCATACCTATAATGTAAACGCCTACGGAGCCCCAAGGATTATTTTTTGAGGTTAATCGTTGTTGACGAAAAAGGGAGTGAGAAATTGGGCTATATTGCGAATTATGGTTACCGTGATGGGTCGGGAGACTGGTTTATCCGGGTTGATACTAATAAATGCGAAACTTGCGAAAATCGGGGATGTATTGAGGCATGCCCGGAAAAGATCCTTGTTCTAGAAGAAGATGATTATGATGATTTGGTACTGGTAGTAAAAGAAGGTGCACGCCACAAAATTAAATATTTGTGTACTGTTTGTAAATCAAAAGAAGCTGAAGTTCCTTGTATAGCTGCTTGCGGGCGTGGAGGAATTACGCATTTATGGTAAGAATTTATAATTAGATAAGATTTGAGGGGAAGATTATGGGCGTGATGCTTACCATCAACGGGATCCAGGTAGAAATTGCTGAAGGTACAACTATACTTAGAGCGGCAGAAACTGTAGGTATATATATTCCTCAACTATGTGCTCATCCAGATTTGCGCCCGGAAGGCATTTGTGGCCTTTGTATGGTGGAAATAGAAGGTGTGAAACAACTGGCTAAGGCATGTACTACATTGGTTGTTAATGGGATGCAAGTGCTGACTAATTCTGAACCAGTTGTGGTTGAGCGACAATCACAACTGGCGAAGATCATGGCTCATCACCCGCATTCCTGCTTGACTTGTGAGCAAAGCGAGGGATGTAGTCTTACCGAGTGTTCCAGTAACGTTTCTGAAGAGGCACGCTGCTGCAACAAGTTTGGTAATTGTGAAATTCAGCGGGTGGCAGAGTTTATTGGGATTAAATCTGAAACGCCGCGTTATTTCTATGCAGGGATACCTAAAGTAGTTAATGAACCTATATTCAATATGGATTACAATCTATGTATTGGATGTTTGCGTTGTTTGAGTGTTTGCAGGGATGTACGCAGTGTAGATGCATTGCACGAAGTGCAGTTGGACAGCGGCAGAGTTATAGTGCGGTCGAAAGCCGACACACTAACTGATTCGGGCTGTAAGTTCTGCGGAGCGTGTGTAGAGGTTTGCCCAACTGGCGCTTTGATGGATAAAAAAGTGCGTAAAACCAAGCGAAAATTATCCCTGCGTCCTGTTCCCCAACCGCCAAGCAAAGACACCGGTTATGAGTTTTGCGCAGAAAAAGTAGTAAAAGTGCCGGAAAAAGAGGGTGCTTTTGAGCTTTTGGATGCCGAAATGAAAGTACTATTTATCGGTAGTTCGGTAAATTTGCGCGAAGCCTTACAAGAACAACTGGATAATGATGAAGAATGGGTCGGGAAAGTCAAATATTTTGTTTATGAAGAAGATCCGATGTACAGCAAACGGGAGAACGAATTAATGCAAAGATATATGCAGCGACATGGCGGTATGCCTGAAGGAAATAGTTTTATGGACGATCTATTTTAAGAAACATCGTTTGGTAATTGAGAACTAGTGTTAATTGTTAAGAGAGAAAATTATCAGGTTCGTTAATACGGGGGTACTTTATGGACATTAGACCACCTGGGAAAAGATTGGTAAGGACCCAATCAATGTTATTTACCCTCATGGGAGATTATATTCGTTACCACAAGGATAAGTTCCCTGCTGTCGTAATCATAAAAATGATGAAGGAATTAGGCTATTCTGAATCATCGGTAAGGTCTGCTTTGTCACGGCTTTGTCAGAATAATTGGCTGAAAAATGAACATGAAGGTCGGAAGAGCTATTATTGGTTGACAAAACAAAGCGAAGTGCTCTTAGAACAGGGTTACCGAAGAATTTTTCACTTGCAGCAGATTGGTCAATGGGATGGGATATGGTATATTGTGAACCTTTCTATTCCAGAGAAGCACCGCAATTTACGAGTGCAACTGCGCAAAGAACTCACGTGGAACGGTTTCGGTACCCTCGCCCATGGTTGTTTAATTTCTCCATATGATAGTTTTAATGAAGTAGATAGCATTGTTAACCGTCTTCAGGCAAACGAATATGTCCATTTTTTCAAGGCGAACTATCAAGGATTTCTTAGTCATATGGAGTTAGTAATGCGCTGTTGGGAACTGGAAAAAATTAACGATAGCTACAAAACATTTTTATCTCAGTATGAGAAAAGGTACCATCAAAAAAAGAAACAATTAGAAAGCAAGTCTTATATAAATGTAGTTGAATATTTTGTGGAAAGGGTTAATCTTATTCACGGCTATCGTAGATTTCCATTTCAAGATCCTGGTCTCCCACCGGAGTTGCTTCCTAAGGAATGGCTTGGTTTTAAAGTTGCCGCTTTGTTAAAAGAATATCACCAATTCTTACAAGGACCTGCGGATAAATTTGTAGACAGCTTGTTTGAAAAATAATAAGATGCTGAGGAGTAAGATAATGTCTCACTGGCAGGAAAGCTACCTAACAAAAAAAGTTGATGCAAGGACGGCGTTAGCTGCAATTAAATCAGGTGACAATTTAATTATCGGATCTTGTTGCAGTGAACCCCAAACTTTAATTGAAACTTTGGTTGAAATGTCTGACAGGTGGGAAGGGTTGACCCTTTTTACCATGGTATTAGGTAGTCCATGCCTTTATGCAAGGCCGGAACTTGCGCCACACATGCGAGTTAATACTATTTTGCCTTACCCGCCCATGCGGGAATCATTGGCTTCTGGTCAAGTCATTTATCACCCGTATTATCTTTCGCAGGTGCCGACATTTATTAATTCTGGGGTCATTCCTGCAGATGTGACTTTGCTCCAGATTTCTCCACCTGATTCGCGTGGCAACTGCAGCATGGGTATTTCGGTTGATTTTTTGCCTGCAGCCATCGGACGTTCACGTCTTGTTATTGCTGAGGTCAATGATCAGGTGCCTTTTACCTTGGGACAGGGAATTATTCATGTTAGTAAGATTGATTATATTGTAGAGACATCAAGACCTCTTTTGCAGGTAATAGATGAAATGTGTGCTGATCAGGATATTTTGGAGGCAGTAGCAGCAAATGTTTCGCAGCTTGTAGATGATGGAGCTACGATTCAGATCGGGATTGGATCTTTGCCTAACGCTATTATTAGAGCTTTGAAATTGAAAAAAAATTTGGGAATCCATTCCGGAATGATTAGCGATGGGATTACTGATCTAGTGGAAATGGGTGTGGTAAATAACAGCTGTAAAACGATAAACCGTGGTAAAATAATTACAACCGTTATTTTGGGTACAGAAAAAATTTATAATTGGGCCAAGTGGAACCCGATATTAGAAATGCATCCAGTTGAGTATACTCATAATTTTTCAGTTATAACAAAAATAAGTCAATTCACAGCTATTAATTCAGCTTTTCAAGTTGATCTTACGGGTCAGGTTAATGCGGAAACGATTAATGGTAGACAGGTCAGCGCTGTGGGGGGTCAGGTAGACTTCATGAGTGCCGCAACCTGTTCCCCTGCCGGAAAGGCAATTATCGCTCTCCGATCTGCAACTGGGGACGCTGTAACCTCGCGGATTGTTGCCCGGTTGGGGCAGGGTGAAGCAGTATCAACTCCAAGGAGCTATGTAGACTATGTAGTCACGGAATATGGGATTGCTGTCTTAAAAGGTAAAAGTATAAACAGCAGGGCAAAAGAGCTGATTAAGGTTGCCCATCCGAAGTTTAGAGCGGAATTAGAAGAGTTTAGGCAACAGTATTATCCAGGTTAATTTAGTCCATAAGATAGCTGTAATAATAAAAATGACCATAAGGAGGATATTTATGAGTTTCTTGGAATTAAGTGAAGAGCAAGAAATGTTAATCCGAACTATTAGCCGCCTAGCTAAGGAAAAACTCGCCCCTATGGATGAGGAAATGGAGAAAAAAGGTGTTTTTCCGAATGAAGTATGGGAATTATTCAAGGAAAACGGTATTTTAGGCATTCCTTTTCCCGAGGAGTATGACGGCAGTGGAATGGGCATTCTTAGCTATTGCATGGCAGTTGAAGAACTGGCGAAGTTTAACAATAATGCCGCAAGTATGTTGGTTGGGCAATTTTTAGGTTCCACACCTATTATTTTTGCTGGAAACGAAGAACAGAAGCGAAAGTACCTTCCGCATATTGTAAGCGGAGAATATATTGTTGCGTTTGGTATGACCGAACCGGGAGCAGGTTCCGATGTTGGTTCTATGACGAGTACAGCTGTCCGTGATGGGGATCATTATGTATTAAACGGGCGCAAGTGTTTTATTTCCAACGGCGATATAGCCAAGATTATCTGTGTTTTTGCTAAAACGGATCAGAAAGCAGGTCACAATGGCGTTAGCGGCTTTATCCTTGATACTGCTACCCCTGGTTTTTCAGTTGGCAAAACAGAAGATAAGATGAGTGGCAAACCGATTCATGCTTGCGAGTTAATTTTTGAGGATGTGCGTATCCCCAAGGAAAATTTACTGGGGAAAGAAGGGGAAGGCTTCAAGATTGCAATGCAGGTGCTGGATCGGGCACGCCCAGGGATTGCTGCCAGAGCTGTTGGGCTTGCTCAAGGCTCTTTGGATTATGCGGTCGACTATATTAAACAGAGGGTTCAGTTCGGTCAACCGATTGCTAAAAATCAAGGTATTCAATGGATGGTTGCAGATATGGCCACTGAAATTGAAGCGGCGCGACTCCTCTATTACCGGGCTTGTCAGGAAATTGAAAACAACGGACACGAAATCGGTAAATATGGTGCCATGGCAAAGTATTACTCTACTGATATGGCAATGAAAGTTACTACTGATGCTGTACAGTTATTGGGAGGCTATGGTTTTATGGAGGATTACCCCCTCGCACGTCGTATGCGTGATGCCAAGCTGGCCCAGATTATTGAGGGTACCAACCAGATCCAGCGCATAGTGGTTGGGCGTAGTGTTATCGGCAAAATTTAGGAGGATTACAGAATATGACGTTCCCACTGCAAGGGGTTAAAATTCTTGATTTATCACGCTACCTGCCGGGGCCTTTCTGTTCTATGGTGTTGGGGGATCTGGGTGCAGATGTTATCAGGATAGAATCACCTGGGAGTAACGAAAGGGAAACCTTTGATTGGGTTTTTCATGGTTCTAACCGTAATAAACAAAGCATTACCCTTAACCTAAAGTCGGAGCAGGGCCTAGAAATATTTTATAGGTTGGTTTCTGAGGTGGATGTTGTTTTAGAGAGTTTTCGTCCAGGAGTTACCAAAAGACTGGGAATTGACTATGAAAGTTTGCGCCTACACAAGCCCGATATAATTTACTGTTCTATTACAGGTTATGGTCAAGATGGGCCTTACCGGGATTTCCCGGGGCACGATCTTAATTATATGGGAGTTGCGGGCATACTGGGGTTGAATGATATCCTTACGGGTCCTTTGGCAGGGAAAGAGGATGTACTGATACGCCCAGGAATAAGCGTAGCTGATTTGAGTACTAGTATGTACTCAGCCCTGAGTATTGTTGCTGCAATATACCAGCGGGACAAAAACGGGCAGGGTATGTATATTGACTGTGCTATATCGGATACCATGACTGCTTGGATGATTACCAGAGCGGGCAATTATTTAGTCCGGGAAAAACAGCCGAGTTTAGCTGAAATGGGCTTGTTAGCGCCGACAAACCGCGTATACAAGGCAAGTGACGGCAAATATCTTTCTATTGCGGCAGTTGAAGATCATTTTTGGGTAGAGTTGTGTAAAGCCTTAGAATTGCAGAGCTATCTGGAGGATCCTGGGTTAAAAACCCATAGGCAGCGTATCGCTGCCCGTGTTGAATTAATCCCTGTTTTAGAAGCAGCTTTTAAAACTAAAACCAGAGCAGAATGGCTGGGGATATTCTTGAATAGAGGAGTCCCCTGTGCGCCAGTTAACCTGACTGTAGAGGATGTTTTCAAGGATCCACAAATTATTCACCGTAACCTAGTAAGAGAGGTCACTTGCGAAAACGGAGACAAGATGAAGCAAATTGTTTACCCGGTGAAGTTAGACGGACTTGATGCGCGTTTGGAAACAGCTCCTCCCTCCTTGGGCCGGGATAATGAAACTGTAATGACGAGCTTGGGGTATAGCAAAAGTGAGATTAATGAGCTTAAACAAAAAGGGATTATTTAGGATGATTCCAATAATTTAAAGGGAGGCCTAATTATGCGTTTGCAAGGTAAGGTTGCCATAGTTACCGGGTCTGGGCGTGGGCTTGGCCGTGCTATTGCTCAAATGTTTGCAAAAGAAGGGGCATCTATTACGGTTGCAGAAATGGATGCTGAAGTAGGAAAAGAAACTGTGGCGCAGATAACCTCCGGTGGTGGTAAGGCGATTTATTCCCAAACCAATGTAGCTGTTCGCGAACAGGTTGACGTTATGGTTGCAGAAACGATCAAGAGTTTTGGTAAGGTTGATATTTTAGTTAACAACGCTGGAATAATTAGACCAGCAATGTTCCAGAATATGACGGAAGAACAATTTGACTTGGTTATTGCTGTACACCTCAAAGGTACTTTCAATTGTTCACAGGCTGTTGTTAATAATATGATCGAACGTAATTATGGTAAAATCATTAATGTTACATCTGCTGCGGGACTGATTGGCACCATTGGGCAAGCTAACTACAGTGCTGCCAAAGCTGGGATCACTGGTTTGACTAAATCCTGTGCCAAGGAGCTTGCCAAGTATAATATAACTGTTAACGCTATTGCTCCTGCGGCTGAAACCAGAATGACGGAAAATATCCTTACAAACGAAAAGTTTAAAGATAAGACCTTGGCTAGGGTGCCTATGGGCAGGTTTGGAAAGCCTGAGGAAATTGCTCCTGCTTTCGTTTTCTTGGCCTCAGACCAATCAAGTTTAATTACCGGGCAGATTTTAAACGTCGATGGTGGTATGGTGATTGGTCAGTAAGCTGCTCATATTTAATGCTGGAGGGGATTCCTGTGCAGGAAGAACAAAACTTTGATACCTTGGAAGTGGGTAAGGAGTATCCTCCTTTTAGCTACCAGCTTGATGAAGGAAGTATCACAAAATATATAGAAGCAGTTGAAGATAATGAAATCAGTGCCATTGCCGGAAAGCTGGATAAAAAGGTAGCACCTCCAACTATTGCTTCGGTTTACTTCTTACAGGCCTTTTATCGGGCCTTTCCAAATCGGCCCAAAGGAAATGTGCATGCAAAACAACGTTTATGCTTTTACCGCCCGGTCCAAGCAGGTGATGTTTTAAAAACATACCTTAAAATTGAGGATAAATACGAAAAAAAGGGCCGCAAATATGTTTTGATAGATATTCTAGCTAAGAACCAGTTAGATGAGACGGTTTTAGATGGCTTAATGACCCTGATTTGGGCTAGGTGAGGGGTGGAAACATGAATGTGCATGTTAAAAACCAACTTGAGGTTGGAGCTAAATTACCTGCTTTAACCAAGATAATTACCCAGGCTAAAATCAATGACTATGCAGAAGCTTCCGGGGACTTCAACCCTATTCATGTCGATGAAGAATTTGCGAAACAAACCCCATTTAAAGGGACTATAGCTCACGGTCTCCTTTCTATTGCTTATCTATCAGAGATGATGTTAAGCTTGGTTGGCGAAAATTGGTTAAGCGGCGGAGAGTTAAATGTTACGTTTTTGAGTCCGGTCAAGCCGGGAGACACAATTACCATTTCTGGGCGCGTTATCGCCAAAGAAATGAGTAACGGCGTACCTAGGCTGAGAGTTTCGCTCGAAGCAGTAAACCAGAATGACAATAAGGTTGTTGCTGCTGAAGCAGGGGTATCGCTCAATTGATATGTTGAGTTGCGTAGTTATGTGATGGATGGAGGATTTCTCGTATGGAGTTTAGATTGGATGAAGAGCATGAATTGTTGCGCAGTAATATGCGCAGAATTGCTGAAAATGAATTGGCACCTAGAGCTGCGTACTGGGATGAAACAGAAACCTTTCCTTGGGAAAACATCAAAAAGCTTTCAGAGTTAGGCATCATGGGTTTGACTGTTCCAGAAGCATATGGTGGCAGCGGCGGTGACATGATGAGCTTTGTTCTTCTCCTAGAGGAATTTGCTAAGGTAGACGCAGCTACAGCAGTTACTTTGTTGATCCATTTGGGAGTCGCCAACAAATGTATTGCCATGTTTGGAACTGAAGAGCAGAAAAGACGTTACCTGCCGCCTCTAGCCAGTGGTGATAAAATTGCGGCCTTTGCCATGACAGAACCAGGGGCAGGTTCTGATGCCTCGGCAATGAAGACCAGAGCGGTTGATGCAGGCGATCATTATGTGTTAAATGGAGTTAAGCATTTTATAACTAATGGTGGCGTTGCTTCGACATATACAGTGCTGGCTAAAACCGATTCTACAGCAGGCTCCAAAGGTATAAGTATCTTCATTGTGGAAAAAGATTTCCCCGGATTTTCGGTGGCTAAGGAAGATCATAAAATGGGAATTAGAGGTTCCTCTTTTGCAGAGTTGGTATTTGATAATTGCCGAGTACCAAAAGAAAACCTTTTAATGGCTGCTCCTGGGGCGTTTTCTAGGGTTATGGATCTTTTTAACAGTGAACGGATTGGTAATGCGTCTACTTGCTTGGGTATAGCTCAGGGGGCTTTTGATTTTGCGCTCCGGTATGTTCAAGAAAGAGAAACATTTGGCCACCGATTGTGGGAAAACCAGGGTATTCAGTGGATGCTTGCAGATATGGCTGCTCAGATAGAAAGTGCCCGTCTCTTGATTTACAGGGCTGCGGATTATATTCAAAAGGGTCTGCCCTTCATCAAAGAGGTTTCAATTGCTAAGCTGGTAGCCAACGAAATGGTGGTAAGAGTTACTAATGATGCGGTACAATTGTTGGGTGGTTATGGTTATACTCGCGACTTCCCGGTGGAACGGATGATGCGTGATGGCAAGGCCCTATCTTTCGGAGGTGGCACACCACAGATTCAACGCACCACTATTGCAGGGCAGTTGTTTGGTAAAAGGATTAAACACAACTGGATTGGGGGTGAAAAATGTTAGATGCGGACCGGCAAGTAGCCCTTCAAATAAAATTTGGGTTGCTGAATTATTTTGAAGGGAGGTGAAATGGTGAAATACGAGACAGTCAAGGTGTTGGTTAAGGATGGTGTTGGAGTAATTCAGCTGGATTACCCTAGGCGGAAAAATGCTCTGAGTAATCAGCTGCAGGCAGATCTGAGGTCCGCCCTTGAAAACTTAGCAACTGAAAAAGAAGCCCGGGTATTAATTATACAAGGAGCTAAAAGTTACTTTGCTTCAGGCGGCGACATTTCGCAGATGGAAAATTTCAGTGGGCCATTAGATGCGAAAACTTATATTTCAAATATTCATAGTTTGTTTAATAGCATCGCGCGCCACCCGAAGGTAATCATTGCGGTAGTTGCCGGGATTGCCTATGGTGGTGGTTTTGAAATGGCAATGGCTTGTGATCTGCGTATAGTGGCTGATAATGTTAAATTTGGTTTGCCTGAAGCAAAACTGGGTCTGATGGCGGGAGCGGGTGGAACTTCGCGTTTGCCGCGACTAATCGGAGCGAGTAAGGCTAAGGAACTGCTTTTTTCAACTGAACCTCTTGATGCTGCAGAGGCTTACAGGTTAGGCTTGGCCAACCGGGTTGTTCCCTTAGATCAACTTGAGGAAACTGCCTTCGAATTTGCCAAGAAGATAGCGTCTTTACCACAACTGGCCATACGTATGGCGAAACTGTCCACAGATAATTGCCTGGATATGGATAGCAAAACAGCCAGCGAATTTGAGATGCAGTGTATTGTTAATCTCTTTCAGACTAGTGATGCACATGAAGGGATTAGAGCATTTATGGAGAAACGAGTAGCTAATTTTATCCATGAATAAGATATAATTGAAATTTGTATTGGAGGAAAGTGAAATGTGTGATCGTTTAAAAAACAAGGTAACTATTGTAACTGGTGGCGGTAGAGGTATTGGTAAGGGTATCGTGTTAGAGATTGCTCGTGAAGGGGGAGACGTTGCTGTTTGCGACATAAATTTTGAGGATGCACAGGCGGTGGCAAAGGAAGTTGAAGCATTGGGACGCAAAGCATTGCCAGTTAAAATTGATGTAGGCAATATGGCTGAAGTCAACATGGGCATAGCTCAGATTATTAATCATTTTGGGCGCGTGGACGTGCTGGTTAATAATGCAGGGTGGGATAAAGTTGAACCCTTCGTTCAAAGCCAACCGGAAACTTGGGATAAGATTATTAACATTAACCTCAAAGGGGTTATTTATTGCACGCGGGCTGTTTTGGATAATATGATAGCAAACAAGTATGGTCGGATTGTTAATATTGGTTCTGATGCCGGTCGTAATGGTTCATCTGGTGAGGCTGTGTATTCAGCGTGTAAGGGAGGCGTTATTGCTCTTACTAAAACGCTGGCTAGGGAACTGGCGCGCAAAGGTATCCGTGTGAATACTGTCTGCCCTGGGCCTACAGATACCCCTTTGTTCATGAGTATTGCCCAAGAGAATCCCAAGTTAATGGGAGCACTAGAAAAAGCAATTCCTATTGGCAGACTAGGAAAACCAGAAGACCTAGCCAAGGCGGTAACCTTTATGGCCTCAGATTATGCCGAATTTATTACTGGCCAAACTCTGAGTGTTAGCGGTGGGTTGACAATGATGTAATTTTGGAGGTGCTTTAGATTGAATTATGAATGCTTAATATTGCATAAGGATGCAATAGGCACAATTACCTTGAATCGCCCACAACGCAGAAACGCTCTTAATGCTAAATTAATGCAGGAAATAGTCAATGCTCTGTGGGAAATGGATCGCGACGAAAAGGTAAAAGTGATTGTAATTAAAGGTCAAGGAAACACATTTTGTGCTGGAGCCGATATGGAGGAGCTTATTTCTGGAGAATCAATTATGGAAAAAAGAGCTCATAAGGAAAACGTCTCTAATATGATTGAAGCAATTGGTCGTATCGGCAAGCTAGTCATTGCCCAGGTTGATGGATATGCGCTTGCCGGGGGGTGCGGTTTGGCTATTGCCTGTGACATGGTTATTGCTTCAGAAACTGCTACTTTTGGCTTGCCGGAAATACACCGTGCTCTTTTCCCGATGACCATTATGGCTCCTATTTCTAGGTCAATTGGCTGGAAAAAAGGGATGGAATGGTATTTCGTCGGAGATAACATTTCAGGCAAACAAGCGGCTGAGTTAGGTTTAGTGAATTATGCTGTTCCAGCAAACCAACTGGAACAAAAAACTAATGAGTTGGCGACAAAAGTGGCTAGCAAAAGTGCAGCGACTTTACGCCTCGGTAAAGATGCATTTTATGCTATGCGTGATATGGAGTATTTTACGGCTCTTCGTTATTTAAAAGACATGATTTTGATTACCACATTGACGGAGGATGCCAAAGAGGGTGTAAAGGCCTTCTTTGAAAAACGTCAACCTAAATGGATTGACAGGTAAATTAAATCTGAGTATTAAGCTTTGTCTTAAATGTAGAATAGGGAGGATGAATTGTTATGGAGTTGCTGCTCAATGATGAACAAAAAGCATTGCAGATGTCTGTCAGGGAATTTTGTAAAAAAGAGATAATCCCAAATGTAGATAAATGGGACGCAGCAGGTGAAGTTCCATGGGATCTATATAAGAAAATTGGCCAATTGGGCTATTTCGGCGGCCTTTTTCCTGAGGAGTATGGTGGCTCGGATATTGGATGCCTGAACCAGGCAATTATAATTGAGGAACTGACGGCAGCTTGGACTGACGCTAGTGGTCCTTTTAATCAGCTTAGTATGAGCGTGCCGATGGGTCTTTATCTTTATGGTACGGAAGAACAAAAAATGAGATATATCCCAGGAATGCTCGCTGGTGAATTTACAGGCTGTTTTGGTCTTACCGAACCAGGGGTAGGTTCAGATGCCGCCCATCTTCAAACTAGGGCTGTGCGCGATGGCGATCATTATGTAATTAATGGCACCAAAATGTGGATTACCTATGGTACAGTCGCTAAGTTCGGCATTATCTTTGCTAAGACAGATCCCAAGGCCGGCTACAACGGAATAACTGCATTTGTAGTTCCATTTGATACTCCTGGCATATCAAAAAGAAAGATTAAGTGCCAGATCGGTACAAAGTGCGTGCCTACTTCTGAATTGGTCTTCGAAGATGTAAGAGTACCTGTCGATGCAGTGCTTGGTAAAGAAGGCGATGGATTCAAATGCGCCATGAGTGAATTGCAATTTGGTAGGATTACAGTGGCCTCAAGGTGCGTTGGGGTGGCCAGGGCAGCTTTAGAGACGGCGCTCAGGTATGCCAATGAAAGACAGGCGTTTAACCAGCCGATTGGTAAGTTCCAAATGATCCAACGGTTAATCGCTGATGCAGCGACTGAAATTGAGGCGGCTCGTTACTTGGTATATAAAGCAGCTTATATGGCTGATAAGGGAGAACGGTTCAATTTGGAAGGTTCCCAAGCTAAATTATATGCGGCAGAAGTTTGCAAGCGGGCAGCTCAGGCCTGCGTAGAGATTCATGGTGCATATGGGGTTGCCGAAGAGTACAAAGCCATGTACTATGAACAATTTGCCAATATGATGCGGACAGGCGAAGGGCCCTCGAATATTCAACGTGTATTAATCGCCGAACATTTTCTTGGCTATAAGGATGCAAATAGGCATCCCCGAAAGGTAATTGTTAAGTAATACGACCTAATGCAAATCGTATGTGCTAAATGCTTTGGGCTTGGGAATTCAAGCTGAACTCGGGGCTTAACCCTTTAAGAACATGGCGGGGATTGTATTCTGTCAGCAGTTGCCAATAAGCTTTGTTGCTAATAGTTAAAAAAAGGGATTTTGCTTTCTGGAAGCGTGGGGGTCTGCGATCAGCAGAATGGGCATCGCTGCCAAGCAAGTGTACGGCACCTAAAGTAATAAGTTTTTCTGCAGTATTCCTGATATCGGGTTCGTAAATAGTAGTAAGGCTACTAGTATTTAATTGTACTAAAATTCCTGCTTCGATTAGTTTTAACAAGTAATCAAAATCGTTGATAAATGTTTGGCAACGTTCGGGATGAGCTAAGATTGGGGTAATTCCCATATCTTGAACTGTAAAAAGTACTGCTTCCAGCTCTGAGGTCAAACCGAAAAATGGTGGTTCAAGCAAGATGTATTTGCCAGCATCATTAATTGTTAGTATGGTGCCTGCTTTTAGTTGAGCAGGCACTTCCATAGTTAAAGCTACCTCACTGCCGGGGTAGGTGTTCAGCTTGATGTTCTCTTCTTGCAGACGGGTCTGAAAGATTTCAAACGCTTCCAGTACGCAATCCCTAGTGTTATCATATTTGCGTTCCGAGTAGTGAGGGGTTAACACGGTGCCGTTAATCCCTTCTTCCAAGGCAACACGAGCCATTCGTATGGTGTCTCCCCAAAAGTCTGCACCATCATCAAGGTTGGGGAGCATATGGCAGTGAAAATCAATCATAACTATAGCCTCCTTTGAGTTTTCGAGTTAGTAGTATAACATAAAATATTATACAATAAATACGCTTAATTTTCTAGGTCAATAAGCAGAATTGTGACGCATGATAAAAAAATTGCTAAGTGTGGTGTAAAGTAATATGGGCTATTCGACAATCCTTTATCATAAAAAGGGCAGCTTGTCCACCATCATCCTCAACCGTCCGGAAGTGTTAAATGCCATGAACAGTTTAATGCGGGAGGAATTAGATGCGGCTATTACTGAAGTAGCTAGGGATGAAAGCGTCAGGGCACTTGTCATAACTGGACAAGGGAGGGGCTTTTGCGCAGGGGGGGATCTTAAAGAAATTCAGGCTTTACAAGGCAGTGTTGCTGCCAAAGAATTCGTTCAAAAATTCAATAATATGATTCGTAAGTTGCTTTATCTAGAAAAACCCGTTATTACAGCTGTAAATGGGGTGGCGGTTGGCGCTGGTTGCAACTTAGCTCTTTGCGGAGATTTAATTATTGCTTCTGAAGCAGCTAAGTTCTCAGAAATTTTTGTTCGCGTTGGTCTTATCCCTGATTTTGGTGGAACCTATTTGTTAGCGCGCAATGTCGGTGTAGTTAGGGCGAAAAAAATAATCATGAGTGGAGAAATGATTGCAGCGAGAGAGGCCGAAAATATCGGCATGATAAGTATGGTTGTACCTGATGAAAAATTTGAGACGGTGGTTGCTCAAGAGGCTGAAAAATTAGCTGCTGGCCCCACCAAAGCGCTAGCTTTCACTAAAGTGGTTTTGAACAAGAATCTTGACATGGAAAATGCGCTGGAATATGAGGCTCTTATTAATGGTTTGCTGATTCAGAGTTCCGATCACAAAGAAGCAACCCGGGCGTTTTTTGCTAAAGAGGATCCAAAATTTACGGGTTGCTAAACTTGGGAAGGATCAGTAGCTTTGACATTAAAATATAAGAAACTATTTTGTTCAAGGGAAGAGGGGTAAGGATGAATTTACCGGGGCATGTAACCCTGCGCGAGGTAGGGCCTAGGGATGGTCTGCAAAATGAACAAATTTTCATCGAGACGGAAAACAAAGCCCAGTTAATCCAAATGTTAGCCCAAGCAGGTATTAACGATATCGAAGTGACCTCTTTTGTTAATCCTAAGGCAGTACCCCAGCACCGGGATGCAGAACTGCTGCTTAGTACCTTGCCGCCTTTACCGGGAGTAAAACTTAGTGCGTTGGTAGGCAATGTTAAAGGGGTAGAGAGAGCTTTAAATGTCGGGGTTAAAAGCCTCGTGCTTGCTATTTCGGCTAGTGAAACTCATAATCTGCGCAATGTTAATAAGAGCAAGGCAGAGTCACTAAAAGAGATAAAAGAACTTGCACAATTAACGCATGTCAATGGTGTTGCCTTGAGAGGAACAATTTCTGCTACGTTTGGGTGTCCTTATGAAGGTAAAGTGAGCATTGACCAGGTAAGCCAGATAATTGAAGTGATGCTGGCAGAAGGCATCCAGGAAATAGGGCTGGCTGATACCGCAGGTTTAGGCAACCCGTTGCAGGTTTACCAGATGACAAAAGAGTTACAGGCGAGGTTTCCTGCGACTGAGTGGAGTCTGCACATTCATGATACCAAGGGACTGGGATTGGCCAATATTCTAGCCGGGTTGCAAGCGGGAATTAGAATCGTTGAAACTTCTGTTGGGGGCCTGGGTGGTTGCCCGTTTATCCCTAGAGCGACGGGTAATGTCGTTACAGAGGATGCGGTTTATATGTTAACTGAAATGGGGATAAAAACCGACGTCGATCTGGCAAAAGTGATCGAGGCTGCTTCCTTCTTAGCTGATATTTTGGGTCGTAAATTGCCGAGCAAACAACTGGATCTGTGCAGAAATTGAAGTGAACTTAGTCGCATCAATATTGTTACGGTAAACATAACTAGTAATAAGGAGGATGCTATTTGCAAATAGTAGTTTTAGTGAAAGAAACCTTTGACACAGAGGCCAAAATCACTCTCAATAGCAACAATCAAATTGAGAGCAGAGGTATTAACCTTGTGGTCGATGCGTATAGTGAATTCGCAGTGGAAGAAGCCCTTAGGATCAAAGAACGATTGGGTAGCGGGAAGGTTGTTGTCCTATGTGCTGGATCCGAAAGCTCCGTAGCCGCTTTGCGCCATTGTTTTGCAATGGGTGCAGATGAGGGTTATCTTATCTCGGATCCAGACTTGACAAATGGAGATCAGACTACAACAGCTAAGGTTTTGGCTAAGGCCTTAGATAAAATTCCTTTTGACTTAATTTTAGGCGGGTACAAATCTGTCGACAACGCTACCGCCCAAGTTTGTCAGAGAGTCTCCGAAATATTGGGAATTCCTGAAGTAAGCGTTGTTACCAAGATTGAACTGGAAGGTAATAAGGCTGTCGTTAACCGTGAAATCGATGATGGTTTTGAGATCATTGAGGTGGCCTTACCAGCCATTTTTTCAGCCCAACAAGGCTTGGCCGAACCCCGTTATCCCACAATGAAAGGGATAATGCAGGCCAAAAAGAAACCATTGCAAAAGTGGAGTTTGGCTGATCTAGGCTTATCTGCCGATGAAGTTGGATCTAGCGGAGCGAAAGTGAAAGTTATTAGCTATGAACTACCTCCAACCAGAATGGCCGGGAAAATAATTGAAGGTGAAACTGCCGAGACTTCTAGGGAGATCGTACAGCTTCTTCGACAAGAAGCAAAAGTAATTTAAACTGCCTTGACATATTCGATATTATAAAATTTAAGGAGAATGTTGTATGTCTGGAGTTTGGGTATTTGCGGAACAACGAAACAATAAATTTCGTAAGGTTATTTTTGAAATGCTAGGTGAAGGCCGTAAAATTGCCGATCATTTAGGGGAAAAGCTAAGTGCGGTATTGATAGGGACGGATGCCGACGATTTAATTGATGTATTAGCTGCTAACGGTGCTGAAACAATAATTGTTGTTAAGAACGAAAATCTAGTTCAATATACTACTGATGCTTATGCTAAAGTATTAGCCAAACTAATTCAAGAACAAAATCCGTCGGTTGTGCTTTTCGCCAATTCCGCTATTGGAGTTGACATAGCGCCTGTAGTGGCTGAGAGATTGGGGGCCGGCCTTGTTTCAGATGTAGTCGAAGTTTCTTATGAAACTCCGCTTGTTTTTCGTAGGCCCATTTATGCAGGTAAAGCTTTTACCAGGGTAAGTTTTGTAGATGGGCCCATTCTGGTTACTATGCGGCCCAAAGTTTTTGCTGCTCCCGATCCCAAACAAGGTTGCCAGGCCCAGGTAATAAGAAGGGATGGCGATTTGAAACCAGCAGATATCCGGCAAATAGTCAAGGAGATTATTCGTGGGGTTTCAGAACGGGTAGAATTAACTGAAGCTGATATAGTTGTTTCCGGTGGGCGCGGGATGAAGGGCAAAGAAAACTTCCGAATGTTAGAAGAATTGGCTGGTTTATTGGGTGGAGCTGTAGGAGCTTCGAGAGCTTCTGTGGATGAAGGATGGTATGAGCCCCAGTATCAAGTAGGCCAGACAGGGAAAGTTGTAAATCCATCTCTCTATATTGCCTGTGGTATTTCTGGTGCTATTCAACATTTAGCCGGCATGAGATCATCAAAATGTATAGTTGCTATTAATAAGGACCCCGAAGCCGAAATCTTCAAAATAGCTGATTATGGAATAGTTGATGACCTTTTTAAAGTTGTTCCTGCTATGACTGAAGAATTTAGAAAGCTGTTGGCGGAGGTTTAAGATGATATGTTGAATTGGGTAGCGGCTGAGATCCCAACGCCATTCGCCCTTGATAAGGTCAACTGTTACCTTATCAAGGACGAACCTGTTACTTTGATAGATCCTGGGCCGTGGACGTCTGACGCATTAAGAGCAGTTAATGATTTCTTGGACAGCGAAGGATTGATGCCGGAAGACGTGGCTAGGGTGATTACCACTCATGCACATGTGGATCATCACGGTATGCTGGGTTGGTTTGCCGAACGTGGGGCTGAGACCTATGTCCACGAAAAAGACCTGCCGAAAATTAATCATTATTGTCACTTGGAATTTTGGTGGGATATTATGGAACAAGCTGAATGCCCGTTGAAAATCTTAGATCAGCTGTCGCCTTATCTTCAAAGAGAAAAACAATTCAGTTATTCTTATTCTGAATCCAATTTTGTCACAGTCAGTGATGGTGACAGATTATCTTTTAGCAGTGGAGAATTACAGGTTTTGCATGCACCGGGACATTCAGCAGGTCAAATTGTCTTGTGGGAAGAAAAGACGGGCGGCCTTTTTTCAGGTGATTTTTTGCTTCCAAACATATACACTGGTCCCGTCATGGAAATGTCTCCGGATGGCAAATGGAATCATCCATTACAAGAGATGATGGCAGCATTTTCGAGACTGGCCGATTTACCGGTGCTGATGACCATGCCAGGCCATGGCAACCCATTTGCTTATTACAGTAAGCGTTTGCGAGAATTAAGGCAGTACCACTTGGATATGGCTGCTAGGGTACGGGATTTATGCGAGTCCGGTAAGTCTATTTTTGAGGTCGTTCGTACAATTTTTCCACGGGTCAGTGACTGGAATCTCGCAGTGGCCGTCTCTCAGGTTTGGGCTTATAGAGATTATTGGCTGAGAAGGATGTGAATGAAGATACAACAAATTGAACAACTAAAATCCTTAATCCGAGTAGCCCGAGGGTTTGAGTCGGCAGACACCTATATATCCGGGGCAAGAGTGTTGAATGTTTACACTGGGGAAGTTATTCAGGCCAATCTTGCCATAAAAGACGGTCTGATTGCTTATGTGGGACAAGAGGAAAAACCCGTCAGCTCCCAGACCAAGTTGATAGATGCCAGCAATTTTTTTCTTGTCCCTGGTTATATTGAACCGCACGCCCACAGCTTGATCTTTAATTTATTAACCTTTGGCGAAGCTTTACTTTGCCGTGGGGTAACTACAATGGTCATGGATACTCTATTTCTGAACTTTTATCGGCAAGGGATCGGTCAACTGGGCCAAGTAGCGTCCACATTAAAGAGCTTACCAATGACTGTACTATGGGGCCTCCGTGTAGATAGCCCCACCCCGCACCCAGCCGAGGAAGAGCTTTTTCCTCAAAGGGAAATAGAAAATGCGCTTTCTGCTGATTGTGTTCATTCTATTTGTGAACTTACCAGCTGGCGCAAAATATTACAGGGAAATGAAAAAATCTTAAAATATCTCACCATTGCGCGAGCACATGGTAAAAATATAGATCTGCATACTGCCGGCGCAAGAGGAAGCGATTTGCAGGCGTTGGTTGCCTCCGGTGCCACTGATTGCCACGAGAGTATAAATGTTAGAGAGGCTTTAGAACGACTGCGTATTGGGGAATACCTGTTATTACGCAACTCGGCCATTCGACGGGATTTACCGGAGTTGTTAAAAATAATCACAGAACAACAGATGCCCACCTCACGTTTGATGTTTACGACAGACGGGCCTACCCCGTCCTACCTCATGAAAGAGGGAAGTATCGATGGTATGATCGCTATGGCACTAACTCATGGGATCCAGCCTATTACAGCTTACCAGATGGCTACTCTTAATCCAGCAACATATCTGCGGATTGACCATCTCTTAGGGGGTATAGCACCAGGGAGAAAGGCAGATATAAACTTTCTGACTTCACTAGAAGAACCGACGCCAGTTATGGTTATGCAGGACGGTCATCTTGTAGCCGCACAAAATAAATTACTGCAACCATTTTCCAAGTTTGACTGGTCAAATTTTAGGTGGAAACCGAAGAAAGAAGCTTTGTCCCCTGTAATTTTTGTGGCAGATACAGAGAGGGATACTTACCCTGTAATTAAACTCGAAACTGAAGTCCTAACCCGCAGGGTAGACATGCCTGGACTAGGCAAAGAACTACCCCAAGGCTTGCTTAATCTAACTCTATTGGACGTAGAGGATCGCTGGGTAATAAACGGATTTATCCAAAACCTGGCTGACAATTCATTAGAGGCGATAGCTTCCTCCAACACCATGACAGGTAAATGTGGAATTATAGTGGTCGGGAATAATCATGATAGCATGGCTCAAGCAGCAAATATGGTTCTGGATATGAAAGGGGGAATTGTTCTCTTAGAAAACGGCAAACCGTCCTGTACTATTCCGTTAACTATTGGCGGCGTCATGAGTGAGGATTCAATGGAAACGTTGGCTCGGCATCAAGATATCTTAACCAGCAGGCTTAAGCAACGAGGTTATAAGTTCAATGAAATTTTTTACTCTTTGCTGTTTTTAATGAGTTCGTTTTTACCTGATATCCGAATTTGCCCTGCTGGTATCTATGATGTGCGAAACAACCAGGTGCTTATTAAACCAGTATATTATTAATTAAGGAGAGTGTTCAAGATGGCTAGAGCAATTGATTACATGAATTATCCGTTTACACCGAAACTATCTAAACAATATACAGACAATTTGGAGGGCGAACTTATTTGCAATATGCAGGCTTCCCTCAAAGATGGCTGGCCTAGCTATACCCCAGAAAAAATGATCCAGATGATGGACGAAGCCAATGTGGAAAAAGTGTTTATTTGTGCCTGCAAGATGTATTCTTATTGGAATCATAAGTTTCTTATGGATTACAAACCGGAAGATATTTATAAAATAATCCAGCAATATCCGGGTCGCTTTGTCGGAATGGCTGGATATAACCCCTTTCGAATTATGGAAAGTCTACATGAAATAGAGACTGCAGTTAAAGAATATGGTTTTAAAGGTGTCTATATCCACATTTATGGTTTTGATATGCCCTTAAACGACCAGCGCATGTATCCCCTTTACGCAAAATGTTCAGAACTAGGTATTCCGGTTTCCATGCAGGTGGGTTATGTTCTGGAAGCCATGCCGAGCAAGCATGCTCAACCAATATACTTAGATGAAATTGCCCTCCATTTTCCAGACCTAAAAATTATTGGTTCTCATACAGGGTACCCTTATTGCGAGGAATTAATATCCATTGCTTATAAATGGGACAATATTTATTTTGGTGTAGATGCGCACATGCCTAAATATTTGGAACCTAATGTGGTCAAGTTTATCAACAGCCGAGGCCAGGATAAAGTGATCTGGGGTAGCAATGGTTTATCTTTTAAAACTATGTTGGAACAGATTGATGCCCTCGGACTTAAAGAACAAGTTAAACAGAAATTGCTGCGTGACAATGCCATCAAAATTTTCAATCTTGACGTTTAGGAGGGATTATTATGGGCAACCTTATTTTGTGTGAAAAAGACGGCCATCTAGCTAGGGTAATAATAAATCGGCCGCCGGTTAATGTCCTAAATATTGCTGCCATGGAGGAAATGACCGACGTGTTGCAGGAGGTGAATCAGGATCCGCATATTCGGGCAGTGATTATTACGGGAGCGGGTACCAAAGCTTTTTCTGGCGGCGTTGATGTAGCTGATCACACATCGGACAAGATGCAACAGATGCTGGATAGCTTTGGGGCTTTAATCAAAACAATACTTAAGCTGGACAAGGTCAGTATTGCTGCAATAAATGGGTTTGCCCTAGGCGGGGGATGTGAAGTTGTTATAGCGTGTGATATTGCAGTTTCCAAACAGAGTGCTGTCTTAGGACAACCGGAGGTAAAGATCGGTGTTTATGCTTCGATTGCCAATGTTCTGTTACCCAGAATGATAGGACACAAAAACGCGATGGAGTTTTTGCTTAGTGGTGATTCCGTCACCGCAGCGGAAGCAGCTAGGATAGGCCTCGTTAATTCGGTGGTTCCGGATGATCAATGGGAAGCAGAAGTTGAAAAAATGGCTGCTCGTCTAACTGATAAAAGTGCTGCTGTCCTGAAGTGGACTCGTAGGTCAATCATTGATACTATCAGCCTTCCTTGGGAGGAGGCGTTAAAGGTTTCAGATCAAATATATCTTTCCGAATTGATGAAAACAAGGGATGCAGCAGAGGGCGTTGATGCTTTTATTAACAAAAGAAAGTGGACGTGGCAGGATAAGTGATATCGTAGCATATTTTTTTGAGGGGTGATTTAAAAGTGGATAACGAACAGTCGAAATCAGAGCTAGCATGCCTTTTTTCTCCGTTTAAGATCGGTAGTCTGGAATTGCGCAACCGCATTGTGATGCCGCCGATGGGAACTGGTTATCCAGGGCCCGAAGGCCAGGTGACACAACAAATGATCGCTTATTTTGCTGAAAGAGCAAAAGGCGGGGTAGGGTTGATTATTACTGAAGGGTTTGCTGTTTTTGACATGGGTAAATGCTGTCCGAGTTTTCTAGCGTCCAGAGATGAATTTATCCCACAAATGAAAGAACTGACCAGTGTGGTACACAGCTATGGAGCCAAGATCGGCAAGCAGATTTGGCACCCCGGGCGCCAGACTACTCAGGAAATAATGAAGGGAAAGCCTGTGGTAGCACCTTCACCTGTTCCCTCTCCGGTTGGGGGTCTGGTACCTGATGAACTAACTGAAGAAGGCATTTCAGAAATAATTGAATTATTTATTAGAGCTGCCGAACGAGCAAAATTAGCCGGCTTTGATCTGGTAGAGATCCATGCGGCAGGTGGGTACTTGCCAAGCCAGTTTCTATCTCCACATATTAACCTGCGCAAAGACCGATGGGGCGGCAGTATAGAAAACCGCACTAGGTTATTAACAGAAATTATTAAGGGCATTAAAGCTAGGGTTAGCCAGGATTTTCCGGTTTGTGTTAAGTTTAATGGCGAGGACTTTGTCGCAGGTGGGAATACCCTTATTGAAGCTAAACAAATCGCTGTGTTGCTCCAAGAAGCCGGGGCCGATGTTTTGCATGTGGTGGCAGGCATGTATGGTTCCTTTCCCTGCAGTATACCGCCTGTTTATGAGAAACCGGGCTGTTTTAGTCATTTAGCAGCGGGCATCAAAGAAGTAGTGCAAGTCCCGGTAATTGTAGCCGGGCGTATTAATGACCCTCGGCTTGCAGAAAAGTACCTGCACGAAGGCCGCGGGGATCTGGTTGCCATGGGGAGGGCGCTTCTAATTGATCCCAAGATGCCGCAAAAGGCCAAACAGGGAGATTTTGAGGGCATCAGAAAATGTATTGGATGCAATAAAGGTTGTATTGATTTCATAGAAACGGGTAGGGGTGATTTTACTACCTGTGTTTTTAACCCTCGTACCGGCCGGGAACAACAATTGGTTGTCGTGCCTGCAACGGAAAAACGGAAGGTCTTGGTTATCGGTGGTGGGTTAGCCGGAATGGAAGTTGCCTGTTTGGCAGCCGAGCGTGGTCATAGGGTAACTCTTGTGGAGGCTTCTGAAAAGCTTGGAGGGCAATTTTGCTTGGCTTCGATCCCGCCTGGCAAAGAAGAATTTGCCGAACAGGTAGAATATTTAAAACGCAAGCTAGCTAGAACTGGAGTAAATGTGATGCTTTTAACTCCTGTTGACGTAACGTGGGTTAAGAATTTCCAAGCAGATGTTATAGTGGTGGCCACAGGAGCAGAACCCGTCGGACTGTCGGTTGCTGGTAGCAACGGCAAACATGTTGCACAGGCATGGGATGTTTTGGCTGGGAAGGTTCCTGCGGCGAAAAAGCTGGTTGTTATCGGGGGCGGGGCTGTCGGTCTTGAAACTGCCGAATTTTTGGCTGAAAAGGGTAAAGAGGTGATCGTGGTTGAGATGATGAAAGCTGTGGCACCTGAAATGGAACCGATCATTAGACTTTACCTACGTAACCGTTTGCAGAGGTTAGGAGTACGAATTTTTACTTCTACCAGAGTAGTTGCGATTAAGGAAAATGAAGTAGTGATTCAAAAAGAACAGGAAGAAACAATTACCGGCGTAGGGGCTGTGGTACTTGCGGTAGGAGCGAGGTCTGTTAACGCTTTAGCACAGAACCTGGCAGAAGCAGGAATAAGTTGTCATCTAATTGGAGATGTTAATAAACCGCGCAACGCACAAGCAGCTATTTACGAAGCATACAAAGTAGCCACAGTTATTTAATTGGTAGCTCTCGGATTTGATCCGAGGGCTACATTGATGTTGACTTATTACTATTGGTGAAATCATTTTATAATGTTAAGATAATGCTTAGGCCACGTTACTGGAAATACAGAAAATTTAATGGAATATGGAACGAGTTGGATAAAAAGGATGGGAGAGAGGAGGGAAGATATGATACCGGTTATTGATTTTCACACTCACCCTCTAGTAAATTTTCTTTCTTTTCGGGAATCCGTTCTAAAATGGGCTAGAACATTACATCCGGATTTTGATGGTTTTGTTAATACTTATAAAGACCCTGCTGCTTTTGTCGAATATTTGGAAAGCTGCGGGGTGGATTATGCGGTTGTACTGGCTGAAACAAATCCTGCTGTAACTGGTTCATGTACCAATGAAGAAGTATTTAAGTTTTGCGCCAACCAAGCTAAATTGATTCCATTTGCCAGTATTAACCCGTACTTGGACCCTGAACCAGGGCGGTTGCTTGAGTACCTGGTTTGCGAACAGGGGTTTAAAGGGGTAAAGCTCTATCCAACATACCAGTATTTCTATCCAAATGATCGGATGGTCTACCCCCTGTACGCCAAAGCAGAATCATTACAGGTACCTGTAATGATTCACACCGGGTCATCTGTTTTTAAGGGTGCAAGGCTGAAATACGGAGACCCCCTCTATTTGGATGATGTGGCTGTGGATTTTCCTTCGTTGTCTCTGATACTGGTACATGGGGGGCGGGGTTTCTGGTATGACAAGGCGTTCCTTTTAAGTCGGCTGCACCCTAATGTTTACTTGGAAGTCGCCGGGTTACCACCGCAAAAATTGCTGGAGTATTTCCCTGACTTGGAACACAATGGAGAAAAAATAATTTTTGGTTCTGATTGGCCTGGGGTAAAGGACATCAAGCAGAACATTGAAAAAATAAAATCGTTATCATTAAATGAAATAACCATAGGTAATATATTGGGTGGTAATGCTGCGGGGCTATTGCATCTAGGTCTTGAATGATAGTTCGTCATTGGCAGGAAAACAATTGGGCAACCAAATGCTGAAATTGCGTGATCGTCAACACAGATATCACAAGGCCTAAGGATGGTTCGCTTTTGGCTGAGCGCATTCACCATTTAAAGCAAGAAAACTACTGACTAACGAGTGAAAAAGGCTATTGAGGATGGTATTATTGTTTTTTCTACAAGATATTTGTATAATGCAATCTAAGGTTCTGAATAGTTGGATCTGTTAGTTTTGCCCCATGCTTGAGCAAAACTGCGAAAGGAGGTTTCGGGTGGTGTTGTAAATAGCTTGACAGTCAAAAGTTCTAACAACAAAATCACACAATAGTTTAAGGTGGTGAGGCCAAGATACAAATGGATGAGGTAAATGCTAGCTCATTAATCTTAAAAAAATATAGAAGTTGGTATTGGGCAAATTAAGCCAAAAGAAGGGGAGATCAACAATGGGATTACCGCAACGAGTGTTTATATCTGAGTGTTGGGCTAGAGACGGTCTGCAAAGTCAGGGAAGCATCGTACCGACTGCACATAAGTTAGCTATTCTGGATCGATGCTCAACATTAGGGCTGAGTCGAATAGAAGCAACTTCCTTTGCCAATTCCGATTATATGCCACAATTTTATGATCAGATGGAGGTTCTTAAAGGGCTTCAGAGGATACCTAATGTGGTTTACGCAGGGCTTGTAACCAACAAGAAGGGAATGGAAAAAGCTCTCCACGCTCATGAAAAAGGGTACGGACCAGACGAAATACATATCGGAATGTCCGTAAGCGAAGTGCACAACATGGCCAATATGAACAAGAATCATGAGGAATACAAGCGCGAGATAGAAGCTGTCTTAAACATGGCTAGTGGACATGATTTCCTTGTCACGGCGTGGTTGGGTACTAGTTTTGGTTGCCCGATTGCTGGTTCTGTTGATATTCAAGAAGTCTACGCATTGGCAATGTGGTTCATTGAACGAGGGATTACGAGCATTTCGTTTGGAGATACAACAGGAATGGCTAATCCCCGCCAGGTAAAGGAATTCTACGGTTTTATGCTTGAAAAGTTGCCCAAAAATACAAAAATGGTGGCTCATTTCCATGATACTCGGGACACGGGCATTGTTAATTGTGTGGCGGCTCTTGAAATGGGTATTACGCATTTTGATACTTGTCTTGGTGGACTTGGAGGACAACCGGCTAACAATAAGCCGAGATATCATTATGGAAATACTGGGAATGTTTGTACGGAAGATCTAATCTGTGTTTTCGAAGATATGGGGGTAAGTACTGGGGTTGATGTTAAGGGATTGTTGGAAACGGTTTTATTGGCGGAAGGTATTCTCGGCTACAAAATGAGGGGACAAGTGGTTAGATGTGGGCCAGTTCGTAACCAACTAAAGTAGCCATCTAGTAACACAAAAGTATGATGAGACGATGGAATACGAGACTTCTACGTTTAATCGGTGCAGCATAGATTATCTTCGTCGTAACTATGTGCGTGTAAGTCCCATAGCTTGAAGAAATCAAAGAACATTATAGAGAGGAAGTTGAATATGGATCGAAAGTATGGAAATGCGAACATCTTCAGTTTGTCTGCTTTTGGGTTTTCCCTAATTTGTTTAGGAGTTGAACTTGCGTACTCCCGTGAAGCTGCTGGTGCGGCCCTTTACGGAGTTCTTTTTGCGGCTATCATTGAGATAATTGGTGGTATGTGGAACATGGCTAATGGTGAAAGTTATCTAGGGGGTATCGTTACAACTTTTGGAGGGTGGTTACTGGGACTTTATTTTCTAATGACCCAAGGAAGAGTGCTACATTTGTACACCGACATTTCTGTTGCCACTTATATGTTTGGAATAATTCCGATTATAATCATTCTAGCAATTCCAGCAATTTACTTGAAAAAACGCATATTAATCTTCACATTTGCAGCGTTAACTGGTGTTGTTATTTTTATGGGCTTAGAAGCAATTACGAAAGTTAGTGTGTTAGGAAATTGGGCCGGGATCTTTTCTTTCTTATCTGCAATTGGGATTTTGTGGCTTTTAGTAGAAAATGTATTAGAAATATTACATGTGCGTAAAGCTTCTTAGAAACTCAGCTCTACCATCTCAGGCGGTAGAGCTGAAGCATAACATTAGATACCGCCAATAGTAAGGGATGTAATGTTTTTTAAAACTTTTTCGAAGTTTACGGTTAACTGTACGAAGGCACCCCTAAACTGGAAACAGCACGGATACGGCAATTTCACAGAGAGTATAGATAACCTAATCTTTGTGGGAGGTTAGAAATCAAGAATGCACCCAACTTTAAATTTGCCGATTATAGATGCACATGTTCATGTCATGACCAACGAGCGGATTGCCAGCGGTATGCGCTGGCTTAGCAGGTATCTTCCCGGCACCGATGTTGATACGGATATGCATGTGGAAAAGGCACTAAATATGCTGTCAGATGCCGGGGTTGATTATTATTTTAATTTTTTCTACCCTATTTCTCCTGGCACTACTGAGGAGGTGAACCGGTGGAGTTACCAGCTTTCACTACGAGATCGAAGAGCTATTCCCTTTGCTTCGTTACTCCCTGCGGATCCTGACAAATTAAGATTACTTGATCAAGCTTTCGACGAATATAACTTCCTTGGTATAAAACTTCATCCTTATGTCCAAAAGTTTTCTATCAAAGATCCAAGGTTGCATGAAGTTTATGCATATTTACAAGAATTAAACCGTCCAGTTGTTATACATTCCGGCTACGAAAACGTTTACAGCACCACTAGCAACCGCAAAGAGATCTTATGGTTGCTAGATAAGTACCCAAGCTTAACTGTAGTCAGCCCCCACCTGTTTTACCCGGATTTAGGTGCAGCGTTCAAACTGCTAGAAATTTATCCCCAGCTTTATTTGGATGCTACCAACGTTTTTTACAGTTTAATAAAGGATAAGCCACTTGAAGATTGGTGGGAAAAATTTAATCAGTTTAGTGAACGCATTTATTTCGGTACTGATTTTACTATGGGCATGGCTTTTCCTGCCAGGCTTTATCAACAGTTTGCTGAACTCCCTTTGACAATGAAGTCACGTGAAGATTTGCTTTTTCGTACAGCATGGAACTTTGCCAAAAAATTTGGTCGTACCTTAAAATTACCGCAAGTAGATTAGTATTCTTTCCACCTTCGCATCGCTGTGTTGGTCAGCCCGGCAGTTCCACGGGGTTTATCTCCGAATATCTTCTTGGAGTTACTCAAAGGGTTAAACTTACCCTTTTGTTTTTAGAACGGCTGAGGTAAGGGTTCAGGATCAGTCTAGTATTAAGAAAAAAGTGTACTGCTCACAGGGTTCCTCAGTTGGTCAGGTAAAATTCACAAAATATAAGGGGCACTAATTTTCCCTAAATTAGGAGGTAGTAAGATAAAATGTCAGACATTAGAAAACAGTGGTTAGATGTAGTAAAAAAATACAGGTTCAATCCTGACGGTCCAGGTAGCGAACGCTACTGGTGTCCGGAATTGGAAACAGTCCCACGCACAAAGTTGGTGGAAATTCAAAACGAAAAACTGGAAGTTTTAAGCCGCTACGTGTATGAGTACAGCCCTTTTTATAGGGCTAAGTTCGACGAAGCTAAACTAAAACCAGCAGATATAAAATCAATAGAAGACCTTCATAAGTTACCATTGACTACCAAAGATGAGATGGCTAAAGACGCAACAAAAAATCCTCCATGGGGTACTTACTTGTGCATTGATGACGATATATATCATAAAAATGGTTGGCAGATGTTCGCTACTTCTGGCACTACAGCTGCGCCGCGGGCCTTCAGGCACACATTACATGACCGGGATCAATGGGCATGGAATGATGCCAGAGGGATGTGGGCGATGGGAATCAGACCCGGTGATGTTGCTTTTATAGCATTTGGCTATGCGCCGCACGTTTTTTTCTGGGGTGCTCACTATGCATTTAACTTGATGAAGATCCCGATTATTCCGGCAGGCAGCCTTGACACCAAAAAACGAGCTGATTTTATCAATCGTTTTAAGCCCACTATTCTGGGTGCAACTCCTTCTTATCTTCTCTACTTGGGACAAGTAATGAAGGAGATGGGTTATGATCCGGCTGCTAGTTCCATTCGCATAATGCTTACAGGGGGTGAACCAGGGGCTTGTATACCATCTACCAAGAAACGGATTGAAACGCTTTGGGATGCGGAATTGCATGAATTCTTCGGTTGTACGGAGGCTTCTCCGACTTGTGGCGGTTATACTTGTAATGAAACCGTTAAGGCTAAACGAGCACCGATTTGTGAGCATATGATGGAGGACATACAAATTTGGGAAGTCGTTGATCCTGTAACTTATGAGCCTCTGCCTGAGGGGTCGCGTGGTTTAGCTGTAGTGACTAATTTGTGTTCTGAAGCGGCACCGTTAATGCGGTTTTTGGTAGGAGATTTTACACAGTTTAGCACTGAACCATGTGCTTGCGGTCGTACCCATAAGCTTGCAGTAGGCGGTTTTGCCGGTCGGGCTGATGACATGATCCAGGTGCGAGGCATCAACGTATTTCCTACTACTGTAGAAGAAGTAATACGCAGTATCCCGGAACTAGGCGACGAGTTTAAGATTGTAGTTAAAGGCGATTATGGTAAAACTGAAATCATTATCGTTACTGAAGCAAAGCCTGAAGTGCCGGCTAGCAGCTATGCTGCTTTGTCGGATAAACTTTCCGATAGCTTGCGGATTGCCATAGAATTAAGAGCCATTGTAGAAGTTAACCCGCCCAACACCTTGCCTAAAACCGAATTTAAGGCCAAGCGGGTTGAAGATCTAAGGAAGTAATGCAGAGCGGTATTTTGATGAACCATGGAATACTATGATCAATCCGGAGTGGTTGCACGCCGGGTTGATTTTTTTAGTACGTTAATATTTTAATAATATTTTAGAAGGATTTTCGCTATAAAGATGCGAATACAGATGATTTAATAGCATTTAGTTGGAGGAGATATTATTCATGAAAAAATTACTTTGGGAGCCTTCGGAGGAACGAAAAA
>JBAQLS010000028.1:0-54440 GCA_049302075.1 Carboxydocellales bacterium | reverse complement strand
TGTCCCAGGCGCTGATGACTAGCGACAAAGGGTTTGACATGTGGCTGAGTTACATGAATGCGTGGTATAACCTGAATATCGACCATGTTCAGTTCAATGTGGTCAGTACGGAGGAAATGAAGGAAGCTCAGGAAAAACCAGAAGAGCACGAGGATCTTATTGTCAGGATAGCTGGTTTCAGTTCGAAGTTCAACAACCTGACCGAATATACCCAGGATTCCATCATTGCTCGTACGGAGCAGGAACTAGGTTAGATAGCCAACCAAATCCAGTAAATAAAAGGAGTAGTGAACTATGGCGACATGCAGGAACTGTGCTCATGGGTGGATGTCGGATTCAGACCCGATGAAAGGCATATGTACAGCAAATACCTCAAAACTAGATGATGGCATCACTAATACGGCAATTAACGGGAAATCCATAGGCATGAAGGACGAAGCGTGTGATAATTTTTTGGATAAGAAAAAGGTAGACCGTGCCCAAATGTTGAAGAAGGGCTTCTAAATGAGGTATAGTCCTGATCCTAGGGAGATAATACCCTTGGATCAGGACTATTGTTTTATTGGAATAGATTTTGGCTCGTTTGCGTGTGCTTCTTTGAACTTAATAGAATCACAGAAAGGAAGTCTAAGAGATGAGTTGGAAAGAGCCATTAATCACACAGGTACAGCGTTTTTGCATGGATGACGGGCCAGGTATTCGGACGACGATATTTTTCAAGGGGTGCCCGTTACACTGTCCCTGGTGTCACAACCCCGAATGCGTATCTATTTCAAAAGAGTTATATTATTATGAACAGAAATGCCAACGTTGCGGCGCTTGTGCAGAGGCCTGCCCTCAAAATGCTATTACCAGAGTTGGTCCGAATGGCGAGTACCCGGAAAGAGACCGCAGTAAATGTGATATGTGCCTGAAGTGTGTAGAGGCTTGCTCGTATGGCGCATTGAGCACGGTTGGAGATGTGTGGTCTCTCAATGAGGTTGTTAAAGAGGCGCTGGCTGATCTGCCATTTTATGAAACCTCAGGTGGGGGAGTTACCATATCTGGAGGCGAGCCGCTTTTTTTCCCTCAATACACATTGGAGCTTGCAAGGATGTTAAAAGAAGGCGGCATCCATGTGGCAATAGAAACGACCGGTTTTGGTAGGTGGGAAGATCTAGAGAAGATTGCCCAATATGTAGATTTATTTTTATTCGATATTAAACATATGAACCCGCTTAAACACCATAAAGTTGTTGGAGTAAATAACGATTTGATCCAAGGTAATTTTCGAAAATTAATTGAGATGGGCAAGGCTGTCAGGGTAAGAGTTCCCTTGATCCCTGGTTTCAATGATGATCTGCATAATTTTGATATGATGGCAGAGTTTATTAAAGGAGCTCAGGCAGTAGATATTATCCCGTTTCACAGTTCTGCTACTGGTAAATATAATCAATTAGATAAAATTTACGAGTATGAGCATATTCCCTCAATGGAGAAGGAAGAAGCTGAGCCTTTTGCGGATAGATTGCGGCAGAAAGGTTTTATTGAGGTAACTATTGGTGGAATGATTGGGGTAATGAATGAATTGGTCACAGACGGAACTGTTTGTGAAAAAAGCAAGAATTAGAGGAGTGGCAGTAAATGAGGTGTAACAATTGCGGTTATGAGGATAAATATATTAAATTTAAGCGTGGCAGTATGGCTATCAGTAGTTCTGCAGCGCATTACCGGATCTGCCCGAAATGCGAGACAGCAAACGTATGTGACCCGATAATGGAAGATATCATGGAAGAAAGAAAGAATGAAAAAGATAAAGAAAAAGATAAAGAAAAAGATAAAGATAAAGATAAAGATAAAGAAAAAGAAAAAGAAAAAGATAAAGAATGAAAGAAAAAGGCAATTAAATTGTTAATATGCATTGAGAAAATATAACATGAAGCATCAAAATGACCAATGTACCTGGAAAATTGGTGAATCCAATAATCAAGGGGGATTTTTACCACTTCCACAAGCCTTCTATGTGGCTTGTCAATAACCTCGGTGTACCAGGTCTGTATTTTCAGCAAATCCATTTATCCCACCAGCTTTGTACTTCTTTAGATAATTCGAGACAGTGTGGGTATCAATTTTTAATAATCGCTGAGCTAAGCTCTTGCTAATTTTACAATATATTACATGATCGATCTGCACGTTATTAATCGAAACTAATACCACAAGCTTGGCGACACATTTTCCCAAACTCAGATGTACCAACGCTCTTAAGGCATCAACCCTAATATTGTAGTCCTAAATTAATAGGTAAAATAAACCAATAATACCACAAATTAAGCGTACTGTATGGTATGCTTCTTGTAGTCCTAATACTTTCGAACTGGAGGGCTACAATGTTTCTAAAAAAGGTTACCATAAAGCAAGAAGGTAAAATCTACAATTACTAAAATCGTCGCTTCTTATAGGGATAAAGACGGAAAACCCAAGCACCGCCTAATCCAGAACCTTGGTGTCTCAGTAAAATCCACGTTGTGGAAGGGATGCAGAGTACCGTATTACTGGCACTGCTTGATTCTCCACGCTTACCGGATGATTACGCCGTATACCGGGAATTGGATTCCCTTAACAGACAGGAAAATGCTTTGCAATCTCATCTTTATAGTCAGCTTCAGCGTCTTGATCCTACTGTTGGGGAAGGATTTTTCTATGACATTACTTCTACGTACATGGAAGGCAGCCAATGCGTGATTGCTAAACTTGGGTATTCCCGTGATCACCGGCCCGACCTGGAGCAAATTGTCATTACACTCATAGTTACCCCGCAGGGTTCACCATTTTATTGGAAGGTGCTTGAAGGAAATACTTAGGACATCACCACCTTATCTAGTGTAGTCAACGATCTTAAACAGTGCTTCGGTTTAAAAACGTGTCATCTTGTGTTTGATCGCGGGATGGTATCCGGTGATCATCTGGATTTACTTGAAGCACAGGAAATCACCTATCTTTCCGCTATGGACAAAGATGAAATGGCCTGCCATCCGTTATTTCAGGAGTTTGTTCCGAAGCCTGCCTCAAAAGAGGATTTTGAACAGACCCTGGCTCTTCATGAATTCGTACCAACTGACGATCATCAGTTCTTTTATACCCGGGAAGGCCAGGTCGGAAAACGACGTTCATCTTCTCATTTGACGTTTAACGATACGACGATTCCTCAAACTGAAATCATTCAAAGATACAGAGAAAAGAACAAAATAGAAGAGGCATTTCGGGAAATGAAGTCTCAGCTCGCCTTAAGTCCAATTCATTTAACTCGTCCGGAGCGAGTCAAGGCACATGTCACTGTTTGCATTTTGGCCTACCTATTGGTAAATACGATGGAGATGATGTTTAAGATGGCTGGACAT
This sequence comes from Carboxydocellales bacterium, assembly GCA_049302075.1. Lineage (GTDB taxonomy): Bacteria > Bacillota > Carboxydocellales > JAJZTU01 > JBAQLS01. The sequence continues at coordinate 51,063 of JBAQLS010000028.1, read as the reverse complement.
TCAATATCCCCCATAGACGTTTTAAAACAAGTGCAAAGTTGCCAATTAAATCAAGTAGGTATTAAAGGCTCACCAGGTTATTCGCTTACAGTAACAGAAATGACGAAGGAACAAATAGATGGACAAAACTCTTCAACTGTGAAAACTTGTTAAAACCAAAGGTATTAAAACAGATAACAAAATGCTTAGAAAGTGCGTTGTAGTGACAAAAATACTATTGATGTATGCCTCAAAGCCTTGCTACGCTTGGTGCTGGAAAATTCTCACGCCAAACTTGGGTTATATAGTCATTTATCTGCAAATAAAACATTAATTTGACTCCAAAGTGTAAATCTTTGTCTGAATAAAAATTAAAAATATTATGAAATGTTAGAGGATTTTCTAAGGCTAATGAAGAAATAAAAAACCATTATGAAGAAATATATCATCAGGATGGTGAAAAAACTTGGAAAGATTAAAAGTCAAGGATACATCATGACGGTTAATCCCATAGTTGGTAAGCAGCAGGTAACTGTTCAGGAGGCTGTTTTTTTTTAATGCGCTAACATTGTATTGACGGTTTGATGGTGGTTAATGATCAGGATAAATTAGTGGTATTTTTACCAAAAACCATGCTCTTAAGCGTTAGGACTGCATATTAAACTAGGTTGGATTATAAAATATAGGATTTGGAGGTATTTAGTATGACTGAGAAAACTGCAAAGGTAGATGAGCAAGAGCAAGTCATTTTTCACCCTGATTTCTTTAAAATTCCGGAGGATGGGAGCAAGCCGTATTTGGTCGCGTCGAAGTGCTGCAGCTGTGGACAGTTATGGTTTCCAAAGCTGCCAATATGCCCAGCGTGTTGGTCAGACAAATTTGATGACGCAGCCGTGGAGCGGGTGGGTAAGTTGTATTCGTATACGACCATGAATGTTACGCAACTGGGATTCAAAGCCCCTTTGGCGATAGGGTACGTGGATTTTCCCAATGGGGTAAGGGTAGGAGCACAGATCGATGTACTGCCTGAGCAAATGAAGAATATCCGGATTGGCATGGATTTGCAGGTAGAGGCTGATGTAATCAGAGAAGATAAAAACGGCAAAAAGATGATAAGCTATGTATTTAGACCAGTGGTAGCAAGCAAAGGAGGCAAATAAAAATGAGAGATGTCTATATTATTGGCGTAGGGATGACAAACTATTATAGGAAATCGCCGATGTCTGCGGCTGATCTCGGGCGGCAGGCAATATTCAATGCGGTGAGCGATGCCGGGATCAATTTCAAACAGGTACAGAGCATCTATGTAGGGGAGATGTCAGGACTATCAGGAAACGTGTGTTTTGGACAACGGGTTGCTACGACGATGGGGATGGGCGGAGTACCGATGATGAACGTGGAGAGTGCCTGTTCGAGCGGAGCTTTAGCGGTAAACTTGGCAGTTAAAGATGTGGCATACGGAGTTAAGGATATTTCGATGGCGGTGGGAATTCAGAATATTTCTGCGACCAGAACGAGCGGAACGGCTTTTGCCCCTGATGCCAATGATCCTGAAGGGATTCAAGGGATAACCATGCCGGGATTATATGCCATGAGAGCCAAACGCTATATGGAGGAATTTGGAGCCACACCTGAGGATATTGCCATGGTAGCTGTGAAAAATAGGCGTCATGCGATGGCTAACCCGCGTTCACAATTCCATGATCCAATTACCGTGGAGCAAGTAGTGAACGCACGCTCGATTAGTGATCCACTGACATTGTTGATGAGTTGTCCCAATACAGACGCAGGGGCAGCCGTGATAGTTACTACGAAAGAGAAGGCTATGCAGTTGGGCAGTAAACTGGTGCGGGTGTTAGCGAGTGAGGTAGCATCGGGAATTTTCAGCAATGGGTTCAGGGACATGACTTCGATGGAGATTACGGTCAGGGGTGCTAAAGAAGCCTATGAGATTGCGGGGGTTGGCCCGGATGATATCGATATGGTTGAGTGCCATGATGCCTTTGCGATTAATGAGTTTTTGTATACGGAAGCTATGGGGTTCTGTGGGCATGGTGAAGGAGTGGAATTTATCCGGAGTGGCGGAAACGACTATGGTGGTAAAGTGGTGTTCAGTCCACGGGGAGGCTTATTATCGTGTGGGCATCCGACGGGATGCAGTGGGACTGCGCAGATTGTGGAAGCGACTTGGCAGTTGCGCAATGAAGCTGGAGCCATGCAGGTGCCGGACTGCAAAGTGGCAATGACCCATGTCACGGGCGGCGGAATCTACGGCTTGGATAACGCTGTGTGCACGGTTCATATCTTAAGTAAGTAAGGAAGAAAAAAGTGGTTTTGGATTAAGTCAGGAGAATGGCAAGTAGATGCTGAACAAAGAGCTTTGAAAGCGCGGGAGTACTATGTCCGTAGTATCTAGAAGTTGTTCGTTTTAGCATTTTCTTGAGATTAGAGCTAAGGGAAAGGAGCCGGATAAAATGGGTGTGCATAACAGGGTTGCACTGGTAACCGGATCAGGGAGCGGGCTAGGTGAGACAACGGTGATGATGTTGGCCCAGAACGGTGCCAAGGTGGTCGTTAATGATATTGAGCAGGCGAAAGTGGACAAAGTAGTGGAAAAGATTAAAGCTGCCGGTGGGGAAGCATTGGGCGTGGCAGCTGATATTTCAAAGAAAGATCAGGTACAAGACCTGGTGCAACAGATTGGGAAACGGTTTGGGCCTGTAGACATTCTAGTTAATAACGCAGGTATAGCTAGGGACAAGGGCTTGCTGAAAATCACGGAAGAAGATTGGGACATTGTGCTTAATGTAAACTTAAAAGGGCCCTTTCTGTTGAGCCAGGCAGTAGTTCCTTTCATGAAGGAACGGAAATTTGGACGAATCGTTAATATTTCATCAAGGGCTTATCTTGGGTGGCCGACGCAAGCCAATTATGCGTCATCGAAAGGGGGACTGGTGAGTTTCAGCAGGACGTTGGCCTTGGAATTAGCGAAGCACCAGATTACGGTTAACTGTATAGCCCCGGGCTTGATCCAGACGCCCTTGTATGATGCTTTGCCAGATGACATTAAAGAGAACCTTATAAAATCGCAGCCGTCGAGAACAATTGGCAAACCGGAAGATATTGGGCATGGAGTGTTGTTCTTCGCTGATGATGAAGCTGACTACGTTACGGGACAGACGATCTTTATCTGCGGAGGCAAGAGTGTGCTGAGTTCCTTATCGGTATAGAGGAAGAAAAGGAAAAATTCAGGGAGGTTAAGTGAATCATGCAGATTAAGGGAAGAGTAGCATTGATAACCGGATCTGCCAGTGGGATGGGCAGGGGCACGGCCGAGATAATGGCCCAACATGGAGTAAAAATAGTGATTAATGACGTTAATCAGAGCAAGGTGGATGAGGTAGTCAAGGGAATCAAGGAAGCTGGCGGGGAAGCCATAGGAGTAGCTGCGGATATCACCAAAAAAGCTGAAGTGGAAGCGATGTTCAAACAAGCTGTGGACACGTATGGCAGAATTGATATATTGGTCAATAATGCCGGAATTTCTCGGGACAAGGCGTTTTTGAAAATGACGGAAGAGGATTGGGACAAGGTTTTGGATGTTGACCTCAAAGCCGTGTTCTTGTGTTCCCAAGAAGCGGTGAAATATATGCGCGAACAGGCCTATGGGCGGATCGTGAACATATCGTCACGAGCTTGGCTGGGAGGGCCTGGGCAGGCAAATTACTCGGCTGCGAAAGCCGGGGTGGTAGGCTTAACCAGAACTCTGGCACTGGAGCTGGGGAAACGGGGGATCACCGTAAATTGCATACCGCCGGGTCTGATTGAGACTGCGTTGTGGCAAACTTTACCGGAGGAAGGACAAGAACGGCTGCTGAAAGCTCAGCCCATGGGGAGGATAGGATCGTCTCGTGATATTGCCCGGGCTGTGATGTTTTTTGCGTGCGATGAGGCCGGATATATTAATGGGCAAACCCTGTATGTATGCGGAGGAAAGAGCCTTTTCGCCAATATTGGATAGTTTTAAAATAACAAGTCAAAGGTAAGGGATGGAATTATGAGCAAAAGTCAAAGTGCTTTGAGTGGTATTCGGGTCTTGGAATTTGCAGGCGAAATTGGCAGTTATACTGGAAAATTATTTGCCAACCTCGGTGCAGAAGTTATTCAGATTGAGCCAATTGAAGGTAGTTCGGTTAGAAGAGCTGGTCCTTTTTATAAGGATATCCCTGACAAGGAAGGGAGTCTGCAATACATCTATCAAAATACAGGTAAGAAGAGCATCGTGCTCGATATTGAAAAGGAGCAGGGAAAAGAAATCTTCCTTAACCTGGCAAAGACAGCGGATTTGCTTATTGAAAGCTTTCCACCAGGTTATTTGAATAAGTTGAACTTGGGTTATGACCAACTGAGTAAGATCAATCCCAAACTCGTCTATACATCCGTGACAGGGTATGGGCAAAATGGTCCGTACCGGGATTATCCTTGGTCGGATATTACAACATTAGCCATGGGAGGGCTACTTTACCTAGCTGCTCAAGGTGACGATTTACCGGCCCGTGTTCCCGACAATCAGGCGTACACGATGGGGGCATTGTATGCGGCAACGGGGAGCATGATAGCCTTGATTGAAGCCGAAGATAGCGGCAGAGGGCAGTATCTGGATGTGTCTCTTCAGGAATGTGTTGCTACCGCTCTTGAAAATGCCTTACAGTTTTATGACTTGGAAGGAAACATTCGGCGCGGTATAGGGCATGCTGAGGCCGGGATGGGAATTTATCCGTGCCAAGATGGGTATATTTACCTTGTAGCGGGGATGGGGGACAATGTAAATCTTTGGACCGTTTTCGTTGAATGGCTTAATGAAGAAAAAGTGGAAGGGGCAGAGATCTTAGCCCATGATGAATGGAAATCGCCGAAATTTCGGCGGACAGCTGAGGCTAAACAACGTTTTAGTGATATCTTTGTTCCGTTTACAATGAAGCATAATAAGTTATATCTTTTTGAGAATGGTCAGAATCGGCGGGTGACCATTCATCCCGTGAATAACCCGAAAGACATTTGTGAAGATCCCCATATCAAGTACAGGAAGTTCATGGTCGATTATTTCAGCGAGAGTCTTGGTGAGCAGGTTTTCATGCCCGGGGCTCCTTATAGGTTGTCGCAAACGCCCTGGAATCTTGGTACCGAGCCCCCTAAATTTGGACAACATACTGCGGAAATCTTACAAGCGATTGGGTATGATGCGAAACAGATCCAAGATTTTAAACAAGGGGGTGTATGCATTGTCGCACAAGCTTCCTCTTAAAGGCATCAGGGTTATTGACTTTACTTGGGTCGGTGCGGGTCCTCTCACCACTCGTGTTTTAGCGGAATATGGGGCTGAAGTTATCAAAATAGAATCAGGAACACGCCTAGATTACTTGAGGCTCTTGCCCCCTTATAAGGATGGCAAGGTGGGTGTGGAAAGAAGCGGGTATTTCAGTAATAGAAATCCCAATAAAAAGGGCGTAACTTTGAACTTAAAGCATCCCCGTGCCTTGGAGATTATTAAAGAATTAATAAAAAAGAGTGATATAATCTGTGAGAATTTTACGGCGCATACCATGGAAAAATGGGGACTAGGGTACGAAGAGGTTCGAAAGATCAAACCGGATATTATCTACGCGGGCATGCCCCTGATGGGAGCCGACGGACCCCATGCCAATTATCGGGGCTTTGGTGTTCAAGTCAGCTCTTTAATAGGAATTCTTCATCTCACCGGTTTCCCAGAAAAAGAACCTTATGGAATGGGGACTAACTATCCCGATCATGTACCTAACCCAGTGCACACTGCTTTCGCTATCCTTGCTGCTCTGCGGCATAAGAAGAAAACAGGAGAAGGACAGTATATTGAGTTATCCCAAATAGAAGCTCCCCTGTGTGTGCTACCTACTCCGATCATGGACTACATGATGAACGGACGGGTTCAAAATCGGCAGGGCAACCAGCATTTTGATTTTGCACCCCACGGCATTTATCCGGTTCAAGGTAAAAACCGCTGGATCGCATTATCGGTACAAAGTGAGGATGAATGGCAATCCTTGAAGGTTGCGATGAACATGCCTGAATGGGCTGAACAGGAGAAGTTTACTACGAATGCTGGGCGGCTAGCCAGCCAAGCTGAGTTGAACAAGCTCATGGAAAGTTGGACTGTTAATTATGACGGTGATGAGCTATTGAGACGATTAGTAAAGGCCAAAGTGAGAGCTGGCTTGGTTAAAGATGCCCGGGACGTTCTGCAAGATCCTCAACTCAATTACCGTAAACACTTTGTTTACCTCGATCATTCTGAACTGGGTTATCATGTTAACAATTATTCTCCGGTTCATATGTACAAGACACCGGCCGTGGTGGATCAAGCGGCTCCGCTGCTTGGTGAACACACCAAACAAGTAATGAAAGATTTGCTCAATTTGGATGAGGCCACATTCGAAGATATGAAAAAGGAAGGTATTTTTGACTAAGGGCTCACGACGAGAAGAAATATTAGGTTGTTCCTAACTTAACGCTTTTGCTTATAGCGCACAGGTATCAACGCACAGGTATCAATGATTATAATGAATGCTGATTTCGCAAACAAAAACCAGTAAAAAGTAATTTATTAACATATATGTATTGTACATGCTTAAAGATAATTGCCAAGGTCCTCGACGTACGACTAGTACGCCTGCGGCTTTGGCAATTATTTTTCCTTGCTATGCGGGTTTTTTAACAGCCTACATGGGTAGTTGTGCAGAGTATTCCTGTGGGTCGGTGTTACAACTGATATTCATCTTTAGCGGATAGAATTACTACTTTTGTGGTGGTACTGGCTTCCACTGCTGTTTTAAAGGCTGGGGGGTCCTGGGCAATTAGGGGCCAGGTGTTATAGTGCATGGGGATGGCGACTTGGGGTTTAAGTAGTTTGACTGCTTCTAGGGCATCTTCCGGACCCATTGTGAAATTATCGCCGATGGGTAGTAAGGCCACATCTATTGGGTTGAGCCTGCCGATTAGTTCCATATCTCCGAACAAAGCGGTGTCCCCTGCGTGATAAATATTCAGTCCGTCCATGGTGATGAGGAAGCCGGAGGGGTTGCCCATGTATTGGGCTGGGTTTTTGCCCATGGAACTTCCATGAAAGGCAATAGTTAATTTGACTTTAGCCAGGTTAAAGTCTCGGCTGCCACCTAAGTGTAGGGCATGGGTGTTCACGCCCTGATCAGCACAGTAATTAACCAGTTCAAAGTTGGAAACAATGGTACCATCGGAATGATGGGCAATTTCTAAAGAGTCGCCGAAGTGGTCGGCATGACCATGGGAAATTAAAATTAAATTGGCTTTTAGCTCCCTAGGTTGAAGAGTTGGGAAGGGGTAGCCGGTCAGAAAGGGGTCGATGACTATTTGACCGTGGGATCCTGTCAGTAGGAAACCGGAGTGTCCAAGATAAGTGATTTTCATGGATGATACCTCCTAAATTGGATACTTGAGTGTAAATATTTAGCTGGAATGTTTTGTCAAAGCCATCTTATCATAAGCCAGCCCAAATTAGCAAGGCCAAGTGGTTTAGTTGGTTATCTCTGGGGTAGAAGGAAAAATGGCGAAGTTAACTTGGGTGCGAAATTATACCCAGTAGGGCGGTGCTTATCTTTACCATGGAACCAGTGGTTACCGCTATTTTCGCCTATTTCATCCTTAAATCTTTGCAGGCATGAAAATAAAAATGATTTTACGTGAGAGGAAATGGATACGGCACTATGTGGCTCACACAAAGAGGTCAAATCATACACTGATAGAAAAACTTGGCTTTGATCCGGTTATATACTTAAAAATATTTACCCCGTACCCCCTGTGTAATTTATGCCGGGGGTGATTTTTTTGGTTCAGTTAAAATTTAATGGTATATTTGCTTAAACTTAACGCTAAACTAACCTCTATAGTTTAAACTTTAAGCTAAGCAAGGGTTAAAGGCTAAGCACTTAATTAACGGAAACTACTGCCCAAACGGAAAAAAGGGGGAAAAATGAGTGGTGGCAGAGATGTTAAGAAACATTACCTATAGTACTGCGGGAAAAGTTATTTTAGCTACAGCCGCACCGGTACAGAGACTACTGCAGAGACATAGCCAAACCCATGATTTTTGTAACCTCCAGGCTAAACACATTCTACACAACGACGGTTATTGTGATTATGCCCATATTCTTAATAAGTTTCTAAACCACTTGAATAGGGGGGTAAAATGGGCTGACGAAGGATTAAGAAACACTGCCCATTTTTATCAACCGGTTCTGCGAAAGGGTTTACCCGGCTGCAGGGATGCCAGGCTGGAATGTGAATATCATTGGCAAAAAGCGCTGAAAAGCTGGCGTATAGGTAAATATGAACGGGCATTTTTTTACCTGGGAGCGGCGGTTCACCTTGTACAGGATCTTTGCGTACCACATCATGCCAAGGGTACTCTTCTAGACGGACATCAGGATTATGAAGACTGGGCAGAAGCAAATAGTCATAAATACCCGGTATGGGATGGGGGAATTTATGATTTAGGACAACACAGGTTTGCATGGGTACAGTCGAATGCGGAATTGGCAAAAGGATTCATGTCTTTAGTAAGCAGTGGGGCCTCACAGGTGGATTACAACCGGGCTACTCTTGTGCTGTTACCCCAAGCCCAGCGGACAACAGCCGGGTTTATTGCCTACTTCCTAAAAAGCATAGGCATTTAGTGATTTATTAACCGAACATTAACTTTTAGGTAATTTTCCTTTGCGACCCCGTTGGCAGGGGTGATTCTGCCTGGGAGAAACCATGGCTGTAGACTTGTGGCATATATACGGGTAAGGCCAGCTAGTACTCAATATCGAAAATATAGAAGATAATTTAGGAAAACTAAACTTCCTGACCAACTTCTTTGAAATATATATTTCTCTAGCCTATACGAGGAGGTTAGGAATGAACGCCAATTAGGAAATAGTCGAAATATAATCGGCATAAGCTACATTAAATTTTAATTCTCGTTAACATAAGCTTAACCAGATTGTAATTATCCTTTCACATACTAAGGTTACAATAAAGCATGGGTTAAAGTTTGTTTCTATTGAGAGGGGAACACTTAAGTGGCTAAAGTTATGATCGTAGATGACGAAAAGCACATTGTGGAACTAATCAAGTTTAACCTGGAAAAAGAAGGGCATAATTTAATTTGTGTTTATGATGGTGGAGAGGTTATCAACAAAGCCATCCAGTTCGAGCCGGAAGTGATTATTTTAGATTTAATGCTGCCAGGGATGGATGGCTTTGAAATATGTAAACAACTTCGAAGAATTGAAAAGCTAACTGACACCCATATTATTATGCTGACAGCCAAGGACAGTGAATTAGATAAAGTGGTGGGATTGGAATTAGGGGCAGATGACTACATAACCAAACCCTTTAGTCCAAGGGAATTAACTGCCCGAGTTAGGGCACGCATTCGGCGTAAGCAAGTTGCTTCCCAGGTTGAGGAAGAAATTTATTTGGGAGAGCTGATAATTAAGCCAAGTCACTTCAAGGTTGTCGTCCGTGGTGAGGAGGCAAAACTTACCTTTAAAGAGTTTGAACTCTTAAAGACTTTAGTTAACAAACCGGGGAAGGTGTTTACCAGAGACTTTCTACTAGATACCGTTTGGGGAATTGACTTTCCGGCAGATACCCGAACAGTGGATGTGCATATTCGGCACCTTAGACAAAAGATTGAGGAAAATCCAGCGGAACCACGTTATATTGAGACTGTTCGAGGTTTGGGTTACAGATTTTGCGAGGTTAAACAGGGAGCATAATAAAGCAAATAATTTAAACTGATTGGGTTACTGTTTGAAACTGCAGGTTTGCTAACTTGCGGTTTTTTTATTTTAATAATTACTTTACAAGAACTTCATCCAAGGTTTACCAAAACTTTGCCGGAAGTTAACGGGGCGCTTAGCTGTTCTTAACATTAGCACTTTATAATTAAAACTGTAAGCAAAATAATTTGAAAACAATAAGGAGGAGAAAGCAACAATGAAATTAAGAAAAGCCATTGTATCCCTGCTGACAGGTGCTCTAATTATGGGTGTGAGCATTCCAGCCTTTGCTGCAGGTAATCTGAGTGGTAAAGTAACTGCTTCCGGTTCCACTGCTATTCTGCCCTTGGCCAAAACTGCCAGTGAACAATTCATGGCAAAATACCCTGAGGTAACAGTTAATATTGGTGGTGGCGGTTCTTTTACTGGTCTTAAGCAAGTAGCCGAGGGTTCTGTTGATATTGGTAACTCTGATGTGCCTGCCGAAGGGGACGAATACAAGGGTCTGGTAGCCCACAAAGTGGCAGTAGCTCCTTTTGTGATTATCGTCAATAAGAACAACCCAGTTGAGAGCCTAACCCAAGAGCAGTTAATTGATATCTTTACCGGAAAAATTAAGAACTGGAAAGAAGTTGGCGGTGAAAACAAAGATATCACAATAATCGGCCGCTCGAAAACCTCCGGAAGCCGGGCCACCATAAAGAATATTGTACTGAAAGGTCAAGAGTTTACCGACAGTGCGGTAGTCCAGGATTCTAACGGATCTGTACGCAGTGCGGTTAGCACTTCTTCTGCTGGTATCGGTTATGTGGATGCCGCCTACATCAATGATAGTATTGCAGTATTAAAGTACAACGGTGTTACCTATAGTGATGACAATGTTATCAACGGCAAATACCCCGTATGGACTTATGAATATATGTACACAAAAGGTGAGGCTCAAGGTGTAGTTAAAGCCTATATTGATTATGTACTCTCTCCCTCCTATCAAAATGCTAACCTGGAAAAACTCGGTTTCATTGCCATGACTAAGATGGAAGGCAGAAAAGCCCAGACGGAAACCAAAGGCCCTGTTGTCAGCAAGCCAGTTACTATTACTAAAAAGATTACAGTTATCTTAAACGGTAAAACAATTGCTTTTGATGTGGCCCCGGTAATAGAGAATGGGCGCACTCTGGTTCCGGTTCGAGCTATCTTTGAAGCCCTGGGGGCAAAAGTAAACTGGGATGCCAAGACTCAAACTGTTACCGCCATCAAAACTAAGACTAAAGTGATCTTAAAAGTGGGAGCACGTACCGGACATAAAAATAACTCTGCTGTCAATCTGGATGCACCTGCAAAAATTGTCAAGGGTCGTACCTTGGTGCCCCTGCGTTTCGTTGGTGAGGCCTTTGGCGGTAAGGTAGCTTGGAATAACGCTACCCAAACTGCCACTATTACTTTAAAGTAAATTATCAGGTAGTTGTACCGGAAAGAAATTATCAGATAGTTGCACCGGGGCTTACTGGAGGAAAGCAGAGGCCACCGGTGCTACTATTATTAGGTTGGAATAGACAGAGGTGAAAAGATGGTAGCAGCCACCAATTCCGATTGTATTACCAAAACTAATTTCAACGCCAGCAGGAATTCTAAGGCCGGCTTTTACGACCGGCTAACCCGCTATCTTTTCTTGAGTTGTGCCATCTTAATGACCGTACTAATCGTCTCGATTGTAGTTTTTGTTGGGAAACAAGGAATTAAGACTTTCCAGGACGTCAGTATAATCGAGTTTTTCACCAGTACTAAGTGGCAGCCTGACGCCGGGAAATTTGGAGCCTTGACCTTTATCTCCGGAACTTTTGCCTTGACCGGACTGACTATTCTCCTAGGCGGACCTATAGCTTTGGCCGGAGCTGTATTTTTGGCTAAAATTGCCCCCGGCTGGCTGCGGGAAATTCTTAAACCGGCTATAGAGCTTTTTGTAGGTATACCTTCCGTCGTTTATGGTTTAGTTGGTATGACTATTGTGGTACCTATGATTAGTGAATATATGGCTCCTCCAGGCTACGGTCTGCTAGCCGCCGCGATTGTACTTGCCATTATGATTTTGCCAACAGTACTAAGCGTATCTGAAGATGCCTTGCGCTCCCTGCCGCCGACTTTGGAAGAAGCATCCTATGCCTTAGGCGCAACCCGCTGGCAAACTATCTGGCGAATCCTGATTCCGGCGGCGATGCCGGGAATCATTACAGCGATTATTTTAGGCATGGCCAGAGCCATCGGGGAGACTATGGCAGTATTAATGGTAATCGGGAATTCACCTCAATTCCCCAAATCCCTGACCATGCCTACTTCAGTACTTACTACGGAAATTATTTTGGAAATGGGTCATACACCTTTTGGATCGACCTGGAATAATGCTCTGTTTCTGATGGCTCTAGTTTTGTTATTAATAACTTTAACCTTGATTTTGCTGGTCAGGTTTATTGGCAAGAGGAGGGGTTTTACCCAGTGAGTAAGAGATTAACAGATCGGCTGGCAACTGTGGTTTTCTGGTTGGTGGGAGCCTCTATAATAGCTGTACTGGTGTGGTTTCTCCAGTATACGGTAGGTCAGGGCTGGTCCCAGATCAGTTGGAAATTCTTAACCTCCCCCCCAAGTGAGATAGAAACCGGAGGGGGTATTGGTCCGGAATTATTTAATACTTTTTATATTCTGATCTTATCCCTAGCTTTTTCACTACCGGTGGGTTTAGGAGCAGGTATTTACCTGGCGGAATACGCTAAAAAGACCTGGCTTACTGACCTGGTCAGGCTGAGTACCGAAAGTTTGGCTTCCGTGCCTTCAGTAGTTTTTGGCCTTTTTGGGAGTATAATTTTTGTGACTGCTTTCAAGCTGGGTTTCACCATTTTGGGTGGGGCTGCCACTTTAGCTTTATTAAACCTGCCCGTGCTGGTAAGGGTCACCGAGGAGGCTATCAGAGCTGTACCCTTTTCCTACCGGGAAGCCTCCTATTCCCTGGGGGCTACCAAATGGCAGACAGTTTACCGGGTGATTTTGCCCAGCGCTCTGCCAGCTTTGATTACAGGAGTCAATCTAGTAGCCGGGAGGGCCCTGGGGGAATCAGCAATCCTGATTTTTACAGCCGGCCTGAGTGTTTCCCGAAAGCTATTTGATTTCAGCCTGATGGCTCCAGGAGAAACCCTGGCTGTACACTTGTGGTATGTCCGTTCCGAGGGACTGGTCGGCGATGCTAATGCAATAGCAAACGGTAGTGCCGCGGTTCTGATTTTGGTAGTGCTGGCTTTCAACCTTGTTGTGGGAATACCCAGCCGGATACTGCATAAACGTCTTATGGGCAAAGCCGGCTAGTACACCTCATATCAAAAATAGAGAAGATGGTTACGGAAAACGAAACTTCCTGACCATCCTCTTTCAAAATATAAATCCATCTCTAGCCCATAAGGGGAGGTTAGGAATGAAAATCAGTGTGAAAGTTAAGCTTGTGTTGCTGCTGTTGGCAACCTCCATCATACCAATTATTGTACTGGGTGGCTTTGCTTACTTTGAAAGCTACAATGCCCTGAGTAAAAGTGCAACAGAAGAGGTATGGGCTAAGCTAAAAGGGATCACCAACTCTGAGCAGACGGCTGTTGACGATACTGATGACTTGCTCAGGAACTTGGCTACCACACCGTCTATTGTCAGATTGCTTAATGACTATAACCTAAATGGCAGAGTAACCGATAACCAGAGCTTTGTCGAAACTTCTCAATACCTACGCAAAGTCTATGTTGATGTTCAGGGCATCTATAGTAATATGCTGGTAGTAAATAAAGACGGGATTGTAGTTGCAGACAGTTGGAACGGGGAGTACATAGGTTTGAGCTTACAGAACCGTAAATATTTCCAAATGGCTGTGCGGGAAAAAAGCTTTGCTATCGGAGGGGTGGAACTTGACAAGGATAGCAGCAAGACCAAGGTGAAACTTCCCAGTATCTCCATGGCCTACCCTGTTAAGGAAATAACCGGCCAAGTATCCGGTGCCTTAATTATCACTTATGACTTGAGTTACTTTAGCCGCCATGTGTACAAGGAGAGATTCGGACAATCAGGCGTTGGAATGATTCTGGATAGCAATGGTCAGGTGCTGTACCATCCGGACAGCACGAAGTTGTTGAAACCTACGGATGAACCTGTATTAAAGGATATATTAGAAACAACCCGTATAGATAAAAGCAATTATGAAGGTATCCGCAAGACCAAGCTTGGCACTGAACCTTATCTGGTGGTATATAAATTAGTGGCTAAACCAAAGTGGGTAGTTGCAGTTTTCATTCCGGAGCGGGAATATTTGCAGGCAGCTAACAATATTCGAAGTTCGACCTTGTTAATCATTCTGGCCAGTACAGTTTTATCCTTATTGGTGGGATATTTAGCAGTTACCAACTTAACTAAATCTCTGGCTCAGATTGTTCAGCTTATTAAAAAAGTAGAACAAGGAGATTATTCCTTAAGGTCAGCTATACATACCAAGGACGAATTTGGTGAATTGGGAATTAGTTTTAATAATATGCTCTCTGAACAAAATCGGGTTTTATATAAGCTCTTTACAACATCGGGTAAAATTGAAAAAATCTCTGCGTTTCTCAATAAGGCCGTCGGTCGAAGTAATACCGACATGGAGGAAATCTCAAAAACTATCCGCCAAGTTTCGGTTGCTGCCGAAACTAATAATTCCGGGATTAGCGATGTCAGAGAAGTTATGGAACAGGTTGTGGAGGACATCCGCCGCATCAGGGATTCCAGTGAGCAGGCTGTAAAAAACAGTATCAAAACCATCCAAATTGCTAATGAAGGTGAACAATCTGTGGCCGAAGCGGTTAAGTATATGGACGAAATAGATAAAACTACCCGGGTAATGACTTTGTCAGTTAGTGAACTTTTTGAAACAATTGAACAGGTACTTTCCTTTGTCAAGCTTATCGAAAGCATAGCAAAGCAAACCCACCTTTTGGCCCTTAATGCCGCTATTGAGGCTGCCAGGGCAGGGGAAAGCGGCAAAACTTTCAGGGTGGTTGCTAGAGATGTGAAGACTCTGGCCGATCAGAGCGGGACGGCAGCTAAAGAAATTAACTCCATTATCACCAACCTAAAAGTAAAAGAAGAAGACCTTTTACAAAATGTAAACTCGGTAACGGCATCTGTTAACACAGGCACACCCCTTGCCTACCGGGCAGTCCGCAGGCTGCAAAATATTGTCCGGGCGATCCAAGAAAATGATCAACTTCTATCTAATAGTCTAAATAGTGTGGAAGAACAGTTTGCCTCTGTTGAAGCTATAGCGCAGACAATCAATAATATTGCCGAAATGACCCGGGAAACCTCACAGGGAGCAGTCGCGATCGCCGTGAGTACGGAACATCAGACTGTAACCCTTCAAGAGGTCAATTCGACTTCGGAAGCACTGGCCAAACTATCCCAGGAGCTATATAACATAGTTATCCAATTTAAGCTGCTTGAGGAAGTGGAAATTAACCAAGGGGAGCTAATGGGAGGCGAGCAGAAGGCTATTTCATAAAAAGCCTTGATTGTTGCTGATTAAGAAGGGGGCTGCTAAAATGTTCAAAAAAGCGTTAGGGTTGGTTCTGGTTCTGGTTCTGGGTGTAATGTTAGCGTCTGGGGTGATAGCCGGTTGCAGTCAGGGTAAACTACAGGTTCAGGATAAAGCTCAAGGTCAGGATAAAGCTCAAGGTCAGGATAAATCCCAAGGGGCTGTAGAGAATAAGGTTATGCGGATTAAAGGGTCAGATACTATGGTGCTCTTATTTCAAGCCCTGGCAGAAGAATTTATGCAACGTAATCCAACAACCCAGCTTGCTGTTAAAGGAGGGGGTTCGGGTACGGGGATCAGCGCTCTAATCGATGGAACAACAGATATAGCTATTGCCTCCAGGAAAATGCAGGACAAGGAGCTTGATGAAGCCAGAAGTAAGGGGATTGAACCAAAGGAGTGTGAGGTTGCCCTTGATGCTTTAGCAATAGTAGTTAACCCGCAAAATCCGGTCACCACGTTAAACCTGGCCCAATTGAAAGAGATCTTTACCGGCAAGGAGAAGAACTGGAAAGCTGTTGGTGGCAAAGCGGAGCCAATCATTCCAGTCAGCAGGGAATCAAATTCCGGAACTTATGTGTATTTTAAGGAACACGTTCTGGAAAATCAGGAATACTCCCCGGAGGCCAGGCTGATGCCGACCTCACAGGCAATTATTGAGTATATTGCCAAGACCCCCGGGGCGATTGGCTATGTGGGAATGGCCTACGCCAATAATGGGCCGGTGCAAACCATATCTGTGGCCAATAATGCTCAGGGACAGGCTTATGAACCCAATGAAAAAAATGTGCTCAAAGGGGTATACCCTATCGCCAGACCGCTGCAGATATATACCGATGGGGAGCCCACCGGAGTTATTAAGGAGTTTATAGACTTTATCCTCGGTCCTGACGGGCAGAAGATTGTGGAGAGAATTGGATATACACCAATTAGGAAATAGTCGAACATAAAAGGGGCTGCCACACAACGAACCTAATTAGTTCGTTGTGCAACAGCCCCTTTTTGGATTACTGAATAAAATTTTACCATTTGGATTAATTCTGTCTCTTAATTCATCAATTTCCCTAACTGACCTATTAAATACACTGGCGTCTCGTGAATGTTTTTGAATAGACCATCTAATTTGATGTTGAAACACAAACCCCAAAAGTTGTAATAATGTTTTTTTAATAAGGTAATTGCTAGTAGTTTATACTATTTTTGTTCAGTGACAGCATATTTATTCAGCTCTTATGTGAGCCAGAAATAGTATCAACAGCTGAATGGCTAATCTGCAGCGGAGGGTGCGCCGGACGGGCCAGATAATATCCTTGTCCATTGTTGATGCCTAAGTTAATGAGAGTTTCTAGTTCCTGGGGAGTTTCAATACCTTCAGCTATTATCTCGCAGTTAACCTTTCGTGCAAAAGTTACAAATGTCTCTAATAGGGCTCTTTTCACATTTTCGGTGTCCACGTTTCTTACCAGGGACATGTCCATTTTGATATAATCAGGGTGTAATTCGACAATGGATTGCAGACTGGAATAACCAGCACCAGCATCATCAATAGCAATCAGGTAGCCCTGGTCCCGGTAGTGTTTAAGGGACTTGCGAAAGGTGGGAAAGTCCTGGATAGAACGTCGTTCCGTTAGCTCAAAAACTATATTGGCAGGAGTTAAGCCTAGTGATTCCAAGATTGCCTTGGTCTCACCCTTGATGAAGTGAGGATCATTAATGGTCTGAGGGTCAATGTTGATGAAAAGCTTTTGCTGACACTCCAAATTGGGCATGTCCCGGAGAGCCATATGACGGCAGGTTCGCTCCAGCGGATAAAGCATGCCTGCTTCCTCAGCAAAGGAAAACAGTGCCAGCGGTGAAGCAAAGTAACTGTCGACAGGGCCTCTGGTCAGAGCTTCCCACCCTAGGATACCAGCATTGTCCAAGGATACTATGGGTTGGAACTCAATGCGCAGCCTGTCCTCGCTGATTATTTGCCTAAAATGGTGTAGGAGTTTCCGGTTGTGGCTTTTATTGGGGAGGTACCAGAACCATGAGGAAATAGTATTAATAAGTTGCGTGGTAGCACTGGTCATTGATAACCGCCTTTATCTTTATGACATATTTAGCCGTTACTTACTTTATTTTAACACTGCTTGATGTTTAAATGGTTACATCATGGTTAAGGGTGGGTTAAATGTAAAGGTTACAACCGACTTTAAATTAAAAATTAGAATTAGTCATAGGTAGGTGGGAAGGATTAGACTTCACGGTATAGAAATAAGAAAATAGCCAACCACTTTGGGAGTAAGTGCCTTATCGGGTCAATGGTGATACTAGGGGAGGATGTGCAGCCTACATGGCGGTAATGACAGATTATAGTGAAAACCCAACCTTCATCCATCTGCATACCCACACCAGTTACAGCCTGTTAGATGGAGCAGGTAGGATTGATAAGCTGGTGGCACGTGCTGCTGAATTAGGTATGCCCGCCCTGGCGATTACCGATCATGGAGTTATGTTTGGGGTTGTGGACTTCTATAAAGCCTGTGAGCAGCATGGCATTAAGCCCATTCTGGGCTGTGAGGTTTATGTGGCGCCCAGGGGTATGGAGGATAGGTCACCAAAAGTAGATGAGTCCGCCTATCATCTGGTGCTGCTGGCAGAGAATCAAGAGGGCTATCAGAACTTAATGGAACTGGTTTCCCAGGGGTTTACCAGAGGGTTTTATTATAAACCCAGGGTGGATAAACAGCTGTTAAGCAAACATAGCAAAGGCCTGATTGCCCTAAGTGCCTGTTTAGGTGGAGAGGTGGCCGGCCTTTTACTCCAGGATCAGGAAAATCTAGCCCGGGAGGCGGCCTTAACCTACCAGGAAATATTTGGTCCAGGGAACTTCTTTATCGAAATCCAAAACCACTTTATGGAGGAGCAAGCTAAAGTAAACCGGGGGCTGGGTAAATTAAGCCGGGAATTAAACATACCTCTGGTGGCTACTAATGATATTCATTATGTTAAACGGGAAGACGCCTATATCCAGGATGTGCTGCTGTGTATTCAGACGGGCAAAAATCTAGCTGATGAGGATCGGATGAGGTTTGCAACCCAGGAGTTTTACCTGAAGACCGGGGATGAGATGCGCCAGGCTCTGGGGGAGTACCCGGAGGCCCTGGCTAACACGCTGGCAATTGGGGAAAGGTGTCAGGTCAAACTGGAATTCGGGCAGCTCTATTTACCGGATTATCAGGTTCCGGCTAACCACACTCTGGATTCCTACCTAGAGGAGCTTTGTTGGGAAAAAGCCAAGGAACGATATGCAGATTTAAATACCCGGGTAGAGGAGAGGTTAAGCTTTGAGCTGGACGTTATCCGCCGAATGGGTTATTCCGGTTACTTTTTAATTGTGTGGGATTTTATTCGCTATGCCCGGGAAAATGGGATAATGGTAGGACCTGGCAGGGGCAGTGCCGCTGGTAGTATGGTGGCTTATGTTTTGGGGATTACTAATGTGGAGCCCCTCCAGTATAAGCTGCTATTTGAGCGTTTCCTCAACCCGGAAAGGGTGAGTATGCCGGATATTGATATTGACTTCTGCTTTGAACGCCGGGGGGAAGTAATCGATTATGTAATTGGAAAATATGGTGTGGACAAGGTATCCCAAATTATCACCTTCGGTACCATGATGGCCAGGGCGGCAGTACGGGATGTTGGACGGGTGATGGATTTAACCTACGGAGAAGTGGATAGGGTTGCCAAGCTTATTCCTGGAGATTTAGGAATGACTATTGAGCGGGCCTTAAACGTTTCGGGCGACTTGCGCCAGCTCTACGATAATGACGTACGGATTAAGAAACTAATTGATACAGCCGCTGAACTGGAAGGGATGCCTCGTCATGCCTCCACCCATGCGGCGGGAGTGGTTATAGCCAAGCAACCCTTGACCAAATATTTGCCCTTGTACCGCACTTCGGACGGAGTGGTGAGCACTCAGTTTGCCAAAGAGACGGTAGAAGAAATTGGGCTGTTAAAGATGGATTTACTGGGTCTGCGCACCTTAACAGTTATTAGGGATGCTTTAGCCAATATCCGGCGCACAACTGGGGTGGAATTAGATATTAACACCATACCCCTGGATGATGAGCAAACTTATCTAATGCTCAGCAGAGGTGAGGGTATCGGGGTTTTTCAGCTGGAAGGTTCGGGAATGCGGCAAATTATGAAGGAATTAAAACCCGGACATATCGAAGAAATTATTGCTTTAGTGGCCCTCTATCGTCCTGGTCCTTTAGGCAGCGGGATGGTGGAGGATTTCATTAAGGGTAAACACGGCAAGGGAGCAGCCCGCTCTTTACATACCAAGCTTGAGCCCATTTTGAGGGATACTTATGGGGTTATCTTATATCAGGAACAGGTAATGCGGATTGCTAGTGACTTGGCGGGTTTTACCCTGGGGGAAGCAGATTTGCTCCGCCGAGCCATGGGCAAAAAAAAGCCGGAGTACCTTGCCAAGCTGCGCCATCAATTTGTGGAGGGTGCTGTGAAAAACGAGGTGGAAGCAGGGATAGCCGGCCAAATATTTGACTTGATGGAGTACTTTGCCGGATACGGGTTTAATAAATCCCACAGTGCAGCTTATGCTTATGTTTCCTACCAGACAGCTTATTTAAAGGCAAATTACACCTTGGAGTATATGGCGGCTTTACTGACTAGCGTAATGGGTAATAGTGATAAGGTAGCCTTATACATTGAGGAATGTCGCCATTGGGGGATTGAGGTACTGCCTCCTGATGTGAATGAAAGCTTAAAAGACTTTACCGTGGTGGGGGATAAAATCCGCTTTGGACTAGCGGCGGTTAAACAAGTAGGGATGGGAGCAATTGAGGCGATAATCAAGGCCAGAGAGGAACAGGGCGGCTATACCTCCCTCCAGGAGTTCTGTGGGAAAGTTGACCTCCATGCGGTCAACCGGAGAGTGGTCGAAAGCTTGATTAAAAGCGGAGCGCTGGACTCTCTACCCGGCCACCGGGCCCAGCTGTTAGCGGGGCTGGACAAATGTCTGGATTTGGGCCAGCGGTTAAGTCAGGAACGGGCTGCCGGGCAATTTTCCTTATTTGATTTTATGGATACAGCTGCGGGGCCAATGCAAATAACCGTGCCACTCCCAGTGGTGCCTCAATGGACAATGAAGGAAACGTTGGCTATTGAAAAGGAAATGCTGGGGATGTATACTTCAGGGCATCCCTTGGATGAGTTTAGGAGCCTGCTGAAGGGTGGCGGGTTCACCCTGGTGGCCAATCTGGCTGAAGTCCAGGATGGGATGCTTGTGACCGTAGGGGGAATAGTTACGGCCAGCAAAAGAATTACCACCCGCAAGGGTGATGAGATGTTATTTGCCAATGTGGAGGATATTACCGGAACTATTGAGTTGGTGATATTTCCGGGGGTTTACCAGCGTTGCCGGGAAATTGTTAAACTAGATGCCCCCATAGCGGTCAGGGGTAAGGTAAGCATCCAGGATGAGCAGGTCAAGGTGTTGGCGGAGGAAATAACCCCTTTGACCAACCAGAATAATTTTGGCGAGGTGGATTTAATAAAGGAGACCCCGGGGAGCTATGGGGTATCCCAGCAGGGCTTTTGGGAAACTGGTACACTAGAGGCTTGGGAGCAAACACCCTTACGGTGGATAAAAATTAATTAGTCGCCAACTTCACTTCCCTTCATATAATATAAGGATTCTTAAATCCTAGAAACGGAGGGGAAGCAACCTATGACCACTAATGTTACTGAACTTTTGGAATCCAGGGGGGTGTTACTCCAAGATATTGCCGAAATCGTTCATTTACTCCAACTGCCCTATTGTCCCGGACTCACCACTGATATCTGCCAAGAGGCAGTGAAGAGCGTGCTTCGAAAACGTGAGGTTCAGTATACAGTTATGACGGGTATAGCCTTGGATGTCTTGGCAGAAAAAAAGTTGCTCCCTGGGGACTTACAGCAAATTGTAGAAAGTGATGAACCCCTCTACGGCATGGATGAAGTGCTGGCCTTTGGGATTACCAACATGTATGGAACCATTGGGATTACCAGCTTTGGGTACCTGGATAAACAAAAAATCGGGGTTATCGGAAAGCTTAATGATAATAAGCAGAACCAAGTTAATACCTTCCTGGATGATATAATTGCCGGAATAGCTGCTGCCGCTTCCGCACGTATTGCCCATAAAATGGCTGGGAAGCCAGCCAAAGGGTAATTTGGGAGGGTTACCGCCCTCTAATTGAGTGGTACGACTTATTGCAAAAGGCAGCATCTTGTGTTATTATTTTGCCAAAGTGAGAATTAAGAGGTGAAAGGTTTGATAGAGCCACAATCCATTGTTGGAGAGTATATTGTAATTAAGGCTTTGGAAAACGGAGTGACCATAATCGGCCTGACTAGGGGTAAAGATACAAAGTTTCATCATACGGAAAAATTGGACAAGGGTGAGGTAATGGTTGTTCAGTTTACTGAGCATACCTCGGCGATGAAAATTCGGGGACGGGCACAGATATCGACAAAACACGGCATCACTGAATCGGGGATATAGCTATCCAGGGTGAAGACTCTGGATTTTACTGTGTACTGTAGTGAATAATATGATAATATAGGATTAGGATGGCAGTTAAGTCAGCAGAAAGGCGGCCGGAACCTATGTGGACTGTAGTATACATAGCACCAAGTAAAAGTGTTGCTGAGCAACTAAAGGAAGTATTAACTGATGAAGGTTTGTTGGTTTCACTGCGAAATGTAGGGCTACCCCACGCCGGAGACGGTGGTTCTTATGAAATATTAGTTCCGGAATCCGAAGTTGATGAGGCAATGGAGATTATAAACAGCCACAGTACCAGGCGATAATAGGGATAAAGAGGTGTGTGCCGTTTAATGTTAAAAGATTTATTTAGAAAGCCCAAGTATGTAACAGTCAAACCCAGTTCGGAGGGCAGGGGTGAGCCGGGCCAAGCCAAAGCTCAAACAGCCTACCCGGTTAAAAGGGATATGCCCGACGGTCTCTGGCAAAAATGCCGGTCTTGCGGAGAGATATCTTATACTAAAGAACTGGAACGTAATTTAAAAGTCTGCCCAAAATGTGGTCATCATTACCGGCTAACTGCGCTGGAAAGACTTGCTTATACAGTAGATGAGGGTAGTTTTGCTGAAATGGATGCGGAGTTATCTTCCGGTAATCCTTTAGATTTTCCGCAATATGGGGAAAAGCTATATGATGCCCAACAAGCTACCGGTCTTAAAGAAGCTATTATCACTGGTGAGGCAACTATCGGGGGCTTTCCGGTAGTCATTGGGATAATGGATGCCAATTTTATCATGGCCAGCATGGGTTCGGCGGTGGGGGAAAAGATTACCCGGGCCATGGAAAAGGCTCTGGAACGCAAAATTCCGGTGATTATTTTCGCAGCTTCTGGGGGGGCCAGGATGCAGGAAGGGATTTTATCCCTAATGCAAATGGCTAAGACCAGTGGGGCGGTAGCCAAGCTAAAAACGGCAGGCGTACTTTATATTTCAGTATTTACCGACCCTACAACCGGTGGTGTTACCGCAAGCTTTGCCTCGGTTGGAGATATTAACCTGGCGGAACCGGGGGCTTTAATAGCTTTTGCCGGGCCTAGGGTTATTGAGCAGACCATCCGTCAAAAACTTCCCGAAAGCTTCCAAAAGGCGGAGTTTATGTTAAAGCACGGTTTTGTAGATTTGGTAGTCCCAAGAGGGGATATGAAGTCTACCTTGACAGTGTTGCTGGAGTTACACCAACCCAGGGAGGGTGAAAATGCCGAGTAGTATTTTGGAATTTGAAAAGCCGTTGGTAGAATTAGAAACTAAAATTGCCGAGCTAAAGAATTTCTCGGAGGAAAAGGGTATTAATCTTACTTCGGAAATTCTAACTTTAGAGCAGAAAGCTCAGTGCTTGAAGGAAGAGATTTTCCATAACCTGAGTCGATGGCACCGAGTAATGCTTGCCAGGCATAATGAACGACCTACTGCATTAGATTACATTAAATTAGTATTAGATAACTTCATTGAACTCCATGGTGACCGTAACTATGGGGATGACCCTGCTTTAATAGGCGGAATTGGCAAGCTTGCGGGGCAACCTATAACAGTAATCGGACAGGTTAAAGGTCATGATACCAAGGAAAACCTAGCTAGGAACTTTGGAATGTCCCATCCTGAAGGCAATCGGAAAGCTTTAAGGTTAATGCACCAAGCAGAAAAGTTCGGACGACCAGTGCTTTGTTTTATCGATACCCCTGGAGCTTATTGCGGGATTACTGCTGAGGAACGGGGTGTGGGAGAGGCTATAGCCCGTAATCTAGTGGAAATGATGTTACTAAAGGTACCCGTAATTGCTGTGGTCATAGGCGAGGGTGGCAGTGGCGGAGCTTTGGCTCTGGGCATTGGCGACAGGGTACTAATGCTAGAAAACGCAGTATATTCGGTTGTCTCACCAGAAAGCTTTGGAGCCATAATTTGGAAAGACTCCTCCCGGGCCAGTGAGGCGGCAGAACTGCTGAAGCTTACAGCAGGAGATTTAAAAGAGTTGGAAGTAATTGATGAAATTATTCAGGAACCCTTAGGAGGAGCACATAAAGACCATCAAATTGCAGCCCTAAAGCTTAAGGAGGCAATTCTCCGCAATTTTAAAGAAATAGCGGGATTATCGGCGGAAAGCTTGGTAGAGGAGCGATATAATAAGTTTCGCCGCATAGGAAAATTCCTACAAGGATAAAATAAACAAAGTATGTGCTCCCGGGTGTTGAATTCTATAATTATTGTTATAGTAATCAATATCGGGAGCTTTAGTTTTGGGCTGTGATGCTTTTGTTCTGGGAATAGGGGGTTAGTGCGTGCAACGTATAGGGGTATTGACCAGCGGGGGCGATTCTCCCGGGATGAATTCCGCTGTTCGGGCGGTGGTACGGACAGCAATTAGTTATGGTTTGGAAGTAGTAGGCATTGAACGAGGTTATGATGGCTTGATTCACCGGGAATTTCGGGATATGAGCTTGAGTTCAGTAGCTGATATTGTTCAGCGGGGGGGGACTATCCTAAAAACCGCACGTTCCAAAGAGTTTATGACCCCAGAGGGTCGTAGTCAGGCTGCCTCAAATCTTAAGAATCTGGATATCGACGGACTAGTGGTGATTGGAGGGGATGGTTCTTTCCGGGGAGCAAATGCCCTATCTAAGGAACATAAGGTGGCTGCTGTGGGAATTCCCGGAACAATTGACAATGATATTCCCTGTACAGATTATACTATAGGCTTTGATACCTGTCTGAATACCGTTCTGGATGCAATCAACAAAATTAGAGATACTGCCACCTCCCATGAGCGCACCTTTATCATTGAAGTGATGGGCAGACGGACGGGACATATCGCTTTAGAGGCGGGTGTGGCGGGTGGAGCTGAGTCCATCCTTGTTCCCGAAGTTCCCTTTTACCTAGATGAGGTAGTAGAAAAGTTAATGCGGGGCCATGAACGGGGTAAGCTGCATAGCATTATCTTAGTTGCCGAAGGCGCAGGTAATGTTATGGAGATTGGTAAGTACCTCCAGGATAAGACTGGCTTTGAAATCAGAGTTACTATTTTGGGTCACATCCAGCGGGGTGGTTCGCCCACTGCTTTTGACCGGATACTGGCTGCCCGGATGGGTGCAAAAGCGGTTGAGCTTTTAGTTGCCGGGGAAACCCGCAAGGTAGTAGGGATTGCCGCCGGAAAAATCAAGGCAGATGACATTGAATATGTTTTAAGTCAACAAAAAACCATTGATATGGAGCTTTATAAGCTTGCGGGCATCCTATCCAGATAGTCGATTTTCTTGAGAGGAGGTTAATAGCATGCGCAGAACTAAAATTGTTTGTACTATCGGCCCGGCCAGTGAAACGGTGGAGATTATTGCTGAGCTTATCCGACAGGGCTTAAATGTAGCCCGTCTGAATTTTTCCCACGGCACTCATGAGGAGCATGCCCGGCATTTGGAAAATATCCGTCAGGCTGCAACTGTTTGCAATCGTCCGGTAGCCCTCTTACTGGACACCAAGGGACCGGAAATTCGTTTAGGTGTGATGAAAGAGGAGCATGTCCTACTTAACCAGGGGCAACAATTCACTTTGACCACAGAAGATATAATTGGGGACATCAACCGGGTAAGTATCAGTTATAAGGAACTCCCCAGGGATATTCAACCGGGTAGTACCATTAGGATTAATGATGGTCTGGTAGGATTGACAGTTAAAAAGGTGGAGGGCACGGAAATTCTATGTGAAGTAGTGAACGCCGGGGAAATTGGCAGTCGCAAAGGGGTTAATGTACCGGGAGTGGTGGTAAACCTTCCTGCCGTAACTGACAAGGATATTGAAGATATCCGGTTTGCAATTAAACATGATATGGATTTTATAGCAGCCTCCTTTGTACGTAAAGCGGCAGATGTATTGGACATCCGCCGAGTCTTGGAGGAACACAGGTCTAATATCCAAATAATAGCTAAGATTGAAAGCCATGAAGGGGTTGCCAATATCGATGAAATCCTGAAAGTAGCTGATGGAATCATGGTTGCTAGAGGGGATTTAGGGGTAGAAATACCCACTGAAGAAGTACCTCTAGTCCAAAAGATGATTATTGAGAAGTGCAATAAGGCTGGAAAACCAGTAATTACAGCCACCCAAATGCTGGAGTCCATGGTTAGAAACCCCCGCCCCACCAGAGCGGAAGCCAGTGACGTGGCCAATGCCATTTTTGATGGTACGGATGCGATAATGCTTTCCGGGGAAACTGCGGCTGGTAAATACCCGGTGGAAGCTGTTAACACCATGTCCAGAATTGCCACCAGATCAGAGCAGGCTCTGGGTTTTGAGGAGATTCTCGGCAAAAAGGGGATTGCCCCCCAAAGGACGATTACTGATGCGATTAGTCATGCTACGGTAACTACTGCCCAGAATTTAGGCGCTTCAGCCATCATTACTTCCACCAAATCCGGTCATACCGCCAGAATGGTATCCAAGTACCGTCCCCGGGCCCGGGTAATAGCGGTAACTCCTAAGCCGGATGTGGTGCGCAAACTCCAACTGGTCTGGGGTGTCCAGCCAACATTAGTAGAGGAAACGGTAAATACTGATGAGATGTTTGAGACTTCCGTTCAGGGAGCATTAACGGCTGGCCTGATTAATGCAGGTGATTTAGTAGTGATTACGGCAGGGGTCCCGTTAGGTGTCACTGGGACCACCAACTTGCTGAAGGTACATATAGTAGGGGATATTCTAGTCAAGGGAACCGGAATCGGAACTCGGGCTATTACCGGTTCCGTAAAAATAGCCGGAACAGCCAAGGAGGCTTTAGAAAAAGTTAATCCGGGGGATATTTTAGTAACCAGTTCTACTGACCGGG
Source organism: Carboxydocellales bacterium (assembly GCA_049302075.1). Classification (GTDB taxonomy): domain Bacteria; phylum Bacillota; order Carboxydocellales; family JAJZTU01; genus JBAQLS01. Next base: position 24,242 of record JBAQLS010000028.1, on the reverse strand, counting down.
ACTTTGTTCCAGCGATGGAAAAAGTGGCCGCTGTAATAACTGAGGAAGCTGGGTTAACCTCTCATGCCGCTATTGTAGGCTTAAGTCTGGGGATTCCAGTTGTGGTAGGTGTGGAAGGAGCTACATCTATACTAGAAGATGAAATGGTCATCACGGTGGATGGTGTGCGCGGCTTAGTTTATCGTGGGGCGGCTAAAGTACTATAAGCAGCGAACGGAAAATTTGCGAAAAAGGTTGTTTAATTGGTATTCCTAGTTAGTTAATGTGAGTTTCAGGCGAAATATGTCCTGAGACTCTTTTATTTTATCCAGTATTCACTGGCATATATTTTAGCCTGAACCAGTGCTTATCGCCGGTTCAGGCTTTTCTGCTGACGAGCAGTTGGTTTGCAGTCCGGCCTAAGCAGGAAAAACCAGTCAAGGACTGGTTTTTTGTTTTCTGGTGCCGAAGGCCGGACTCGAACCGGCACGTGGGGCTACCACGCCAGATTTTGAGTCTGGTGCGTCTGCCAATTCCGCCACTTCGGCATGTCAATGGTTTCATTTTAACAGACGAAGGGTGGGTTGTCAATGTGGAGAAAGGTGTATGGAGTGGTGGTAGAAGTGGGTACAAAGCGAGTTTAACGAGAGTTTAATATGAGCTTAATGGGAGTAGAAAACAGGTGCGGGAATTGACTATATGGGTGATAGTCTATGTTATAATGGGGGCATAAGTTGGTCTTTGGAACATTTTTTGAGTTTCTGCGTCTGTATAAATGAGTCCAACTTCCGGAGGAAAGGAGGAAACGCTATCCATGACCATAACTGATGATGAGCTATTGTCCCTCTGTCAAGGAGGGGACAGGGATGCGTTTCAGGCACTGGTGGAGAAATACCAGCATAAGGTGTATACAATCGCCTACAGATTTATGGGCAATGAAGCAGACGCCAGCGATTTGGCTCAGGAAGCTTTTATTAAAGTATATCGGAAACTGCCCACTTTTCGGGGTGAGAGCAGTTTCCTCACTTGGCTATACCATATTACCGCCAACACCTGCCGAGACGATTTGCGGAAGCGTCAGAACAAAGGGACGGTGTCCCTGGATAGCTTTAGTACTCAGCAGGGAGACAGGACATCACGGGTTGAAGGGGTGAGGACTATTGTGGCCGGACCCGAAGAAGTTTTAGAAGCCCGGGAAGCACAACGAAACCTGCAGATAGTACTAAACCAACTGCCGGTGGAACAGAAATTAATCTTAATTATGCGTGAAATCCAGGGTTTTTCCTATGAGGAAATTGCCCATCAATTAGAATGTTCCCTAGGTACTGTTAAGTCCCGCTTAAGTAGAGCCAGGGGGGCTTTAAGAGAGTTAGTGGTTGCCAATGGAGAGTTATTTGGTCTGCCTAGTCAGGTTAATGCTATGAAAGGAAGGGGGTAGAGGGAATGGAATGCCTGGAAATTCGGGAACTTTTGTCTCCATATTGTGATAATATGCTGGAAGAAGCACCGCAGACTCAGGTGGAACAGCATTTACAGCGGTGTGAACAATGTCGACAAGAGCTAGAGCAACTACAGTTTGTAATCAAACTAATGCAGGGGTCTATTGAAGTTTTGGCTCCAGCAGGCTTTAGCGGACTGATAACTGAACGGCTTGCTTCCCTCTCTCCTGAGCAAGGAAAATCAAACCAGTCAATCGAAGGGGGCAGAGTGAAGACCTGGTTCCAGAACTGGGGAAGAGTGGCTGCTGTAGCAGCCATCCTGGTAGTAGCGGCGGCCATTGGGCTGGAACAGAACGGTCGATTTGATTTTATAGCGGATCAAAGTAAAAACACGGAATCATCATCACCCATGGTACAATCACCACCAATGTCACAGGATCAGTCGGTTGGACAGTTGTCAGGTCAGTCCACGGGAGGTGCGGCTGAAAAGCATAAACAGGCTGCCCTTAAGGATAATTCTGCTGTTTCATCCGAAAATTCAACAGTTAGAGTAGCGGCCAACCAGTTTAGAAAAGTTGCTCCGGGGGAACGAAAGCTAATTACCAAAGGCCGACTGCAGTTGGAAGTGGTAAATTTTGATAACGCCTATTCCGGGCTGCTTAAACTGGTGGAAAAATATCAGGGCTATGTGGAGAATTCCAGCCTGAGTAATAGCCCTAGCGATACTCCGCTAGCCGAGCAGTATCATGCCGGTAGGTTAACCATCCGGGTTCCAGCCGGACAATTCAATGCTCTGCTGGCCGAGCTTGATACAGTAGGAACAGTAGTTTTTCGGGAAATGGGCAACCAGGATGTAAGTGCTGAATTCTATGACACCCAGGCTAGGCTGCGTAATTGGCAGCAGCAGGAAGTTCGAATACTGGAAATCCTTAAACAGGCCAAAAATGTGGAGGATATCCTGAGGGTGGAAGGAGAGCTTCAGCGGGTTCGCCAGGAAATAGAAGTAATGGAGGGCCGGATAAAAAACCTAGGCAGCCTTACGGAAATGGCTACACTGGATATTGAAATTAGTCAGGTTAAGTCCAAAAAGGCCATTTCCGTTCCCGAAGGTAGAAATGTAATTCCCAGAGCAACCGAGGCATTTATCGGTACCGTCAATGACCTACTGAATTTTATGGGTAAGACTATAGTTTTACTGGGTCAACTGGCGCCGCTTTTGATTATTCTAGCTCTAGCGGTTGGCATGTGGTTCATCCGGCGTTATTGGAAGGGGAGGAAGCCCTAGTTAGACGGGTTTCAAACAGCTTAACCAGTGTTTTTCCACAGTCGTAATAGCAGGCTGTTGAAAAACCAGTCTGGCTAGGAAGCAGAATCGCCAAGGCCACAGGCGTACTCTTTGTACGTCGCGGACCTTGGCGATTCTGGTGACAACGCTAGGCGGGGAATTTCAACAGCCTGCAGCTAGTGCTTTAGGCAGATAAATAGTATAATAAAGAAAGATTTTGCGCAGTAATGGTGAGGTGGAGATAAGTGCGGGATAAAAAGTTTATAGTTATTGACGGTAATAGCCTTATTCACCGGGCTTTTTGGGCTCTCCCTCTTTTGACAACTACCGAGGGAGAGTTTACAAATGCAGTTTATGGCTTTACTAATATGCTCTTACGGATAATGGAGGAAGAAAAGCCGGAGTATTTGGCTGTTGCCTTTGACAAAGGTAAGCCCACCCAGCGGATAGCCGCTTATGCCGAATATAAGGGCCACCGTAAAGCGACTCCTGACGAGCTGCGGCCCCAGTTTGCTCTGGTGAAGGAGCTGCTGGCGGCCTTAAACATTGCCTGCTTTGAGCTAGAGGGCTTTGAGGGTGATGACTTAATTGGTACACTTTCCCGCCAAGCTGAGGTAGAAGGTCTGAATACCCTGATTCTCAGCGGGGACCGGGATAATTTGCAGCTAGTTTCTCCCAGGGTCCAGGTGTTATTAACCCGGAAAGGGATTTCTGATCTGGACCGTTATGATGAAGAAGGGGTTTGGGCCAAGTACCAGTTAAAACCCAGGCAAATCATTGACTTAAAAGGGCTTATGGGGGATTCCTCGGATAATATCCCGGGAATTCCCGGAGTTGGTGAAAAAACAGCTTTAAAATTACTCAAGGAATTCGGTTCGGTGGAGGGTTTGTTAGCCAACCTAGACCAGGTACCGGGGGAAAAGCTGAAGGAGAAAATTGCCGGGAACCGGGAGTTGGCCTTGCTAAGTAAAGAGTTAGCCACCATTGTTCGAGATGCCCCTATCCATGTGGAATGGGAACAGATTAAAGTTGAGGAGCCGGACTGGGAACAGCTATTGGCTTTATACCGGAGATTAGAGTTTCGCAATCTGCTTAAGAAGGCAATGGAGGCTCAAGAGACCAAGCCAATTAAACCGGGGGAAGAAACTAATAAAGGCCAGGCAGGAGCAGGAACTAAGGCTAGGCGGGAAAAGCAACTGCCAGCTAAGCAGCCGGATTTTCCGGTAATTGAATATAAGGCACCACTTGCAGCCGTTTATTTGAAGGTTTCCAATAGTCAGGAATGGCAGGAAGCCTTAACGGAGCTAAAAGCTGCTCAGGAAGTAGTGATTGGTTTCCAGTGCAGCCAGAAAAATTGGCAAGCAGGAAGGCTAACCGGGTTAGTTTTAGGTCCGAGGGTGGGCAAAGCCTACTTCCTAGACCTGGAGGAACTAGCTCAGGCTGAGGACAACATGTTTGCTGAGCTTAGCCGGGAAAAGGTGAATCAGGACCTGGCCGAGTGGTGGATCAATCCAGCTGTAGGTAAAATCTGTCATAATGGCAAGCAATTACACTGGCTGCTGGCTAATGAAGGAATTAAGCTGGAGGGTCTGGCTTTTGACACCATGGTGGCCAGTTATCTGGTTAATCCGGCCAGGGACAACCAGGCCTATGAACAGGTTGTTTATGAACATACTAAAGAAGTGCTTCCTGAGGGTGAGGACTACTTGGTATTTTGCCATAGAACGGATCTGCTCTGGCATCTCCAGCAAGTGCTGAAAGAAAAAATCCGCCTAGCCGAGATGGAGCGGTTATTTTACCAGGTGGAGCTTCCGCTGGTAACTGTTTTAGCTGATATGGAGCTAGCCGGGGTGAAAGTGGATGGCAGTCAGCTGGAGGAAATGTCCCAAAGCCTGGGGGAAGCAATTGCAGCCTTAACCGGGGTAATTTATCAACAGTGTGGTGAAGAATTTAATATTAATTCCACTAAACAGTTAGCGGTTATCCTGTTTGAAAAACTGGGTCTTCCGGTACACAAGAAAACTAAAACAGGCTATTCCACCGACGCTGAGGTGCTGGCAGAATTAGCTCAGCATCATGAAGTGGTGGAAAAGCTTTTGGAATACCGGCAATTGGTTAAACTTAAGTCAACTTATGCCGACGGTTTGGCTGGTTTAATTAACAGCAAAACAGGCAAAATCCATACCACCTTTAATCAAACGGTTACGGCAACTGGACGTTTAAGCAGTACTGAGCCCAACTTACAGAACATTCCCATCCGGTTAGAATTAGGACGTAGAATTCGCAAGGTGTTTGTACCTTCCCTGCCGGATAACATATTCTTAACCGCCGATTACTCCCAAATTGAACTGCGGGTACTGGCCCATATTTCTGAGGATGAGAATCTTAAAGCAGCTTTTCTGAAAAAACAGGATATCCATACCAGAACAGCCTCCGAAGTATTTGGGGTAGCTATCGAAGAGGTTACTTCGGAAATGCGAGGCCGGGCTAAGGCAGTGAATTTCGGGATTGTTTACGGCTTAAGCGATTACGGCCTTGCTCAGGATATTAAAGTCAGCCGCAAGGAAGCTAAATTGTATATTGATAACTATTTTGCACGTTATCCGGGGGTAAAAAGATATATTACCCGGATTATTCAGCAGGCCAAGGATGAGGGTTTTGTAACCACCCTCATTAACCGGCGGAGGTATTTACCCGATGTTTTAAGCTCCAACCGTAATGTGCGGAATTTTGGTGAGCGGACGGCTATGAACACACCTATTCAGGGTACTGCCGCCGACATTATCAAAATTGCCATGCTTAAAGTCCAAGCGGCCCTCCAAGCAGCGCAGTTAACAACTAAAATGCTCCTCCAAGTCCATGATGAACTAATTTTTGAAGTGCCCCCAGCAGAACTGGAGCGGGTAATTAAGCTAGTAAAAGAGCAAATGGAACAGGCTTTAGTTTTAGATGTGCCCTTAGTAGTGGATCTGAAAACCGGATCAAACTGGTATGATGTGCGCAAGCTGGAAAGGTAATGGCTTAAGCTGAAAGGGCATAATAGATAAGCAAGTACAGCGACTAGGATAATTATAGGGGTGATGACTATGCCGGAGCTGCCCGAGGTAGAAACGGTGCGCCGCACTTTGGAACCTAGCTTGGTGGGTAAAACCATTATTAAGGTAGAAATAGTTACCGGAAAAATTGTCAAGCAGCCGGGCTTGGAGGAGTTTAATACAGAGCTTCAGGGTCGGGAAGTGGCAGCGGTTAAGCGCCGGGGTAAGTACCTGCTGCTGGAGCTTTCCGGGAACAAAACCCTGGTTGTGCACTTGCGCATGACCGGACAGTTCACCTACTGCAGCTCTGCAACGAAACGGGAGAAGCATACCCACCTAATGTTCACCTTAAGTGACGGCCAGCAGCTGCGTTATGTGGACACCCGCCAGTTTGGGGAAATGCATTTGTTGCCCACCGGGGAATACAGTAGTATACGGGGCCTGTCAGCGTTAGGGCCGGAGCCCCTTGGAGAGGGATTTTATCTGCAGGGCTTCCAGCAGCAACTGGCAGGTAAAAAGACTAAACTAAAGGCTTTGCTGTTAGACCAAAGCTTTTTGGCTGGAATGGGTAATATTTACGTGGATGAAGCGTTATTTCGGGCGGGGGTCCAACCGAACCGCTCGGCCAACAGCCTCACGGCAAAAGAGGCCGAGGCGGTATACACTGCAGTTCGGGAGGTATTAGCTGAGGGTATCGAATTTAGGGGTACCTCCATTAAGGACTATGTGGATGGAGACGGCCGCAGCGGCTCCTTTCAAGAGCGGCTCCAAGTCTATGGTCGGGCCGGTGCAACCTGTAAGCGTTGTGGTGATACACTGGAAAAGGCTAGAGTTGCCGGGAGAACGACGGTATTTTGCTCCCGGTGTCAGCAATAGCCACCTGGATTAACCGAGCATAAAGAGGGGATTAGTTATGGTAGTTATGCAAGCCCAAGGCTTAAGTAAATCCATTGGGATTACCGAAATATTTGCGGAGCTTAGCTTTATACTCCATCAGGGGGAAAAGGTTGGTTTAGTAGGGCTAAACGGCGCCGGTAAAACTACTTTGCTAAAAATTCTGGCCGGTGCTGATCGAGCAGATCGGGGGGGAATAACCCGCGCCCAAGGGATGAACATAGGTTATTTGGCCCAGCACTTTGTCCCGGATTTTCAGGGGACAGTATGGGAATTGATGCTGGAGGAGTTTGCTGAGCTTAGGGAAATCAAGGCTGGCATCACCACCTTAGAGGGGGAAATGGCCAGGCCGGAAGTGTACCAGCATGAAGCCCTGCTCAAGCGAACCATGGATAGGTACAGTACCTTAACCCATAAATATGAAGAGTCCGGGGGCTATAGTTATGAACGTAAAGTTAGGGGAATTCTGGCCGGACTAGGTTTTCCCCGGGAGGATTACGGGAGAAACGTCCAGGAGTTTAGTGGCGGACAAAAGACCAGGCTGGCGTTAGGCAAGCTTTTGCTTACCGAGCCGGAATTACTGTTGCTGGATGAGCCCACTAACCATTTAGACATCATGACTGTGGAGTGGTTGGAGGATTTCCTCCAGGATTACCCTGGGGCGGTATTAATGGTTTCTCATGACCGCTATTTTTTAGACCGGACAGTTACTAGGATTTTTGATTTAGAGGCGGGAAGATTAAGGGAGTACGGGGGCAACTTTAGCAGGTTTCAACTGCTTAAGGCCCAGCTTCTGGCGACCCAACAAAAGGAATTAGCTAAACAACAAGTTAAAATTGCCCGGCTAGAGGCCTATATTGAACGTAATCGTGCCGGGATAAAGTCAAAACAAGCTCGGGGCCGCCAGTCCCTCCTTAACCGGATGGAGCGGGTGGAAGTGCCGGCAAATGTAGACAGGGATATGGATTGGCTGCTGGCTCCGAAAAAGACAGGCGGTCAATTAGTGCTTACTGCTCACAATCTGGATATCGGATATGCACCGGAAGCCAAGGTGGTCTCTGGAGTAAATTTAAATTTACAACGGGGGGAAAAGATAGGCTTGGTAGGAGCTAATGGTACCGGGAAGAGTACTTTGCTGTGCACACTAGCTGGAAGGTTACCCAAGCTAGCAGGGGAGATAACTTTAGGTAGTCAGATAACAGTAGGATATTTTGCCCAGGAGCTCCAGGATGACCTGTACCAGGAGGCTAACTTAATCCAGGCTGTTCAAGAAATTGAGCCGATGAGTGAGGATAAAGCCCGGACTTTCCTAGCTAAGTTTTTGTTTACCGGTGACGAAGTATATAAACGGGTGGGTAATTTAAGTGGGGGCGAGCGGGCTAGGTTGGTATTGGCCCGGTTGTTTTTGCAGGGAGATAACTTTCTGGTGATGGACGAGCCCACCAATCACCTGGATATAGCAGCCAAGGATGTGCTGGAAGAGGGCTTAAGCCGGTTTTCGGGAACTACGTTAGTAGTGTCTCACGACCGATATTTTCTGGATCAGACGGTGAGTAGAATTTTAGAACTGGATCAAGGGGTGTTGCGGGAATTCCCAGGAGACTACACCTACTACCGGTGGAAGAAACAGCAGCTGGACTTGGAGGCCCGGGAAGAGGCCAAAGCCAAGGAAAGCAGCCAAATAGAAGCTAAAGCTAGGGAAGGTACCCCGACAGCAGCTAAAACCAGCCCACAGTCCGGTACTTCCAGTCCCAAAGGTCAACGGACTTCCAGTCCCAAACAGGCCAAGCTTCCTAAGCCGGAAGAAATCGAAGCCCAGATTGCTACAGCGGAGGAACGTCTGGCCGAGCTTTCCCAACTAATGTCCCTGCCGGAAACTTACCGAAGGGAGGACGGGGTAAAGGAATATCTGGATCAATATCGGGAACTCCAGGAAAGTTTAGAATCGCTGTACTCTCTTTGGGAAAGTACGTTGTAGGCATAACTGCAAAATTTGACCACGGAAGCTTTTTCCGTGGCCTTTTAAAAAATAATTAAAATTAGACAAAATAAGACAAATTCACCAAAGGATTTTTCCGGAAAAAACAAGAATTAAATAGAAAATGTAAAAAAAATAGGAGTGACTATGGTTTTGCAAAATTCCAAAAGCCTTGACCTGGAAAAGCTGATAGCAAAGCTCACCATGGAGATAAATAAACGCAAGCAGGTAGAAAAGGAGTTGAAGCAGGCTAACCAAAAAGTTTCCACTATCCTCGAAAGTATCACTGATATCTTTTATACCTTGGATAATCAAAAGCGGTTTAACTATGTTAATAAAGAGGCCGAAGAGTATATTGGCAAGCCAAAAGAAGAATTAATCGGGAAACATATCTGGGATGTATTGCCTAAAGCTTTTAATGGGGCTGTGCATAAATGGTTAACCAATGGTTGTTTAGGGGGTGCCAAGTTATTTGAAGAAGTTTCAGTTATTAATGGGAAATGGTATGAGTACAGGTTTTACCCCTCTAAGGATGGGCTTAGCGTTTGCTTAAAGGATATCTCTGTTCGTAAACATACTCAGGAACAATTACTAGCACAAGCTGAGCAAATGCGCAAGCAAACGGAGCTTTTAGACCTTACCAAAGACTCTGTATTAGTTTGCGACCTGGAGGGCAAAATAACCTTTTGGAATAAAGGTGCGGAAAAAGGCTGTGGTTGGTCCAAGGAAGAAGCTGTTGGAAAGAATTATCGGGAATTGTTTAAAACCCAATTTCCCAATACACTAGAGGTAATCGAAAAGGAATTATTAGAAAATGGACATTGGCAAGGTGAACTAATTAAAACCCGTAAAGATGGTCAACAAATTATTTTAGACAGCCGTTGGACGTTATTGCAGGATGAGGAGGGTAAACCTAAATCAATCATGGAAATCAATACAGACATGACCGAGAAAAAAGCTATTGAGCAAGTACTACGGCAAACTGATAGGAGATTCCAGGCAGTTTTTTATTCAATGTTCTCCTTCATGAGTCTACTAAAGCCTGACGGGAGTAGTATTGTAACCAACCAAGCGCTTCTGGATTTTGTCGGGGCGGAAGCAGCACAAATCGAAAACAATCTTTTCTGGGAGGCAAAATGGTGGAATATTTCTGCAGAGTCCAAAGCTAAAATTAAGGAAGCGGTAAGGGATGCGGCTAATGGGAAGGTAGTGCACTTTGAAACGGAAATTATTAAAGCAAATGGCAGCATAGCTACTATTGACTTGTCATTAAAACCGCTAATAAATGAAGAGGGTATGGTAGAGTTAATAATTTCCGAAGGTCATGATATAACCGAACGGAAGAATTTTGAACGGGAAATGTTGCGTTTAGACCGGCTAAACGTAGTTGGTCAGGCAGCCGCGGGAATCAGTCACGAAATTCGCAACCCTTTAACTACTGTGCGGGGTTTCTTGCAGCTTCTGGGGGGAAGAGAAGGTCATTCCGAAAATAAAAAGTATTTTGAGGTAATGATTGAGGAATTAGACAGAGCCAATGCGATAATTACGAAATTTTTATCTCTAGCTAAAGATAAAGCTGTTAAAAAAGAAGTATCAAACATTAATACAATCATTAAAGCCATCAACCCCTTTTTAGTTGCCGATACGGTTAAAATTGAAAAAAGAATTTATTTTGAATATGGAGAAATCCCAGATTTACTTTTAAATGAAAAGGAAATACGTCAATTAATAATTAATTTAATTTATAACGGGCTAGAAGCTATGTCCCCAGGCGGAAAACTATTTATTAAAACTTATACTGAGGATGAGGCTGTGGTGCTAGCTGTCCAAGATCAAGGTACGGGTATTGAACCAAGCATCTTAGATAAGTTAGGCACCCCTTTCTTGACCACCAAGGATTATGGGACAGGCTTAGGGTTAGCTGTAAGCTTTGGTATTGCTGCTAGACATAATGCCAAAATTAATGTAGAAACCGGTCCTAGGGGTACAACCTTCTACGTGCATTTTGCAATAAAATAAATGGATAATGCGGAGCCAAAATGGACACGCACCCCAAGGGCTACTTCCTTCATAGATTGTTAGTGAGCTTTAGGCAATCTACCGATGTGAGGAGGAGATGCTTTTGCCGTGGCTGTCTATTTTTGTTTTTGCCGTTGCTATAAGCTTTGATAATTTTGCGGTCGGGGTTTCTTATGGAGTACGTCGTATTTCCATTCCGGTATTGTCTCTGGTTATTATCAGCCTTACCTCGTCTCTGACTGTAGGGGCTTCCATGGTAATCGGCCATCTGTTAGCTTCCTTAATTTCGGTGGAGCTGGCTAAGGTGATAGGGTCATTTATCTTGATTGGTTTAGGCGGATGGATACTGCTACAAGCCTGGATTCAGCGCAAGGATGCTAGTGAGGTGAAAGAAGAAAGCGCTAGTTACCAAATCTTAAAAATTAGAATTCAGACCTTAGGTTTAGTCATACAAATTCTTAAAGAGCCCCACAAGGCAGACTGGGACCGCTCGGGCAACATTAGTACAGCAGAGGCTTTACTCCTGGGGATGGCCTTAGCCATGGATGCTTTCGGTGCAGGCTTAGGCGCGGCTATGGCTGGCTTTAAATCCTGGATAATCCCGCTGGTAGTTGGTGTGGTATCCTTTCTATTAATATCCAGTGGACTTTATCTAGGACGCAGTTATGCGCCACAGTGGTTACACAGCAGGGCGGCCATAATTCAGGGAGGAGTATTGGTATTACTGGGACTGGTCAGAATAGTTCAGTTCTAATTGGAGGAAATGCATATATTTCAGCGAATAACACACATAACCTATGTTTTCAAAGAAATGAGGCGGATAGCATGCATATAATCGGCTTAACGGGGGGCATTGCCAGTGGCAAAAGCACCGTTTCCCGTCATTTAGCCCAATTAGGGGCAAAAATTATTGACGCAGACCAAATAGCCCGGGATATTGTAGCTCCAGGCAAACCAGCCTTAGAAGAAATTGTTCGGGAGTTTGGGAAGGACATACTCCTGCCAGATGGTTATTTAAATCGGGCTGCTCTGGGGAAATTAGTTTTTGGCAATACTGTCATTCGAGAAAGGTTGAGCCAGATTACGCATCCTCAAATAATGGCTGATATCCAAGAAATTATATCTCGATATCAGGGGGAAAATCTCAAGGGTAAAGATTACCTCAATGGGGTTGTGTTTATTGATGCTGCTTTACTTATTGAGGCAGGTTACGTACCCCTAGTGGAAGCGGTATGGCTAGTGGCAGTTGATGAAGAAACTCAGATTAAGCGTTTGATGATTCGGGACGGATATACCAGGGTGGAAGCTGAGGCACGGCTGAAGTCCCAAATGTCCTTGCAAAATAAATTGGCTTATGCTAACCAGGTTATTGATAATTCCGGAACAGTGGAGCACACTATTGCTCAGGTTAATGACCTATGGGACAAGCTGCAATAAACGGATGTTTACTGGAATGAATTTAGCTAGTGACTTATATGATTAAACTAAGTACAATTATGAGAAAGCTGTTTGCAATGGGGTGAGCTTATAGTTAGATATAATAAAAAGCATCGGAAGCGCATAGCATTGCTTCTCTTGGTGTTCATAGGCTTATTGCTTTTCGCGGGCAGCAATTGGTTAGGCAGGCTGTTATATCCATTGCCCTATCGAGATATAATTGCCCGGGAAGCTGCTGTTTATCACCTAGATCCTTTATTAGTGGCGGCAATCATCAAGGCAGAAAGTAATTTTCGACCAGATGCTATCTCGGTCAAAGGGGCTAGGGGGTTAATGCAGATTATGCCGGATACAGGGCAATGGATAGCAAGCCAGATAGGAGTGGACAACTATCGGGTGGAGATGTTAACCCAGCCCGCAATAAACATTAAGTTTGGCTGCTGGTACATAGCTAACCTGTATAAGGAGTTTAATGGTGATCAAGTAATAGTGCTTGCCGCCTACAACGGGGGAAGAGGTAATGTTCGGCAATGGATTGCCGCCAAGCGTTGGCCCGGCACCCAGGCCTCACTTGAGCAGATTCCTTATGGAGAAACCAAAGATTATGTAGCCAGGGTATTAAAAAACCACAATAGGTACCGGAACCTTTATCAATAAGTATTAAATACCTAGAAGTCAGTTTTCGAATCGACTTTCCGTGTGCCGGAAGTCGATTTTTATTTTAGAAGTTCCTTAAATTGGCATAAATAGAAATGCGGATATTGGAAATGCTAAGCCGAGAGCCGAGAGTGAAAATTATCTATGCAATTTTTCTAGGGAGGTGAGGTACTTGAGTCCGATGCTGACCCAGAAGGAAGTATGGGCTCTAGAGGGGAGCAATTACTCCAGCCACAATATCAATAACTAAGGAGGCTGCTACTATGTATGGACAAAACTATCCCACTCAAAGCTTAAATGATTTTAGACAGTCTAACGGCAGTTACGGCTCTAATCAACTAGGTTATGCCGGCGGTGGCATAAGTGGAGCACAAGGCTATGGTGCCGCTCAAGGATATGGTGGCACTGGCTTTGGTTCACAAGCCGCTACGGGTCAGCCAATAGGCTACCAAGGGATGGGAGCTACAGCAGGTTTCCAGGGACCAACTAACCAGGGACCAACTAACCAGAGTTTTGGATATGGTAATCAGGCTGGTCTCGGCTATCAAGGAACCGGTTGGGATCAGCAAATGGGCATGGGTGGAATTATGAATTCCGCAGCGCAGAATTTACAATCCAATTTTCCAGGCCTATTTTCCGGGGTGATGGGGAACTGGGTTCAAACCCGTCCTGATGTTTATGGTCAGGGTGGTTACGCTAATCCGCAGTTTGGTGGTCAATATCAGCAGACAGGTTTTCAAGGACAACAACCCTACTCTGGATTCCAAGGTCAACCCCAATATATGTCCCAGAACCAGTTTCCTCAAACTAGTTACCAGGGACAAAATGTGCTAAATAACTTCCAGCAAACTCGTGGCGATTATGGAATGGGTAGCCGTGGGTTTTCTGGTGGAGCCGGTTATGGTACAGGTTTAGCAGGTGGTCAGGGTCAAGCTGGTCAGGGTTTCACTGGTGGTTACGGGGTAGGCGGCAGTTATGGAGGCCAAGGTTTCGGTGGGACTACTATGGGGACTACTATGGGTAGTGGATTTGGCGGCAGCATTATGAATTCCGCAGCTGGCACCCTGCAAAGTAATCTCGGCAATTTACGGGGAAATGTGTTAAATGATTGGAGCCTGACCTCCCCAGAGAATCAAAATGAGTTACTATCCCAACAAAGACAATTAGGAACTTACCAAGCTGGTGCTATTCCCGCAGGGTTACAGGCTCAAATGATGCAAACCCAGCCCTATAATCAGCAAAATTTCGTGAGAACACAAGGTTGATTAAATAAATAGTTAATTTTTTAGAAGGCCAAGATAACCTCTTGGTCTTCTATATTTGCTGCTTTATGTGATAAACTATAAGAAAATGCTTGGGCCCATAAAATCGGAGGGCATGATGAACGCAAAAGAATTGCTAATCCGGTGTGCAAAAAAAACCGGCTTTGAGCTTGTAGGCATATGTGGTCCGGAAAAACTCAGTCGGACGGAAGCGGAGCTAACCAGGCAGCAAGAGCAAGGGTATCAAACGCCTTTTACCACAGCTAACATTGCCAGCAGAGTTAATCCCAACCTGGTTTTTCCAGGGGTACAAGCTATTATCTCCTTAGGGTTGTCTTATGTTGCGAATACAGCTATTACTAAGGGTACGCCCTTGAAGCCAGACTTAAAGCATCGAATGGCTCGGTTTGCTTGGGGGCGGGATTATCACAGCATAGTCCGGGAAAAGCAAAATTTACTTATGGCGGAGTGGCAGCAGGCCCTGGGACACCCTGTAAACTGGGTTGCTTATGTAGATACCGGCCCTTTGGCTGAACGGGAGATAGCTTGGCGTGCCGGCCTAGGCTGGTATGGGAAAAACTGTAATCTGCTTAACCGAAAATTGGGTTCATGGTTTGTGTTAGGTGAAGTACTGACTGATTTTTATCTTGAGCCAGACCAGCCCTTGGAAAACGGTTGTGGGAATTGTGATTATTGCTTACAGGTTTGCCCCGCTGGTGCATTGGAGCAACCTTATAGATTAAATGCCTATCATTGTGTATCCTACTTAACCCAAGCCCCCGGCTTTATACCCCAGCATTTGCGCAAGGCTATGGGTAACCAAATCTATGGTTGTGATCTTTGTCAACAGGTATGTCCCCATAATATCCAGTCAGGAGATAAGCTAAGCTGGGTATTTAGTTCCTCCCAGTCCGAAACCGATTTAGAAAAGCTTTTGGCACTTTCTAATCAAGAGTTTAAGAGTACCTTAGGCCAGACTACTGCCGGCTGGCGAGGAAAAAAACAACTCCAACGGAATGCAATTATTGCACTTGGTAATTCAGGTAGTCGGTTGGCTGTTCCGGTGTTAATCAAGGCAATTACTGACTTACGCCCAGAAATTCGTGGTCATGCAGCTTGGGCTTTAGGGCAGCTTGGTGGACTTCAGGCCAAGCAAGCATTAGAGTTGGCACTAGTCAAGGAGTCTCAGCAGCAAGTTGAAGCAGAACTAACCCTTGCTTTACAAAACTTCCAGGTATAGTTTTTCGTGAAGCATTGTTTTTATTGTTCAAAGAAACGTCACATTTTAGCCATTCTTTTGACATAATCAGATGTTATATTATAATCAAGCCAAGAGAGAAAGGGCTAAAAAAATATAACTAAAATTTAAGGAGGAATTACCATGACCAAGAAACTAGTGTTAGCTTTAACAGTTGCTTTATTGATTGCTTTTGCCGTTCCTGCGTATGCAGCAATGACCGATGGGCAAAAAAAGGAAGTTTTGGATCTCCATAAACAAATGGCCGCTTTGAGGAAGCAAGTTGTCCAAAAGTATGTGGATTCAGGTGAAATCACCAAAGAGCAAGGGAAGACCATCCAAGAAAATATTGATCAAAGAACAGACTATCTTGCCAAGAACCCTGATGCTATTGGTCCGCTAGGTGGCGGATGTGGTGGACAAGGTTTGAACGGCGGCCAGCGGGGCCGGGGCATGATGGGCGGTGGCCAATACGGCGGCCAGCAGGGCTGGGGAATGATGGGTGGCGACTTCGGTGGTCGTAATCAACCTAGTGGTAATATCCAAGGTATATAAGCGATGGTTATTGGGGGATGGTTAGCCAATCCCCCTAATTTTTCTTACCCCTTAGGAACTTATAAGCTGCCTTATCCTGGGGATAAGTGCAGCTAAGGCTTCCACCTGCGCTTGCGCTTGGCGCAAGCCAAGCTTTCTTTACAGCATTAAATATAAGTAGGGAGTGGTTGCCATGATGTGGGGATATGGAAATGGTACAGGAATGGGCTTTTACGGTAATATGTTGACCATGTCCTTGGTGAATCTATTAATAGTACTGATAATTATCGGACTAGGGTATCTAATTCTACGAGCGCTATTTAATTCGGGGAGCATAGGGAGAAATAACAGCTTCAATTATACCCCGCCCCAAGATGCACTGGGTATTCTTAAAGAGCGTTATGCCCGGGGCGAAATATCTCGGGAAGAATATTTAAGCATTCGGGAAGACCTCAAACAAGATGACCTAAAGTAGCTTAACTAAATTGCTTAACTAGAGCAGCAGCAGGTATATGAATAGAGGGGTCTGGAGGTGGTAGTGTGGGACAGGCAAAAACAATTTTAGTTGTAGATGATGAAGAGAGGATTCGTAAACTATTAAAAATGTTTTTAGAAAGGGAGGAGTTCCGGGTCTTGGAGGCTGAGCATGGAGAACAGGCGCTGGAAGTGTTAGCCCAAGAGCAGGTTGATTTGGTAGTACTGGATTTAATGATGCCGGT
This sequence comes from Carboxydocellales bacterium, assembly GCA_049302075.1. Classification (GTDB taxonomy): domain Bacteria; phylum Bacillota; order Carboxydocellales; family JAJZTU01; genus JBAQLS01. The sequence continues at coordinate 7,767 of JBAQLS010000028.1, read as the reverse complement.
GCTGGATGGTTGGATAACCTGTGAAAAAATCCGGACTAATTGGAACATTCCAGTGATACTATTAACTGCCAGAGGGGAAGAAGCCGACCGGGTATTGGGCTTTGAGCTGGGGGCAGATGATTATGTGGTGAAACCTTTCAGCCACCGGGAAATGGTACTGCGGATTAAGGCTCTACTTCGGAGGTCAAATGGGATTGCTGCCGGAGCTAACCCTGGGGGAGACAGCATAACTGTGCCGGGGCTGGTAATCCAAGCAGAATCCCGAAAAGTAATTATTGAGGGTCAGGAGGTTAACCTGACTCCGTTAGAGTTTGATCTCCTGAGCTATCTTGCCAAACAACAAGGTCGAGTGTTCACTCGAGAGCAGCTTTTGCAAAATGTCTGGGGATATGATTATTTTGGAGATTTACGCACAGTGGATACCCACATAAAAAGATTGCGAGAAAAACTGGCTAAGGACTCTGCTCAAATAGCGGAATACATTGCTACTGTTTGGGGAGTAGGATATAAGTTTGAGGTGAAGCAGAAATGATGCGCAGTATCGCCACTAAACTATGGGTGGCTTTTGTGCTTTTTGCCGTTGGGGTACTAGCTGTTACTGGGGTGCTGATTAGTCAAATCTTCAACCAGTTTTATCTAAACCAACAGGCTCAGCAGTTAATTAGCAAGGGTCAAATAGTGGCGGATATTCTTGCCTCCGAGGAGGATGAAACCAAAGCACTGCTCTATGCTAGGGTTATGACGCTGGATATCCCTGCCACCATTGCGTTAATCAATAACCAAGGTCAGGTGTCAGGGTGTACAGGAAAACCCCAATTGCGCCAGGGGGTTAAACTTTCCGATACTGACCTTGCGGACATCAATCAAGGCAAATTAGTTGTGCATAAAGGACAGACTCCCTTTTCCGATCAGGAATCTATCACGGTCATAGTCCCGGTAACTAATCCAGGCTCTAAGCCTGGTGCCAGTAATCAGGGGCAACAACAGGTGAACAAGGCAGTGTTATTATACGCCCCCTTAGCACCTATTACCGATACTACAAGGGAAATAAATCTGCTCATCCTAAGTGCATCTCTGGCGGCTATCGCAGTAGCAACCCTGCTGGCTTTGCTAGCTTCCCGAACCATTTCTCGACCTTTACTCCAGATTAATCAAGCGGCCTCCAAAATGATTCACGGGGATTTTTCCACCAAAATAGATATAACCTCTGGAGATGAAATTGGCCGGCTAGGCCGCACCCTAAACATTCTCTCCACAGAACTACAAGACAGCTTAGATGCTCTTTCCCGGGAAAAAGACCAACTGGGTAATATAATCTCTAGTATGGCGGAAGGGGTGGTGTCCTTTGACCTAGAGGGCACAGTTATCCAAAGCAACACACCCGCCTGGGAATTATTGAACATTTCAGAGCCGAAGCATGTTGGAAATTCGCTTGCCACCTGCTGTCCTTACCCAGAAATTAAGCAACTTTTTCAGCAGGCTCTGGATGAAAAACAAAAAGTACGTCAGGAAGTAAAAATACCTAACTGTACCCTGGCAGTGAGTATGGCTCCACTAAGGGATAGTGGGCAGGATATGACTGGGGTAGTTATGGTGGTACGAGACATTAGCAAAGAAAACCAATTAGAGAATATGCGCCGGGATTTTGTAGCAAATGTTTCCCATGAATTACGTACTCCCCTTACGCTGATTCAGGGTTACGCCGAGGCTTTGGAGGAAGGCTTAGCGGTGGATGAGGAGACCAGACAGGAAATGGTGGGGATAATTCGTGAAGAAACTAACCGACTACAGCGGCTGGTTAGTGATTTGCTGGATCTGTCCAAAATGCAATCAGGAAATCTGCAATTAAACCTAGAACCGATAAACCTTTCCAGTCTGCTAGAGAGGGCAACGCACCCTTTCAGACCAGTAGCTAGGGAGCAGAAGATACAGTTAAAGCTGCAGCTTGGCCAACAGCTGCCTGGAATTATAGGTGATGAAGACCGTCTGGCTCAAGTGCTAATAAATCTTTTGGATAATGCCCTACGCTATACCCCAGATGGTGGAGCTATTGAACTAGGGGTTGCTGCTAAAGGTAAGGGTGTGGAAATATGGGTTCAAGATAGCGGTTCCGGAATTTCACCCCAGGAAGTACCCTATATTTTTGATCGGTTTTTCAAAGTGGATAAATCACGAAGACGGGATTCAGCCGGCACCGGGCTTGGCCTGGCCATCGCTAAGTCGATTATTCAGGCCCACGGGGGAACTTTCCGGGTAGAAAGTGAGCTTGGTAAGGGCACCGGATTTTTCATTGGACTCAACCAAACAGATAAGACTTAATTAATAGATGTTACTCCGCACCCCAACAGATAAATAATAGACTAAAATACCTTAGGTAGGGCTGGATACTACCTGAGGTTTTTATTTTTCAGGCACGATGCTGAACAACTGTGCATAAAATATGATATCCTCGGTGAATGGGCATTTGGCCCAGGATTTATCACCACAAGGAGGGCAAGGCATGGGAAGGTTAGAAAAAGAGGAATTAAGAGCGGTGGGTGATGAGTACGGGGTAAGGTTTCGTAAGCTGGTAAACATTCAGGAAAATGTCTACAAGGTTATTTCCGAGCAAGGAGTTTGGTGCCTGAAACGTGCTGATTTGGGGGAGTCCAAGGCGCGCTACCTTAGTGCAATTCAACAATATCTGGAGAATACGGGTTTTCAGAAGTTTGCCCGCTTGGTAACCACCAGTCGGAAAAGTCCCTACGTAAAAATAGGAACTAATATTTACTTGGTTAATGAATGGCTGGATGGAGAAAAATGTGATTTCAATCGGATAGGTCATTTAGAAAGTGCTACCCATACTCTCGCAGAGTTTCATCGTTTTTCCCAGGGGTTTGTGGTACCATCGGGGGCCAAAGCCAAAGTGATGTGGAATCGCTGGCCGCAGACCTTTTCCTGGCGGCTGCGGGATTTAACCGAATTTAAGGAACAAGCTTTGAGCAAGCGCTGGCTCTCCGAGTTTGACCGCAAGTTTCTGGCTAATGTGGATTATTTCTATAATATGGGTCAACAGGCGTTGCGAACTTTTGCTTTTTACGACTATCCCAGGGTGGCGAGCATGGCCAGGGAGATGGGTTTCTTTACCCACCGGGATGTGGCAGCCCGAAATTTTATCATCGGCCCAGACGGGGTGGCTTACTTAATCGATTTTGATTATAGCCGTTTTGATTTGCGGATTAACGACCTATGCCGCCTGATTGAACGCAGTTTGAAAAAACAGCGCTGGGAAATTGACCGGGCGGAGTTAATCTTAGATGTATATCAAGAAGTTAACCCCCTGACCAAGGAGGAATTACCAATATTACTGGGATTTTTTCAATTTCCTCAGAAGTTTTGGCGGCTGGCTGACCGATATTATGGAAGTAAAAAGGAATGGCCGGAAAAAGAATTTAGCAGTAAAATTACTAGTATTATTCAGCAAAGGTTAGAAAAGGAACGTTTTATACGGCAATTTGCTCAAAGGTATTGTTAAAGGAGGGATGGACAGAGTGGAGGAGCTGAAGAGTAAAACAATTGAGCCTCTTCTCGCCCACTGGGGACTAAAGCCTCTGACAGTTAAAAAGGTTCGGGATGTTTACCAGATTCAAACCGGGGAAGGAGTATTTTGTTTCAAGGAGGTGCCGGAAAAGGCCGAAAAATTACTATTCATCTCCCAAGTATTCCGGCATCTGGAAGCTAAAGGCTTTGGCCGATTGGCTGCTTTCCGACCTACCCTGCTGGGGGATTACTACATTTTAGAAAATGGTAATTACTATATTGTTACTCCCTGGTTGGAGGGTACGGAACCGGATTACCATGATCAGCAGCAGATAGGAGCAACTGCTAAAACGTTAGCTGAGTTCCACCTAGCTTCCCAGGACTTTGTTCCTCAAGGGAATGCTCAAGTTAAAATAAAAATAGGCAAATGGAACAAAAAGCTCAAAAGCCAATTAATTGAGTTAATTGATTTTTGTACTAGAGCAGAAAGTAGTAGTGAGACTGGTGGCTTTGACAAAATTATGCGAGTCCACGGTTCCTGGTTAGGACAGCAGGCTTTGTCCGCCTGCCAGTTGCTGGGAAGTTCGCCTTATGACCAGTTAGTTCGGCAATATGATGGAAAAGTGCCTATTTGCCATGGAGATACAGCGGCACGAAACTTTCTCATTGATGGGCAGCAACAGGCCTGGATGATTGACTTTGACTCAATGGCGGTAGATTTACCAATTGTGGATCTCTGGCGATTATTGCGTCGGACGCTGCGTAAGAGTGAATGGAGAATGGAGAAGGCCGATAATATTTTGGAGCAATACAGTCAGGTAAGGTTGTTATCAAAACAAGAGTTTCAGGTTTTACATGCCTTGCTGCATTTTCCCGAGCGTCCATGGAGGTTAGCAAAACGTTATTATGCAGGAAGCATCCCAGTGGAAGAACGGGTCAAAATTCAACAGCGAGTGGAAGAGTACCTGTTGCTCTGGGAAAACAAAAATTACTTTTTGGAGCAATTTGCAGAGAAATATGTGCTGTGAGGAGGAGTACCGGTGATAATTGCAGTGATTTCGGATACTCATATCCCCCACAAACACGAGAAGCTTACCGAACGGGTATTAGACAGCCTAAAAGGTGTGGACTTAATACTCCACTGTGGCGATATAGTAGCACCAGAGGTTTTAACAGAGCTTGCCCTATATGCTCCGGTAGAAGCTGTGGCCGGAAACCACGACGGCGAATATTTTGGGAACAGTCTACCTAGGAAAAGGGTGGTGGAAGCGAACGGTTTCAGGATTGGGATGGTTCACGGTGATGAGTTAAATGGGTTACACATCAATAAAGCGTTACAGCTTGAACTGTTGTACCCCATACTATGTGAACCCTTCTTAAATGAACCGGGCCTAGACTGCATAATATTCGGCCATGGCCATAAACCCATGCTGGATTCCCTGAAGGTGGAGTTTAACCCCCCATCCAAGGTAAGTCGCCGAATCAAGAAGGAGGTGCTGCTATTCAACCCTGGCAAAGCCACCAGGACTCGGAATATTGCCAGCATCGGCTTCTTGCACCTGGAGAAGGATACCTTGCGGGCTGAGGTCAAGATCTTCACCTATAACCGGGAGCTTAAAGAATGAGTTCAAAAGAATGACCGGTCGGACACCTAACCTGGTCGGGAGCTCTTAGTTCCATAGCTAGCAGCTCTAAGCGCAGGTGGTCTAATAAAAGCACCCAAACCTCGCCGATTCAGCGTCCTTGCCTCAGCGGCGAGGCGGCCGCCGTCCATGGCGGCCGGGGTGCTTTTATTGCCCACCGGCACTAAGAGCTGCTACGGTACTCCACCAGGAGCTCCCAACCAGGATAGGTATCCGACCTGGCATTTCTTTATAGCACTTTGGGGAGGGTCAGTAGGGTTACTGCTGACTGGACAAGCACTGAGCACGATAAGACACGGGCCCACACGCCGGCCCCAGGTAGGAAGGCAAGCCCAGTTCGGGCCCTCAAAGCCGGTCTCGGGCAAGCAAGCCCAGTGACCCCAAGTCCTACCCAGGTCGAATTCCTGTCTCGGCGAAGGTGCGCATGGTGGAGTAGCGTGTGGCTCTTAGCATAAGTGGGCAATAAAATAGACCTTGCCGACAGGACGTCGGCAACCTGGACACTAGGCATGGACGCCGCATTGTCCAGGTTGGTCTCTTTTATTAGCCCACTTATGCTTAGAGCCACTAGCTATGGAACTAAGCGCGCCTTGCTGAGACAGGCATTCGACCGGCAACAAGAACCTGCATTCCTACCCAACGGCTTTTATGCTACCCAAGGTCTTGCATCCTACCAAAGCTTAATGTTCCTTGTAGGTCTTGACCTCGCTTGCCCCTTGGGCGCGCATCAGGTCGGCTACCTGAGTTAACTTATCCTTGGAGGTCTCGGCTATAGCTAGCGTTGCCCCGCCTTGGATGTGGTGTTCGAATTCCTTGCCCTCGGTTTCGGGGATGCCATAGTCAACTAAAGCCCCGGCAACTCCGCCGGTGACCGCCCCTGATAAAAGACCGGCAATAGGTCCCATGGCCACAATGGGGCCAAGCCCAGGGATGAGTAAAGCGCCGGCTCCTACGGCCATGCCAGCCAGTCCGCCGACGAACCCTCCGGTGGCGGTCCCGTCGGTTATGGAATCACCCCCGGAAAAAGGGGCGTTACCAAGCTCAGCATAGCTCTGCTTCTGTGGAGATTGCTCCTTGGAGACTAGGGAGATTTTATCGTCATAACCATTGCCCCGTAGTTCTTGAGCTGCTTCCTGGGCCTTTGCTTGTTCTGGAAAAACTCCAACTACTTTACACATACTCATTTCCTCCTTTAAAACCATTACATAGTAGTTTTTTGTATTATTCTGCTTAAATATACGGTATTATTGTATTATTAGTATCCCAACAAAAAATGTTGTAACTTTTATCAAGAAAATCTTTATTTTTAGGTGCTATTTGGTATAATATTCATGGAATATGGGGCTTGTCTTTACCGATATTCGGTTATACTCAGATGACGAGGAGGAAAAGGAATTGGATTTATGGTATACAGAGAAACAAACAGAAAATTTAGGGATCACTTGTAAAGTAACCAGTACCTTACATACAGAGAAGTCGGAATTTCAGGATATTGCGGTATTTGAAACGATCCAATATGGACGGATGCTAACTTTAGATGGTTTGGTAATGACTACAATTAAAGACGAATTTGTTTATCATGAAATGATTACTCATGTAGCTTTAAACACCCATGCCAACCCTAAAAGAGTGTTGGTAGTAGGTGGAGGCGATGGGGGGGCAATTAGAGAAATTATCAAGCACCCTGCGGTGGAAAAGGCTACTTTGGTAGAAATAGATGGCCGGGTTATTGAAGTTTCCAAACAGTATTTGCCGGAAATTGCCTGCGCCTTGGGAGACCCTAAAGTAGAAGTGCTGGTGGATGATGGAATCAAGCACCTAGCGGATAAAGCTAACACCTATGATGTAATTTGTATTGATTCTACTGATCCCATCGGGCCGGCAGTAGGACTATTTGCTGCCGATTTTTACCGGTCGGTATACCAGGCCTTAAAGGAGGACGGGATAATGGTAGCTCAGACGGAATCTCCCTTCTTAAATGCCAGTCTAATTACCAGGGTTAATCAAGATATTGGGGAGATTTTCCCGATAACTCGGCTGTACCTAGCGGCAATACCAACCTACCCCAGTGGGCTCTGGAGTTTCACCATGGGTTCCAAAAAATATGACCCTTTAAAGGTGGACGAAACTAAAATACCTCAATATCCTACCAAGTATTACACACCGGGTATCCATAAATCTGTTTTTAGCCTGCCTAAATTTGTGGAAGACTTGGTTAAATAATAACCTGCATTAATCTAGGTATTAAACCAGTTAATCTACCAGGGTTAACATTATAAAAAACTTCCGAAACAAGCACTAAAGCAAGATTTCAAACAAGATTCCTACTGATATTACCAATTGACAAAAAACGGTGATTTGTGTATACTATAGATTATCGGCGCAACAAGAGGGCGTTTAGCTCAGCTGGGAGAGCACCTGCCTTACAAGCAGGGGGTCGGCGGTTCGATCCCGTCAACGCCCACCATTTTAATTTAAGGAACTGTGGTGTAGAGGCCTAACATGCCTGCCTGTCACGCAGGAGATCGCGGGTTCGAATCCCGTCAGTTCCGCCATTTATGCCACGGTAGCTCAGTCGGTAGAGCAGAGGACTGAAAATCCTCGT
>JBAQLS010000027.1:0-37092 GCA_049302075.1 Carboxydocellales bacterium | reverse complement strand
CACTTTACTGGCTAGGTTTTTAACATTAACCCAGGGAAGTATGCCACCCTAGAAACTCACATAAGGTCCTTGCTAATTCTGTCCTTGATAATTGTGGATATCTTTTTCTTGTCCATTGGATAAGCTCTATATCTTCAGATGTAAAATTTCTTCCGGAAAATGTCATGATAGTCTTGTCCATTAGTACCCAACCTACCTTTCCAAGACTACCATACCATATTTGTTTATGGAATATCAGCTCTATTTTGAGAAAAAGCTATTTTAAAAAACTCTACACCCCTTAGCTATGGCGGGATGTAAAGTTATGCTTCAGCTCTGCATTTAACTTTAGCAATAAATTTTATGAATGTTTCAACCTGACTCACATTCCTAGTATTAAGCCTTTTCTAAGCCCCAACGGGTTCGTACCTTGGACTCTAATCTGCTAAAGAAGGACTGATCGATTATTTGGCCCAGGAGGGCTATAATTATCATCACAGTTATAACCATACTCATATCGTTTAAGTCTCGGCCAGTCATTAGCACTTGGCCAAGACCCACGCCTGAAGAAATCAGTTCCCCAGCCATCAAAGCTCTCCAGGCAAAGGCCCAGGCTAGTTTCATTCCGGTGATTATAGCTGGTAAGGCAGCAGGAAACAATACGTTGAGATACAAACGCCATCCTTTTACTCCCATTGTGCGGGCCGCCCGGATATAAATTGGCGGAACATTGCGAACCCCAGCCTCGGTTGCGGTAGTTAAGGAGAAAGTTGCTCCTAACAGAATTATGAAAATTATCGATTTTTCATTTAAACCAATCCAAAGCACGGCCAGCGGGAGCCAGCAAATACTAGGCAGGGGTTGCAGACCGGCAAAGAGTGCACCTAGGGTATTTTTGAAAATTCTTATCCTGGCAATGAGTACCCCCATAGGTATACCAATAGCCAGTGCAATCAGATATCCTTTGGCTATACGCACCATACTTGTTATTATAGCTATAATAATGGAACCATCCTTAACACCTAGAATAAAGGTATCCAGCACAGCCTGTGGCGAGGGAAACAAAAAGTCCGGCCAAATGGCTAACATGAAGAGAATCTGCCACAAAACCAGTAGTCCTATGAAGAATAAACTAGTTTGGATACGATCTAGCATGCTTGCAACCCCCAATAAGAAATAGCGTTATTTAATTTCTGGTAATGATTTTTCTTTGAGTATTTTGTTTAAGATTTCCAGGTTAACTAACCCGTCAAGATTTGGAGTTTCTTTTAAATAGCCGTTATCTACCTGCAGTGTAACGAACTCTTTGATGGAATCCACTGCTGGATCATAAGTAGTGGTTAGCCTAGCAAAAGAACTATCCAGGATGTCCTTGGTTAAGTTTTTCTTGGTTAACACTTTTAATTGTTCGTTTAATAAGGCCTTATTCTGTTCAGGGTCCTTAGCTATCCGGTTAGTAATTTCCACATGGGCCTGAATCCACTTCTCCACCAAATCCGGATGTTCTTGGAGGAATTGCTTGTGGACAATTAACACTGCAGTAGTGTAATTACCTTCCCGCCACACTTGCTTCCAATTTAATAATATTTTACCACCCGCTTGCTTTACCAAACGGGAACCCCAGGGTTCCGGAACCAGAGCCGCATCAAGTTCTTTATTCACAAACCCAGTCAGGATATCTGGATTTTCCACCTGAAGTACATTGACAGTTCCACCTTTGTTAATGGATTTCAACCCAGCATCACTAAGTACTTTACGTAAGGAAATATCCTGAGTGTTCCCAAATTGTGGTGCCGCTACTTTTTTCCCGGCCAGATCCTGGATACTGCTTATTCCTGCGCCGTCCCTAACCACCAGTACTGCTCCGGCATTAGTAGCCCCGGCGATAATCTGCAAACCACCTCTAGATTTTACAAAACCATTAACTGCCGGAACAGGCCCTATGTAGCCAAGGTCAATTTCCCCGGCTAGCAGCGCTTCTATTTCCGCAGGACCGGCATTAAAGGGTTTTCTATCGATAATAACCTTATCCCCTAAAGCTTTTTGAAAGCTACCATCCGCTAAACCAATCAGCGCCTGGGCGTGGGTGATATTTGGAAAATGGCCTACCCTGATAGTAACCTGAGCTTGTTCCTGACCTGCGTTGCCGCCCGAACCCGAATTTTCTGCTTGTTTTCCAATTCCGCATCCGCTAAGTGCCAGTGTGCCAAGTATTAACCCCAAGACCACTAACCATTTTAATTCTCTTTTGTTTACCAAATCTTTCACCCCTTTGTTTTTCTCTAAGCCATTTGGAAGTTATATTGAAAATCTCCTCTTCCCATTCTAAGCCGGTAAAAGTATGATCTGCCCCGGTAATTTGACTAACAACAGTCGAATCCAGTTTATTCCGTGCCTGCCGATATAGTTCCGCATTGCCTGGTGAAACCTCCACATCTGCGGTGCCATGTAAGATCAGCACAGGTCCCTGGTAATTGCTTATCGCAGTGAGGGGAAAGTTGTTTTGTAAAGACTGCATAAAGTGGCGGCCCAGAGCAAACCCCTGGTATTAAGCTACCCATTTGTCCTGGATTTCAGCGAATAGCTCTGAACCCACTATTCCCTGAATATCTTCGTACATCCTGGCCACCGGACCGGTAAAGCCGTGGCAAAGTACTAACCCTGGGTATGTACCGATAGCCCTGGTATTTAGTGTTTTCGTAGTATGTAATATGCCTCTAATGGTATTACTGTCGACTGCAAATTCCACAAATTGTTCTATAAAGTTTCCTCCCTACACCAGTCTAATCTTTTACTTTCGGTCCAGCTTGATAAGTTAAACCATGTTCTATTTCATACTATTCTGATTGGTATTTATGATTATATTTTATTTTAAGTTTATTCACCTGTCAAGATTTTTTATCACCTCCAGTTTTAATGAAAGTTTAAATTATAAAAAAACCAAGGAAGCTGTCCTAATAGGGACAGTTCCTTAGCCTCCGATATTTCTTAATTTTATCTGTATTCTTTTAAGAGTTATCAGTAGCCGCAGTTCTTTTTACAGCTTCTATTTAAAGTGAATGTCTAACTCCACTATCTCCGGAGTATTGCCCACTCTAATGGGTGGTCCCCAGGTCCCGAAACCTGAAGAAACAATGAGCTGAAAATTACCCTTGCGCAAATAACCCCAATCCTCTTCATATATCCGGCTGGTGATGAATTGGTTAGGAAACATCTGGCCGCGGTGAGTATGACCGGATAGTTGCAAATCAACCCCTTGACTTTGGGGCTCTTCAAGTTGCATCGGCTGATGATCCAACAAAATAATTGGCAGTGAGCTGTCTACTCCTTGCAACAGGGCGGACAAGTTTTTCCGCTGGTTACCCCCCATGCTTTTCCTTGACCGATCGTCCCTTCCCACTACATAAAAACTGTTGGCAATCTTCACATAGCTGTCCCGCAATACCGTAACCCCAGCTTCATCCAGATACCGAATTACTTCCTCTGCATGACCGCCAATATACTCGTGGTTACCTAAAACCGCAAAAGTCCCTAATTTGGGCTTCAGCCGGCGGAAGTTATCCGCCATTTTCTGCTCCACAAATGCTTCCACATCCTCATCCAGCATATCACCTGCCAACAACACCAAGTCTGGCTTAAGTTGATTAACCATGTCCACCAGATAAGTCAACCGTTGGTTATTAACGATACTCCCCAGGTGAATGTCGGATACCATAACAATTCGCAATTGCTGCTGGTTGACCGGCTTTTTGGCAATGTTAAGCTCATAACGTTGAACCTGAGGGTTGCGGGCATTCCAGACGCCGTAGAGCATAATTACTAGTACGGCAACTAAAACAAAAAGGCCTATTACAGGAGGAATGCCGGGAGTTTGGCGCATTCCTCCTGGTAAAAATGTTAACCACCGATCCAGCAGTCTAGTTAAATCTACTGCCACCAATAGCAAAATTAAGTAATACATAGCCCCTAACCAGTAGGCACCTATTAAAGTTAACCCGTGACTGATATCCCCAGGCAAAAACTGGCGGCATAGCCTGCCAATTAAATAGGACATAGCTACCATCCAGAACGGCGGCCAGTAAATTTTACTGTTTAACCCAGGCAAAAAACCGCTCAGGGTCTGCCACACTCGTAGCCCAATAAAGTAATTTAGGGCAACATAAAACAATAGCAAAATACTAAAGACCATAATAAATGAAGGCTTAATCATCTGTGCTCTCCGTTTTTCCTGGTTTAGACAGAAATAATCTTTCAAATTCTTCGGTCGGCACAGCCTTACTAAATAAAAAGCCCTGCATTTCTATACATTGCTGCGCCTTTAGAAAGGATAGCTGGGCTTCTGTCTCAACACCTTCTGCTATTATGTTCAGACTGAGGTTTCGGCCTAACCCTATAATAGCAGTAACTATAGCCGCATTTTCTTTATTAGCAGTGATATCAGCCACAAAGGATCGATCAATTTTTAGCGTTGTAATTGGAAAACGGGCTAGGTAGTTTAGGGAAGAATATCCTGTGCCAAAATCATCGATGGCAATTTGCACACCCATTACTCTTAACTTTTGCAGGGTGGTAATAGTATGCTCTATATCTTGCATAGCAGTACTTTCGGTTATTTCCAACTCTAATAAGTAGGGATTCAGCTTAGTTTCCTGTAAAATCCGGGCTACAGTATTCACCAAATCCTTTTGTTGTAGCAACTGGCGGGAGGAAAGATTCACTGTAATCCGTACTGGTGGGTAGCCTGCTTCATTCCAGCTGGTCATCTGGGCGCATGCGGTACGCAGCACCCATTCTCCGATTGGCACTATCAGACCGGTTTCCTCGGCAGCCTGAATAAAATCATTAGGAGGAATTAGTCCCCGGAAGGGATGTTCCCAATGTACGAGTGCTTCCATCCCAGTTATCTTTCCCGTTTGGATGTTGACTTGGGGCTGATAATAAACCACAAATTCATTATTTTTAATAGCTTTACGCAAGCTATTTTCCATGTCGATTTCTGCCATAATTTTGGTTTTCATGGCTTGGGTAAAGAGTTGGTAGCTGTTACCACCCTTCTGCTTAGCTAGGTACATTGCTGTATCTGCGTTCTTAAGTAAATTATCCGCATCTTCCCCATCGTTAGGATAGACAGCTATACCTATGCTGGTAGTAATGTGAAACTCTTGTCCACCCAAGATTGTTGGCTGATGCAAATTCTCAATCAGCTTTTGAGCAACCTTAATTGCATCTTCTGCCATGGTTAATCTGGGCAGGAGTATGGTAAATTCATCTCCACCCAGTCGGGAAACAGTATCACCTTCCCGCAAGCAATTAGTTAGCCGTCTGGCAATTTCTTTTAACAACTCATCGCCCATGGCATGACCTAGCATATCATTAACTTGCTTAAAGCGATCCAAATCTAGAAAAAATACGGCAAGCAGCTCTTTATTGCGGTTGGCGTGAATCAATTCCACATTTAGGCGATCCTTGAACATTATCCGGTTAGGCAGTTGGGTTAGGGAATCATGATGAGCCATGTAGGATAATTGTTGCACCATCTCCCGTTTTTCACTAACATCATGAAATACCAGCACCGCCCCAATGATGTTACCTTCCCTGTCCTTAATAGGAGAGGCGGAATCCTCAATTGACAATTGATGACCAGCAGGGTGAATTAGGCTGGTATGGTTGGATAGTCCTACAATTCGTCCTTCCCGTAAGCATCTCTTTACAGGACTTTCTACCCTTTTCCCATTTTGCTCGTTAACTATGTTAAATACCTGGGTCAAGTCCTTGCCAGATGCCTCCTGGTTGGTCCAGCCGGTTAGTTGCTCAGCCACCGGGTTAAGGTATTCTATTTTTCCCTGCTTGTCGGTGGTAATCACAGCATCGCCAATAGAATGGAGGGTTACCTGGGCTCGCTCTTTTTCCGCCCAAATGGCTAGTTCGGCTTTTTTGCGCTGGGTAATGTCCCGAACCACGATCACAATCCCACCATCTATAAAAAATCCCAAGGAAATCTCCTGAGGAAACAAACTTCCATCTTGACGCTTACCTACCGTTTCTCCCCGCCAATACCCCTCTTTATATAATTTAGGTAAAATTTCTTGTTCAAACCTGGTAAGTGCTGCTTGGTCATAAAGCTTTTTCCAGGACTTACCGATCAGTTCTTTGGGACTTTTGTACCCGTATACTTTTACATGTGCTCGGTTCAAATAGACATACTTTCCGTTTTTATCCAAAATTCCTATACCGTCATTTGATGCCTTAATCGCTGCAGATTGCCTATTTATTTCTTGAAAATTCTTTGTTAGGACCGACGTCATCGTCTTAAAATTACCTACTAATGAGTTTAGTTCTTCCATCCTGGTTTCCGGCCAGTTTATGCCCATTGGGTCAAAGAGTTTACTGGGTAAGTCTGTGGTAAGCAGGGCAAGTCTAACTAAGGGGCTAGCCAATTTAGTACTAAAAAGATTAGCAAAAAATAAGGCTAACACCGTAAAGGCTAAAATACCCATTAGATTTCTAATGTTATTATCCAGGGCTTTGGCGTAATCCTGGCCATAGGGATACTCAATTATCACTGTCCAAGGAATATCTTTACCCAGCTTAGTTTGCTTTATATAAATTGCTTTTTGCCAACGTACTGTCTCATGGGATAGCTTACACAAAACCGGTAGCCAGCGGTAACTATCCTTACCGATGAGTTGGATATCTCCTCCTTTTTTGGCATCAAAGGATTGGAGGACCACATTATCTGGACGGGTACTAGCAATTACCCGATTATTACCGTCCAGGAGGGTGGCATTTAACTGTCCATCTAGAGCATATAATTTAAGTAATTTATTGATATAGTTTAGATCCAACCCACCGGTAACAAACCCCCGAAAGTGGTTACCTTCCATAATAGGTACTGTTAACGCGACTACGGGAAAGGGTGCACCTGCCCTTCCCATAAATATATTGGAAATACCTGGCTGTTTAGTGCTTTTGGCTACTCGGAAATATTCACTGTCCGCGAAACTTTGACCAATCGAAGATACTCCTTTGGCATCCGTCGGTGGATAATAAGCAATACTAGTACCATTACTATTACCAATATACATTATGACAAAATCCGGGTAAGAACTTTTGAAATGTTCGGTACGCATTTGCAGGTCAGCTGTTGGTTGCATGGAACTATCAGCGGCTACTTGAGCTAATTCCGTCACTGCAAAAAAATGCTGTTGCTGCCATAAAGATAAGTAAATGCTGATTTGGGTGGTGATAACCGCTATCGAAGACTCAATTTCCCTTTCTAGATAATTCTTTTCACGCAAGTTATCTGTAACTATGTATCCTAGGGCAGGTATAAGTACAAAGGCTACCATTAAGTTAAACAAAATATGTTGCATACCAACTAGTTTTTTCGGGGAACTGCCCTGCTTTGGTTCCAACCATTTGCTAATTGGCAGGTAAGTTAGGATTAAGTCGGCGACCAAAGCATTACCAATGCCATTGACCCCCAGCGTCAAGGCGATAAACAATGCGGTTGGGTTATCTAAATCAGCATATGAGTAATAGAATAACCAGACCAAAGGCATGCCCAGGAATAACCAAAAAGCTCCATCCAGAACAATAATATTTTCTCTCCTGTTGTGTAACAACCAACCTACAACCCCAGCTTCTAAAGCAAAAATTATAAAATTGTAGGGGTGCTGTAAAATTAAAAAGTTAAAGCTGGTAGCAATAATCGCCACCAACAGTCCCCAAGTAATTCCATATATCCGGATGACAATTAAAACTATTATCGAACCAAAAAAAATGTCCACTCCATAAAAGAAGGGCACACTAAAATAGTTGCCAGTAAAACTTACCATAGTTAAAATAGCCAGCATTAACATAGCCCGCATAGAACTCAGAGGGTTTAACAGCAATGGTTCAGGAACAGTAATTTGTTTCTGGGTTTGCATAATTATAGCCTCCGCATGTTGAAGCCTACGTTATAAACCGTCATATTATGTACTTTTCTACACTAAGTAATAACTTCCTGCTAATCAGTTCTTCACCATAAATAATTTGGTCAGTTTTGCTAATAACACCGTCGGAATAACCCATTTAAACCTCATATATCCGTTGCCTACCCTCCTAAGTACGAAAGGGAAAAGCAACGGATAAAAGTTTGTTTACTTCAGATAGCCAAGCCTAGTAGTGCTTAAGTAATAATGAGGCAATCATGGCTCAATGCAACTATGGCTCCAGCCAAATCTTGTTCTCCCCATCGGCGATTATCTCCCCAACCTCTGCTACGATAGGTACTCCCGCCTGATGTAACGCTTGTACCAGCAGTTCTGTTTTGGCAACAGGAACGGAGATTAGTAAGCCGCCGGAAGTCTGAGCATCAGCCAGAACCAACAACTGTTCTTTGGTTATTTTACCACTTAGAACTAATTGGCCTTCTAAATAGGCCAGATTACGATGGGTTCCCCCGGGAGCCACCCCCTGCCTGACTAAATCCCAGGCTTCAGCTATAACCGGCACTTTGCCTACGCTAATCCTGACTCCTACTCCACTAGCTTTAACCAACTCAGAGAGATGGCCCAGGAAACCGAAACCGGTAATATCTGTACAGGCGTTTACACCTGTGGCAATCATGGCCTCAGCCGCTGCTTTGTTTAAAGTGCTCATCACCCTGATTGCCTCAGCAATAGTTGCTTCCGAGACCAGACCTTTTTTCTTAATCCCAGTGGTAATTATGCCGATGCCTAAAGGCTTGGTGAGAAATAGGCGGTCACCTACTTTAGCCCCGGAATTGGCCACAACTTGCTGCGGGTGCACAATCCCGGTCACCGACAAACCATACTTGGGTTCCTTGTCCTTAATGGTGTGACCACCGATAATGCTCACACCAGCTTCTGCTGCTTTGTCCGCACCACCTTGGAGAATTTTGGCCAGTACCTCCAGTGGCAGGGTATCTGAGGGGAAGCCTACCATATTTAAGGCAAACAAGGGTTTTGCGCCCATGGCGTAAACATCACTTAAGGAGTTAGCCGCAGTAATTTGGCCAAAACAATAAGGGTCATCCACCACTGGGGTGAAATAATCCACCGTCTGGACAATGGCTAGGTTATCGTTGATTTTATATACCGCAGCATCATCAGCTGTATTATTGCCTACTAAAACATTAACGTCTTCAACTTTGGGTAGTTGGCTCAGTACCTGAGCCAAGTCCTGAGGACTGAGTTTAGCTGCTCAGCCAGCGCAGGATGCCAAGGCAGTTAATCCGACCTCATCCTGATGGTGGGATACTCCTTGATCTTGGCTTTGTAATTGTTTGACTTTGCTGGTTATAACCTCAGCGGCATAGTCAATTTCCTCTTCGGTAGTCCAACGTCCCAGGCTGAAACGAACAGAACCAAAGCCTACTTCCGGTTTCACCCCC
Source organism: Carboxydocellales bacterium (assembly GCA_049302075.1). GTDB lineage: Bacteria > Bacillota > Carboxydocellales > JAJZTU01 > JBAQLS01. The sequence goes on along the minus strand of JBAQLS010000027.1, from coordinate 27,713 downwards.
ATGGCTAGCAGCACTTTAGAGAATTCCCGGCATTTATCATTACACGCTGAACCGGTTGAAGCCGCCACCTCCGGTAATTGAGCGAGAAGTGTCCCACCCTCCAGTCCAGGAAAGCTTATATTAAGTGTATTAGGTAAGCGGTCGGTTAAGTGACCGTTTAAGGTTATCCCTTCAATAGAATTAACCAATTGTGCAAATAAGCAGTCTCGCAGCTTAATAATCCGCTCTCGGTCAGCTGCTAGTTTCTGCTCTGCCAACTGGGCCGCTTTCCCAAGGGCGACGATATAGGGTACATTTTCCGTGCCCGCCCGGCGACCTTGTTCATGTCCAGCTCCGTGGAGGAAGGCCTCAAGTTGGGTGCCTTGGCGGACATAAAGCGCCCCGATCCCCTTTGGTCCATAGAACTTGTGAGCTGCAACTGTTAATAGATCTACCTTTAATTCATCCACCTTTGTGGGGATTTTACCAACTGCCTGGGCTGAATCAGTATGTAGGTATATCCCCTTCTCCCGAGCAATGCTGCCAATCTCGGCAATGGGTTGAATTGAGCCAACCTCATTATTGGCCAGCATTATGGTAATTAAAATAGTTTCCTCAGTAATTGCCGAACGAACATCCTCCGGGTCAACCCGACCGGAACTGTCCACAGGTAGATAGGTTACCCTAAAGCCGTGATTCTCCAGATAGTGTAAGGTATTTAATACCGCCGGGTGCTCAATTTGGGAAGAAATTAAATGCTTACCCCGGAAACTGTTAGCAAAAGCCACACCCCTCAGGGCGTGATTGTTGGCCTCCGTTCCTCCGCTGGTAAAAATAATTTCCGTAGGGCTACAACCTAACAGTTCGGCAACCTGGACTCTAGCTTGTTCTATGGCAGCATGAGTCTGCTGCCCATACAGGTGGCTGCTGGAAGGGTTGCCAAAATACTCCTTCAAATAAGGCACCATCTCCTCCAACACTTCTGGGTCAATTGGAGTAGTAGCATTGTAATCAAGGTATATTGGTAACTTCAAATCATTACCCCCTTTTTCAAGTTCCTTGGCTTACATTTCTGTTCCAGTTCCAACTTTAATTAAAGTAGGAGAAGATTTATAGTAATCTTGATATAAAAACTCCTTCTGAGTTACTCGACCATTCTCATACAGAACTCGATAAACCTTGACTGTATAGCCCTTCTCCCCGGGGTTCAAAACTTTTTTCACCCCCATAGGTAAAGATGAATCGTTTTTAACTATTACTTGAGGCTTTACCGCCTTTATTTCCTCAGAAATCATGGATATTTTCGAATCTGGCTCTTCTTTCTTGCCAAATAGACGAACTAATAACTGATTATCTTTTATACCTGCTACAAGCAGGATCGAGCTCTTCCTGGTGTTTACAAACTTAAAATCTAAAATGTTATCGGCAACCGCAGCGTCCTGGCCCATTGGGACATATTCCGGTGGTTTGGAATGAGGAGAACGTTCTTTAACGGTTAGACCAGCCCGGATTACCGCATTATACAAGGTGGTGGAAACTTGACAGACACCGCCCCCTATACCGGAAACTAATTTGTTATTACTAATGACCGGGGCTTCTAGATAGCCGTATTTTTGCATTCTAGGTCCAACCTTTGCATTAAAAGAAAAGGTTTCCCCTGGTTTAATCACTACACCATTAATTTCTTTGGCAGCTATTTTAATATTATTAACCCTGTTGGTTTTATGCAAACTGAAAGAGGTTGCAAAACTGGCTATATTATCTTGAATATCCTTTAAATCATTGGCTACCACCTTGGGCGGCACAACCTTCTTGATCAGGTTTACCGGCTGGTTTGTTTGACTTAAGACGCCCTGGGCTAAAAGTTCCAGGTTTTCATTAACATACATGGTTACACCGGTTTGTTCGGGAATTATTTCCAGCTTTCCCAATACTAAATTTATCCGGGCATCCAGAGCAGGCTTGTACACTTCTTCAGCAATTTTAGCTACAATATACCGCAGTTGATTACGGTCAAAAATTGGTTCTATTTTTATCAAGTGTTTCCTCTTACTAGCTTCCACATTGGTAAACGCCCTAAATATAAAGTTCTCCTGGCGTCCCACCTGATATGCTTGCTCCACCGCCTCTTCCAGGTTATAACCTACGGAAGAAAAGGGAATTTTCCATACCCATTCCTTATCATCCAGACGGATCTTAAGTTTAGTATATTTTAACTGCTTCTGCAGCTTGTTTTGTAACTGGGCAAAGGCGGCCTCCTTAGTGAGACCGCCTATATTCACATTATTAATTTGTACACCCTGGATAATAGTATTGTCATCTTGCGAATAAGCCATTACCACCCCACCGAAAATACTGAGCGATACTTGCAGGGTAATTACCAAAGCTAGGAGTAAGGTTTTGTGTTCTACAAGTTGTGGCAGCATAAGGGTCACCCCAAGTTAGTTAGTAATCCGACTATCACTTAGTTCTTAGTATTTAAGGTAAGCTCCGACCATTTACCAGCGGCCTTAGCTTTATCAATTAGTTCTTCGGTAATAGTTTCATCAATTTCGGCTAGAACGTTACCAACATCATCGGCTATTTGTTTTGACACCTTACGTCCAAGCATATACTGACGTTGACGTTGTTCAAATAACTTAGCCGCATCCGGTACCGCTGGAGTTTCATCTGCAGTTTCCTCCGCGTTTTCCTCAGGTCGGTCTTCAGTCTGAGTTACCGGAGTAGCTTTGGACTTATTTACATCTAACTTAAGCTCAGGTGCTGTTACTGTTGGCTCTACAATGGGCTGAATGGCATCTGTCCGTGATGTTGCAGTTTGAGCTGCTACCGTTGCAGTTACAACAGGTTGGGTTACTTCTTGCTGCGTAGCTTCTGACTGCCCTAGAGTGTACGATTCACCATCTTCCAAAGTCTGTTCTACCCCTTCGACAACAATTAAGATTTCTTTGCCAAAGGTTACCACACTATCTCTCGGGATAAATTTATTATTATTGATACCGTTTTTGGTGAACATTAGACACCCGGTTATTTGCCCACTACTGTCTTCATCAACTATATATTCACTGACCTCGCCCACCAATCGCCCCTTTTTAGTTAATACCTTGGTGCCTTTAATCTGAACATTTCTCTCCATTAAACTACTAACATGAGGAACTTCACTTAAGTCAACAATAGCTGATTCACTGGCTACAGTGACTGCGTATTCACCCACCCCCTCCAATTCTTTGAAGGGTATAACTTTTACGCCAAGATAGCGGTTTCCGTTTTCCACAACCAGACACTCTACCGCTCCCTGGTCAGGGTTAACTACCAAATCCTTGACCTGTCCGACTTCACGTCCGTCGCTAATACTTATTATGGATAAACCTAAAACCTCTTCACTTCTTTTCATTCCATACTCTCCTATCATCGGACTAAATTATGGATTTTAAGGCTTTTTCCCATTAAGCTGAGTTTTCCTTGTTAAATCCTTTAACTGTTCAATGTCTAACATTATTTGCTTACGTGTTTGGAAAGTTAAATTGTCTCCATGAACTTTAAGATATTTATTTAAAAAGTCCCCAGCCTCAGTATATCGGCCTAGTTCCTTGTACATAGAGGATATATCCAAAATAATCATCTGCGTTACATCCTCAGTAAGACCAAAATCAGTTGCCTGAAGGAAAAGTTTAATTGCCTCGGTCAGATCACCGGAAAACTTGGCTTCAAATGCTAGGTCTATGTAATATTCAGGCTTGTCAGCAGTATAAAGTTCTTTACTAATTCTTTCTGAAGCATCTTCAATAGTCGTAATTGCAACCTCTGCTTCGGCTATGCAAATTTCGTCAATAATTAACTCTGAGAAAATTACATGCTCAGCAAAAACATTATCTTGTTCTGCAGTTAAAGTCAATTCTTCAGTATCTTCTAAAATTACGACATCATCTGCTTTATTTCCTTCTTCTTCGTAAAAATGTTCAGAAGTTTTACTATTTATTTCCGGTAATAGCAGATATAAATCAGTTTCTATTGCTATTTGTACTACTTCTTCAGCAATCTCCTCAATCTCTTCGGTTGTTTCGGCAGCATCCTCTAATTCATAAATTTCCTCAATCTGCACAACATCTTCAGCTATCCCAGTATCGTTTGCCAGCTCTGCTATCTCTGCTGGGATAGCTTCAGGTTGATCCGGTACTGGTATTTCTGCAATTTCCGGCTCATCTACCGTTTTTAGTCTAGTTCCTACTATTACAGAGGCAATACCAATCGTCAATAAAATAATCGCAAAAACATGAGACACTTCTAAAAAAGTAAGTGCTAATGGAAAAAATAAAGTTAAAGCAAAAGTTGTCCCTGCTATAGTATAAGCGGTTTTGTGTGATATTTTTAATATTATCCGATTGCGAATTAACATCCATAAAAAAAATATATTTAGGACTAAAGTAAACGAAAAGTATTTTATCATAATTAGCTCCTAGGGGACATAAAATTGCGTAATGAATGTTATTCGACAAATTGCACATGATTCCTTCATAATTCAAGGGGGTTTAAACAAATATTTAAAGTTAGTACTAAGTTAATTTTCAGGTCATTATTTGCTGCGCCATTTTTCTAGAAAACTCAGTATTCTTTTTAAATATGTCTTTTGGTCCGTAGCAAAACCTTGTACATGGTCTGCTCCCTTAATAATCAGCAGCTGATTATCCGGTGAGTTGGCAGCCTTGAGTAATTGTTCACTGTTCGCTAAAGGAATTTTGCGATCGGTATCACCATGGATAAGTAATAAGGCCCCCTTAATTTTCCCGATCTCCTTGATGGGGCTTACTGCTGATGGTTCTATACCAGTTAACGGAGGAGTTATGGTCATAATGGCACGGTTAAAAGGTACTGCAGGTAGATGACTCCACACTGGAAGGTTCGCTTCCATATAATCGGTTAAATCCGCAAAGGGACTATCCGCAATCACAGCTTCCACCTTAGGCTCCCGAGCAGCCGCCAAAATACTGGTTGAAGCTCCCATGGAAAAGCCCAATAAGGCCACATGCTGACCTATCCGGTCTTGAGCCTTAATGTAATCAATTGCTCCTAATAAATCGTAAACCTCATACTGACCTACTGAGGTGATTTCCCCACCTGAGGTACCTGAATTCCTAAAGTCAAAAAGTAGCACGTTATATCCTTGGGTGACTAATTCCTTGGCCAGTACTAACGCTGGCACATCATCTTGTTGGCGGTTTTTACCATATCCGTGGGCAAAGATAAGGGTATGGTTACTGTTCTTAGCTGGCAGCAGCCACCCCTTTAATTTTACTCCATCTCCTCTACTGACAAAATCCACTTCAGCAAACTGCAAGTTGTATGCTTGGGGCGATTCCGTGAGGGGAAGCCTTCCTCCCCAATGCTCATTGCAGTAGAAACCTTTCGATAATACTGTACTCTACATACGTTGAGGGCCTTGTTAAATCTGAGCGACAAAGCTTAACGGGGATTTTCAACAGCCTGCTAACTTTCTTTTTCCCAAGCTACAGAGCTTACTGCCAGAACACCCATCCCGGCAACGTAATAAGCCAATCTGAGAGTTTCAGCAATTTCCTCCTCGCTCGCTCCTAATTCCCTAGCTTGCCGACTAAGCACTGTTACTCCACCCTCCGCTTGCTTAAGGGCATCTAGGGCTAAAGTAATTAGCACTTTAGTCTTAGCATCTAACGCACCGGGTGCCATTGCCTTTTCCATTAGCTCGGTCACTGTTGCATATAAGGTTGGGTCTTTTTCCTCGAGAATCTTAATAAACGGTGGGACAAATCTACTCATGGTAATTACCTCCCTTTTTGTATTAGCTACAGTTGGTTGAGAAATTCACTCTCTTCTAAACCAATTAGGCTGTTGTCTTTATTGTACTAGGAAGTAGTCTATTTAGAAAGCAGAAAACGCATCTATCAATAATAAAAATTAGGTAACAAAACAGCATCCTACAGATGCTGGTATTTTTTTGTAATTTTGTAATTTTAATTCCAGGTTGCGACATATTTTTTATTCTCCAGCTAGTATAATAAGTGTGGATTGTTGTCATTATCCAAATTAGTAAAATATGGAGGGAATATGTAAAAATGAAAAACTCAAAGACCCTTACTTTATCAAAATTTAGGCCAAAAGTCGTTTTCAATCTAATTGCAGTGGTTTTAACGACAGCGCTGGTTATGCTTAATTTAGGCATTACCTCGTCATGGGCATACCATCCCATAGCAGTTGGATCTGACGGTTGGATTAGACAAAATGACCAAAATACCCCCCCGGATAAAATAACTACCATGCCGGTTCTTCCTCCAGGTTTTAAGGGTACGTGGGTAAATCCTGCTCTTAAAGATACGGTGAATGATAAAATTTATATCGAGGTTAACGGCAGCTCACTATTTCCTGATGTTGACCCTTATTTGGACGAAAATAACCGGACCATGGTGCCAGTGAGGTTCATTGCCGAAGCCCTTAATTCTAAAGTTGCCTGGGATGCTAGTGATAACCAAGGGCGGGTGGAGATAACCCGTAAGAATAAGGTAATTCAGCTGTGGTTAGGCCTAAACCAGGCTAAAGTTGATGGTCAAGAGCTAATAATGGATACAACTGCTAAATTAATCAACAACCGGACTATGGTGCCCATTCGGTTTGTGGCTGAAGCATTTGGAGCAGAAGTACTTTGGAGCGAAGGGAATAAAAAAGTCTACATTACTTTGAATAAATAGAGGTGAACCTATGCTGGTACAGCTACAATTAAAACTTGGACGTTTGCTATCTAATCCCGGATTACTGCTGTCCGGAATAATTTTCAGCTCGGCTTTTACTTTATACCTGCTTTCCTATTCACAAGCAGCTTATGCTCGGGATTCCATTACCTTTGGTGGTAATTTTGACCGGCAAAGAAGCAATGTGGACCAGTATTTTCCTCCAGCCGAACCTGCCTGGAGCAATGACCAGGTTAGCCAGTCCATAACCCAGCCCGTCGTTATTGGGGACAAAATCTATCATGCCTCAGCCCGCTGGTTGTGGGAGTTACCCCTAGCTGATGGCTCCAATGGCCGGGAAAAAAGACTTTTTGAAATAGATACCGGAGAAACGGCCACTACCGGCAGCCATCCTACTTATTTTGAGAACGTAATTTATGTCGGTAGTAAAAATGGTTATATTTACGCTTATGATTTGGAAAAAGGGGCAAAAATCAGAGCCCGGAAGGTAGCTGGTGAGTATGGTGTGGTTTCCTCCCCTTTGGTAATGCGGGACAGTGCCGGGCGAATTAATGTGGTGGTTGGTTCTAGTGACGGAGAAGCTATTAACATATTCAGAAACTTTCACAGCTCTAATGAGCAGGATGTCCAGCAAATTGAAAATAAGCCTGGCGGCAATATTACCGCTTCCCCAAGTCGGGTTAATGAAAAAGTATTTGTTTTTGCTACCAACTATAATGGAATAAAAAAGCCAGGAAAAATAGTGTTTTATGACCTTGATGAAGGGAAAGCAGTTTGGACTCACGTTTCTAGGGATGGTGTCCCTAGCTCGGTGGCAGTAACCGGTAATTTAGCCTTTGCTGCGGACAAGTCCGGTAATTTATATGCTTTAGATTTCCAGACCAAACGCTTAAAGTGGTCCAACCAGGACTATGCTGGTGAGGGGACTTTTGTCAATTTTTCTCCGGCAGTAGCTAAGGGAAAAGTTTTTTTCCCCATCCGTCGGACTAATAAATATGGCGCTCAAGGTAATGGCCTGATAACAGCCTGGGACCAACAAACTGGCAGTAAACTCTGGGCCTCCACCGGAATCCAAGGAGAAATCACCACTAGCCCCATAGTTTGGGAAGCAGGAAATGTTGTTCTAGTAGGCACCAGTACTGGCCTGATTTACGGTTTTGATTTAGACTCTGGCAAACCTAAAGCATGGTTTACGTTAGATGGTGGCAAAACTATGTCGGCTATTGGCAAACTGGTGGGCATTGGACCTGGTGGTATTGGCGGGAATATTCGACCTGACGGCATTAGCACAGAATTCACCCTCGCTAATGGCTATTTGCTGGCTGGGGGAGTCCGTCCGGACGGAAGAGGGCGACTGCTAGCTTATAAGCTTACCGGAAGCGATCTAGCCTTAACTGCTTTTACCCCGGATACTGCTAAACCACTTCCCGGTGATCAGATTAACTTCCAGCTGACCATTACTAATTATGGGGACAACCCTCGGGAAGTCACAGTAAGAATTCGAGATAACCGAACAGCCTTTGATAAATTAATTACGCTGCCTGACCTTCCAGGACATGGTTCAGTAACAACACAGGTGAATGGGTGGAAAGTGCCTGGCGGCGAAGTTACGATAACTGCCCAAATTATTGCTCCCCCAGGGGGGAGTAAATTTAACTATAATGTGGAGAATGACACCCGAACGGTAACCTTCGCTAACGGGATTGACCTGTTGGCTTATAATCTGACCACCAAGAATCCGGTTTATACTGGAGAAAGGAACAACGCCACCCTTACCCTGGAAAACAAATCCCCAATACCAGTTTCCACTACCCTTAGCTTTTTGCTCAACAATAATCCGCAATTAATTCCAGCTCAAAAAGTCCAACTTGCCCCTAATAGTAAGCTTCCGTTTACCTTTACCTGGACGGCACCAGTTACTGTCGGTCAAGTTTCTCTTAAAGCAGTGGTTAATGCTAACCGTAATGAACCAGTGGAAACAGATTACTCGAATAATGCCACCTCTAAAATGGTGGAGGTTAGCGCCCGGGAAATCCTTACTGAAGGCGGACAATTAACCATGTCGGCAGCAGTCAAGCCTACAAAAACCAAGGCTGGCTACGGTTTTGAAATTACCGCAGCTACCGCTACTACACCCTATGTATATACCGAAACCCACACCAAGCTAGTAAACGGAAAAACTGAAACCTATACGGAAACCCATACCCGTGATTGCCCCGGAGCCACTCAAGTTAAGGCGATTTTCCCCACTGGTGAAATCATTTACCTGGAACCCATTCTGCCTTTAAACTCACCTGTAGTAGCTGAGAACACCTGGCGGTTACCTCCAAATGCTCAATCCCGGGACAAGCTTCGAAAACACTACATTCCTCCCGCTACCCCGGATGGCCGTTATTTGGTCCGACTAATCGCTGAGGGTGCTGGCGACAATGGAAGGCTCACCGCCCAAACCTCCGTTTTCGTACAGGTGGAAGGTAGTATGTACGATGACCTGCATAGCCGAATAACAGAGTAACGGGACTATAGCCCGTTACTCTCCTGGCAAACAGATATTCATCCCTACCTGGAGGTTAAAAGGGTTCAGGCCTGGATTTAACTCCAACAGCTTTTCCACAGTGGTGCCGGACCTCTGAGCGATAATATACAGGGAGTCCCCAAAGTCCACTGTCCAGAAGATACCGGATGCACAAGGGGGTTTTTCCGGAGGCAGGCACAAGGATTGGCCTATCTGGAGATTATAGGGATTTACTTGCGGATTTAAGCGCCTCAGTTCTGCCACCGTAGTACCTAACTGAATAGCAATTTTAAAATAGGTATCCCCTGCCTTAACCCGCCAAAACCTTCCCGAAGGACAAGTTCCTCGATTTAGGCCCATGGTAAATCACCCTCCTACTTTATGCTTCTGCTTTTGCTTCTTCGTACTTACAGCATATGCACCAGCTATAACAAAGGTACTTGCCGGAACTATAAGCAAAAAACCCCGGCCAAGTTAGTTAACACTTGGTCGGGGTTTCAGTTTGTTGAGAAACCCGCTATGACAAAACCACAGGCGTACTCACTGTACGTCGAGGATTTTGTCATAGCGGGTGACAAAGCTAGACGGGGATTTTCAACAGCCTGAAACCCCGGCCAAGTTAGTTAATACTGTCGGGTTTTGTGCTTTCTATAGGCAGTAAAGTTGGCCCGCAACTGGGAAATCAGTTCTCCGGATAGCTGTTTACCGCCGTATAGCTCGCCTAGGTAAGCCATGACTATTTCCTCAGCTAAGCTGTACTGCTCACCAAGGTTCGGCTTCACTCCTTTAATATATTCCAAAGGAGTTATACCTATCGCTTTCGGGTGACCTTTACCCGCCAAAAAAGCCAACAAATCTCGGTAAATAATGGTTATAGGGGTTACCTTTTCCTGGGATGATGACTTTTGCAGGCGTATCTCAATATATATTATGGCAGAACATACTAAACAAAATAATAATGCCCACAATCCCCATTCAGCCTCGGCAGGTATGCCTTTTAGTCCAAGTAAGGATGCATTCTGCTCACTTAGGGTATTTTCATTGGCAGCCTCACCAGGTAGACGAAAGGTGGCGGTGGGCTCAAAAGGAACCCAACCAACTGCTGAAAAATACGCTTCCACCCAGGCATGAGCATTGCGATCCCGAACTTCAAAAATCCTTTGCTTTTCCTGCCATTGTCCAGGAGTAAAGCCGATAATCAGACGGGTAGGAATTCCAATTGTTCGCAGCATTACCGCCATGGTCGAAGCATGATAGGTACAATAACCTTTTTGGGTAGTAAATAGAAAATAATCAACCATATCCCTGCCGGGAGGTGGTTTTTCCAATTCCAAGGTATAAGGATAATTAGCTTTTAAATAGCTTTCAATTGCTTTGGCTTGATCATAGGAGTTACTTTGACCACTTACAATTTTCTGGGTTAAGATTTTAATCCTGGCTGGAAGCTTCCCTGGGATATCTAAATAAACTTGGGGATTAATTAAACTAGCTCTATCCCCCGCCAATGTCTCCGTTTTTTTTCCGGAAATTAGCTTTCGAACCTCCTCTTCCGCAGGGATTGGATTATCTACTAATACTCGGTAAGCTTTACCAGCGTTCATCGCTATGGGTAGCACTACATCCCCTTGGGGTTCTAGTGAGTATTCCTGACCGTCGATATCCAAAGCTTTAGCCAGATAGCCGGAAAAGCCAATATTGGAGGTCACCCCCTTGGCAAAGGTGAACTGCTGAATAACCCCACCTGTTCCGTTAATTTCTACACTTTTAAATAAACTCTGCTCTTCCCTGAGGTTAGCTTCAGCTTCATGTTTTTTTTGCCAGCCCGTTCCGGTATAAACATCGAAGCTTTGTCCCCGCCAGTAATCTGGGTAAGGTGCGGAAACCCGCATAAATAGTAAATCCGAAGGGTGAATAGTACCCTCTGCTGCTAAGTTTTGCATCACTTGGTAGGTGGGTTCATTGTTGAGCCTCAGCATACTCCGCATTTGGTTTACCACCAGCTCCCGCAGGTTCCCTTGGGGTACGGGTAGAAAAGAGTGGACCATTACCACCGACCCAACTAAAAAAGAAGCAAAAACCACTGGCCATAAAAGCTTTTGCCAAGGGGGTAAAAGGTTCCCCTGATCCCGACGTTGTTGCCACTCTAGTGATGGATTAAGGCTTTGGTCTAAATCACCTGTTCTACTGGCCGCTAAAATCAATCCGGACAATAAATAGTGAACCGCATATCCTGCCCTCTCTCCTGGAGGATAAACATAGGCAATGATAAACATTCCGGTATAAAGGACTAACCAAAAGTAATGCTTATTAAGTAGTAAGGGAGTGATTACCAATACTAGCAGGTATCCACAAGCTAATAGTAAGCTTAATTCCACCCAGGAGTTACTAGGAATTAGCGTCCCCAGAATCAAGGCTATAAATAAACCTAAGCCAGCTAGTCCCCAAAATGGAAGCTTGGTGAGGGGTAAATATTCAAAATATGCTAAAACAGTTAATATTGCAGCCCACAAAATAACTAGAGCTAAGCCCCAAATGGCAGGGGGAAAACCTGTGCCCGTACCCAGCCAGGCCAAGGAGCCCCAGTAATTGGCTATAACTAGAATTAACACCGTTATCCACCAATTCAGCCTTGTTAACATAGTCCAATAGCCTCCAATGCTTCCCTTATCCCGGCTGGAGTGAGCTCAGGTGGTATGCTAGCCACAATAGTTTTATATCCGATTTCCGATAAATTTTCTGGCAGCTCCCCTGGTGCTAATGCAGTTAATAAAATAAGTTCACCTTGTCTGGAATCTAAGGCTTGCAGTAAAAACGCTGCCAAGCCCTCCAAAGCAACCCTTTCTATCTTGGGAACAGCTACAGTTAGATGGTCTAACAATCTTTTCATATCCTCCCGAGTGTAAATACAGCCGAGATCAACTTGCTGCCGGTCATAAAGTAAAAACTTAAATTCCCTGCCTTTTTGGAAATAGGCCCAGGCTAAACTCGCCCCAGCGGTAATTAGTGCATCGTTTTCCTCCTCCGAGCTTCCTCCATAACTAATAACGATATTGCTAATCTCCCCGATTTCTGCGGAGAATTCCCTACTTAACAGTTTCCCCATCCGGGCAGTTGCCTTCCAATGGATTTTAGCCATGCTATCACCCAAATTATAATTACGGATTCCCGCTGACATGTTACTGTTATCACCGAAGACATGCTGTTTGTGCTTTTCTCGGGTATTTACTTCTTGGTAACGTTCTACAGTCAAGGGCAAAATAGTCGGCAAGACAGTAATTTCGCCGGTAATTTTTTGGGTCCGTTGCCAACCAACCAAACCAAAAAAATCCCGACCATTTAAAGTCAGGGTAGTCATTTGGTATTTGCCCCGAGGTAAGGGGGAACAGTTCCAGGTGAGCAGCCGGTTAGTAAAAGGATTAACGTCAAAAACCATTTCAAACTGCTCCAGCTGCTGGTTTAGTTTATTCTCCAAGTGTATTCTAGCTTTTATATTCAGTAAAGGTAACGGCCATCTGTTCTTCAGGTTTAAGGTGAAAACAAAATTTTCACCACCGTTTAGCTCAGCATCCCACTCCACAATCTGGACATCTAAGCTTCGAAAAGCCATTCGTAAAGGAATAACATATATTAGTACCGCTAGCGGAACATAAAGAAACAATAACGTAGTATTATTAGGAACAAATATGGAAATTAACCAACCTGTAAATAGCCATGCCCAGATTCGCATAAAGTTCACCGCCGGGAATAATGATTTTTAGAAGTTTATCTAGCTATTGCTTGAAGGGTACAGTATCCAAAACCTCTCGAATAATGGCCTCTTGATCCAGCTTTTTTACAAAAGCATCTCGTTTTAGGATAATCCGGTGGCCCAAGGTGGGAATAGCCATTGCCCGCACATCATCTGGGAGGACAAAATCTCTTCCCTCTAAGGCTGCCAAGGCTTTGGCAGTTACCAGCAGGGAGATGGAACCTCGGGGACTGGCTCCTAGTAATACCTCCCGATGGCTTCTAGTAGCTTCCACCAGCCGGACAATATAGTCCAGGATAGCATCGTCAGCATACGTTTCTTTGACCTTCTGCTGCATATGGAATACCTCTTCCATAGTAAGCACCGGTTGTATTTCTTCTAATGAACTGAATTGCACCAGCCGTTTAAGGATTTGAATCTCATATTCATAGGTCGGATACCCCAGCTTAGTTTTAATCAGAAATCTATCCAGCTGAGCCTCGGGAAGTGGAAAGGTACCGGCGTATTCCAGAGGATTTTGGGTGGCTAACAACATAAAGGGCTTGGGAAGTGGATGGGAAACCCCGTCTACTGTCACCTGCCGTTCCTCCATGCTTTCCAAAAGACTAGCCTGGGTTTTAGGAGTAGCCCGGTTAATTTCGTCAGCTAAAATCATTTGGTTAAAGATAGGCCCAGGGTAGAAAGCAAATTCACTAGTTTTTTGATCGAAGATATTTACCCCGGTAACATCGGAGGGCATTAAATCCGGAGTAAACTGGATGCGGCTAAAAGTGCATCCTAAGGAACGAGCCAAAGAACGTACAATCATTGTTTTACCCATACCTGGTACGTCCTCGATTAAAATATGTCCTTGGCACAGAAAGGTAATCAATACATGCTTGATGATATCTTCCTTACCAATTATCACCTTAGCGATGTTGGTAATCAGTTTATCCATTAGTCGGTGTAGTTCCTTCATGGGTTAAGCTCTTCCTTTCCGGGGTTGGAAATAAACTTTGAGTTGGTATTTAAATTTGCGTTTGGAATTAAATTTTAATTTGGTAAACTATGTTGTAATTCTACAAGAAGTTAGTTAATTCCTCCAGGTTTTCGCTTTTCTTCTAAAGAATCTCGAATTTCACCTGGCTGCCTAAGCCTCCGGGCTGGGCTGGTTCTACCACCAACCGCCGGGCCATCCGGTGCCTCATTTCCGGAACATGGCTAATTACTCCAATGGTCATGCGGTCAGCGGGAAGATCTTCTAGGGTGGTCATAACTTTGTCCAGTAATTCTGAATCCAAGGTGCCAAAGCCCTCATCTAAAAAGAAAAACTCCAGAGGGTACTGACCTTTTAACTGGATCTGGGCGGACAAGGCGAGGGCCAAAGCCAGCGCGGTCAGGAAGGTTTCCCCTCCAGACAGGGTACTTACTGGGCGTTTAACTCCCCCATTAGCATCATCGCGCATGATAAAACCACCCTCAGAATCTACTTCCAGACCATAGCGATGCCTAGTCATCTGCTTAAGCCGAGCCGAGGCGGCTAAGGCCACATTAACTACCTGCTCCTCGGCAATATACTCCACAAACCCATTACCACGGAAAATCCGTTGTAAAGTCTCTAACTGATCCTTCAACTTAACCAGTTTTCCCCTTTCCTGCTCAAGACTTTGCCACCGCAAATGCCTATTTTCCAGCTCTTTTAACCTGGCCTCAGCAATCCCGCCTTGGCGGGTGGCTTCAGTGAATTGCTCTTCAGCGATGACTTTTTTACTCTGCCATTCCTCCCACTGTTGGGCGGTGAGGATCCGTCCGGCCAAACTGCTTTCCAGACGCTGCTTTTCTTGTTTTAATGCTGTTTCCTGATCTCGGAAGGCTTTGATTGACTTTTCCATTTCCTGACGTTCTATAGTTGGACATAAGGCCTGTTCAGCTTCTCCAGCTGTGCTAAACTTGGCTTGCTGTAAAGCTTTGCCCAGTTTATCCCTGGCCTTGGTCAAGGTCTGTTCAGCCACCTCCAATTCCCGAGCGGCTGCCGCTTGAGCCTGTTCCCCCTTTTCTCTGCTGCTACGGGCTATTTCCCAAGCCTGCTTGGCCTGAGCTTCTTCCCGAACTATTTGGTTTAAGCTAGCCCCAGTTTGCTCCAAAAGGTCTTGGGCAGAGCGACCAGCGGTGATGGAGTGAATTTGCTTCTTTTTGGTCAGCACTTGTTGAGTTAATTCCTGGGCTTTGGCCTCTTGACGAGCCAGCTCTAATTCCTGACTTTTCGCCTTTACCTCCAGAACTTCCAGGATGGCAGCGATTTCCGTCAGTTTACCTTGGTGAGCCTCTTGGTCCCCTTTGTTTTGCTCAGCTTCCCGGTCATACTCAGCTACCAGCTTGTCTTCTTGCTCCAGGTACCGGTATGTATCTTGCTCATGCTCATGCTCTTGCTCTTGCTCCATGTACTGGTAAGCATTGTCCTCCGCCAAAGTTAGTTTCGCTGAACAAAGTTTCGCCTTTATTAAAGCAGCTAGCCTCTGAAGGTTGTTAAGCCGCTCCTCGGTTTGGGCAGCCAATGTGTGCTGTTTAGCTCCCGCCTCTCGCCAAACCTTTTGGGCATAACTTATGGAGTTTTCCGCCGCGGAATGCTGTTTTTCTAGTTCCGCCAAGTTAAATTTGGCCGAATTCAGCTCTTGCTGGAGCTGTTCAACCGATGCCAGCCAACCTTGACGAGCCAGTTTGTCTGCTGCTAAGCCTGCTTCCAGCTTCACTAGTAGGTCACGTAGTTCCAGCAGGGTTTTACCCCGGTTTTCTGCTTTAATATTGCCTCTAACCTGTTCACCCTGTTGGAGTTTTTCCTGCTCCAGCTTTAAGCATTGTTCCAACTGGTTCTGGCTGGTCTGTAATTTGGACTTAGCTTGGGATTCCGCCAACATTGCCTGCTCGAAGCCAGTTTGGGCCAGATTACATGCTGTTTCCGCAGCCTTTAGCTCAGCCTGAATTATCCCCAAGTCACTACTTTCCCAGGGCTGAGCCAGGGCTGAATGTTCAGTGGAACCACAGACGGGACAGGGTTGTCCAGCTTGTAACTGCTGAACTAATACAGCCGCTAAGTTTTGACTTTCCAGGGCTTTATACTTAACATTGAGCTCATCCCGAAGCATCCGAGTGTTGTCTAAAGTTGTCACCGCTTTTTTTAACTGCTCTTCGGCCTGGGTAAGGGCTAATTCCCACTGCTGAGTAGCTGCCCTGTTTACTCCAACCTGGATTAAGGCTTGAGCTATTTCTTGCTCAACCCGTTCCAGCTCAGCTAATTGGGGTTTGCCTCGCTCCACAGCTTGTTGTTTTTTTAGCAAATCCTCTTCAGTTGCCGGGCAGGCAGTTTGCTTTACCTCCAGCAGCTTTTCCCACTCCACAACCTTCTTTCTGGCTAAACCCGCTTTTTCCTCGCTGGTGCTGAGAGCTTCCTGAGCTTTTTCCACTTCCAGTCTTTTTGCCTCTGCTTCTTGGCTTGCTTCCTGCAGGCGAGCAGTAATTTGATGATATTCCCGCAGGGCGGCTACGGCAGTGGCTAATTGTCCCCGGTATTCCGGCGAGACAGTGATTTCCAGAGCACGTTGCTTAAGTTTGGTCAATTGAGCATTGATGCTCTGAATTACAACATCATTAGCCTGCCGCTGGCTGTTTAACTGCTGCTGAGAGTTCCGGCCCTCCTGAACTTGGTGGTTTAGTAAATCTAGCTCCCCATTTAATTGGGTGAGTTCCTTTTCCTCCAGCAGGGTGGTTTCCAGTTGGGCTATTAAACGAATAAGCTGAGGTTCCTTGAGCTGTCGTTGTTGTTGCCAATCATTCAAAGCCTGCTGGGCCCGAACCTCCTCCACTGTTGCTGTCTGAAGAAGCTGGGTAGTTTGTTGCTGCTGGGCCAACACGATATTCCGCTGCTGCTCACTTTCGGCTAACCCGATAAGCAGCGGGCGAACTAGCTCAGCCCGCACCGCTTTATCTAGCCTTTGCTCCTGTTCCTCCACCTGGCCTTGGAGCATTTTGTGTTCATTTTCTAAGCCAAACATTTTTTGGAGATTTCCCTGGAGCTCCCAGACTACTTTTTGCACTTCGTATTCTTTAACTATGCTCTTTAAGCTGATATCGGTAGTTTTTTCCCTTTCCTTGGCCCCCGACAGCTCTTGCCTGGCTGCTTCTACTGCTGAGGTAGAGGCATCGCCTAGTCCCAACTGTTCACTTACCACTCCGTTTAGTCCAAAGGCGGTCAAGTTAAGGCGTTTCTTTAGGCGCTCATTAAGCTTATCTCCGTATGCTTCCAGAGCAAACAGTCTTTGGAGCATTTTACGACGGTCAGCATCCCGCAGGGCCAAAAATTCCGAGAATTTCCCTTGGGGCAGCACTACCGCCCGAGTAAAGTCCTCCACCGTTAGGCCGATGATTTCCTGCACCTTCAGCGTTACTTCCCGGTCCTTGTCCGCCAGCACTTCTACTCCGGCCGGAGTAAGCTCACTGATTCTGGAACTGCGGGCATTGACATTATTGTCCCCTACCCGTTTATACAAGCGCTCCACCAAATAAGTACGCTTTTGGCCCGGTACCCCGATTTCAAAACTAAATTCAACCAGCACCTTGTCTGCTCCGTGGTTGATAATACCCTGGGTATTTTTATTAGCCCGTTCTACCTTTCCGTACAGGGCTAGGGTAATGGCATCTAAAATTGTGGATTTGCCGCTTCCCGTCGGTCCGAAGATGCCAAAAACCCCAGTGTCGCAAAGGGTTGTAAAATCAATTTCC
Source organism: Carboxydocellales bacterium (assembly GCA_049302075.1). Lineage (GTDB taxonomy): Bacteria > Bacillota > Carboxydocellales > JAJZTU01 > JBAQLS01. Next base: position 9,997 of record JBAQLS010000027.1, on the reverse strand, counting down.
TGAGCCTCCCGAAAGCTTTGCAGCCCTTCAATTTTTAAGCGTAAAGGCTTCATACCGACACCTCCTCGGCCTTTTGGGGTTGCTCTTCCCCCACTGAATCCTCCATATTTACCAGCTCTAAAAACAGCTTAACTAGTTCGTTGTCCGGTTCCCCGCCACCCGTCTGTTTGGCAAAAAACCGCCGGAAAAGTTCATCGATGCTTAACTGGGACCGTTGCTCTCGGACTAGCTCTTCCTCCATCCCTGGAAGCACCGGGCGGATATTCAGAATTTGCGGTCGCAAACTCCGCAATAGATGGTTTTCTTCATTGGAAAGGGGTTGCTGCAGGTGCAGCTCTAATTCCAGCCAAGCCTGTTCATCACGCCCTTCTTCAATCCAGCGCAGGGCTTCCTCCAGCCCCCCCCTAACCTGCCATTTTACCAGGGGATAACCGGAGGAAAGGGTAATTTCCTTTACTACAGCTACTTGACCAGGTTCAGCCTCTACTAGAATAACCGACTTTGCTTGTCCAGCCTCCGAAAAGCTGTAGCCCAAAGCTGATCCGGAATACCGTGCTAGGGTGGAAGTTCCCCCCACTCGTTGGGGACGGTGCAGGTGTCCTAAAGCAATATATTGGGCTGCTGCCGGAAGCATAGCCGGATTTACCGTACAAGCACCACCTAAGTTAATAGGACGTTCCGAACCTTCCGACTCCACTCCCCCTAGGACGAAAAGGTGGCTCATCGCCAAATTGATGGTATCTGGGCGGTAATTAGCTGCCAACTGGGTAAAAATACTCCCTACCCGCTCCGAATAGGCCTGCTGCAAAGCCTCTTCATCCAAGCTTTGGACCAAAAGTTCTTTGAGCCGGGCTTCCGAAGGGTAGGGTAATGCTAAAATAACGGCATGAGGAATACACCCGGGAATAGCCAGCTCTAACCAAGCCGGTCCACCTGCGATTATTCTTACTTTATCCTCAACTTGGGAGATTATATTAGTTCCTACCACCGGACTGTCCGCCGGCACCCCTAGCAGGACGATGCCATGCCTGTTGGCCAGAGGACCGGAGGCACATAACCGCTCCGGATTGTCATGGTTTCCAGCGATAACCACCACCCCCCGCCGCCCGCCTTCAGCGAGTCGGTCAACAGCCTCATAAAACAGCTGTTCCGCAGCAGCCGGTGGGTTAGGGGTATCGAAAATATCCCCAGCCACTAGCACCACATCCACCTGCTCCTGCTGGACAATGCGGCACAGCTCGGCGATGAACGCCTCTTGCTCCGGCAAACGGCTGCGCCCTTCCAGGGTTTTGCCCAAATGCCAGTCCGATGTGTGAAGTATTCGCAATTTGATGCCCTCCCTTAGTAAATGTCCAACGTTGGGTAATTGTGCCGGTTTCATTGCAAGCTCCAAGTATACTTGTCCGGTCAGGCACCTACCCCTGTGCGGAGCTCTTAGTTCCGATAGCTAGCAGCTCTAAGCGTAGTGTGCTAATAGCAGCATCCAAACCTCGCCGACAGGGCGTCCGTGCCCAGGCGGCGAGGCTTGGACACTGTCATAAGGGTGGCCGGGATGCTACTATTGCACCACTCCGCCAAGAGCTGCTACGGTACTCCACCATGAGCTCCGCCCAGGGGTAGGTGCCCTCCCTGGGTCTTAGGAACTTTTTGGGCCGGGCTTTGCAGGACCCGACACAGAGTGACCAAGTATGCCTCAGAATTACCTGGAGATGACCTGAGCGGGCTCATACTTGGGATAGATTGTCTAAGTTCGTTCATCATGCCCCGGATAATAGACTGCTTCCAGAATTTATAGGCTCTGTTAAAGAACCATGTTGATTTCGCATTGGGTGGAAACGAACTTGTCTGTTTTTACTGCTACGTGATTGTTGTTAACCCAAGACCTACCCCATATCTGGGGTGGTGTCATGGTCTTTGCGTGAGGTCTGATTCCATAGGAGAAACAGCAGAGTTTGTGGTTAAGGCTGCAGTGAGTCAATATAGTGCAGGTTTTCAAAACAAAATTCATATTCACCGAGTCCCCTAGTAACTAATCCTGACAATTTATTGGAGATAATTATTCAAGCTCATGAACAGCAGGCAGTTATCGCCTACATACTGATAATACCTGAGCTTAGGGAAATAGTGCAACAAGAAGCGGAGACATTGACTGATTACAGTAGATATCATGGGGACCATGATGGAGGCACTATCAAAATCGTGGAATATTCCCCCAAACTGAAGCCCGCGTTGTTGCATAAAATTGACGAATATTATTTCCGCAAGGTGGAAGCTATTGAAATTGCCGTGAAATATGATGACGGCAAAGACCCTAGAGGCATCAACCATGCGGATATTGTAATCATCGAAGTCTCCCGTACTTCCAAGACTCCGTTGTGTATATATCTGGCTTATAAAAGGTTAAAAGCAGCTAATGTGCCACTTGTGTCAGAAGTAGCGGCACCTCAAGAGCTATTTAAGCTGCCACCACGCAAGGTTATCGGACTCACCAGACCTCAACAGCTTAATATCATCTGACAGGAACGCCTAAAAACTCTCGGACTTACCTCCAGTGCCGACTATGCTAGTCTAGAACGCATCCTGCAAGAACTGGATTATGCCGAGAGTTTGATGAAAAAAATTGGCTGCCCGATCATTGATGTTACCAACCGAACCGTCGAGGAAACTGCTAGTAGAGTCATGGAAATATATTATAAGGGGGATAGAAATAAACATGTTTAAAAAGTATGTTTACCTCTTTCAAGAGGGCAAAGTAGAGATGAAATCTTTACTTGGCGGAAAAGGTGCCAACCTTGCGGAAATGACCAATATTGTGCTACCAGTGCCTCAGGATTCTGTCATAGTTTGTGCAGAAATGGGGGTGAACTCATGGAACAGCATATTATTCAGTGGATCACTGTGGCAGCCCCTTATGTATCACCACTAATCTCTACCCTATTAATGCTTTATCTTGATAAATTGTTTAGCAAAAACAATAAACCTAGAACAAGGCGGAAAAAGTGTTAATGTTAGCGGGCTCCGATTAGTAACTCAACAGGTATTTCCAAACAGACAGCTCGACCGCTCTGGAGGTTGTCCGCTCCTGTCTCTACCCAGGGGCGCAGAAAGTAGTGCCTTTCACAATTATTTCTATACTAAGAAGGTTTTTCCCTCTTATCTGTCAAATACTGTTTATCCAATGGGAGGTTTGTCAAAATGGCAGAAAAGAGTTTAGTAAGAGTAAATTGTTGTTGATATTGCAGACTTTTAAAAATATCTAATAGATCTTAGTTCTGATTTGGAAAACATGTTGCGTTCCCGCGTTTATGTAATGCTATAATAAAGACAACAAAAAAAGGAAAAATAATATTAAAGCTCCAAGCTCAATAGATTTTGTCTGTATCTATGACCTCCACAAATGGAGGTTTTTTTATTTTCTGCTTTGTGGTAATAAACAGGAAATGCCTTCTGGATTTTCCCACCTCTAACCTCAAAATGACTTTGTCAAACCGCCAAATAAGCCCGCAGGGCGCATAAAGCTTTTTTATATAGAAAAGGGCTGCAGTTCACATAGAAATTACTTATATTGAACTGCACCCTGTCAAGTAGACAACCCTTAGTTAATTTTTAACTAGGACCATATATGTATTTGGTAATATAAAAGCCGTAGAAATCACAATATCTACGTACGTAATCAAGAGTTATTACATATCTTTTATTGACAATCCTTAAGGTGCTGGAATAAAATAATAGTATAAAATTACGTGCGTAGGGGGAGCTTATGGAAACTAATTTTACATATTCTTTTCCAGCTATTAAGGGTGTACAAGGGCGAAAAGAATACTTTGTGGTCATGTGCCCACTAAAGTTAATACCTAAGATCTTCTTATTTAACGAAGAAGAAATTCCCCCAGAGTACCGGGCACAACGCGTGGTCAACAAGTCCCGGATACCCGAAATAGCCGAGTATATCCTTGAAAACCCAGGTGATTACGCTTTTTCTTCCTTAACTGCCTCTATAGACGGTGACATGCATTTTATTCCTTATGCTGATTCCTCTAATTTTACAAACATCGGTAAACTAGTCATATCCATGGACACCAGGTTTCTAATCAATGACGGACAACACAGGCGTGCTGCAATAGAGGAAGCTATAAAGCTCAACCCTGATTTAGGCAATGAGACAATTTCCGTTGTTTTCTACAAAGATGAAGGACTGAAAAGGAGTCAACAGATTTTCTCTGACCTTAACCGTCATGCAGTCAATACAACCAGGTCTATTGGTATTTTGTATGACTCACGTGATGAATTAGCATTGCTAACAAAAGAAACTATAGATACTATCCCCCTATTAAAAACTTTAACTGACAAGGAAAATTCTTCACTCTCCAAATTTTCTCCAAAGATTTTTACCCTGAGTAACATTCACAGCACCAACTGCCGCTTAATAGGAAAGAAAAAAGGTGATCGGGTCACTGATATCGATAAAAATACGGTAATAGTGTTTTGGGAAATAATGTGTTCAACGATTACTGAATGGAATTTCGTTTTGCTAAAGAAGTTAAGTGCAGTAGACTTGCGAAATGATTATATTCATTCCCACGGAATCGTTCTGGAAGCAGTAGCTACCACAGCTAACTACATGATACAAAACAACTTGTTAGAATGGCCGTATAATCTTCGTAAATTAAATACTATTGACTGGAGCCGTAGTAATACTAAAGATTGGCTGGACCGAGCCTTTAACACTTACGGACGGATCAATAAAAATTCCAACTGTATCCGTCTAACTGCCATAAAAATCAAGCAATTGTTAGACATACAGCTTACTCCTGAAGAGATACAAACAGAAAAAATCTTTCAAAAAAGTAAAGGAGATATAGAAAAACTATGAAACCCTCTATATCAAAGGAAGCAATTGAACTAATTAAAAACGTTTATTTGGCTGACACCCGCCCTTGGGTTGTTGGTTATAGCGGAGGTAAGGATTCCACTACTGTGGTTCAGTTAATCTTTTATGCTATTTTGGACCTTCCACCTGAAAAACGGCAAAAACCAATATACATAATATCTTCAGATACTTTAATAGAAACACCATTGATTATCAACTATATAGATACTACTCTACAACAAATACAAAAAAATGCCGATCAAAAACAATTACCTATAAAAACTGTTAAAGTACAACCTACTCTTGATCAATCGTTTTGGGTTTCCTTGATTGGCAAAGGCTATCCAACCCCAAGACAAAAGTTCCGTTGGTGTACCGATCGACTAAAGATAGAACCAGCGAATAAGTTTATTCTTAACAAAGTATCCCAATTCGGTGAAGTAATTGTGGTACTAGGGGTACGTAAAGCTGAGAGTGCTACCAGATCCCAAGTAATGAACATCCATAAGGTTGAAGGAAAAATTCTGCGTAAACACACGACCTTGATGAATGCTTATGTTTTCGCACCTATTGAGGATTTTAATACCGATGATGTATGGAGATATCTCCTTCAATATCCCTCCCCCTGGGGCGCTGATAACAATCAACTACTTGCCCTTTACCAGGACTCTCAGGCAGGAGAATGCCCCCTGGTCATTGATAATGATACTCCCTCATGCGGCAACAGCCGCTTTGGATGCTGGGTCTGCACTGTTGTAAAAGAAGATAAAGCCTTAATGGGTTTCATTGAAAGTGGACATGAATACTTGACACCCTTACTCGAATATCGAAATTGGCTACAAGAAATACGAGATAACCCCGATTTTCGTGAGAAAAAACGTATGAACGGTAGCGTTTATTTCATAAATAGAGGAGATGAGCGTCATATAGGACTCGGTCCATTTACTTTGGGGGCCCGTCAAGAAATGTTAAGAAGGCTACTGCAAACAGAAAAAATAGTGGGTAACAAACTAATAAAAGAGGAAGAGTTAAAATTAATCCGTAAGATCTGGTTGGACGTTGGCGACTGGGAAGACACCCTTCCTAAGATATTTGCGCAGGTATATCAACGGCCACTTAACTGGGATTTCAACGAACGTCCTCTATTTACTAAAGATGAGCTTCAGTTAATAGACCAGCTTTGTGTCGACGAGGGGCTGGATCCCGAATTGTTAAGAAAACTAATAAACTTAGAACTTAAGCATTATGGCTACAAACACCGTCACGGCATTCTAAAAAATATGGAAAAATTACTTAATCAAGATTGGGTACATATCAATGACGTGGAAGGAGTAGCCAAATGATAATTAATAAAGTTATACTAGATAACTTTGGCATCTTTTTGGGTACCACAAGTTTTGACTTTACTGTACCCGAAGAGAGCAAAAATATTATTCTTATTGGGGGAAAGAACGGGTCCGGCAAAACAACTATTCTCGAAGCCGTTAAACTTGCCTTATATGGTCCCTTGGCTCTTGGTTTAAAATCTCCTACCACTACGTATTACGACTATATAATTGGGCGTTTCAACTCTTTTGCCATGAATAATCAGGAAAAGAACTTCTCTATTTGTGTTGAGATTGAATTAACTTCTGGCGGAATCTATGATAGATACGAGATCCTACGCCAGTGGGAATATCTTAATCAAAATATTAAGGAAAGCTATACCGTAACTATAAACGATAAAATAATGACAGCCAAGGAAAAATTAGATTTTGATAGTTATATCCGCAGTTTTCTTCCCCCGGTACTATTTGATTTTTTCTTTTTTGACGGGGAAAGAATTCAGGATTTTCTATCCAGTGAAGATTTCGAAGATACCCTTAAATCCTCAACACTAACCTTATTTAACATTGATCTATTTGAACTCCTTAAGAATGACATTCGAACCTATCTGAACCAGGGAAATGTTTTTAATAATTTATCTAATGAGGAAAAGCTCAAAACCATTTTAGAATCGAAAATAACTAACATGGAAAATGAGTTAAAGCAACTGGAAAACAAGTTGAAACAGATTGATTCAACCTTAGATAATTATAAATATAGTATTAAAGAATTAGAGAACGTCTTCCGCGCCCACGGAGGTTTGTTGGCAGAAGAACGTGATAAATACAAAAAAGATATTATTGAATTGGAACATAAAAAAAATGTAACTAACGAATGGATCAAAGAAATTATCGGTTCCGTATTGCCCTTTTTAATCACGTATCCTACTCTATCACGGATTAAAAATCAGATAACCCTGGAGGATGAGTTAACCAATTATAACCTAGTAATTGATAAGTTGCATCATGACGTCCTAGCCCAGATCCTATTCTCATCTTTAAGTAAGCTAAATACATCAGAAAATGAGAAGGACTCGATAATTACCCAAACGATTGATATGATTCATAACCAAATTAAGCCTTCTTTCGATATAGATAATTTTAAAACCGTACATAAACTATCCTCTGATGAGAAAACATCCCTTCTAAGTGTCATTAACCAGATGGAAACCTTTTACGGTGATAACTTAGTTTCGGCTTTCGGCAAGGTCAAATCAATGAACAAAAAAATTCAGAACCTGCGAAAGAAAGTTGAGCAAAGTATAGATGATCTCCAATTGGACAACCTCCTAACTGCTATTCGTGAATTCAACTCTAAAATTGAAGTGCTTATTATGGACCAACTAAAAATTAACCAAAATATTTTCAACCTAAAAGAAGATATTTCAATTAAATCCGAGGAACTTGAAAAGTGTAGAAAACAAGTAATACAAGCAGCAAAAGATAAGAATATTTTCCGCATCAGTGAAAAGATTATTAATGTCAGTAATAAGTTCGTTAAATTACAAACTGCATCTAAATTAGATCAGATTAGGAAAAACTTCCAAGAAATGTTCTCAATTTTAATTAGAAAAGAAGATTTTGTAAAGGAAGTTGAAATCAAAGATGATTTTACATCAATAGAAATGAGAAATAAGATTGGTCAGCCTATTAAAATGTCTAATCTATCCGCAGGCGAAAAACAAATTTATCTGTTGTCTTTCCTGTGGGCACTAATTAAGACCTCACGTCGAGAGGTACCGCTTGTTTTTGATACCTTGCTCGGACGCTTAGATCACTCCCATAAAGAAAATATCATAGTCAACTTTCTCCCCCATTCCAGCCATCAGACTATCGTGCTATCAACAGATTCAGAAATTGACCTACAATATTATCAAAAACTAAAACCTTACATTGCTCGAGAATACCTTATTAATTATGATGAGGGCACAGATAAAGTAAACGTAAGCGAAAAGTACTTTTTCAGGGGTGAGTTAAATGCAGTTTAGGTTGAAAACATCGGTCAAAACCATGAATATCTTAAAAGACCTCCAGAGTTGCACTAATCTTACCCCCAATGTTTTGGCCAGACTGGCCATCAGTTTATCGTTGGGTGATCCAGATCAAGTTGATAATTTCCCCACAAATACCAATGGCCTTGAGTTTAATAGGCATACTCTAACCGGTAGCCATGATCTAATCTATAAATCGTTAATTGCTCAGCACTGTGGACGTCATCTAACGGACGAGGAATACTTTCCTTACTACATAAAATTACACCTTGACCGGGGCGTTATTAAGCTATTCAATGAATACAAGTATGCCGGTAACTTTGAAAAACTTATTACAAATCTAGTAAATTTGTCTACGGAGGTATAGGTATGATTTACCTAGACAATAGTGCTACCACACCAGTTGACCGTGAAGTTCTGGAGGCCATGTTGCCTTATTTAAAAGAAGAATTCGGCAACCCCTCTAGCAAGTATTACACTCTTGCTGAAAACGCTAAAAAAGCCGTAGAAGATGCTAGGCAAAAAGTTGCTGATCTTATCAATTGCCAACCTTCTGAAATTGTATTTACTAGTGGATCATCTGAAAGTAACAATTTTGTTATTAAGGGAGTTGCCGATTACTACCAGAATAAAGGAAAGCACATTATTACTACTTCAGTCGAACACAAGTCTGTCATAGAAACCTGTAAGTATCTGGCTTTAAAAGGATATGATGTAGACTTTCTAAAGGTTAACAGGTACGGTCAGGTGGAACCAGATACCCTCGAAAAAGCTATAAGACAAGACACTATTCTAGTTTCTATCATGTGGGGTAATAACGAAATCGGTAGTCTTAATGGTGTTGCTAAACTAGCTCAAATCTGCAAAGAAAACGAGATTTTCCTGCACTGTGATGCCACTCAAGTAATAGGTAAAGTTGAAGTGGATATGCAAGAAATCCCTATGGACTTTCTCTCCCTCTCTGCCCATAAGTTTTATGGCCCCAAAGGAATCGGAGCCTGTTTTATTAGGAAAAACAAGCTGGGGTTAAAAACTAAAATAACCCCCTTGATCCATGGAGGGGGTCAGGAAAACGGCTACCGAGCAGGCACCCTAGCTGTACATAACATTGTGGGTTTAGGCAAAGCCGCCGAAATTGCCAAACGAAGTTTTGGCAACTATGTGGAGAACCTACGGAACCTGGAAAGCAGCTTAACTGAATCCCTAGTTGCACAAATCAAAGAAATTAGGATTAATACCCCTCTCTCAGCAAAAATTCCCGGAGTGCTAAGCCTGACTATACCTGGAGTGAACAATGAACTTCTTGTTAGAGATTTAGCGAATTCCGGTTTCGCTGTATCTACTGGGTCTGCCTGTTCTGCTAATGAACCCTCTTATGTACTATCGGCGATAGGAATGCCCTTAGATGAGATCAGGTCTACGATCAGACTTACTTTAAATAAGTATCAGGATAAAGTAGCATTGGATTTTGTTTCCACCATTAAATCCATATTAACCGAGTATACTTAATCTTGTTTATTTCCGTTAATATCTGAATTCAAGGGGGGCTTAGGCTCCTTTTTAGTTTGTAAAAATCATTGAAGTTCAAATAAAAGGTGGGATAAAAATCCATCTTCGAGTTGTTTTTATTCTTTAATCCGTGGTATATATCGCATTTTGAGCATGCATAAAGTGGAAATTAATATTTATTAATCGGTAGGCTAACTAAAAAATAGCTGGCTTTCCAAGCTCCGATCTGATACGATAAGCTCAGCACTTATTTGGCTGGGGGT
>JBAQLS010000026.1:0-43215 GCA_049302075.1 Carboxydocellales bacterium | reverse complement strand
CACTTTACTGGCTAGGTTTTTAACATTAACCCAGGGAAGTATGCCACCCTAGAAACTCACATAAGGTCCTTGCTAATTCTGTCCTTGATAATTGTGGATATCTTTTTCTTGTCCATTGGATAAGCTCGATATCTTCAGAGGTAAAATTTCTTCCGGAAAATGTCATGATAGTCTTGTCCATTAGTACCCAACCTACCTTTCCAAGACTACCATACCATATTTATTTATGTAATACCAGCCCTATTTTGAGAAAAAGCTATTTTAAAAAACTCTACACTCCTTAACTATGGCGGGATGTAAAGTTATGCTTCAGCTCTGTGAGTCCCTTCGAACCTCGAACCCTGGCTTACTCTACCAGTTTTAAGTAAATATACCTGATAACCAACCGGATTATGGCGGCCAGTGGCAAAGCCACCAGCATTCCTATTACTCCCCAGAGCTGACCACCTGCCAGTAGGGAAAAAATAATTACAATGGGATGCAAGCCCAGAGCTTCTCCTAATATTTTGGGAGAAATTACATTATTCTCTATCTGTTGTACCACCAAAAATACCAGTAATGCGTAAATAGTTAACTGCCAGGATTGTAAAATTCCGATAGCAAGGGCGGGAATCGCTCCTAATAAGGGTCCGAAAAAGGGGATTAACTCCGCTAACCCAGCAATAATTCCAATTAACAGGGCAAAAGGCATGCCTATTAAGTACATACCTAAGGCAGTCAGCCCTCCGACCATAGTACACAACAGTAAGTGACCTCGAATAAACTTTCGTACTATCAAGTTAGTATCTCTTGCTAAATCCAGCACATCGCCTTTGATTTTTCGAGGTATCAAACTTTCCAAGCCACTCCGGATACCATCCTGGTCTTTTAAGATATAAAAGGCTAATACAGGGGCTAGCAGAAAGCTTAATACTTGACTACATAGACTAACCAAAATATCCACACTTTGATTGACAAGCCTGAGGATAATGGACTCTACCCCAGATAGCCGCTGGTCAAGCACCGTTCGCACACTATCCGGCAGGTCAAAACTACTGTAATTCTGCTGCAGGCTATATATAATTTCCTCAAACTTGCTCAAATAGAGCGGGATTGCCTCATTTAAGCCGGTTAGTTCCCGGAGCAAGCGGGGATAACCATAGAACACTGTTACCCCACAAATGCTTAACAAGGTAGTATATACAACCACAATAGCCAGCCTTCTGGACAAACCTCGCTGCTCCAACATTTCCACTAAAGGACTCAAAAGATAAGCTAATAGGGTAGCTAGCACAAAGGGCAGTAGGACAGCGCGGACTGACCACAGAAAATAGGCAATGATTACCGGCATTGCCACTAATAGTGCCCACCGCCAGGTTTGCTTTTTCAAAGCCCAATGCAAGGTTTACCCCCCTCATCCATATAAAAAGTGAGGAACTAATTCCTCACTAGTATTTCCTTATTTAGAAATTGTACTTAATCCAAAATGTTTTTAATATCTTTAATCCCGTCTCTGACCTCATGGAATACCCTTTGGGCTCTAGCTCCTGCCCGTTTGGTACGACCAAGTAAATCCTTTCTATGCATAGGTTTCCGTTGCGGGGCAGTAATTAGTCCGATAACTGCTCCAATTAGGCCTCCGGCCATTAATCCGTTGAGAAAGCCTCGTCGGGCCATGAATTCACCCCCTTTGCTGATTAATTTTACATATACGGGGCGGAGAGTTCTTCCTCCCATGCTACTAGGGAACCGTCTTCAGCAACGTCAAATACCGTTAACTCTTGATCGCTTTTTCGGTACTCTACACAACAATCCCAACAGTAAAATTGATCAACACCCACTTTACCTGTGGATTTTCCTCCACACACCGGGCAAACCATAGTCCCGACTCCTTTCATGGTTTTTTACATTAGTATTCTTCCCCCTCGGACACACTTTTAACCTAATCCGGCTGAAAAATTTGGGCATAACCATCAGGAATAACCACAGTATTATCACCAATTACTACTTGGTCTGCGCCACTATGCTCTGGTAAAAAGGCTTCCCAGCGTCCATCCAGTAAATCCTGGACCACACCTTGAGATAATTCATAGCCAACAATTTCCCCGGTAGAGGGATTAAATAATATATCTTCAATACTGCCTAGTTCTAATCCATTTTCGGTAAGCAGACGATAACCCTTAAGCCCCTCTCGGTTTTTACATAATTGCTGTAATTTACTGTCACTATTACTATCTAGAATAACCTCTTCCCCTGAAACTGTTACTGCATCCTCACCAATATGCTGTAAGTCTTCCCAATTAACCAGTTTAGCTCCTTTTAGCCAACCGCCCTCCTCCAATAGTACTGCTACAATCCTTTGTTCTGTAAGCTGATAGATAATCTCCCGTACTTCTCCCAGCTCAATACCTCTACTAGCGGCAATTACCGGCAGGCCGGTTAATTTACGTCCTAAAATAAAATTCCCTTCAGGTCCCACCTTTGTTTTCCCCTTTGCACAATAAGCTAACTTTAGTATGCCGAATTTCTCAGGAAAAAGTACATAAAATCAGTAAATAAAAAGGAATTATGATTACTCATGGTTCCCAGTTTGTTAATAAAACTTATTTTCTCTGACTCTTAGGATCCGAGTAGGCTGTTGAAAAACCCGTATAGCTAGGAAAAAGAATTGACAAGACCGCAGGTGTACTTATTGTACATCGAGGATCTTGTCAATTCTTTTGACAACGCTAGACGGGGAATTTCAACAGCCTATTAGCTGATGTTCAATTGTGCCTCCGCCGACTACGATATCCCCCTGGTAAAACACTACCGCCTGTCCAGGAGTAATTGCCCGTTGGGGCTGCTTAAACCTAACAATTATCTTCCCCTGCTCCCCGGGGGCTATTTCTGCTGGAGCTGCTTTTGCGCTATAGCGGATTTTTGCTTCCACTTCCAATGATCCCTTTAGTTCTTCGAACAAAATTAAATTAATATCCCCAGCCTGTAAGGATTCACCGTAAACCTGCTGATTATCCCCCAAAATCACCGCATTACGCTGGACATCCAGGGCTATCACATACATAGGCTCACCCAGGGCAATCCCCAGACCTTTCCTTTGACCGATAGTATAGTAAGGCAACCCACGGTGGATCCCAACCTGCTTCCCATTAGTTGTCAGAAACGGTCCCGGCTTGATTTCCCCTTCCAACCTTTCCTGGAGAAAAGCCCCGTAATCGTCGTCAGGCACGAAACAGATTTCCTGGCTATCCGGCTTGTTGGCTACTGTCAGTCCTCTTTCCCTGGCCATTTCCCGAATCCTGACCTTGGTATACTCCCCCAGTGGTAACATGGTGTGGGCTAATTGCTCCTGGGTAAAGGTATACAGAGCATAGCTTTGATCCTTGGCAGCATCTTTAGCCTTCAATAATAAATATCGTCCAGTGTGGCGGTCCAACTCAATTCGGGAATAGTGCCCGGTAGCAATAAAATCAGCCCCCATAGCTCTAGCTTTATTTAATAAGGCCGCAAATTTCACAAAGCGGTTACAGGCAATACAGGGGTTAGGAGTCCTCCCTTGCTGGTATTCCGCACAAAAATAATCAATTACTTTCTGGCTAAATAGTTCTCTAAAGTTTAAAACATAATAAGGAATGCCCAAAGTATCGGCAACCCTTCTAGCATCATCCACTGCCGATAGGGAGCAGCAACCCCCGTGGTCCTCATCCTCTCGTTCCGAAGACCAAATTTGCATAGTGACTCCGATTACCTCGTATCCCTGTTCCACCAACAGGGCAGCTGCGAGGGAGCTATCCACCCCCCCGCTCATGGCCACCATTACTTTCTGCTTAGTCATCCTACCATAACCTTTTGCTTTGTCATCTTTTTCACCAACTATTTAGATGTTAACCTATTTTTGCTTTTCGCGGTAATCCTTAATCGCTTCATGAAGGGCATCTGCCGCCAGGTTCGAGCAGTGCATCTTGGCCGGGGGCAAACCATCCAAGGCCTCGGCCACCTGCTTATTGGAAATCTCTAAAGCTTCCTCAATAGACTTACCTTTAACCATTTCCGTCACCATACTGCTGGTGGCTACCGCTGCTCCACAGCCAAAGGTTTTGAATTTCACATCCTCAATAATATTATCATTAACCTTCAAATAAATACGCATGATATCCCCGCAAGTGGCATTGCCAACCTCACCAACACCGTCAGCATCCTCAATCTCGCCTACATTTCTGGGGTTGGTAAAATGGTCCATTACTTTTTCACTATACATGCACAGAACACTCCTTTACACCAACTTGGTAGTCTTCATTAAGAGGGGACATGGCCCGGAGTCTTTCCACAATGGGTGGCAGCACTTCCAGAATATAATCTACGTCTTGCTCCGAATTTACTTTGCCTAAAGATAAACGCAGTGAACCATGGGCAACCTCGTGGGGAATTCCCATGGCTAACAGCACGTGGGAAGGGTCTAGGGAGCCTGAAGTACAAGCTGAGCCGCTAGAACCGGCTACCCCTTTCATGTCCAGCATCAATAGCAGGGATTCGCCCTCAATAAATTTAAAGCTAAAATTAACATTATTGGGCAGGCGCTCGGTGGGGTGTCCATTAAGCTGGGTATAATCCAGGCGCTCTAGAATACCCTTAATTAACCTATCCCGCATTTTAGTTAAACGTAGTGACTCAGCTGCCATATCCTGAACAGCCTTTTCCATGGCCAAACCAAAGCCGACAATTCCAGAGACATTTTCCGTACCAGCACGGCGCTTCCGCTCCTGTGAGCCTCCATGGGTAATTGGAGTTATCCGTAAACCTTTGCGTACATAGAGACACCCTACCCCTTTAGGGCCGTAGATTTTATGGGCAGATAGAGATAACAAATCTACATTAAGTTCTTCCACATTTACCGGAATCTTACCCATTGACTGGACAGCATCTACATGGAAGTACACACCTTTTGCCTTGGCTAGTTTACCAATTTCCGCAATGGGTTGAATAGTTCCTACCTCGTTATTGGCATGCATGATGGAAATCAATATGGTATTATTGGTAATGGCTTTAGCCACATCTGCTACCCGTACCCGCCCGGTTTCATCCACAGGTATATACGTAACGGTAAAACCGTTTTTCTCTAAGTGTTTACAGGTGTCTAACACCGCATGGTGCTCAATTGTTGAGGTAATAATATGATTGCCTTTTTTACAGTTAGCTGTGGCAACTCCTAGAATGGCCATGTTATCCGCTTCTGTTCCCCCGCTGGTGAAAATAATTTCTGCCGGATTTGCCCCAAGTGCAGCAGCCACTCGCTCCCGGGCATCTTCCACAACTCTCCGGGCATCCCGACCAAAGGCATGGATGCTGGAAGGATTCCCAAAGTCCTCTACCATATATTTGAGCATACTTTGAGCAATTTCCTGGTCCATAGGGGTAGCAGCGCTATGATCCATATATACTTTGCGCATCTATCTTCAACTCCTTTGTTTTCTGGCAATGGCTTTATGACAATTAAATATAATACATATAAACTTGTTTGGCTTTATCGAAGTCTGCAACCATATCTGCTAAGGTAATGCCATCGAGAACTCCGGTGATACTATCGCGAACCTTTTCCCACACACCTCTGGTGATACAAAAATCTGCTTTATTACAACAAACCGGGTCTTCCTGGTTAACACATTCCACCGGTGCAATGGGTCCTTCCAGAACCCGGATAATATCACCCACTCGTATTTCCCCAGGCTCCCGAGCCAAGCTATACCCACCCTGGGCACCTCGAACACTTTTCACCAAGCCAGCCTTACGCAATCCGGCAATTAACTGCTCCAGGTAATGCTCAGAAAGCTCCTGTCGCTCGGCCACACTTTTTAACGGGATTGGTCCCTCACCATAATGTTGGGCTAAATCAAACATTGCCTTTACACCATAATGTCCTTTTGTGGAAAGCTTCATTTATACCACCTCAATCCGCATCAGTTTTCTTGGTATTGTTTTGAGAATATAGTAGCATAATCCCCCGTTTAAGTCAATTTAATTCCAAGTAATTTGGTTGGTATTTTTTTGCCGAATCGAAGTATTCCTAGTTGAATGCAAGCTATTCTCTGCCGGTCGGATACCTGTCCCAGTTGGGTGCTCTTAGTTCCATGCCTTGCAGCTCTAAGTGGAGGTAGCCTAATAAAATTGACCAACCTGGTCGATACGGCGTCCATGCCTAAGCGACCAGGTTGCCGCCGTCCGTGGCGGCAAGGTCAATTTTATTGGCTACCTCCACTAAGAGCCGCTAAGGCGCTCCACCAGGAGCAACCAACAAGGGACAGGTATCCGACCTGGGTCATTACCTTGGGATTGGAACGGGACGATAACCGCCCGGGCATAAAATATACTGGCACTGGGAAGGGGGACCGTTCGGGCTTTTCTATTCTGAACGTGAATGAGTAGCCACAAGGGATGAACTTATCTGAACGGGGTTTGTATCGCCCGTCGGAACTGCTTAATTGTCAGCAGTACCTACCTGTTCAAATAGGTGCCGAATGTTATGTATGCTGACCACATTCCTATTTAGTTACTTTCGTTTTTCCTGTCGCTCCCGTACCTTGGCCTCGTTGCCGTTTTCTGAGGGGTGGTAATACTTGGTGCCTACTAACGGGTCAGGCAGGTATTGTTGGTCAATATAGTTACCGGGAAAGTCGTGGGGATAGCGGTAGCCCTTGCCGTGGCCTAGCTGAGAGGCTCCACGGTATTGGGCGTCTCGCAGGTGCATGGGTACCCGGCCTATTTCCCGCTGCTTGATATCTTCTAGGGCTTGGTCAATGGCACAATAGACGGCGTTACTTTTAGGTGCGGTGGCGATGTAGACTACCGCTTGAGCTAGAGGTATCCTTGCTTCGGGAAGGCCTACATATTCTAATGCCTGGGCTGCGGCAACTGCTGCCTGCAGAGCCTGGGGATCAGCCATACCAACATCCTCGGAGGCATGGATTATCAGCCTGCGGGCGATGAAACGTGGGTCTTCACCGGCATAAAGCATCCTGGCCAGCCAATGTAAGGCTGCATCTGGGTCTGAACCCCGCAGACTCTTGATGAAAGCAGAAATTACGTCATAATGTTGATCACCCTGTTTGTCGTACAAAACTGCTGGTTTTTGGATTGACTCCTCGGCAACACTCAAGGTGATCTGCCGTACACCTGCAGCATCTGGCAGAGTAGTTAAAACCGCTAGCTCCAAAGCGTTTAAGGCACTCCGGGCATCTCCTCTGGCTACTTTCACCAAATGCTCCAGGGCTGCTGCTTCCACTTGGACCTGATACATGCCTAGACCCCGATCAGGGTCAGACAGGGCAACTTTAATTAAACAACTTATTTCACCCTCTGTTAACGGTTGGAGGGCAAAAACCCTAGACCTGGAGAGCAACGCAGAATTTACTTCGAAATAGGGGTTTTCTGTGGTTGCACCAATGAGGATAACTGTGCCATCTTCGACAAAAGGCAGCAGGGCATCTTGTTGGGACTTGTTAAACCGATGGATTTCGTCGATAAATAATATCGTCTTCCGTCTGTAGAGATTTTGGCGTTCCCGAGCCTCCCCGGTAACCCGACGAATGTCCGCCACACCTGAGGTTACGGCATTTAGCTGCACAAACTCACCTTTAGTTGTATTAGCAATTACCTTGGCCAGAGTAGTTTTACCAGTACCAGGGGGACCGTAAAAAATTGCCGAACGAAGTTGATCCCCTTCTATGGCTCGCCGTAATAACCTTCCCGGTCCGACTATCTCCTCTTGGCCCACAAATTCCTCTAAAGTCCGTGGGCGCACCCGCTCAGCTAAGGGCGACTGCCGAATGCGCTCCTGTCGACCAGCTTGCTCAAATAAATCCATGGTTAACCTCCAAATCTAACTCCCAAGTAATATAATTTTTTAGCAGCTCTTGTGTAATTTTAGGGTTAAATTAAGCTTCTCCATTTGTCATCTATTGTACCAGATATATCTACCTAAATTCTATCAAATCTCCACAAAAGCAAAACCTTGGCTAATTAGCCAAGGTTCACTTTGTTAAGAAACACTCTATTTCTTATGATCATA
Source organism: Carboxydocellales bacterium (assembly GCA_049302075.1). GTDB lineage: Bacteria > Bacillota > Carboxydocellales > JAJZTU01 > JBAQLS01. The sequence goes on along the minus strand of JBAQLS010000026.1, from coordinate 35,174 downwards.
GCAGGCTGTTGAAACTGCTTTCACCAGACCCCAAGTACGCTAGTTGCTTTTATTTTGACCCCAGCAGGCTGTTGAAAAACCCGACTAGTTAGGAAGCAGAATTGCCAAAACCGCAGGTGTACTGATTGTACATCGAGGATCTTGGCAATTCTGGTGACAACGCTAGACGGGGAATTTCAACAGCCTGCAGGTTTTTATAAATGCTTGTCTAAGACTGCTGTTAATTGTTGTTTATTTTGGTAGCCCACAATTCTTTCCGCAGGCTGTCCGTTTTTGAATACCAGTAGTGTAGGAATGCTCATAACCCCAAAGTCCATGGCAACCTGACGATTTTCATCTACATTGACCTTGCCTACTTTGACTTTACCAGCATAATCTGTAGCGATTTCATCAACCACCGGGGCAATCATCCGGCAAGGTCCGCACCAAGCCGCCCAGAAATCAACTAACACAGGTTGTGCGCTTTCCACAACATCAGTTTTAAAATTGGAATCTGTAAAGGTTAAAACATTTTCACCTGCCATTAAAAATCCCTCCCGATTTTTTTTGTAGTAATACTTCGCTGTAACTATGTGTATTGATATTATTATAAACCGCATCGGATAAATATGTCAAACAATTAGTCCGTAAATCAAGAAGAAAATCAGAACTTATCCATAGGACACTGCTCTACTCTAGCTAGGTAAGCAGTCAGCAATTAAGTCATTGACTACCACCCCGGCTAGAATTAGCCCGGCCACTGAGGGTACAAAGGAAATACTCCCTGGTATTTGCCTCCTTCGGGCACAACTAGCTATAGCTTCCTTATTGGTGCAGACACAATGGGTGCTGCAATCCGCTGCTAATTTAATGGGAGTACGGGGCGGCTCAGTAGAGTACACAACCTTGACACCTTTAGGTATCCCTGCCTTACGTAGTTCCCGTCGCACAACTTTCGCCAGGGGACATACTGAGGTTACACTAATATCTGCTACTTGAAAACTGGTAGGATCCAATTTGTTGCCGGCACCCATACAGGTTACTACGGGAATTTTCGCCTCGTGGCACCTTTTAATTAAATCCAGCTTGGCTGTTACGGTATCCATGGCATCTACCGCATAACTTAGGTCAGAGTGTACTAGACTTTCCCCATTCTCTGGAAGATAAAACTCCCGCAGGGAGGTAACCTTAATTGCCGGGTTAACCAATTTGACTCGTTCCGCCATCAGCTCAACCTTAGCTTGTCCTATCGTGTTTTCCAGGGCATGCAGCTGCCTGTTGATATTGGTTAAGCAGACATCATCATAATCAACCAGCACCAGATGTCCCACCCCAGCCCGTGCCAAGGCCTCCACAGTATAGCTGCCTACTCCACCCACCCCAAAAACAGCTACTTTGCTCTGACCCAGCTTATCCAGTGCCGTAGTTCCGATTAGAGTCTCCGTTCGCGAAAATCTATGCTGCACTTCCACGGCCTCCTCGTGTTTCAGGTTATCCAAAAGTAAAATAAATCATTCCTTAGAGTTTCCCGAATAAATCTTATTAAATTTATTGGCATAAGTCAAAACTAAAATTCATTAAAGGCACACCTAATAGGTGTGCCTTTAATGAATTGCTAAAATGAACCCCACCATGCCGTGAGGCCGTTGTTTTTGAACCTGCTCCTGCAGGTGGGTACCCTCCTAAATGCTTTTTGAGTCCACTCAAAGGAGGCATTCAAGCTACATCTAGAGTCCGGGCTCCCGTAGTTTTGGTGTTGGCTCAAAACTACTCGGCTGGTCACGCGCATTGCAGGGCTGTTTCCTATGCAATAAGCTCTGCGTACTTAAAATATAACATACTTAACTGTCTATTGCAAGGACGTACTAGTTGGCTTAAACTGGGTTTTAACAAATTAGGGAGGGTTATTTTTTACCCAGCACATCCAACCGGATATGCAGTTCTTTTAATTGTTTAGGGGTAACCTCCGAAGGGGCTTGAGTCATTAAATCGGTAGCACTTTGGGTTTTGGGGAAAGCAATCACATCTCGAATGGATTCTTTGCGAGCTAACAGCATCACTAGGCGGTCAATCCCAAAGGCAATGCCCCCATGGGGAGGTGTCCCATACTCAAAGGCTTCCAGCATGAACCCGAACTTTTCCACCGCTTCTTCCGGACTTAAGCCTAAAAGGCTGAACATCTGCTCCTGAACTGGTCGGCTGTGGATTCGAATACTTCCCCCGCCAATTTCTACCCCATTCAACACTATATCATAAGCCTTAGCCCGAACCTTTCCAGGGTCTGCTTCCATTAGTGTAACATCTTCATCCATGGGAGCAGTAAAGGGATGGTGGATAGCCACATAGCGTTTTTCATCCTCATCCCATTCCAGTAAGGGGAAATCCACTACCCAGAGGAAGTTTAACTCCTCGGCATTAATTAGTCCCAATTTCTCGGCTAAATGTACCCTGATATGGCCGAGGGCATCAGCTACAACTTTAGGCTTATCGGCAACAAAGAAAATAATATCCCCTGGTGTGGCCTGGAAGCGGGTAAGGATAGCGGACATTTCCTCCTCGGTAAAGAATTTGGTTATGGGGGACTTAACCCCTTCCTCGGTAATTACTAAATAAGCTAAGCCCTTGGCTCCGTATATCGCCGCAAACTGAGTCAAGTCATCTATTTCTTTTCTGGTAAAGTTAGCACAACCCTTAGCATTGATTCCTTTGACCTGGCCGCCGCCAGCTACTATGCTAGCAAACACCTTAAAGCCAGATTGAGCAACCAGATCCCCTACATCCACTAACTCCATCCCAAAGCGCAAGTCCGGTTTATCGGAGCCAAACCGATTCATTGCCTCGGCGTAAGTCAAACGCGGAAAGGGAGTAGCTATATCGCGCCCCATACTGCCCTTAACTACAAAGGTAATCATGTTCTCCATGAGAGCTAGGAGTTGATCCCGTTCCACAAAAGACATCTCTATGTCCAATTGGGTAAATTCCGGCTGGCGGTCTGCCCTCAAGTCCTCATCCCTAAAACAGCGGACTATTTGAAAATATTTTTCCATTCCGGCCACCATCAGAATTTGTTTGAATATCTGCGGTGACTGGGGCAGAGCATAAAACTTGCCTGGGTTAACCCGGCTAGGTACTAGATAATCTCTGGCTCCTTCTGGCGTGCTTTTGGTGAGCATCGGTGTCTCAATTTCCAAGAAACCTCGCTCATCTAGATAATCCCGCATGGACTTGACAATTTTATGCCGAAGCATTAAGGTTCGTTGCATTTCCGGTCTCCGCAAATCGAGGTAACGATAGCGCAGCCTTAGGTTTTCATCTACCTCAATATCATCTTGAATATAGAAGGGTGGAGTCTTAGCAGCATTAAGCAGTCGTATTTCACTAGCATATACTTCGATGGTCCCGGTAGCCAAGTTAGGGTTAACTGTGCCCTCAGGGCGGGCTTTGACCTCCCCCACTATAGCCAGAACGTACTCATTGCGGATTTGCTCAGCTTTACTAAAGGCGTCCTGATTTACTTCTGGACTAAAGACGATTTGGGTAACTCCCTCCCGGTCTCTTAAGTCCACAAAAATCAGTCCCCCGTGATCCCTTCTCCGTTGGACCCAGCCCATTAGCGTGACGGGTTGTCCTACCTCACTTATCCCTAATTGTCCGCAGCTATGGGTGCGGGTTAAGCCTTGCATGGTTTCTGACATTGATATTTCCTCCTTAGTTTATTATGTCTATATATTTGGGGTCATTATCGACCGTCGGATACCTATCCCGGTTGGATGCTCTTAGTTTCGTGCCTAGTAGCTCTAGGTTTGGTGGGCTAATAAAAGCACCCAGAGCTACTACGGCTCTCCACCATGAGCACCAACCCGGGATAGGTACCCGACCTGGGTATGGTCATAAGTTACATATGAGATAGTCATAATAGCACTAACTCGTCACCAGTATAGGGAGGTACGACGACCTGGTTAAGATATAGTACAATCCGGGTCGAGTTATTTCTGGCCTAGTTTAGATACAAGTTACTTCGCACCTATTTTAGCACCTATTTTAGCACCTATTTTAGCACCTATTTTAGCACCTATTTTAGCACCAATTTTAGCGCCCAATTTAGCAACCAGTGTCTCCACCACCTGCGCTAGCGCTACTTCTTCTTGGGTTCCGGCGGTCATGTCTCTGACTACTACTACACCCCGCTGGAGTTCGTCTCCGCCCATAATCAGGGTGTACTGAGCCCGGAACCTGCCTGCATATTTCATTTGGGCTTTTAGGCTCCTGCCAAGGTAATCTTTTTCGGCGGAAAGTCCGGCTTGGCGTAGCTTGGTGAGCAGAAGGAGGGCTGGCCCGCTTACTTCTTCACCGATTGTGGCGACAAAGACGTGAAAGGGAGGTTCCTCAGGGAATTGTATTCCTTGCTCCTCCATGGTCAGAATTACCCGCTCCAGACCAATGGCGTAGCCAATTCCCGGCACTGAGCCACCACCCACCTGTTCAATTAGCCCGTTGTAGCGACCACCGCCGCCTATGGAGCTTTGGGCTCCTATGCCTTTAGCCATTACCTCAAAGGCGGTGTTAGTGTAATAATCCAGCCCGCGTACTAAGCGTTCATTGACTATATATGTAATGCCTAACAGGTCTAGATAGCCTTTGACCTTGGCGAAATTGTTGTCACATTCAGAACATAGACATTTACTGGTAGTAGGTGCACCTTGGCTTAGCCCCTGGCATGCTTCGTTTTTGCAATCGAGTATGCGCATGGGGTTGCGTTCAAACCTGTCCTGACAGTTTTTGCATAGTCCGGACAACTTGTCCCTGAGGAACTGCTGCAAAACCGTCCGGTGTTCTTCCCGACATTGGGGACAGCCTACACTGTTGATATGCAGCTCTAAATCCTTTAAGCCTAAACGCTGGTAAAAATCCATCAGCAAGTTAATAACCTCAGCATCCACTGCCGGGTCATTGGAACCGAAAACCTCCACCCCAAACTGGTGAAACTGGCGGTAGCGTCCAGCCTGAGGCCGGTCATATCTAAACATCGGCCCGGTATAATATAGCTTAGTGGGTTGGGCCTGGGTGTTAAGTTTGGTTTCCACAAAAGCCCGTACTGCGGAAGCAGTTCCTTCTGGGCGGAGGGTCAGACTACGGTCTCCCCGGTCGGTAAAGGTATACATCTCTTTTTCCACAATGTCCGTGGTATCCCCAACTCCCCGCTGGAATAGCTCGGTGTGTTCAAAAATAGGGGTGCGGATCTCTCCGTAGCCGTATTCCCGGCAGATTTTGCGGATTACCTCCTCTAGGTACTGCCATTTGCGGACTGTCTCCCCTAAAAAATCATTAGTTCCTCGTGGCTTGGTGGTTAACATGGTTCTTCCTCCTTTGGGCTAAATGCCCAGACCAATTACACCTAAAAAATAATAAAAAGTCCTCCCGCCTGATAATGCCAAAAACATCATCAGGGACGAGAGGACATCATTTCCCGTGGTGCCACCCTGTTTGGACGACTAATGCCGCCCCACTCTTTAGCAATTAACGGTTGCTTGCCGGGTGAACCTACTTAACTTTCGGTCACCGACTCCCAGGTGTCCTTCCATACCGGCCAGTGAAGATGTTTACAGTCTGGGACATCTTCTCCCTGTAAATGGCCTAGGTTATGTACTCTCCTGTTCCTCGTCTTTATTTATCATCTGGTAGTTACTGCTTTGTGCTATTCCAATACAGACTAGTTAAATTGTATAGAACAGCCTGGGGTTTGTCAACTTCCTAAAGCATAGTTTCCTAATGTTCTGTAATGTTAAGCTGTATTGCTTAGGTAATTGTAATTCTCGCTATCCGTATAAGGATTTTATTGCTATAAAATGAAGAGAAAACTGAGATGGTTTTTTCGACCAAAAATATGATTTTTTGTTAAAAATCATGGTATAATGTGGATAATGTCTATAATGGGAAATTCGTACCAAATTGCTTGATGTTCCATTATAGCAATACTGCGCAATTCAACAATACTAGTTAGAATTATAAAGGGAGGTAAAGTTATGAGCAAACAGGTTTATATTAGTGCAGATTATTCAGAGGATAGCGGTGACCGTAATGTCGTCGATATTCTTAATCGATGGGGCGCTGATAATCTGCATAAAGTAGATTTTGTAGACATGTCTAAAGTAGTTTCAGGCAGCATTTCAAATGATCCTGATTGTCGCCCTTGTGACTTGAAACGAGAGTTTAATCAACAGATAAATGCATCTTCCGCTGTCATTTTTGTTGTTGGTGATAAGACCGCATCTCGTAAAGCGGGCAGTAGTTGTTCACGAGCAACTAACAATCTGATAAACTGTAGCTGTACTCCATATAAGCAAAATACCAATGGTTCCAAGACTTGCAAGGTGTCTCAAACTTCTTCTCCCGGAGCAGATGATGATGTTGGCAACATAAATGCGTATTCTTACCTTCAGCATGAGTTTGAACAAGCAAAAAAACGTAAAAAGACCATCATTGTGGTTTATAACTCGTTTCGCAAGGAATCAAATTGGCTTCCTTCTTATATGGAAGATTATGAATCAGCTGCGCGGCCTTTTTGGACAAAGAACTATCTTGGTGAAAAGGTTGGCGACTATGCCTACATAAAACAGGTGCTTGGATATGCTTAAGTTCCTAAAAAAAAGCAATACATGGGCACTGAGCATAATTACTATAGTTTTTACCTTTGTCCCTGAAACGATTTTTGGAAAATGTAAATTGTTATTAAATGCTTCTGACGAAGCAAATGTTGTATTAACTCGTGTCTTGGCTTTTATCGCTATGCTTGTCATATCAATAATAATAAATGCTTTGTACTTACTCTGTCGAAGAAGTATTCGCATAAAAGGAAATAATTATAGTATTCAGATTAAATATGGAGATTTACTCAAGATGCGCGCTTGCAAAAAAGTAATTCCCTTTGATGAATGTTTTACGACGAGTGTAGGGTATTCTCCTTCAGATATAAATCCAGATTCTATCTGTGGACAGTACCTTGAAGCAAATCCAATACAAGATATGCAGAGCTTAATTGACAATGCACAGCTAAAATCAGCTAAAAGCAAGTCGAAATATCAAAACAAGGAGAGGTATGACTCTGGTAAATTAGTGCCAAATGGTGACTACTTATTGATGGCATTTGCAAAATTAGACAAAGACGGGTTAGGAAGATTCTTCTCTCGTGATGAATTTCTTGATTGTCTGTCAATGCTGTGGGAAGAGATCGATAAATACTACGGGCAAAAAGATGTATGTATACCTGTATTAGGATCAGGAGTCACTCGTATGGATGGTACATCTCTTACACAGCAGGAATTGCTGGATATAATAATTGGGTCATATAGGTTAAGTGCCCACAAAATTAAATATCCTTGTCAATTACATATTGTGTGCAAAAAGCGTGACGACTTTTCCTTAAATAAAATCGGTGAAAATATGTAACATTAAACATAATATAGCAGTTTAACAGAGTTTTGAACTGCCCATTATGTTTATAATGGGGGAATTACCGAACTTCGCCTTTGGCTAATAATTAGTAGCTCAATTCTAATACAATGCAGGGAGTAACCTGTGGAATGGATGGTTAGCGTGAAAAATACCATGGATTGAAGTAAAAAAGAGCACACTTAAATAAGGCTTTTGAAGGCCCCGAAAAATCAAGCTTTAGTTTAAGCCACAGAAATGTCAGTAGCTTTTATTAAACCAAGGGAAATCAAAAGTTTTGCTGCTTGTTTAACAGCTTTCCCTTTCTGCTTGTCCACCATTTCTTGTGGCATATCAATTTTATACAGATCACTTGGATTGAAAACTTCGCCGGTGACAAACATGTGATATATGGCGGTGAGTATCATCCTTGCGATAGCGATTATGGCATTTTCATAACATCATTATTCATCCAACATTAATTTATTTTTTGACTTTTTTAGTTTTTTTATCTGTTCTCTCTCAATCTCTGTAATACTACGGATTGGCGTGGGCATATTTTCCGGCAATGTACCTCCTACTCGTTTGATTGTGCCCCGCACCTCACTTCCCACAATGAAGTGTACTTCATTTACCGCATCAGCAGTGGAAATTCCATCTTTTTTAAGTTTTTCTTCTGTTTGAGATATTCTGAATAGGTTGGCTATCAGTTCTGTGCTACTCATAAAATCAAGAATTGACCATTTTGCTGACCTCAGCAAAATGGTCATCAACGTCATATCCGCTGTTTTTGCAAGCAATTCTTGCTTTGTCTATTACTTTTGCAAAATTCCTCCATTGTGTTTTGTAAGTCAGTCATAAGCTTCTCCCACCCTTCCTGACATCATCTTAATCGCTATTACACAGATATGCGAGTCTCTCCACCTTTTTCCCGATCAATTCCTCCACCCGTTCAAAATAATTTTTCGGGTCTTTAGGGTTATAGGTTGCTTCCAGGGACCAATCGGCAGGGTTTACCCATTTGGAGCCGGAGCCCCCTCCCAAGCCTATAATGGTTTGCCGCTCCTCAATCATTTGAATGTTGTAGATGCCTTCAAAGCCGGGCCGGGCAAAGCCCACATTTTCTAAGTGACCTAGCATGTGCTTTTGCCGGTATAGATAATAAGGCCTTAGCCCAGCTTCCCTGGCTGCGGAGTAAGTCAGCTCTAGCATTTCGGCTACTACTTCCGCCCCTGCCAGGTCAAAATTCCCCCGCTGCTCTTGGAGGGTGGAAGCCCGTTTAATGGCCAGGGTGTGGACAGTAATATTTTCCGGAGCTAAAGCTTTGATTTGTTGCAGAGTTTGGCTAATTTCCGACCTACCTTCTCCGGGTAAACCAATAATCAAATCCATGTTGATATTTCCAAAACCTAGGCCTCTGGCCAGTTCCATAGCCTTAATTACCTCTTCTGGGCTGTGGGCTCGGCCAATGGTCTTTAGAGTTTGGGGGTTCATGGACTGAGGGTTAATACTTAGCCTAGTTACTCCCTGGGCTTGTAACAAGCTTAACATTTTTAGATTTAGGGTATCCGGGCGACCGGCTTCTACCGTATATTCCCTAGTAGACGGTGTCTTCAGCCATTGCTCCACCTCTTGTAAAATTTGCCCTAACTTATTCACAGGCAGGCTAGTAGGGGTTCCCCCGCCGATATAAATAGTTTCAACCTCTAGACCTAGCTCTTTTACGCACTGGCCTACGCTCTGAATTTCTTTTTGTAGAGCAGCAACAAAAGGTTCTACCCAGGCCTGGTATTTTTCCAGGCTATAGGCGGGAAAGGAACAGTACACACATCTGGTGGGACAAAAGGGAATGCCAATATAAATGCTGACAAATTTTCCGGCCTGGGTCTGGGGATGGAGAAAGTTTCGCTGAAGATTAGCTACCTGACTTAACAGCAGGCTTTTATCCCTTCTTAAAGCAAAACTGGTTTGTAAAAACTGTGCTAATTGTTCTCCTGTCCAATCTAAATCCAGCTTCCTATGGGCAATTTTAGTAGGTCTAATTCCAGTTAATATTCCCCATGGTCCGGCCGACTTGGCGGTATACCTTTCCAATAAGCCCATAACCGCTAACTTAGCCACCCGTTTGTAGGCATTATGGCTTAGTTCATCCGGGTATTGCTTATCGACAGCCCGAATGGTCAGTTTGTCTTTGCCCTGCTGCCCACTCTGGGAAGTATCCAGACTCCCTTCAACAATTATATTTTCCTCATCCCTAACCGTCTGGAAGCACAGAATAAAATCGGCCCCTTCCGGAGCCGCCGTAAAATATATATCCGAAAAAAAGACCCTGACCATATCCTGACAGGCTCGGATCAAATTTTCCTGACAATCCAGATATACCTTCATTGTAACCACCCTAAAAAAATGGATTATTCACCCGTTCAAAGCCTATACTGGTACTTGGTCCGTGGCCGGGGTAAACTTTAGTTTCATCTGGGTATGGAAGCAATTTAGTTTTTATCGAGTTTATTAGCACCTCATGGGAGCCACCGGGAAAATCTGACCGCCCAATGGAGCCTTCAAACAAGGTGTCCCCGGAGATTATTATCCCCTCTGTCTCCAGGCAAATACCACCCAGAGTATGACCGGGTGTATGTAGTACCTTAATCTCTAAATTCCCCACCTTGATTACGTCTCCTTCTTTTAGGAGCACATCAGCTGGGGAGTAACCCCGGTTAGTACCCATCATATGAGATAGGTTTCTATTTCCATCAACCAACATTTTAGCATCTTCCTGGTGAATTAAGATTTGGGCTGACGTGGCCTTCTTTACCTCGTCTACCGCCGAAATATGGTCAATATGACCATGAGTCAAAATGATGGACTTAATGTTTAGCCCTAATTCCTTGACCTTGGCAACAATTCTGCTACCCTCATCCCCCGGGTCAATTACAGCTCCTTCTTTAGTTTGTTCACACCCAATTAGGTAACAATTTGCTCCTATTGGTCCTACAGGCATCACTGCAAAAATCATAAACTTACCTCCTCATACCTTTTTCTAGGTTAATAATATAACTACCGCCTTGTTTTGAGCTTACCCGGGATTCACCCGCCGAACTTCATGGACATCTTTTACCCGGGAAATGCGGTTGACAATATAGTTTAGCTGTTCCAGGCTTTTAACCTCGATGATCAAATCGATTGCAGCCAGGTTATTTTTAGTCCCTCGGGCATGGACAGAGTTAGCACTAATTTTTAGCTCTGATACGATGGCCATAACATCAGTCAATAGCCCAGAGCGGTCAATCGCAGCCACTTCAATTTTAACTTGGTAGGAATCTTGGAAGCCACTGTCCCAAGCTACTTCAATTAACCTTTCTTCATCGTTTACACTATTATGCTTAATATTACCACAATCCTGGCGATGGATGGAAACCCCCCGACCCCGAGTAATAAAGCCTACAATCGGGTCTCCTGGCAAAGGGTTACAGCACATGGCCAGGCGCACCATCAGGTTATCCACCCCTTTAACCATGATCCCCTGATTAGCTTTGCCTCCACCCACCCAGGACTTGGTTTCGGACTGAAACCCGGCTAATTCCTCTGCAGTGGATTTTGGCTTTTCCTTCTTTTCCTTTTCCTCTTTGAACTTAAACAAAATCTGGTTAGGAGTAAGGGTGCCATCCCCCACAGCAGCATAGAGATCCTCCAGAGCGATAAAATTAAAGCGCTTAATAATCTCCTGGAGTTTATCTGTTTTAAGAATTTCCCCAGCCTCCAGGCCAAACTTTTTACAATCCTTCTCTAGCATCTCCTTGCCTTTAATGATATTCTCTTCCCGCTTTTCCCGTTTAAACCAGCTTCTAATCCGATTTTTAGCTTGAGTGGTCTGAACCAACTTCAGCCAATCCCTGCTGGGACCAGCCATTTGACGGCTGGTTAGAATCTCTACTATATCCCCATTATTAAATTTATAGTCAATAGGAACTATTTTGCCATTAACCTTAGCACCGGTCATCCTATGGCCTACATTAGTATGCACCCGGTAAGCGAAATCAATGGGTACAGAGTTTTTGGGCAGCTCCATTACATCTCCCTTGGGGGTAAATACAAATACCGAATCATCAAAAAGGTCAATCTTCAGATTCTCCATGAATTCTCTAGCATCTTTAAGGTCATTTTGCCATTCTAATAGCTGCCTTAGCCAGGCTAGTTTTTGATCAGAATCCGAAGTTCCCTTTACCGCCTCTTTATATTTCCAGTGAGCGGCAATTCCATACTCGGCAGTCCGGTGCATTTCCCAGGTCCGAATCTGAATCTCAAAGGGTTCGCCGGAAGGACCAATCACAGTGGTATGCAGGGATTGATACATGTTCTGCTTAGGCATGGCGATATAATCTTTAAACCTTCCCGGAATAGGCTTCCAGAGGGTATGCACTAGCCCTAAGGCTCCATAACAGTCTTTGACATTCTCCACTACAATCCGTACAGCGATCAAGTCATATATTTCACTGAGATCCTTTTGCTGATCCACCATCTTCTTATAAATACTATAAAAATGCTTCGGTCGGCCGGTAATTTCGCCAATCAGCTGAACTTCAGCCAGTTTTTCTTTTAAGATACCAATAACGTTATTAATATATGCTTGCCGTTCCACCCGTTTGCTAGAAATCCGATCTACCAATTCATAGTACATTTCCGGCTCTAGGTAACGCAGACATAAATCCTCTAGCTCCCATTTAACGTGAAAAATCCCCAAGCGATTGGCTAAAGGTGCAAAAATCTCCATAGTTTCCTGGGCTATTTCCTTTTGTTTGCCAGAAGACTGGTGCTTAAGCGTCCGCATATTATGCAGACGGTCAGCCAGTTTAATTAAAATTACTCGGATATCCTTGGCCATGGCTAAGAACATTTTTCGCAGGTTTTCCGCCTGCTGCTCTTCTTTGGACCTGTACTCAATCCTACTTAATTTAGTAACCCCGTCCACCAATAAAGCAATCTCATGGCCAAATTTAGCTTCCAGTTCCTCTTGGGAGATCTGAGTATCCTCCACTACATCATGCAGCAGCCCTGCGGCTACAGTAATTTGATCCAGCTCTAGTTCAGCCAGAATTGTGGATACCGCCAAAGGGTGGGTTATATAAGGCTCCCCAGAGTTCCGGAACTGCCCAGTATGGGCGCACTCAGCAAATTCATAGGCTTCCTTGATGAAGTCTATTCGAGGATGTGTATTATAACGCTCGATTTTGGTGATTAAATTCTCTAAGCTGTCAGACTTCATCACTTCACCCCCAATTGTCTGCTGTGGGTTAGCCTGGATCAATATTTGACCAGGGACAAAATATCGTAATCGGTTAGTTTGTTCCGACCACCTAAAGCAGTTAATTCAATTAAAAAGGCCATCCCCACTACTCGGCCGCCTAATTGCTCCAAAAGCTGAACTGAGGCCTGAGTAGTACCCCCTGTGGCCAAAAGATCATCAACAATTAAAACCCTTTGCCCTTCCTGTACCCCGTCAGTGTGAATCTCTAGCGCATCAGTGCCGTACTCCAGGGCATATTCTACCCTGGCAACTGTTGCCGGCAGCTTGCCCGGCTTACGCACCGGCACAAACCCAATCCCCAGCTCATAAGCCAAGGGTGCCCCAAATAAAAAGCCTCTAGACTCTGGCCCTACCACCAGTTCAAGCTTCTGGTTGCGATAATAATCCGCCAAATATTGAATAACCTTCCTCAAGGCAGGTCCATCCTTTAATAACGGGGTAATATCCCTAAATAATATCCCCGGTTGAGGAAAATCTGGAATGTCCCGAATATAACCACGGATATACTCTCCAAAATCCACTAGCATCCCATCCTTAGCCAATTTTTTCCCCTAAAAGCACCTGGCCCAGCTTAGCAAAAGCAGTCCTTTCCGCCAGACCTGCGCAGTAGCGAGGAGATGACTCTAAGCTTAGCTTTGCTTTCGGCGCTGCTTTCAACTGAATTTCTACTTCCTGCTCCAGCGATACCTGCTGCAAGTGGGGAACTATGTTTAGTAACTCCAGTTCCGCAAATATCTCCAAACCTGCCAGCACAGTACTCCCATCTACTGAGCTCCCATCTACTGAGCTCTGCTCTACTGCACTACCCTCTGCTGCATCACCATTTACTGCACTGTTCTCTACCCCGCTGGCATCTACTGCCCAGTTTTTTCCCTTTAATAGTTGGGCTATTCTGCTACAGGTAGTCATAAAAGGGTTAGAATTTCTGGCCAGCTCCCGAAGTAATAAATAAAGCTTCCCCAGTATCTCTCGACCAGGGGTGCTAATTTCTAAATTTGACTTATTTAGGGCAATTTCCTCTGCTCGAAAGAGCAAGTGTACCTGTACTTGCTGGTGGCAAGTGTTGATAATTTCGATAATTCGTTTTAGTTCAATACTATTAGAGGGGAAATTATATAAGATGACGTTTTCGACATCTGGGTTGATTATTCCTTCTCCTTGGTTGGCTGCTGTCAGTTGCCAGTTGGTTGGCTGTTTTCCGGCATCAGAAAATACTTGCGCCAAATCCCCATGGTCTGGCAGCCCGGTGGGAGTGCTTACATATACCAGCGTTTCCCCTCCGCCAGCAACAAGGCTTCTCACATAACCGATTCTGTCCTGGCAGTCCCTATAATCCACTAGCTTGCAAATAGTGCTTAGCTTGTAATTAGTACTTTGCTTGTAATTAGCATCAAAGGGGTTATCCGGTTGGTCGCTACTTTTTATATCCTTCAAATTGAGCTGCAAACTAACTCGATTATTCCACACATTCTTCTCAAGGGCAAAGGCCAAATCCAGAGTGTTACCAGCCTTAACCCGGTCCAGGGCTCCTCCTAGCTGAAAGCCAATGGCATCCAGCAACCCTGACTCTACTTTCACTCTTAGCTTTAAGTGAGCCCCCTCCTTACCAACACCCTTGCATTCAACCACTTTAGCTTCCCGGCAGGCCAAAATCGGCCCCGGATTCTGGTGGCCAAAGGGCTGTAATTGTTCCAACCCATTAACCAAATCCAAAGTTAGGTCGGAAAAAGCCACAACCCCATCTAATCTAACTTGGGGCTGGAGCTGCTTTTCAGATAACACCCCGTCCGCCAACTCGTTAATCGCCCGGCGAAAACCTTCCAACTTGCCGGTTGTTAAGGTTAGGCCAGCCGCCTGTTTATGTCCGCCAAATTTCTCCAGATATTCTTGACATGCTGTTAGTGCTTGATACATGTCAAAGCCGGGGATACTACGGCAGGATCCCTTGGCAATTTCCCCGTCAAGTGCCAGCAGGATGGTCGGTCGGTAATACCGTTCAGCAATTCTAGAGGCTACTATCCCAATAACCCCGGGATGCCAGTTTTCCTTACCTAATAAAATTATCTTGTCCCGACTAAAGTCATGGAAACTTTCAATTAGCTGGACAGCTTCTTGGAGCATCACTGCTTCGATTTGCTGTCTTTCCCGGTTTTCCTGGTCAAGTTCCTTAGCTATGCCTTTAGCCTCTTCCTCACAGTTACTTAGCAGCAGCCTGACCCCTTTTTTAGCATCTCCTAAACGCCCGGTGGCATTAAGCCTGGGCGCAAGGGTATAGCCCACCTGTCCTGCTGTAATTGGCTTTCCCGCAAGACCACAACTTTCTTTTAAGGCTTGGATGCCTATCCTTTGGGAATCCGCTAGTATTTGCAAACCGTTTTTCACAATTATTCGATTCTCTCCCCTTAGGGGAACAATGTCGGCAATAGTGCCTAGAGCGACTATATCCAATAAATCTTTCCCCGCCTCCTCCAGCTTGAGCTCTGGTTGGAAATGCAGTAAAAGACCCTGAGCTAGCTTAAAAGCAACACCTACTCCTGCCAAATCCAGGCAGGGGTACTGACTATCTCTCCGTTTAGCATCGATTACTGCCAAGGCAGGAGGCAACTCTTCCGGTACCTCATGGTGATCAGTGATTATTAAATCTAGGCCCTTCTCCCTAGCCCACTGCGCCTCCTGACTTGCGCTTATTCCACAATCCACGGTAATTATCAGGGAAACTCCCGCTGCCAAGGCCTGTTCCATTGCCCCCACATTAAGACCATAACCCTCCTCTAACCGGTCAGGGATATAGTATTCCACTTGTGCTCCCAACTTTTGCAGGGTCAAAGTTAGTACTGTGGTACTAGTTATCCCGTCTACATCATAATCGCCATAAAGCAAGATTTTCTCACCAGAGCTAATAGCCAGATCGATTCTGTCCACTGCGACTTTTAAGTCTGGTAGCAGCCAAGGGGAATGTAGTCCGCTTAAATCTCCCCATAAAAACTCCTTGCCTTCTTCCACTGTGTAAATACCTCTATTGGCTAGAATCCGAGCCAAAATCTCAGGTATTTTTAACTCTTGAGCCAACATCTGACTCAGCTCTGGCTTGGTTTCGGCTAAACACCAGATTTTTTGTGCAATCACAGTACCCCTCCGCTGGTTAAATTTCTCTCTATTCTAGGTCTAATTATAGGAGAAAGTGCCTTGACTCGCAATGGCGAAACAATGCACTTTGGATTTTTACTAGGAGATGCTTTTGTTATTACTATTTAGTCTGGTTAGGACAATCATCTTCACAACCAAAACATTTTTCTTTCCTAGTAGTACAGGGTTCAATGTGAATAAGTACATGGGCTCTGGGTAAAGCTTCTTCTATCCGTTCTTCCAAATGGTCACATAACTGATGAACATCCAGCACCGGCCATTGTCTAGGAACTACTATATGCAGGTCAATAAACCGCTCTGCCCCGGATTTCCGGCTGCGTAATTCATGAAATTCCACAAAATTACCGGAATGCTGCTCTAGTATATTAATAACTAAAGTCTCCTCCTCCTGGGGTAATCGCGCATCAATAATCTGTACAAAGGAGGTTTTAGTTAAATCCCAAGCGGTTTTGATTATCAGCAAGGCCACTGCGATGGCAACCAGAGGGTCCAGAATATTTAGACCGGTTAACTTAATTGCCACCAGACCAATCAACACACCCAGTGACGTATACACATCAGTACGTAAGTGTAGGGCATCAGCCTCTAGGGCCACCGAATCAGTCTCTTTGGCAACTTTATATAGCCTGCTGGAAATAAACCAGTTAACTATTGCCGATATTCCCATGATTACAGCGCCTAGACCAAGTCCTTCCACTTCTCCGCCAACCTGTAATTTATGTATCGATTCATAAATGATATAAGCAGCCGCCCCGAAAATAAGCACTGCCTCAATGGTTCCGGAAACATTTTCAATTTTACCGTGCCCGTAAGGATGCTCCTCGTCGGCAGGTTCGCTGGCCTTCTGGACGGAAAAATAAGCAATTAAGGCTGCCACTAAATCAATCCCGGAGTGCACAGCTTCTGAGAGTACGCTAACTGACCCCATCGATATACCCGCAATTAGTTTACCAACCACCAAAAGGCTGTTGGATACCACTGAAAGCCTCGCTGCCTTAGCTTTTGTCTGTGCAGCTGTTACTTCCATTTCTCCATCTCCTCCTTGAAGCCACCTTCCAAACAACCAGAACCTTGCCTAGAAAAGCCCATAAAAAAAACCTCTGGGCCTCCCTTCTAAACGAGAAGTCCCACGGGTTTGTGTCCCGCTGCCTTATGGCCCGGCGTCAAAAACCCCAGAAGGGCTCTGTCCGCCTGACTGCGAAATAACATTGTATATTTATCGCTAATGGGATTATATCACAGCTACTTTGGTTTTTCAATTACCAAAAAGCACTAATAATAGCTGCACATTTAACCTATCCAAAAGCGCAGCAATAGCACAGTTCCTACCCCGCTGCCCAGGGACAAAAAAACATTTTTCCACCGCAGCGCTACTACTGCAGCTACAAGACCGGCCAGCAGGTAGTAATTGCTTAGTGAAATATCCAAGTTGCCCCGTGGTGCCACCAAGGACGGGGCGATAAAAGCACTCATGATTCCCAACGGGATAAACTTCAAGCCCCTAATCAGCCATCCCGGCAAGGTGAATCTGCCGAACAGCACCAGAAAAGTCGCCCTAGTCAGATAGGTTACCACTGCCATCCCGATTATTATTAACAGAACTTCCCCCCGCAACATTCTCCATCACCATCCCAAATATCGCCGCCCCAAAAGCAGCTATAATTATGTACCATTTGCCGGGTATAGCTAAACTGGCAGCTACGGCCAATACCGCTGCCACCCCAGCCACCGACCAGTTCAACCAGCCCTTGATTTGAGGCAGCAGTAAACCGATGAAGGCTCCGGTGAAAGCAAAATCCAAACCCAAATCCTCAGGCTTGCCCAGAAAATTACCGGCTCCCCCTCCCAGGCCAGAGGATAGCATCCAAGCCACCCCCGTCACCGCTCCTGCACCGAGAAAGTAACTAATACTCCCACCGGTTTTATGGAAACGATTGATGGTAATGGCAAAGGCTTCATCATTCATTCCATGTGCGGACAAGGCCAGTACCCAGGTCCTAACCCGCCGCAAATAGGGTGCCAAAGAAGCACCCATTAAAAGATGCCTTAAATTAATCAACAAAGCAGCCAGAATAACCGGCCCCGGAGGTGAGCCCGCCGCAATCATCCCCACCGCCATGAACTGAGCGGCCCCGGCAAAAACAAACAGTGACATGGCCAAAGTTTCCACCAGAGTCAATCCGGCCTGGGTAGCCAGAACCCCATAGACCAAACCGTAGGAGAATATCCCCATAGCTAGGGGCAAGGCTTCTTTAAACCCCAGAACAAAGTCCCGTCCATCCCAACTTTGCCCCCTAATCTCAGCTTCTTCAACACTCAAAACTTCTTCCTCAACGTTCAACCGCCCAGCCTCCTATTCACCCCGACCCAAAAACCCTGCCCAGATAAAGTGGTCTATTATCTTTGCTAACAGAGAATCTCAATTACCCCAGTAGGCTGATTGAAAAACCCGTATAGCGCGAAGACAGATGCGATTAGGCCGCAGGCGTACTTAATGTACGTCGAGGACATAATCGCATCTGGCGACAAGCTAGACGGGGAATTTCCCGACCCCAGGCAGGCTGTTGAAAAACCCGTCTAGCTAGGAAGCAGAATTGCCAAGGCCACAGGCGTACTTTGTGTACGTCGAGGACCTTGGCGATTCTGGTGACAACACTAGACGGGGAATTTCAACGCCTGCATTTAAGCTCTGGCTCTGGCCTGCTTACCCCCAAACCAGGTTTTTAAATCCACCCAAAGGGGGCTGGCATTAAAGATTGACGAATATGCTCCGCTAATTACTCCAATCAGCATTGCTAATACAAAGTACTTAAGCGTTTCTCCACCTAAAAATAATAAGGATACTAGTACAAAAAGCACTGTTAGTACTGTATTAATTGACCGGGTCATGGTTTGCATAATACTGTTATTGACCATTGCTTCCAGGGACTCACCCTTTTTAGGTCTAGCCAGGTTTTCCCTAATGCGGTCAAAAATAACAATGGTATCATTAATGGAATAACCGATGATGGTTAAAATAGCCGCTACAAATGCACTATCCACTTCGAAACGGAAAATTGCAAATATCCCCATTACTACTAGCACGTCATGTAGTAATGCAATAATCGCCGCAATCGCAAACCTGATTTCAAAGCGTATGGTTATATAGATTACAATTATTATAGCTGCAATTCCCAAAGCTAACAGGGCATTTTGGGTTAGTTCCTTCCCGATAACCGGTCCTACCTTATCTTCAGATAACAGTTTATACGTACCAACCTTTTCCCCTACCGTTTTTAAGAAATCACCGCGTTCCTTCTCATCTAAAGCCCTAACCCGAACCAAGACTTGATTATCCCCGGAGGATTGAATCCCGGCACTTCCAAATTTGTATTGATCAGTAACCTTGCGAATTTGGGCAATGTCCGGTTGTTTATCAAATTGTAAGGAGAGCATGGTGCCCCCGGTAAAGTCAATTCCAAGGTTTAGTGGAGCCCCGGTTTTACTATAATTTATAAACATAAAGACAATTCCCGGAATGATTAACGTTAAAGAAATTGCATACCAGATTTTTCTGAGACCCATTATGTTCATTGGTTTTCTTTCCTCCTATGCCCCATAAATCTTAGGATTTTTAATGCCCAGCTCGGCTGTCCATTTTAACAACCATCTGGTGAGGGTAATAGCTGTAAACATACTGCAGACAATACCAATTATTAGGGTCAAAGCAAAGCCTCTAATAGAAGCTGTACCCAGGTAATAAAGCACAAGCGCCGCTAAAACTGTGGTGGCATTAGAGTCAAATACCGTGGTAAAGGCTCGTTTAAACCCGGCTTCAATTCCCGCCCGCATGGTCTTTCCTGCTCGCAACTCTTCCTTCATCCGTTCGAAGATAATTACGTTGGCATCCACCGCTATACCTATAGATAGTAGGAAACCGGCAATACCAGGCAGGGTGAGGGTGGCATGAAAGGCAGCCATAATTCCCAGTACCAGAACTGTATAGGCAATCAAGGAAAAATCCGCGATCAAACCCGGCAACCTGTATACCACTATCATGAAGATTAATATGGCAGCAATCCCTACAGCACCGGCAACCTTGGATTTTGCCAGAGAGTCCGCACCAAGAGAAGGCCCTACAATCCGTTTTTCAACAAAATCTAAATTAACCGGAAGGGCTCCAGCCCGTAATAACCGGGATATATTCTCCGCTTCCTGAACTGACCGGTTGCCCGTGATAACGGCTTTACCGTCAGTGATGGCCGTAGAGACCGTCGGATTAGTTAAAAGCTTTTCATCCAAGTAAATACCAAGGGGTTTACCAACATTCTCGGTAGTAACCTTAGCAAACTTAGTTGTACCTACGCTGGTAAAACGCAGAGATATTTCGGCCTGATTGTTGTTAGGATTAATGGTTGTCTGGGCATCAGTCAAATCATCCCCAGTAAGCACTACTTTACCGTCCGCAGTTTTAAACAACAAAACAGCGGTTTTCCCAATTAATTTTATAGCATCTTCAGGATCTTTTACGCCTGCTAGTTCAACTATAATTCGTTCATTTCCCTGAGGCTGGATAATTGGTTCTTTTACCCCAGTTTCATTGACCCGTCTTTGTAATACCTCGATTGTCCTTGTTATAGTATCTGCAGTAACTTTGGCTCCGCCGGAGATAGGTCTGGCCTGAAGTACAACATGTAGACCTCCCTGAAGGTCAAGGCCAAGGTTCAACGAATTAAGAATTGGCCGCCAGCCTCCAACTGCCAGTGCTGCCACTATCAGGACAGTCGCTATCAGTTTACCTGAACTTCCGCGCATGCTCTGCTTTCCCCCTTATTATTGTAGGATGCTCGTACCTTTCTGTCACAAACTTTATTATATACTCCTGAATATTCGGCTGTCAACGATTGCCGGTGGTGCAATCTGGTAATTTCCGGTATAGCCTTTGTCTAAATTGGTAAACTAAAGCAACTTGGCTCCGTTGACAAAAAGCTCAAATTCGCAGGTGAGGAAAGCAGCTGCTCTCCTACTTAACATCATTCGGCTCATGAAAATTTCGAAATAATCCAGGACGGGGCAAATCTCAATATCTATAGTAAGTTCCAAAGTAATTGAACGTTTTTCTTCGTCAACTCGTAGGAAGGAATGCTCGACAGCATAGTTGACCCGATCATGCATATCAAAGGTGGCAAAATCCTGATTCCTAACCCTGGAACGGTGGACATCCGCCTTATCAGCTAGGATTACAGCAGCGGAAACCACATTAACCGGTTGGCCGTTTTTTTCATCATGATTACCAATAGCCGAAACTATAAGTGCTAATTCATCAGGGTTCATGCCCATATTCAGCAAAATATTGAAAACCAGCGTCGCTCCTGCTTCCGCATGGATATTACGATTGACCACATTGCCAATATCATGGAGATAACCGGCAATAGCGGTAAGCTCCTGGGTTCTGGCGGGGTGACCTAACCTTTCCAGAATATTTTTGGAGATGCTGGAAACCAGACTAATGTGTCTAAAACCATGCTCCGTATAGCCTAGCGCACCTAAATATTCATTACTGCGTTTGATAAAGGAATCAATTAAAGGGCTTTTCTTGACTTGCTCCAGTGTCACCACCAGTATGTTCACTCTCCTTAAGGAAGTCCAGTGCTGTTTCCAGCACCTCTTGAATGGACAAATTTTCGGTATTAATATACAACCCACAATTCTCTCGAGCATTTCGCAGACGATACCTTTGTTCTACTAGTCTATCTTCATTCCACTGAATCTTTCTCCGCAGTCGTACCTTTTCTAGAGAGCAATCCAACATTATCAAATGTTCCGGCAGCTTCATCCGCCACATTTTCGGGGCATAAGAATGCTCCTGAGCTACACTATGCACCTGATAACCGTGACTTAGCAGCCCTTGGACTAAAGTGCTTTTACCAGAGCCACACACCCCGGCTATAACTATTAGCTTGTCATGTTCAGGCATAGGTTACACACCTCCGCCAATCTTTACTAAAATGGGAAAGTCACTTGCATTTTACGGATTTTCGGTTCACTCTGCAGCTCTCCAATTGCTACCGCCACTACTGTAACATCATCAGTAGGACGATTATCATCAAGCCGTAGGGCGTGGTTAAGCAAACTTTCCGCCAAATGCTGTACCTCAGTAGGTGCAAAACCCTCAATAACCTGGAGCATATCAGCATAGCTCATTTGCTGACCTTTGCGTTTTCCGGCATCCAAAATACCGTCTGAGAAGGTAACTACTATCGTCCCCTCCTCCAACGCTAGTTCAGTGATTTCCGGCTTCATTAAGCGGTGTACTCCGATTGGGGAGATTGGCTGAGTAAAAATCCGATCCTCCCGATTATTGAGCACAAAAACTGGGGTGTGGCTATTGCGGGAAATCAGCATGGTCTGGGTCTGCAGATCCACAGAAATTATGGTTAGGGTTGCCGACACCCTGCCGTGCTTAGCTGTATATAAAAAATCATGCACCGCCCGAGCCACTGCCCCATCTCTGGCTCCTTCTGCCAGCAAAGCAACAGCCTTGTTGACAACCAAAGCGCTAGTGGATTTAGCCGACTTGCCACTACCCTGTCCATCGGACAGAATTAGGGAGAAGCCTCCCCGGGCTCTTTCCACCATCTCAACGGTATCACCGCTTTCTGAGCTAGCATATTTTGAGGTTTTTACCATAGCAACGTGAGCTTCTAACATGATATCCCCCTAATTGCCTAAAGTAGGAAAAACCACTTCCCAAAAGAAGTGGTTACACAGGCTTAGTCAGCCTCGTCTTGTTTCAAACCAACTGCTGATTTCAGCACTTCTATCTCAACCTTGTCAGCAATCTTTAGGATAATGGTTTTATCCTTCACCTTCATGATAGTCCCGTATATTCCGCCAATAGTAACTACCTGATCTTTGGTCTCCAAGCTTTCCAGCAGCTCTTTTTTCTTTTTGGCCTGTTTTTGCTGAGGCCTAATTAACAAAAAGTAGAATATTCCGATGAAAACTGCGACGGATAAAAAATTCATAAGCTGTGCATTACTAAAATCCACTCAACATCCTCCTTTGCTTGATTATTTCTATTTTGCTATTATTCCCCTAATCTATTCGCCAACATTCCAACAAATCCTTTTTAAGCTATTCTTTGCCCCCATATTTTACATAAAATTTTTCCCGGAAAGCCAAAAAGCGGTCTTCTAAAATAGCCGTACGCATATTCGCCATCAACTGGATTAAGAAAAACAAATTATGAATGGTCAACAACCGCAGACCTAGAATTTCCTCCGCTTTAAACAGATGACGAAGATAGGCCCGGGAATATTTTTGGCAGGTATAACACCCACACTCGGGATCCAGAGGGGAAAAGTCCTTGATATGGGCGGCATTACGGATAACTACCTTACCCTGACTAGTCATTGCGGTACCGTTACGGGCAATCCGGGTGGGCAGTACACAGTCAAACATATCCACTCCGTAGCCTACCCCTTCTAGCAGGCAATCTGGGGAACCAACTCCCATCAAGTACCTTGGTTTATCTGCAGGCATTAGGGGCACTGTATAATCCAGCACTTCATACATATGGTGCTTTGGTTCACCAACACTTAACCCACCAATAGCAAAGCCTGGAAAATCAAGAGCGGTTATTTCTCTGGCACTTTGCTCCCGTAAATCCCGATAAACTCCGCCCTGAATGATGCCGAAAAGAGCTTGCTCCGGTTTATCATGAGCTTCCAGACACCGCTTAGCCCAGCGACTTGTCCGCTCCAGGGAAGCCTTGGCATAATCATGGGTACAGGGGTAAGGGGCACATTCATCAAAAGCCATGGCAATTGTTGCGCCTAGACTCATCTGAATCTGAGTAGCCCGCTCCGGGCTAATAAAATGACTGGAGCCATCTATATGAGACTTAAAGGTAACCCCCTCCTCGGTAATTTTCCGCAAGGGTCCCAGGCTAAATACCTGATAGCCTCCGCTATCGGTGAGAATAGGACGGTCCCAGTTCATGAACTTATGTAATCCCCCTGCTTGTTGAATTAATTCATGTCCGGGTCGTAAATAAAGGTGATAGGTATTACTTAGTATAATCTGGGCCCCTAGCTCTTTAACCTCTTCCGGAGTTAGCGTTTTCACTGTCGCCTGAGTCCCAACAGGCATAAACACCGGAGTGTCAATAATCCCATGGGGAGTATGCAGCCTGCCCACCCGGGCTCGAGTTTGCTTGCATTCTTTAATTAACTCGTATTTTACTGCCATTTAATCTCCACCAGCCTATTCTCGGATAGTTACCTCCAAATATTTACCTGCAGAATCAACCTTCTAAATAATTAACATCGCATCCCCAAAGCTAAAAAATCTATATTGCTTTCGGATGGCTAACTCATAAGCAGTCAGCACTTGTTCTCGTCCGGCCAAAGCACTTACCAGCATGAGCAAGGTGGACTTCGGTAAATGGAAGTTAGTAATTAACCCGTCGATTACCTTAAACTGCCGTCCAGGGTAGATAAAGATTTCTGTCCACCCTTTTCCCTCCTTAACCTGGCCCTGCTCATCCGCCACACTTTCCAAAGTTCTAGTGGTGGTGGTACCAACTGCTATTATTCTGCCACCCTCAGCTTTAGTAGTGTTAATTAACTGCGCCGTTTCGGCAGATACCTCGAAATATTCCTTATGCATGTGATGTTCGTCTATATTTTCAGCTTTTACCGGGCGAAAAGTACCCAATCCGACATGTAGTAACACCCACCCCAGGCGAACACCTTGCGCCTTTAGCTCTTCCAGCAATTGGGGAGTAAAATGTAATCCTGCCGTAGGAGCAGCTGCCGAACCTTCTTGACGAGCATATACTGTCTGGTAGCGTTCCCGATCCACTAACTCTTTAGTAATATAAGGCGGTAAAGGCATCCGGCCTAAACGATCCAGAATCTCCTCAAAAACCCCTTGGTATTCAAAGTTCAAGATCCGGCCTCCCGCCTCAGTTGTGTCCAAAACTTGAGCTGTTAATTCTCCTTGGCCAAAACTAATTCTAGCTCCCACCCTGGCTTTTTTGCCCGGTCGTACCAGCACTTCCCACCGAAATTTGTCCAGTCGGTTCAGGAGTACCACCTCTATTTTAGCCCCCGTCCCTTCCCTAGACCCAAACAACCTAGCCGGGATAACCCTAGTATCATTAAGCACCAGCAAGTCCCCCGGTTTTAAGTAGGTTAGGATATCCCGAAAAATCCCTTCCTCTATGGCACCCGTATTCCGGTGTAACACCAAAAGCCTAGAGTGATCTCTAGGCTCCGCCGGTTCCTGGGCGATAAGTTCCTCTGGTAGTAGGTAGTCAAAGTCGGCAACCCGCATTCCATCCATCCTTTACTGATTTGCTGCCCCTGATTTGGGGTCATAGTCTAGGTCATTCTTAACCGGTCGGGTGCCTACACGGTGTGGGCACTCCAACCTAAGTCATCTATTGCCCTGGCAAGTCACCACTGATATGTGCCCAGGTCATGGGACTTCAAATGCAGGATTATTCCTTTAGCCTAAGTAAACTCTCAAATCGTGATAGATAAACTGCCCGTAACATATAGCTGGAGTAGGCTTGAGCTTGTACCTAAGCCCTTCCCGGTAGGATTGCATGCACCCCCCACGCCCACCCCCGGTCAATGACCCAGGTCGGATACCTGTTCCGGTGGGGGAGCTCATGGCGGATTGCCGTAGTAGCTGTTAGCGAAGGTGGGCAATATAAGCACCCCGGCCACCAAGGACGGTGGCCGCCTCGCCGCTGAGTCACGGACGACGAATCGGCGAGGTTTGGGTGCTTATATTAGCACACCAAGCTTACAGCTACTAGAAAAGCAGCTAAGAGCTCCCACACCGGTACAGGTATCCGACCGGAGGTGCTTGACCCCAGCCAACTTATTCGGCGTAGTTTTCTGCAATCGTTACCCCAGTATAGTAATACTGTAAAATGGTCCGATAGTCATTCCCGGCCTGAGCCATGCCCCGGGCACCCCATTGGGACATCCCTACACCGTGACCCCAGCCGGAACCCTTAAAGACTACTCCTTGAAGTTTCCCATCAACTCCCAAGTTCAGGATGATTTCCTTGGGAGCACTCTTTAGTCCGAAGGCACTACGCACTATGTCTGCATTGAAGAGCTTTTCTACCTTGGGATTTCCCGTCGGGTCGGTTCCTTCTATCCTGAGTATTTGGATTCTACTCCCACTGGCAGTCATTTTCTCGGCTGCTAAATTGGTTATTGTGCCAAAGCTCCACCCCTTAATGGCCTGAAGCTTTGTTTTAGCCTCCTCCATGGTCATAAAACCAGTTAAGGGAAACTGCCAGTTGTAGTGCGAGGTGTTAACATCTAAGGTATCCAGCTTGGTTTTCAGATAGCTGGCTGGATAATTCCAAACTTCCTCACTATTCTCAGTATAACCACCGCTGCTGGAGTGGTATACCGCATTAATCGGCTTTCCCTCTGCAAGCATTACCACACCCCGGGTAGCATCCACCGCAGTGGTGGTTTTTTCCTTTTCTGACCCAAAGCCCCCGTAGACCTGACTTAAATCAGTAGCAGTTACATCAAAACCATTAGCGGAAAAGCGTCCTGTTTGCTGCTGGCGGAGAGCGTAATTCCTAGCTGCCACAGCCTGAGCTTTCAACCCTTCTAAAGGCCAACTACTAGGCATTTCCGATGCAACTACCCCATACAAGTATTGCTCCAGAGGTAGTTCATTAATTACCGTCAGGCTATTGTTACTATCCAGTCGTACTTCCATGTTTCCCCGGTATTGCTTATTACCTAGCGATACTAATCCTTCTCCATCGGGTAATATTTTTCTAACCACTATAGGTCCGGCAAAAGTGCCAAAAGCTTGTTGACTAGTACTCACCGTAATCCCTCTGGTAAGTCTGGGGACAGTATCCTCTGCAGTCATAAAGATTTGTTCCAGCATAGTTTTTACCGGGTTTCCGTCCTGTCCTAAACTATAAAGTTCCGCGCCCGTTTGAATTGTAGTTGTTCCAGCTGCAGCCAGGATAGCAACTTCGCCTAAGCCCTCCGGTGTAAATTGTACCTGATCGTTAGCTGTCAGTTCGCAAATAGCCTTCCCTGTTGCTTTATCCACCAGTTGGTAGCCTGCACCAAAACTTAAAGCCGTTCCCGGCGAATTAGTTAACAGACCCACTCTAATTAGTTTTGGGCTCAAAGCTATGGCACCCTTAGCGTTACTCACCACCAAAATACCGACCAGAGTTATGAAAGTAAGCAGCACTACTAGCTTCCACCGGTTAAGCTTTAGAGTCATCTCTTTTCCCCCTTCTTGGTGGCACTTGTATCCGGTAGAGCATTCGACATTAAGGAACAATTTTCCTTCAAGCGTCTCTTAGTCTGGATGTTTTATACGGCAAATTCCTATATAAAAAACCCGTTTAGCGCGAAACGGATTTAATAAGACCACAGGCGTACTATGAGTACGTCGAGGACCTTGGAAATCCGTTGACACAGCTAGACGGGGAATTTCAAGACCCCAGTAGGCTGTTGAAAAACCCGTCTAGCAAGGAAAAATACTTACCAAGGCCGCAGGCGTACTGGTTGTACGTCGAGGACCTTGGTAAATATTTTGACAAAGCTAGACGGGGAATTTCAACAGCCGCAGGGTGATTTAATCCTTAGGAGCCAAGGCCGCACCTGCCGGTACATCTATACCCATACTGGCCGGAGCTTTAGTAGAATATACCGTCTCTTTAACAGTATCTTGACTGCCTGTATTGCTATTAAGCGAGTTCTGGTCAACTACAGGCTTCTTCGGATTATTCCCTTTGGGGTCTAAACCTGTAATTTTAACTACTCCTGTTGGATCCTTAATCTGATCAAGACTGGTGTTACTATCCTGCTTATCTCCACCGTTAGCAACAAGCAGTGGGGTGCCCGGTTTGGCGTTGTCGCCCTTTCCGTCGGAAGGGGGAGCCAGAACTGTTGTTGTGGAAGTTGGGTTACCACCCTCTAATTCGGGGCTGTATTTAGCTACAATTCGATCCCAATCTTTGGTATTACGTTCTACCTTAGCTAATTCCTCCGGGCTGCTTCCCAGATTGCGAATGATATTGCCAATAGGATCCCTTTTCACTTCTGCTACAGTTATTTGTAGATTTTTTTCTTTAGCCGCCAGCAGCATCATAAAATCACCTACGGCAAGCCCTTGCTTGGTGGCTGCCAGACGTAAGTCGGAGGAACCAATCCTGGTCTCTACTGCAGCTACCTGCTGCTGATCCTGCAATGCCGTGGTAACAGCTTCCTTCAGCTTGTTCTCCCAAGTCAGGGCAACTCTGTTCCCTTGTGCGGGGGTTAAGGCAAGGATAATTGTGTTTTTACGGTTAGCACTGATAAAGCCATCTTCAACTGCTTGTTCAGTAATGTGGGCAACAGCTGCATTCATTTCTTCACCTACAACCTGCACCTCGGATAATACCCTTCGCCCGTCGTTGTTAATAGGGTCAGCGGCTACCACCCGCTTATCTTCATTAACCGCCAGCCTGATGCTAGGGTTAATACTTATGTCCACATAAGCAAATACTTCACTAGGTTGCATCACCTGAGACAAGAAGGGCGCAATGGCCACAAATAGTACTGCAGCGGCACTAGCAATCCAACCGGTCCAGCGCTTACTTCCAAAAACAGCTGATCTCCGACGGCTGGGCAGGGTAATTTCCATGCCTATATCTAGCTTCCTTCTGCCCATGGGAACTCTTTCAAACTCTCCACGGTCAGTAAGTACAATTGCTTCCGATCCTTCTAATTCCAGCACTACTCCTTTTTTAATGGCCATATTTTTTCCTCCCTTCTGTATCTAAATATCTTTCATATATTCTTTAAGGTGGGTAAACTCAAAGATAAGTACTAAAACTACCGCAATTATGTATTTACGCTGTCGCTCCAACGTTTTACGACTTACATCCACCAAGTCGGTCAGGATTTTTAAAGGCAGCTCCTTTTTAATTAACAGGAATCTTTTAAGTTCCTCGTTTTCGGCCACCAAATACGCCGCTTCCATAGCCCTTTTCCTGGCATCATCGTGTTTAGGAGCTACTGCAACTAATTCTGCAAAGGTAATTCCGTACTCACTAAGTATTTTGCTATAGGCTAGAATTTCGTCTTTACGATCCTGGGCTTCACCTTTAGCTTGAAATTCTGCCACAGCTTGACGGGCGGTAATTTGGGATACTGCATCTTGGTTACTCCCGTTTTCCTGTTCTAACGCCGAAATGGGTACAACCTTGGAAAATCGGCTTTCCCGCCGATAGTGATCAATTAACCTTCGCTTAATGGTTGTTTCGGCAAAAGTTAGAAAGTTCGCCCCACGTTCTCGTTCGAAAGCAGTGATTGCCTCATCAAATGCCATCAGACCTACACTTACTTCGTCATCTTCTCCCAAGCGGAAATACCGACCACTTTTCTGGGACAACACCCGCAGGATAAATGGCGTATATTGACGAATAAGCTGCTCTCTGGCTTCGGGTTCCCCTTGTTGAGCCTTTCGTAATAGTTCTTTATAATTTTCTTCCCTTTTGGAGGAGAGACTCTTAAAGAGTCCTGGCATGAGTTTCACCTCGCATTATACTATTCGTAATAGTTGATTAGTTTATTGGGGTCGGTTTGATTTTTATCCCAAAAATATTATATTTAGTAATGTTAAAGCTCTAGCCTTTGTTGAACATCATCCTGGGCCGGTTTCATAGGGATACCTAAGTGCTGATAGGCTAATAATGTAGCCGTCCGTCCCCGAGGAGTGCGGTTCAGAAAACCTAACTGGAGTAAGTAGGGTTCGTAGACATCCTCAATTGTCTCAACTTCTTCACTGGTTGCCGCAGCTAGAGTTTCCACCCCCACCGGACCTCCGCCAAATTTATCCACGATACAGTGTAAAAGCTTGCGATCTACCAGATCCAGACCTAAGGCATCTATATCCAGCATAGTCAAAGCAGCATCAGCCACCTCTTTGGTTATCCGTCCTTCTGCTTTAACCTGCGCGTAATCCCGTACTCTTTTTAACAGGCGGTTAGCAATCCTAGGAGTACCCCTGGAACGACGGGCAATTTCCTCCCCGCCTTGGGGTTCAATGGCTACTTTAAAAATATCTGCAGTCCGAGTGACAATTTCCAGAAGCTCATCCACCTGATAAAACTCCAGCCTGCTGATTACCCCAAAACGATCCCGTAAAGGTGCGGTAAGTGCACCCGCCCTGGTGGTTGCCCCAATTAAGGTAAAG
Source organism: Carboxydocellales bacterium (assembly GCA_049302075.1). Lineage (GTDB taxonomy): Bacteria > Bacillota > Carboxydocellales > JAJZTU01 > JBAQLS01. The sequence goes on along the minus strand of JBAQLS010000026.1, from coordinate 5,083 downwards.
GGTGGCAAATCCAACCGGAGGGAACGGGCACTAGGGCCTTTGCCTATAATAATATCCAGGGCATAATCCTCCATCGCCGGGTAGAGCACTTCCTCTACACTTCGATTAAGGCGGTGTATTTCGTCCACAAAAAGAATATCCCCTTGGTTAAGGTTGGTGAGAATAGCCGCTAAATCACCTGGCCGCTCTATGGCTGGACCAGAAGTGACCCTGATATGAACATCCATTTCATTTGCGATAATATTGGCCATGGTGGTTTTACCCAAGCCCGGTGGTCCATAAAGCAAGACATGATCCAAAGCTTCCTTCCGGCCTTTGGCCGCAGCAATAAAGATAGCTAGCATTTCTTTGGCCTTGGTTTGACCTATGTATTCCTGAAGCCGTTTGGGCCGCAGGCTATATTCTATTTCCGAGTCCTCCACCTGAGGGTTGGAGGAAATAATCCGTTCTTCCAAGGTATACCTCCTAAAGCTTAGCCAGGGTCTTTAGTGCGCCTTTTATTAAATCCTCAACTGCAGCTGCTTCACCATAATGGTTTAGCGCCTGTTGTATAGCTAAACGGGCCTGATTATGCTGGTAGCCCAAAGATTCCAAAGCAGATATTCCGTCCTCAGCAGGAGAAAGCGGTGCTCCCGCTCCTGTTAACGTCTGCAAACCCAGGGTTGGGGAAATATTAGCGCCAGCTTTTGAAAGTTTATCTTTTAATTCTAAAACCAAACGTTGAGCAGTCTTCTTGCCAATTCCGGGAATTTTGTTCAGCACGGGTAAATTCTCTTGGATAATTGCTTGGTGGAGTTGCTGGTAATTAAGCACGGAAAGTACCGCCAGGGCTACCTTGGGTCCCACCCCGGAAATGCCCAGTAACAATTCAAAGGCAGCTAAGTCCTGAGTATTCTCAAAACCATATAATTGGATGGCATCTTCCCTGACGTAATGATGAGTGTGAATTACCAGTTCCTCACCAGGTTCGGGCAGGGTACCGAAAAGAGAAGCAGGGGTAAATACTTTATAACCCACCCCGCCCACTTCCATAATTATATAATCTAAAGTTGCGGAAATTAATTTACCCTTCAGATACGCAATCACCGAGTTCCCTCCGAGCTTCTAAATCTGCTAACCAAAACCCTAATATCCTGTTTTTACAATAACCCTTTATCCCTACCCTGTCAATCTGGTAATTTTCGGTTTCAACCAATATTCGGTTGCTACTTATGTTCGTTTTTCTATGTTCGGTTGCTTCCTAGGTAGGGGATACGATAGGAGTGGGCGTGGCAAATAGCTATAGCTAGGGCATCAGCCACATCATCCGGCTTAGGCGCTTGCTCAAGACCTAGAATAGTTTTGACCATAAACTGAACCTGAGCTTTTTCCGCGCGACCGTAGCCAACAACCGCTTGTTTTACCTGTAAGGGAGTATACTCAAAAACCGGCAGATCTCTCCGGGCTGCTGCTAAAATAGCTACTCCCCGGGAGTGGCCTACCGCTAAAGCTGTTTTGACGTTTTTATTAAAAAAAAGTTCCTCAATGGCAAAATGCTCCGGCTGGTAATAATCCAGTAACTCTTCAAGTTGATTAAACACTAAACACAGACGCCGAGCCAGGCTTTCTTGGGCAGAAGTACGGATACAATCATATTTAAGCACTTGAAACTTGTTACCCTGGGTTTCGATAATTCCATATCCGGTTATGGCAGTTCCCGGGTCTATCCCGATAATGCGCACTAGCCTTGTCCTCCCTTGTTAACTATTTATTAGTTATTCGCCCTCGAATGTGCGTTCTCCTGCTACAGAAAAACAAAAGCTTGACCTCCGAAGGACAGGGATTTTTATGACCCCAGGCAGGCTGTTGAAAAACCCGTATAGCTAGGAAAAATAAAGGCCAAGTCCGCAGGTGTACTTTGTGCTAATACGTCGAAGACATTAGGGCAATTCTGGTGACAACGCTAGACAGGAATTTTTGACCCCAGGCAGGCTGTTGAAAAACCCGTCTGGCACGAAGATGGCTATGACAAAACCACAGGCGTACTCGTCGTACGTCGAGGATTTTGTCATAGCCAGCGACACAGCCAGACGGGGAATTTTTTGACCCCAGAGCAGGCTGTTGAAAAACCCGTCTAGCTAGGAAAAATAAAGGCCAAGTCCGCAGGTGTACTGATTGTACATCGAGGAACTTGGCCTTTATTTTGACAACGCTAGACGGGGAATTTCAACAGCCTGAGCAGAGCTTAATCTTCCCGATACTCGTCTAGGTTGTCCAGAAACTCATTGATAGCAGCATCATTTTGGAATTCCAGGCTTGCTCTAAGCTGTCGTTTGACTTCCGGTTTCTGATTCTTAAACTTTTCTGCTTGCTTGAGCTGATCCCGAAGTTCCTTGGGGAGGGCTTTTAATTTAATATCCTCTTTTTGGAGCAAAGTTTTACTTACCTCCAAAGGTCCTTCATATATTGCTAGTACTCCTTGAACATTACCCAAGTGGCGGTAGTTGCGGTGCAAGGAACACACATCCCACTCAGCTTTACGTAACACCAACACTTGGGGAAGCTCGTTGCCAACTTCCCAGCCTTCGTCCGCAGGGTATTTAGGGGTTAACTGAGAGGTATTCAACCCTATTAAATCAAGGGTCACTGGTGTGATATCCGTCTCCACGTTTCCACAAAGGAATTTTCGCTCTAGACGAACAACAGTATTCTCGGTCACCCTAGGTTCACTACTAGCTTGGGCTGCCTGGGTAAAAGCGTCTGGCTTGCGTAAAGGCAAATATTTGGTCACTCCCAGGTAACCTGCTGTCGCCGCAGAAACTATAATACTAGTTCCGGCTAGCCACAACACGGCTTTGGACCATTTAAATATCATGGCCAAGCTTCCCCTTTCATTACATAATCTGTTCAAGAAGAAGTCTGGCCAATTTTTCCATTTTTTATACTTATCAAGCTAAATTCTTAAGTTAAATTTTGAACCTGCCAATGGATACTTCCAATTTTTCTACCATCTCGTATAGTTTAATCCATTTCAAAGGAGTCATCAATATCAAAGTTAGCCCAGACACCTTGAACATCATCGTGGTCCTCTAAAGCATCCATCAGTCTAAGCATTTTTTTGGCCTCATCCCCAGTTAATTCAATTGTAGTCTGGGGTAACATGGTTAGTTCAGCTAGGTCGCACTTGATTCCCAACTGGACTAGGGCTTGTTTGACATTTTCCAACTCATCCGGTTGGCTAATAATTTCCAGGGAATCTTCTTCAACCCGGACATCCTCTGCCCCACCTTCCAGAGCCGCAATCATTATTTCATCCTCGTCCTTGGTCATGTCTTCCTTATTAATCACAATCAAACCTTTATGGTCAAACATCCAAGCCACGCATCCGGTTTCGCCAAGATTCCCCCCATTCTTAGAAAAAAGGTGGCGAATTTCCCCTGCAGTCCGGTTGCGGCTGTCAGTCATGATGTTAATTAAAACTGCCGCTCCTCCAGGTCCGTAACCCTCGTAAACAATTTCCTCATAGTTTACCCCAGCCAGGTTACCCGACGCTTTATCGATTATCCGTTGGATATTATCTTGGGGAATATTGTTTTCTCTGGCTTTTTGGACAACACCTTTAAGCCGGAAATTAACTTCCGGGTCGGCACCCCCGTCTTTTACTGCTATCATTAACTCTTTGCCGATTTTAGTAAAAACCTTACCCCGCACCGAATCTTGTTTGGCTTTTCTATGTTTTATATTAGCCCATTTCGAATGGCCTGACATGTTCCTACCTCCCTTATCTTCAATAACGTATTTTTTAAAGTCCCGGGGCTAAAGCACGCTTATGTTCAGACTTTCTGTGCAATAGCTCCATACTGGCGATAACTTCCGGGTTGCCTGCACCGGTCAATAAGATTTTATCTGCTTGTTCATAAGTGAAGCCCATTTCCCCTTCGTCAGTTTGATCTGTCCACAGATCGGCACTGGGAGCTTTATTTATAATACTTTCCGGGATGCCTAGGTTTTTGGCCAAAATTCGCACCTGAGCTTTAACAATACCGGCTATAGGGTTAAAGTCACAAATCTGATCTCCACCTTTGGTCTCATAACCCAAATGAATTTCCGTCCGATTACAGGTACCCAAAACCAGATAGCCTAGCTGTCCGGCAATGCCATAAAGGGTGGTCATTCTTTCCCTGGCTTTGGTATTACCTATCGTAAGTGTACATAGCTCCTCCTGGGGCTTAAGCAATCCGCCTGCCCGCATTCCTGTGGTAACTGCGGATAAAATTTCATCTGTAGTTTTATTAAGGTTGACAGTGATCAGGTTTAGTCCGATAGCCTGCGCCAAGACTTGAGCATCAGCTTGGTGTACCGGATGGCTGTAGGCGGGCATCCAAACTCCCACCACCTTTTCCTGGCCCAAAGCCTTGAGGGCGAGAGCGGAAACCACTGCACTGTCAATTCCTCCCGATACCCCTACCAATGCCCCGCCCAAGCCAGCCTGACTTAGCTGGTCTCGGATAAATTGAACCCGTAGGGCAATATCGTCGTCTATCCTAGCCGTATAGTTGTTGAGAATTTCTTCGTAATTTTTAGGCATTGCAATCCCCCATTTATTTTAACTTTTATGCTAATCCTACCATAATCCAGGGGGTTGGGGCAAATATAAAATAACTTGTCCAACGGTCGGGTGTCGGGTCCCGGCTTGCTGCTAGGATGCATGTCCTTGTGACCGGGCGAATGCCTGTCACTATAAATATGCATGCACCTTTCCTGGGATGGGTACGACCCTGGCCGTGTGGGGGGAGTATTTTATATTTGCCCGCTAGGGGGGAGGAAGAGGTAAAAAAAATAGCTTACGCACTATGCGTCAGCATGGAATACCCATTAAGGAGCCTTTAGGAAGATTTAACTTCGCCGAAAAAAACTGTATACAGTTCCTTATATTTGTAAAATTTACAATATTATTGCTTGAAAAAAGTTTATTTATGTTAAATGAAAAGGTAAGTTCCGTTTTTAAGGGTCATGCGGAAGTTACTATTGCAGAAGTGTAGTAAACTAAGAGAGATATCTATCCTGAGGAATCAGGAGATGACATATTGACGAGTATCAGAAG